>JAEYRD010000026.1 GCA_023435725.1 Pseudomonadota bacterium | reverse complement strand
TCCCGAAGATCAGTCGAAAGAGGTCGAACCATCCGATGCTGGCCTCCGATCCAGCCAGCATCTTGAATCACAAACCGTCGCCCGACGGAATCCCTCCCGATTCAATTAATCGATGAACCGCTCTAGCGACCTGTGGCCCGGCGCGCACGAACATCCCTCGTGCGCATCTCATTCGGGCTGATCATCACTGTCGGTGCGTTCCCGGCGGCCGCGCCGACGCAGGCCCAGACGTTCGATCCCAGCTATCCCGTCTGCATGCACGTCTATTCCGGCGCAAACAGGGGCGGCGGCGAGTGGTACGACTGCTCCTTCACCTCGCTGCCGCAGTGCCGCGCGACGGCGTTGAGCCAAATCAACGCGCGCATCTGCGATCCTTGGCACTCTAGAGTTTAAGCCCGACATCAGGAGTCCGGCATCATGCTGGTCCCCGTTGGATCGGGCGCATGAGGCGAGGAGATCTCCATGAACAGGCGTACCGCTGCCATGCTCGTCGGTGCGGCCCTTTGTGTGGCCGCCGTTTCTCAGCCAGCCCGCGCCGATATGATTGCGCGTTACGAATGCAGCACGGCCGGATTCTACAGCCAAGAGCCCATCGGCGACCGCCCGGACCACAATTTGGTGGCCCAAGACTACGTCTGCGTCGGCGTCGATGGCCCGCTGAAAGGCGCAGTCTATTCTGCCTCGAATGCGGTGGAGTGGGACGGTCCCAAGGCAACCATCGTATTCGGTGGTGGCGTGCACCGGATTCCGGGGGGGCGCCTCGTGACGCAACTCATCGAAGGCTCTGCTCAGGCGGTGATGAAGGACGGAAAGCCCGTCGGGGTCGAATCCTCGGGCAAGGGAATCGTCAAGTTCGCATCGGGCCCGTACGCAGGGTTGAGCGGCAAGACAGTCAGGTTCGTCACGACTTCCGTCAATCCAATCCGGTTCAACCTCGAATTCACCGTGGATTAAGCTCGTCCGCAGCCATCGATAGATGTTCGCGGGGGAGCATCACCGCTCCCCCGGCCACCAGTCCGAACGCGGATCGTTCGCGGAGATCTTCGTCCTGCGCAATGCGATCAGATGGCTGCGCTTGTAGGGGCGGCCCGTCCGTTCCGAGCACTGCCGGCAGCGCATGGCGCGTTCGAGTTCGTGGATCGGCGTCGACTTCCTGCGCCTGACGATGTCGAGCGCCACTGTCTGATGCGTCTCGCAACCCAGACACTTCACTTCGAGATAGCGATAGCCCGCATTCAGCGCGTCACCCAGCGCTGGCGAAGGCTGCGCCGGGCCCTGGAATCCGAGCAACCGCTTGTTCCAGGCCTCGCAGGCGAGACGATCAGCGTCCTTGCGCGCTTCGGCCGCGCGCTCCGCCGCCGCACGGACGGACGCACCATAGATTCGCTCGCGGGATTTGGTCGTCATGGCGCGGCAAAATGCGCGCACACATAACGCGAATGCAAGCCGCTAGGAATGGTGGGTGTGGACAGGCCGGACGCAAGTTGCGCCCCGCCGTTACTCCTTCTTGATCCCCGACAGCTCCACCACCTTGCGCCAGCGGTCGGTCTCCGCCGTCAGCATGCCGCCGAACTCGTTGGCGTTGCCGTGCAGCGGGATTGCGCCGAGCTCGGCGATGCGCGCCCTGATCTCGCCATCGGACAGCGCGGTGTCGATCTCGCGATTGAGCAGGTCGACGATCTCGCGCGGCGTGTCGTGCGGCGCGCCCACGCCGTAGAACGACGAGGTTTCGTAGCCGGCAAGCGTGTCCGCGATCGGCGGCACGTCCGGCAGGATCTCCGAGCGCTCGCGCGTGGTGACGCCGAGCGCGCGCAGCTTTCCGGCGCGCACAAGTTCGAAGGACGAGGTAACGTTGTCGAACATGCCCTGGATCTGGCCGCTCATTACGTCGGTCAAGCCCGGCGCCGAACCGCGATAGGGCACATGGGTGAACTGCACGCCGGCCAGAGACTTGAACAATTCGCCGGAGAGATGCAGCGAGGTGCCGATGCCGGAGGAGGCGACCGACATCTTGCCGGGATTGGCCTTCGCATAGGCGACGAAGTCGGCGACGGTCTTCACCGGCAGGTCGTTGTTGACGACCAGCACCAACGGGATCCGTGCGACACCTGCGACCGGCGCGATGCCCTTGGCGAAATCGTAAGGTAGCGCCGGGTCGAACGAGGCATTGATGGCATTTGCGGTCGAGGTCAGCAGCAGCGTGTAGCCGTCGGGCGCGGACGTGATGACCGCCTGTGTCCCGATATTGCTGCCGGCGCCAGGCTTGTTCTCGACGACGAAGGTCTGGCCGAGCCTGTCGGACAGGCGCTGGCAGAGCAGCCGCGACAGCACGTCGGTGGCACCGCCCGGTGCATAAGGCACCACCCATTTTACGCTGCGCGACGGATAGGACGGGTTACCGAGCGCGAAAGCAGTTGACCCGGCGAGCGCGGCTGCGGAACAAGCGGCCGATTGGAGAAAAAATCTCCTGGTGATCATAATAGTCTCCAGTTCGCCTCGCCAAGCATGCGGGGAAGGGGACACGCGTAGCGCGCCAAAATGACTGGATCTGCTATCGCAAGAATTGCGCCGCAGCGCACGCCGATCCCGCCAGCTTGGTAAAGGATGACTGGAGTTAATCGTCCGCTAACCGGGCTTTACCTTGTCTCTTAACACCTGGGCAGGGCTCGCGGGTCTAATCTGCCGGGAGCAGAGACCGCCCTAGAGATGAACGATATGACCACCGGCGTCATCACGCAGCCGAAAGCCGCGCGCGCACCCTCGGCCTCGAAAATCTGGCTGAAGGCCATCGAGCTCACCGCACGGATCGAAACGCTGCCGGGCCGACTGTTCGCCGACGTCATCGACGATTGGGCGCAGCGCCAGCCCGACCACGTCGCGCTGGTCGCTGACGATGCAGTCCTCGACTACGAAGGCCTGTCCAGGCGCATCAACCGCTACGCGCGCTGGGCGCGCTCGGTCGGCATAGACAGGGGCGACACCGTTGCCCTGATCATGCCGAACGGTATCGACTATGTCGCCGCCTGGCTCGGCATCAGCCGGGTCGGCGGTGTGGTGGCGCTGATCAACACCAAGCTCGTCGGGCAGTCGCTCGCGCACTGCATCGACGTCGCAAAGCCGCTCCACATCATCGTCGCGCATGAGCTGACGGAGATGCTGGACGGCGCATCGCCCCACCTGAAGACGACCCCGAAAATCTGGGTCCATGGCGATGCCCGCCGTGAACGCGCGATCGACGTCGCGCTCGCCGCACTCGCCGACGGTCCGCTTTCGCCGGAGGAGCGTGGCAACGTCAGCATCGACGACCGGGCATTGCTGATCTACACGTCCGGCACTACGGGCCTGCCGAAGGCCGCCAGCATCAGCCATCGCCGCATCCTCAATTGGGGTTTCTGGTTCGCGGGTCTCACCGGTGCGACGCCGCAGGATCGCCTCTATGACTGCCTGCCGCTGTTCCACTCGGTCGGCGGTGTTGTCGCGCCGTGCAGCATGCTGGCCGCCGGCGGATCGGTGGTGATCGCGGAGAGATTCTCGGCTTCGAATTTCTGGCCCGACATCGTGCGGCACGACTGCACGCTGTTCCGGTATATCGGCGAGCTCTGCCGCTATCTGCTTAAGGCGCCGCCGTCGGAATACGAGAACCGCCATCGCCTGCGGCTCGTCTGCGGCAACGGCCTGCGCGGCGACATCTGGGAGGATTTCCAGGCGCGT
>JAEYRD010000015.1 GCA_023435725.1 Pseudomonadota bacterium | reverse complement strand
AATCCATTTCACCGCGGTTAATGCCGCCTGATGGATTCCGGGCTCACGCGGAGCCTGTCATCGGGCCGCGCTTCGCGCGGACCCGTTGGCGCGCCCCGGAATGACGGCAACAAAAAAAGCCCGCCGTCCCCCAAGACGGCGGGCTTGTCTCACGCGCGCATCAAACTGCTC
Source organism: Pseudomonadota bacterium (assembly GCA_023435725.1). Taxonomy (GTDB): domain Bacteria; phylum Pseudomonadota; class Alphaproteobacteria; order Rhizobiales; family Xanthobacteraceae; genus Bradyrhizobium. Next base: position 17,227 of record JAEYRD010000015.1, on the reverse strand, counting down.
ACGTCCGGGCGGACGATGATGAAAACTGCGCTTGTGAGGTGAGGCGCTGGTCGCGCCGTTAGGAGACGACTTCCGCGGTGACGCGGCCGACGCCGGCGCCCGTGAGGCCGATGGCGCGGGCTGCGCCGGTGGAGAGGTCGAGGACACGGCCGCGAATGAACGGGCCACGGTCATTGATGGTGACGATGACGCTCTGGCCACGGTGGGTGACGCGCAGCTTGGTGCCGAACGGCAGCGAACGGTGCGCCGCGGTCATGGCGTTCTGGTTGAAGCGCTGGCCCGACGCGGTCCTGCTGCCGGACTCGCTGCCGTAGAAGGAGGCCATGCCGGAGAAGCTGTGGCCCGTGCCCGACGACGGCGTCATGGACGCGTTGGCGCTGCGCCAGTCGGAGCTGGAATCGTTCTGGGCGTGATGGTGATGGTGCCGGTGATACCTGGATTTGGCGGACGCTTCGGTGGCGGTTCCACCGATGAGGAGAGTTGCGGCAACGAAAGTAATCGCCGTGCGCGGCCGGGTCGCAGTGCCCAGCGTCTTCAAAGACAGCATTTAATGGTCCCTAAGCTAGTATTGCCACATATGTGGCTAAGTGAGCCCCCGTCAGTTTGTGAGCGAGATCGCGTTTCGATTCCCAATGAGGCATGAATTGGGCAGTAAATCCGTTCTGTGTCGTCCTGAAATATCTTGTTATTGGCATCGATATTGCAGCTGAAGTTTCGCACATCAGCGCTTTAACGATTGAATAACCAAGCTATTACTTACGAATACTGTAAACTGAAGTCGTCGTTCCGGATATTTAGAATTCGGTAAGTATTCGGCGCCGGGAACCATGGCCGACCGACTCACGCCTCAGTGATCCGTGTTCATGGCCGCTATGCGCTGAGGGCGGGAACAAAAGGGGAGATGCCGACGCAATGCTCGCGGCAATTCCGCGGCGCGGCAGGTAGCCGTCCTGGCCGTCTATAAGGTGCCGCGCGCTGCGACGAACTGGCGGCAGAACCTCGTGCCTTTAATTTGGCGTCATGTTGCACGTGCGCGCCTGCTATGTTAGCAAAGCCGCGATTTTAACGGCCCCGGCACTTCCTGTGTCGGCCGGAAATCGAAGTCCCGCTTGAATTCCAAGGGCTTGGATCGCTTGGCGCCGCTTCGTGGCGACGGTTTTTCCCTTGCGAGTTTGACAGCAAAAAGAGCGCGTCTGTGGCTGCAGAAGATACGTCCGTTTCCGGTGTGTCAGGCCGTTATGCAACGGCCTTGTTTGAACTAGCCCGCGACCAGAATGTGGTCGACGAGGTCAGGGCTGATCTCGACAAATTCGATGCCTTGCTGAACGAGAGCGCCGATCTGAAGCGCCTGGTCCTCAGCCCGGTGTTCGCGGCCGACGCCCAGTCCAAGGCCCTCTCTGCCGTCTTGGACAAGGTCGGCATCGCGGGCATCTCCGCCAACTTCCTGAAGGTGCTGACCGCCAACCGCCGCCTGTTCGCGGTGAGCGATGTCATTCGCGCCTATCGTGCCCTCGTCGCCAAGTTCAAGGGTGAGACGACGGCTGACGTCACCGTGGCGGAAACGCTGTCGGACAAGAATCTCGACGCCCTCAAGGCCGCCCTGAAATCGGTGACCGGCAAGGACGTCGCGCTGAACGTGAAAGTCGATCCCTCGATCATCGGTGGCCTCGTCGTCAAGCTGGGCAGCCGCATGGTGGATGGTTCGCTTCGCACCAAACTCAATTCGATCAAGCACGCGATGAAAGAGGCAGGCTGATGGACATCCGCGCCGCGGAAATTTCCGCGATCCTCAAGGACCAGATCAAGAATTTCGGCCAGGAAGCTGAAGTCTCCGAAGTCGGACAGGTGCTGTCCGTCGGCGACGGTATCGCCCGCGTCTACGGTCTGGACAACGTCCAGGCCGGTGAAATGGTCGAGTTCGAGAACGGCACCCGCGGCATGGCGCTGAACCTCGAAACCGACAACGTCGGTGTCGTTATTTTCGGTGCCGACCGTGAGATCAAGGAAGGCCAGACCGTCAAGCGCACCCGCGCCATCGTGGACGCGCCGGTCGGCAAGGGCCTGCTCGGCCGCGTCGTCGACGCGCTCGGCAATCCGATCGACGGCAAGGGGCCGATCCAGGCCGACAAGCGCATGCGCGTCGACGTCAAGGCGCCTGGCATCATTCCGCGCAAGTCGGTGAGCGAGCCGATGGCGACCGGCCTCAAGGCGATCGACGCCCTGATCCCGATCGGTCGCGGCCAGCGCGAGCTGATCATCGGTGACCGTCAGACCGGCAAGACCGCAATCGCGCTCGACACCATCCTGAACCAGAAGCCGCTCAACGCGCAGCCCGACGAGAACATCAAGCTGTACTGCGTCTACGTCGCGGTCGGCCAGAAGCGTTCGACCGTTGCCCAGTTCGTGAAGGTGCTGGAAGAGCAGGGCGCGCTCGAATACTCGATCGTCGTCGCCGCCACCGCTTCGGATCCGGCGCCGATGCAGTACATCGCGCCCTTCACCGGCTGCACCATGGGCGAGTATTTCCGCGACAACGGCATGCACGCGGTCATCATCTATGACGACTTGTCCAAGCAGGCCGTCGCCTACCGCCAGATGTCGCTGCTGCTGCGCCGCCCGCCGGGCCGCGAAGCCTATCCGGGCGACGTGTTCTATCTCCACTCCCGCCTGCTCGAGCGTGCGGCGAAGCTGAACAAGGATCAGGGGTCGGGCTCGCTGACGGCGCTGCCGGTCATCGAAACCCAGGCCAACGACGTGTCGGCGTACATTCCGACCAACGTCATCTCGATCACCGACGGTCAGATCTTCCTGGAAACCGACCTGTTCTTCCAGGGCATCCGTCCCGCGGTGAACGTCGGTCTGTCGGTGTCGCGCGTCGGCTCCTCGGCGCAGACCAAGGCCACCAAGAAGGTCGCCGGCAAGATCAAGGGCGAGCTCGCGCAGTACCGCGAAATGGCGGCGTTCGCGCAGTTCGGCTCCGACCTCGACGCCTCGACCCAGCGCCTGCTCAACCGCGGTTCGCGCCTGACCGAGCTGCTCAAGCAGCCGCAGTTCGCGCCGCTGAAGATGGAAGAGCAGGTCTGCGTGATCTGGGCCGGCACCAACGGCTATCTCGATCCGCTCCCGCTCAACAAGGTGCGCGCGTTCGAGGACGGTCTGTTGTCGCTCCTGCGCGGCAAGAACGTCGAGATCCTCAACTCGATCCGCGATACCCGCGATCTCTCGGACGACACCGCCGCCAAGCTGAAGTCGGTGGTCGAAGGCTTCGCCAAGACCTTCGCCTGATGGCAGTATGGCCGGTTCTTCCGGCCATGACCGCTTGAAAGGCAAAACAACAGGAAGCGTGCCCGGCGCCCGGCCGGGCATTGCAATAGGGACAGGCTAGCGGTCCGACGTATCAGTCGAACCGCCGGGGTGAACGAAGAATGGCGTCACTTAAAGACATGCGCGTCCGCATCGCCTCCACCAAGGCGACGCAAAAGATCACCAAGGCCATGCAGATGGTCGCGGCCTCCAAGCTGCGCCGTGCGCAGACCGCCGCGGAAGCAGCGCGCCCCTATGCCGACAAGATGAGTGCGGTGATCTCCAACATCGCCGGCGCCGCTGCGGGCTCGCCCGGCGCGCCGACGCTGCTCGCCGGCACCGGCAGGGACCAGGTTCACCTGCTGCTGGTCTGCACCGGCGAGCGCGGCCTGTCCGGCGCCTTCAACTCGTCGATCGTGCGTCTCGCCCGCGAGCGCGCCCAGGCGCTGATCGCGCAGGGCAAGGAAGTGAAGTTCTTCTGCGTCGGCCGCAAGGGCTACGAGCAGCTCCGCCGCCTGTTCGACAAGCAGATCGTCGAACACCTCGATCTGCGCAGCGTTCGCCAGCTCGGCTTCGTCAATGCCGAGGACATCGCCAAGAAGGTTCTGGCCCGTTTCGAGAACGGTGAATTCGACGTCTGCACGCTGTTCTATTCGCGCTTCCGCTCGGTGATCGCGCAGATCCCGACCGCCCAGCAGGTCATCCCGCTGGTCGTCGAGGAGGGCGCTGCCCCCAGCACGACGTCGTACGAATACGAGCCCGAGGAAGACGAGATCCTCAAGCGCCTGCTGCCGCGCAATCTCGCGGTCCAGATCTTCCGCGCGCTGCTCGAGAACAACGCTTCGTTCTACGGTGCGCAGATGAGCGCGATGGACAACGCGACGCGCAACGCGGGCGAAATGATCCGCAAGCAGACGCTGGTCTACAACCGTACGCGTCAGGCGATGATCACCAAGGAACTGATCGAAATCATCTCGGGCGCCGAGGCTGTCTGACGAAGACGCATCGGTACCCATTCAAGGCAACATCCCGGTCAAGCCGACCGTGGTCTAAAAGTTCGGATCGAAGGAGATAGAGTCCATGGCTACAGCAGCCACCCAGGTCGGTCGCGTCACCCAGGTCATCGGCGCCGTCGTCGACGTGCAGTTCGAAGGCCACCTCCCGGCCATTCTCAACTCGCTCGAGACCAAGAACGGCGGCAACCGCCTGGTGCTCGAAGTCGCCCAGCATCTCGGTGAATCCACCGTCCGCACGATCGCGATGGACACCACCGAAGGTCTGGTCCGCGGCCAGGAAGTGACCGACACCGGTTCGCCGATCCGCGTTCCCGTCGGCGAAGGCACACTCGGCCGCATCATCAACGTTATCGGCGAGCCGATCGACGAAGCCGGCCCGGTCAAGACGGAGGGCCTGCGCGCCATCCACCAGGAAGCTCCGACCTACACCGACCAGTCGACCGAAGCGGAAATTCTCGTCACCGGCATTAAGGTCGTCGATCTGCTTGCGCCCTACGCCAAGGGCGGCAAGATCGGCCTGTTCGGCGGCGCCGGCGTCGGCAAGACCGTGCTGATTCAGGAGCTGATCAACAACGTCGCGAAGGCGCACGGTGGTTACTCCGTGTTCGCCGGCGTCGGCGAGCGTACCCGCGAGGGCAACGACCTCTATCACGAGTTCATCGAGTCCAAGGTCAACGCCGATCCGAAGAATCCGGATCCGAGCGTGAAGTCGAAGTGCGCGCTGGTGTTCGGCCAGATGAACGAGCCGCCGGGCGCCCGCGCTCGCGTCGCGCTCACCGGTCTGACCATCGCGGAAGACTTCCGTGACAAGGGCCAGGACGTGCTGTTCTTCGTCGACAACATCTTCCGCTTCACGCAGGCGGGCTCGGAAGTGTCGGCGCTGCTCGGTCGTATTCCGTCGGCGGTGGGTTATCAGCCCACCCTCGCCACCGACATGGGCGCGCTGCAGGAGCGCATCACCACCACGCAGAAGGGGTCGATCACCTCGGTGCAGGCCATCTACGTTCCGGCCGACGACTTGACCGACCCGGCGCCCGCGACCTCGTTCGCGCACTTGGACGCGACCACCACGCTGTCGCGTTCGATCGCCGAAAAGGGCATCTATCCGGCGGTGGACCCGCTCGACTCGACCTCGCGCATGCTCTCCCCGCTGGTCGTCGGCGAGGAGCACTACGCGGTTGCCCGTCAGGTCCAGCAGGTGCTCCAGCGCTACAAGGCGCTCCAGGACATCATCGCCATTCTCGGCATGGACGAGCTTTCGGAAGAGGACAAGCTGGTCGTGGCTCGTGCCCGCAAGGTCGAGCGCTTCATGTCGCAGCCGTTCCACGTCGCCGAAATCTTCACCGGCTCGCCCGGCAAGTTCGTTGAACTCGCGGACACCATCAAGGGCTTCAAGGGCCTGGTGGAAGGCAAGTACGACCACCTCCCGGAAGCTGCCTTCTACATGGTCGGCACCATCGAAGAGGCGGTCGAGAAGGGCAAGAAGCTGGCAGCCGAGGCGGCCTAAGCTCGCGAGTAGCGAACGGGGAGTGGCGAATAGCTGCTCCCTGATCTCGCCGCTCGTCATTCGCTACTCACCATTCGCTACTCACCATTCGCAGGTTCTCAATGGCCACCTTCCACTTCGATCTCGTTTCACCGGAACGGCTCGCATTCTCCGGCGAGGTCGATCAGGTCGACATCCCCGGCTTTGAGGGTGACTTCGGCGTGCTCGCCGGGCACGCTCCTCTCGTGGCTGCGGTGCGGCCCGGCATCCTGACGATCATCACCGGCGGCCAGAAGCAGAAGGTCATCGTTCTGGGCGGGCTCGCAGAAGTTTCCGGCGACCGTCTTACCGTTCTCGCAGACGTTGCCACCTCGATCGAGGAGCTCGATCGGGCGCAGTTCGCCGATACCATCGCGGAGATGCAGGAGAAGCTGTCTGAGAAGGAAGGTCACGAGCTCGATCTCGCGATCACCCGGCTCGACAACTTCAAGAGCATCCAGCACGAGCTCAATACGACGGCGATGCACTAAGCCCCGGGGCACCGCTCCGGGGCTCGTATAAGAAATTCTTGAATGAGTTCAGCGCTCGTCACGACCGTGGCGGGCGCTGAAACTTTGTTGCACGGCGCCGCCGATAGCGGCATTCTGATCCCACGGAATTTGTTCCGGGGGCCGGTCGCAGATGAAACGCAAGATCGCAGCGATTTTTGCGGCCGATATTGCCGGTTACTCGAGGCTGGTCGCGGAAGACGAAGAGGAGACGCTGCGACGTCTCGCCTCCTATCGCTCCGTCGTCGACGATTTCATCGCCAAGGCCGGTGGGCGCATCTTCAATACTGCGGGCGATGCCGTGCTCGCGGAATTCCCGAGCGCGGTCGACGCGGTGCGCTGCGCGATCGACATCCAGGAGTCGTTGCGGACGCGCAACATGGCCTATCCGCCGAGCCGGCAGATGTCGTTCCGCATCGGCATCACCATCGGCGATGTCGTCGAGCGCGATGGCGATCTGCTCGGTGACGGCGTCAACATCGCGGCGCGGCTCGAGGGCCTCGCCGAGGTCGGCGGCATCTGCGTCTCCCGCGCCGTGCACGAGCAGGTCGCCAACAAGCTGTCGGTTCACTTCGCCGATATCGGCGCGCAGGAGGTCAAGAACATCCCCACGCCCGTGCACGCCTATATGGTGGCGATGCGGCGCGAGGACGGTACCTACACGACGCCGCAAGTGAAAAAGGTGGCTGGCAAGGCCGCACCCGCACCGAACTGGATGTGGCCGCTGGTGGTCGGGATCGTCTCCATCGTCGCCATCGGCGTCGGCGGCTTCCTCTATTTCACCAAGCTTGAGACCACCAAGGCTCCGGCGGTCGCAACGGCTGCACCAAGCCCGTCGCCGACCGCGACGGCCCCAAGCCCGACTCCCGCCATCGCCACCACCGCGCCGGTGCCCACGCCGGCGCAAGGCGGCACGGCTGCCGGCAACCCGGCCCCGATGCCTTCGCCGTCCCCCGCAACCGGCGGCAAATTCGCGGTCGACATGGTGCCGTTCATCAACGAGCGCGTGCGCGGCTATCTCACCAACGAATATTCCGTTGCCGGCGACTACAAGGCCTTTGCCCTGAACATCGGCGGTTTCACCGGTTCAGCGCTCAACCAGCCGAATGAGGAAGCCGCGCGCAACATGGCGCTGGAGCAGTGCCAGAAGCGTGCGGATGCGGCGCAATCGCCGCGGCGCTGCGAGCTCTATGCGGTCGGCAACAACATTGTCTACACGCACGGCCGGCCGCCGATGCCGCCGCAGCCCTGGGTCCGGCATGATTCCATGACCGAGCGGGGCTTTGCATCGAAGGACTTCCCGATCGTGCGCGATCCCGCAAAAGTCCGGCTCGAGAACCTGTTCGTGCCGGCTGCGAAATCCCGAACGGTCGCACTCGGCCCGGGCGGTCAATACTTCATGGTGCTCGGCGCATCATCCGCCGACGAGGCGGCGCGGCGTTCCCTGGAGTCGTGCGGTGCGATCGCGGGCGTCGCCTGCATGATCGTCGCGGTCGACGATAATTTCGTCGTGCCGATCCCGAGCCTGCTCAAGATCACCGGCTTCTTCCATGCCGCGAGCAATGCCTCGATTGTCGCCGACGCGCGCGACGAGGTCGTGCGCAAGCTCGGTGATGGCATGGGCTGGAATGCGGTCGCGGTCGGCACGGCTGGCCGGCCGGGCCTCGGGCTGAAAGCCGCGGACGAGCAGGCCGCGGTGAATTCGGCGCTCGCCGATTGCGCCAGGCACGACAATGACTGCCACGTCATCGCGATCGGCCCGTTCACGGTGGGGCCGACGAATTGATCTGACCGCCCGGGAGATCGGGCCATGGCGAGGTGAAGCGAGACCGCGCCTCGCCGCCAATTCTTTCCGGCGTGTCAGTCATTTCGCAACGACCACCGCGCATCGCGCCGGAAGTCGCCGGCTACTGTGCATGGGGTTGTTTTCGCTGTTTCAGTTTCCGAAGCGCGCAAACTGCTGCGCCACCGCCCGATAGACGTTGCGGCGGAACGGCACCACGAGGTCGGCGACGCGGTCGAGTCGCTCCCAGCGCCAGGCATCGAATTCCGCGGGCTGTCCGTTGCGCGGCGTCAGCGGATCGATCTCGTCATCCTTGCCGGTGAAGCGCAGCGCGAACCATTTTTGCCGCTGCCCGCGGAATTTTGCCAGGCGATGGGTCTGCGGTCCGTCATAGGGCGGGAATTCGTAGGTGAACCAGTCGCTCTCGCCGAGATAGTCCGCGCTGACGACGCTGGTCTCCTCCCAGAGCTCGCGCATCGCGGCATCGCGCAAATTCTCGCCTTCATCGACGCCGCCTTGCGGCATCTGCCAGTCGAGGCCCGGCAGGATGATCTCGGGCCCGTCGCCCTTGATGCGGTGGCCGATCAGCACGCGGCCGTCGGCATTGAAGAGAGCGATTCCGACATTGGGACGGTAGGGCTTTTGATCGTTCACGCGTGGATCTCTCGTCGTCATTCCGGACGATGTATTAGCACCGAACCCGGAATGACAATTTGATCTATTCATCCGCCAGCGCGGAAAATTCCTTCACCACGCGCTCATAGACCGGGCGCTTGAACGGGATGATCAACTCGGGGAGGTTCTTCATCGGCTCCCAGCGCCAGCTGACGAACTCGGCCTTATGGCCGCCGCCGCCGGGCTTCTCGACGTTGATCTCGCTGTCCTTGCCGGTGAAGCGCACCGCGAACCATTTCTGGCGCTGGCCGCGGTAGCGGCCTTTCCAGGCGCGTCCCGCAACCGTGCGCGGAATGTCGTAGATCAGCCAGTCCGGGACCTCGCCGAGCCGCTCGACCGAGCGTACGCTGGTCTCCTCGTAGAGCTCGCGCTTGGCCGCGTCCCAGGTGTCCTCTCCGGGATCGACGCCGCCTTGCGGCATCTGCCAGACGTGGCTGTCGTCGACATGTTCGATGCCGCCGGCGCGGCGGCCGATGAACACCAGTCCCTTTGTGTTGATCAGCATCACACCGACGCAGGTCCGGTAGGGCAGATCCTCGTAACGCGCCATTCCGCCAAACCTCTCGCGTGCTGTTCGGTAAGGCATAATCGGTCCCGCGGGACCCGTGCCGTACCAATTCGTTGATTTAGTTGGATTTTGATTTCAGCATCGCGGTTGTCAATGGCACCAAAAGGATACCTCGGTCGCCCAATGTCCTGGTCCAGGCGCCGATGCGCTCGATCGAGACCGGGAGGGCGGAGGCTGTGCCGACGGCCGCGCCGCGCTCGCGCGCCGCAGATTCGAGCTTGTTCAGGGCACGGTCGATCTCGGCGGGGGTCGGCACCACGTCGATCGCGATGTCGCCCTTGCCGAATGGCATCGCCTGGCTCGCCGCAGCCTGGGACGCGATGCTGCGGGGCGAGGAGCCGTCGTCGAAGAAGCCGAGCCCGCGCTTGGCCGCCTCGCGGATGATCGGCTGCATCGCCGCATCCGTCGCCACGAAGCGGGCGCCCATGAAATTGGTGATGCCGGCATAGCCCTGCATGCGGCTGAGATGCCAGTACAGGCGGTCCATGTTCTGGTCAGTGCTGAGCGAGGTCAGCAGCGTTTGCGGCCCCGGATCATTGTCGGGAAAGTCGTAGGGCTCCATCGGGATCTGGAGGAAGATCTCGTGGCGCTGGGCGCGGGCCCGCTCGGCGAGCTTGCCGGGATCGGTGCCATAGGGCGTAAAGGCGAGCGTCACCGCCGGCGATAGCTTCATGATGGCATCGGTAGTCTTGGCGGCGCCGACGCCGAGCCCGCCGATCACGATCGCGACCACCGGCATCTTGGCGGCCTTGGCGCGATCGGCATCCGCCGCATAGACGTTGAACGGCTTCAGCCCGTCGGAGACCACCGGGATCATGCCGTAGCGTGATTTCTCCAGAAGCTTCGGATCGATCCCGGCCATGACGGGCGGCGCTGCGGAAGCCGCCTCGCCCATATCAGCTGCATCGCCGCTGCCGATCACCACGTCGCGGCGCGCGCCGGTGGAGCCGTCGATCATGGTGACGGTCTTCTGATCGCCGGGGGTGGTGGCCTGCTTCGGCGTCTCCTTGATTTCGCGCTTGCTTTCCTGGCCCTGGCCGGCGGCAGCCGGCTTCTCGTCCGTGGCCTTGGGCTCGCGGATCGCAATCCGCACCATCGGCTCGCCACCGAGCGGATCCTTGTTGAAGATGGCGAAGCCGGCGAAGGAGACCAGGAACAGGCCGAGGCAGACGGCAAGCGCCTGCATGGCCGTGAACGGTAGTCGCAGCCGGCGTCTCCGGCGCGGCTTGTCCTGTCCGAGCGGGGCGCTCAGATCATCGGCCGTTTCAGTCATGCGCGATCCCGAATCACTCACGCCGACGATACCACGCCAAGGTCAAGTGGCGGCAGGCCGGGATAGGCCGGGGACGGGCAGAGCTCCAAGCAAAAAGGGCGGCTCCGGGAGCCGCCCTTTTCGAGAGATCGCGTGGGTTGCGCCGACTTGGTGCGCCGGCCTGGTTCGCGGCCCTAATTCGCTGCCTTAATTCGCCGCCTTGGGCTTGTCGGTCGTCGTGCCCTTGTTGTCGCTGCCAGGCGTCGGCGCCGCGGAGGCGCTGTTCTTGATGCCGTGGAGCAGGTCGTCGGCCATCTTGAGCGCCTTGTCGTCCTTGGCGTCCGGCGGGACGTAGGACTGCGAGCCGGTCTTCTCGTCGCCGTCATTCTTCAGGTGGCCGCGCAGTGAAGCCTCGCCCTTGGTGTCGGTACGCGACTTCAGCTCGTCCGGCACGTCCTGGAGCACTTCGATGTCCGGCACGATGCCCTTGGCCTGGATCGACTTGCCCGACGGCGTGTAGTAGCGCGCCGTGGTCAGCCGCAACGCGCCGTTGCCAGAGCCGAGCGGGATGATGGTCTGCACCGAGCCTTTGCCGAACGAGCGCGTGCCGACGATGGTCGCGCGCTTGTGGTCCTGCAGCGCGCCGGCGACGATCTCGGACGCCGAAGCCGAGCCGCCATTGACCAGCACGATGACCGGCTTGCCCTTGGTCAGATCGCCCGCATGCGCGGTACGGCGCTGGGTCTCCTCGGCGTTGCGGCCGCGGGTCGACACGATCTCGCCCTTCTCCAGGAACGAGTCGGAGACGGTAACCGCTTCCTCGAGCAGGCCGCCCGGATTGTTGCGGAGATCGATGATGTAGCCCTTGAGCTTGTCGCCGATCTGGTTCGAGAGGTTGGCGACCTCGCGCTTCAGGCCTTCCGTGGTCTGCTCGTTGAAGGTGGTGATGCGGATGTAGGCGATGTCGTCGGCCTCGACGCGCGCGCGCACCGAGCGGACGCGGATATTGTCGCGCACCAGGGTGACGTCGATCGGATTGTCCTGGCCCTTGCGGATGATCTTGAGCTTGATCTTGGTGTTGACCGGACCGCGCATCTTCTCGACCGCCTGGTTCAGGGTCAGGCCCTGCACCGCCTCGTCGTCGAGATTGGTGATGATGTCGTTGGCCATGATGCCGGCGCGCGAGGCCGGCGTGTCGTCGATCGGCGAGACGACCTTGATCAGACCGTCTTCCATCGTGACTTCGATGCCGAGACCGCCGAACTCACCGCGGGTCTGCACCTGCATGTCGCGGAAGCTCTTGGCGTCCATGTAGCTCGAATGCGGATCGAGGCCGGTGAGCATGCCGCTGATGGCGGATTCGATCAGCTTGGTGTCGTCGGGCTTCTCGACATAGTCGGAGCGCACGCGCTCGAAGACGTCGCCGAACAGGTTGAGCTGGCGATAGGTGTCCGCGGTGGCGGCTCGCGCGCTGGAGCCCATGAAGACCGCGCGCGGCTGGGTCACGAATAGCGTCAGCGCCGCGCCGGTGGCCGCGCTGAGGAGGATAACTGAAGTCTTGCGCATCATCCGCGAACCTTCTCGCCTTCATTTGCGGCCCACCATGGGCCTGGATCGATTGGAGTGCCGTCTTTGCGGAACTCGACATACAACACAGGTTGACTCGCGTTCGTGGCGAGAATGGAGGCGACTTGAGAGGTCGACCCCATGGTCGCGACCGGCTCCCCGGTGAGCACAAACTGTCCGATGTTGACCGAAATGCGCTCCATCCCGGCGATCAGGACATGATACCCGCCCCCGGCATTGAGGATCAAGAGTTGTCCATAGCTGCGGAACGGGCCGGCATAGACCACCCAGCCATCGCACGGCGTCGTGACCTGGGAGCCGGGCCTGGTTGCCAGCGAAATGCCCTTCTGGACCCCGCCGAAGCCGTCGGAACCGCCAAAATCCCTGACCTTGTTACCGTTAACCGGAAGGGGCAGGAGACCCTTGGCCGAGGCGAAGGCGATCGCCGGGCTGGTCCGGGAACGGTCCTTGAAGGCGGCCGGACCGGACTTGGCGCCGGCGGCCGCTTTCGCCTCGGCCTGCTTTGCGGCCTCCGCCGCCTTGGCGGCGCTTTGCAGATCCTGCTCCATTTTGGCGATCAGTCCCTGGAGATCGCCAACCTGCTTTGAAAGCGTGATCGCGCGCGAGTTCTCGGCATCGAGGTCCTTTTCCCGGGACGCCTGCTGGCGCTGCCGCTCATCGACCAGGGCGCTGAGTCGGGTCTGATCGTTGCGGATCCTGTCGCGGTCGAAGGCGAGCTGGTCGCGCTCGGTGGCGATGTTCTTGCGCAAGGCGACGAGCTCGCCAAGCTCACTTACAAGCTTCTCCGCACGGCCGCGCAATTCCGGCACGATGGCGCCGAGCAGCATCGCCGTGCGCAGGGATTGCAGCGCATCTTCGGGGCGAACGAGCAACGCGGGCGGCGTGCGCCGGCCGGCGCGCTGCAAGGCCGCCAGCACCTCGATGATGTCGGCGCGGCGCGAATCAAGCGAAGAGCGCATCTCCTGCTCGCGGCCGTTCAGCGTGCGCAGCCGGGCTTCGGCTTCGTCGATCTTGCTCTCGACGTTGCGCACATTGGCGGCAGTATCGATCAACTGCTGATTGAGCTGGGTGCGGTCCTGACCGAGCGAGTTGATCTCGGCCTTGAGCTTGGCTTGGGCTTCCTCCGCGCTCTTCTGCCTTGCGCGGGCGGCTTCCAGCTCCTGCTCGCGCTGCTTGATCGCGTCGGGTGAGATCGCCGCGGTCTGTGGCGCCGGCGTCTGAGCTTGCGCGAGGCTTGCGCCGGCAACGCTAGCGATCAGCAGCAGGTTGAGTATCGGCGCTCGCATCGCTTTACGCAAAGGTGTTCGTTGTGGCGCGCATCATGCGCGGTGATAAGGGTGGCCGGCAAGAATGGTGGCGGCCCGATAAAGCTGTTCCAGAAGCATGACGCGGACCATTTGATGCGGCCAGGTCGCAGAGCCGAACGCGATCGCGAGCTTGGCCTTACGGCGCAATTCGGGCGAAAGTCCGTCCGCCCCTCCGATCACGAAGATAGTATGACCGGCACCCTCGTCGCGCCAGCGGCCGAGATGCCGTGCGAATACGGTGGAATCGAGATTCTGGCCGCGCTCGTCCAGCGCCACCAGGATCGATTTTTCCGGAATGTGCGCGCCGATCGCCGTGGCCTCTTCGGCCATCCGTGTCGCGGCGTCGCGCGCGCGGCTTTCGGGAATTTCGTGGATCGACAGCTCGCGGAATCCAAGCTTGCGGCCGGCCTCGTCGAACCGCTCGAAATAGCGGTCGGCAAGCTCCCGTTCGGGGCCCTGCTTCAGCCGGCCCACCGCAATGACAGCAACACGCATGACGTCTTCAGGACCAAGTCTTCAGGGGCACGCCTTCAGGGTCACGTCTTCAGGGTCGCGTTTTCAAGACCGCGCGCATCTCGCGCGCGCACGACGCTAGCATGCGCGCCAGCCGATTCGAAATCGGCCAGTCGTAGCCCCCTAGATCGCCTTCGCCGCCCCTGGGCCCTGCGTGTACAATCGCTCGAGATTGTAGAACTCGCGGACCTCGGGTCTGAACACGTGCACGATCACATCGCCGGAATCGATCAGCACCCAGTCGCAATTGGGCAAGCCCTCGACGTGGATGCTCTTGATGCCGGTTTCCTTGAGGCTCTTCGTGACGTTCTCCGCGATCGCGCCAACGTGCCGGTTCACCCGGCCCGTGGTGACGATCATGTAATCAGAGTATGCCGATTTGCCGCGAAGGTCGATGGTGACCGTCTCTTCCGCCTTCATATCCTCGAGGCGGGAGAGGATCAGGCTCAGCGTCTTGTCGGCGTCGGGTTGCGCCTTCAAGGCCGCAGCTTTGGTCGATGTTTTACGCGCGGGTTTCGCTACCTTGGGTAAAACAGACTTGGACAATACAGATGTGGCCAGGGACCATTCCTTTCACTGTATCGCGAATGCCGAATCCGGCACTCACCGGTTACACTACATCATGTGGGGTTAAGGGTTTCAATATGCCAGAGACCCGCAATCCGCACAGTCTGACTCACTTCGTACCTTTCCAGCTCCCATCCGGGTTCCGCAGGCCCGTCGAGGAGAGATTGAGCTTCAATCCGGTCAGGAAGACCCAGGCTGGCGCCGGCCGGTCCGCAAGCAATGCTGCCTCACTCTCGGGCATGCGATAGCGCGCCAACGCCTGGGCGGCGGGTGAGGCGAGGGCGCGAAAACTCTGCGGCGGACGATCGATGACTGCAATCGGCACCTGGCCGGCGATGCGCCGCCAGTCCTGCCAACGATGGAATTGAGCGAGGTTGTCGGCACCCATAATCCAGACAAAGCGCAAGCCACTGAAGCGGCGGCGCAGGGTGTTGATCGTGTCGATAGTATAGCGGGTGCGAATGACGGATTCGAGACAGCTCACCTCGATCCTGGGATCATCAGCGACGTCGCGCGCCGCCTGCATGCGCTCGCCGAGCTCATGCAGGTTGCCGTTCTCCTTCAGCGGATTGCCGGGGGTCACCAGCCACCAGACGCGATCGAGTAGCAGTCGCTTGAGTGCGAATTGGCTGATCGCGCGATGAGCCTGATGCGGCGGATTGAACGAGCCGCCGAGCAGGCCGATACGCATGCCCTCGGTGTGGGGCGGGACCGCTTGCGCCACGGAACGCGGCACGACGAATTTGTTACTCAATGCCCGCGCCTCGCGCCGTTTACGGCCGCGTCTGCCCTGTGCCGTGGACGCGATACTTGAAGCTCGTCAACTGCTCGGCGCCGACAGGGCCGCGGGCGTGGAATCGGCCGGTGGCGATGCCGATCTCGGCGCCGAAGCCGAACTCGCCGCCATCGGCGAACTGCGTCGAGGCGTTGTGCAGCACGATTGCGGAATCGACTTCGCTCAGAAACTTCTTCGCAGCGGTCTCATCCGCGCTCACGATCGCATCGGTGTGATGCGAGCCGTGGCTCTGGATATGCGCAATCGCGCCATCGACGCCGTCGACCACCTTCGCCGCGATGATCGCATCGAGATATTCGGTGTCCCAATCGTCTTCGCTCGCAGGCTTTACGCGCGCATCGATCTTCTGCACGGCGTCGTCGCCGCGCACTTCGCAGCCGGCCTCGATCAGCATCTCGACCAGCGGTTTCAGGCTGTTTGCAGCAGCGGCGCGATCGACCAGCAGCGTCTCCGCTGCACCGCAGACGCCGGTGCGGCGCATCTTGGCGTTGAGCACGATCGACTTGGCCATGGCGAGGTCGGCGCTGCCATCGATGTAGACGTGGTTGACGCCTTCGAGATGGGCGAACACCGGCACGCGCGCTTCCGCCTCGACGCGCGCGACGAGGCTCTTGCCCCCACGCGGCACGATCACGTCGACGGTGCCGTTCAATCCCGACAGCATCATGCCGACTGCGGCGCGGTCTCGCGTCGGCACCAGCGTGATCGCAGCTTCAGGCAGTCCGGCTTCGCGCAGGCCCTGCACCAGGCATTCATGGATGGCGCGGCAGGAGCGGAAACTGTCCGAACCGCCGCGCAGGATGACCGCATTGCCCGACTTCAGGCACAGCACGCCGGCATCGGCCGCGACATTGGGCCGGCTCTCGAAGATCACGCCGACGACGCCGAGCGGCACACGCACGCGCTCGATGGTCATGCCGTTCGGCCGCTGCCAGCTCTCGGTGACGACGCCGACCGGATCGGCAATGCCTCGCACGATGCCGATGCCCTCGGCCATGCCTTCGACGCGCGCCGGCGTCAGCGTCAAGCGGTCGATGAAGGAGGAGGTGGCATTACCGGAGGCACGGGCCTCAGCGACGTCCTCGGCATTGGCGGCGAGGATCGCCGCAGCATTGTCGCGGATCGCCCGCTCCATGGCCTCGAGCGCCCGGTTCTTCTGCTCCGGCGGCGCCAGCGCCAGCACGCGCGCGGCAGCGCGGGCACGGGTGGCGAGATCGGACATCAGCGCCTGGAGATCGGCATTGCCGTCAACGGCTTTGAGGGGGGCGGCCATGGGGTTTCAACCTTCTGCTAAGGGCGTGTCCTAGCACGGAAATCCCGCGTCTGCGAAGGGCGGGGAGGGTATGGCAGGGCTTCAACTGGCGGACAGTAGTTCGGCCAGCGGCCTAGCTCCCCTTACCCGCCCACCACCAGATCGTCGCGATGGATCATCTCCGAGCGGCCGCTAATGCCGAGGATGGCCATCACGTCCGGAGAGGAACGCCCCTTGATCCGTTCGGCGTCGTCGGCGTCGTAGGCGATCAGGCCGCGGCCGACTTCGCTGGTGTCGGGGCCGCGCACGATCACGGCATCGCCGCGGGCGAACTGGCCCTCGATCCTGATCACGCCGGCCGGCAGCAGGCTGGCTCCGGCGCGCAGTGCGGCCACTGCGCCGGCGTCAATGGTGAGGGTGCCTTTCGGCTCCAAGGAGCCCGCGATCCAGCGCTTGCGCGAGGTGATGGGGTTGGCAGGTGTCAGGAACCAGGTGCAGCGGCCGCCATCGGCGATCGCCTTGAGAGGATGCTCGATCTTGCCGGAGGCGATCAGCATATGCGTGCCGCCGGTGG
>JAEYRD010000006.1 GCA_023435725.1 Pseudomonadota bacterium | reverse complement strand
GCATACGCTCGACCACGAGGAATATCGCGACCTGATGGCCGCGACGGTGGAGGCGGTGAAGGGGCGCATTCCCGTTATCGCCGGCATTATCGTCGACTCCACACGCGATGCAATCCGACGCGGCAAGTTGGTGCGCGACATGAATGTCGCGGCGCTCCAGGTCACGCCGGTGCATTATCTGTTCAAGCCGGATGACGAGGCGATGGTGGCGCATTTCCGCGCCATGGCGGACGAGACCGGCATGCCCATCATCATCTACAACGTCGTGCCGTGGTCCTATCTGTCGTCGGCACTCCTGACGCGGATCATGACCGAGGTGCCGCTTGTCGTCGGCGTCAAGCAGAGCGCGGGCGATCTCAAGCTGTTTGCCGATCTCATGATGATGGCGCCGGACAAGCTGATCTACAGCGCGGTCGATGCCCTGATGTATCCGTCCTACACGTTGGGCGCCCACGGCTCGATCGCCGCGATCCTGACGGCGGCGCCGCACGCTTCGGTCGCACTGTGGGATGCGGTGAAGGCGGGTGATCATCCGCGCGCGCTCGACCTGCACAAGAAGCTGCTGACGCTGTGGAACGCGATCATCGCCGACAATCTGCCGGCCTGCACGCGCTATGCGCAGACGCTCCAGGGCCTTCCCAGGACATATCCGCGTGCGCCGATGCCGGAAGCCTCGCCCGCGCAGCAGGCCGCGACCCGCAAGGCGCTGGATGCGCTCGGTGCGTTGAACGGGCAACAGGACGCGGCCGAATAGTCCGCGCCCCGAAATAACCGATGTCGAAGATGGCAGCGCCGATCCGCTTTTACCTGCGGGTGCGGCGCTGCTACATTTTGCGCTGCGCCGCTACGAGCGGAGCAGCGACGAAGAAACATACCGACAAGGGGAGGGGCCGAAAGTCTCATGAAAGATTTTGCAGGAAAGATCGCCGTCATCACCGGCGGCGGCACCGGGATGGGGCGCGAACTCGCACGGCAGCTCGTTGCCGAGGGCTGCAACGTCGCGATGTGCGACGTCTCGGAAGCCGCGATGGCCGAGACCAAGCGGCTTTGCGAGGTCGAGAAGCTGCCGCAGGGCCTGCGCGTCACGACACATGTCGCCGACGTCTCGATCGAAGATCATCTGAGGCGTTTTCGCGACGAGCTCGCCGAGCAGCAGAAGACCGACAGGATCCATCTTCTGTTCAACAATGCCGGCATCGGCGGCGGCGGCAGCCTGTTCACCAACACGCGCGAGCAGTGGGAGCGCACCTTCAACATCTGCTGGGGCGGCGTCTATCTCGGTGTACGCACCTTCCTGCCGATGCTGGTGGCGGCGGACGAGGCCCACATCGTCAACACCGCGAGTGTCAACGGCTTCTGGGCTTCGATCGGGATGAACCAGGCGCACACCGCCTACAGCTCGGCGAAGTTCGCGGTGAAGGGATTCACCGAAGCGTTGATCAACGACCTCCGCCTGCACGCGCCGCACGTCAAATGCTCGGTGGTGATGCCCGGCCACATCGGCACCTCGATCGTCTCCAACTCGCGCAAGGTGCAGAGCAGTGACGGATCAGACCGACTCAGCCCCGACGAGGTCGCGCTGACCCGCAAGCGCATGGTCGCGGCCGGCGTGCAAGATGCTGACAAAATGTCGGACGAGGAGATCCAGGCGGTATTCGCCGAACGCGCCCGCAGCTTCCTTGAGGATGCGCCGACGACGGCTGCGGAAGCCGCGAAGATCATTCTCGACGGGGTGAAAGCAGAGCGGTGGCGTATTCTTGTGGGCGAGGACGCAAAACGTCTCGACCAGCGCGTACGCGCGACGCCCGAGCAGGCTTACGACAGGGCCTTCTACGAAAGCTTCACCCAGGAGGTTGGCTGGCGGCTCGGCTGAGACTGTCAACGAACGCGCGCGAATATAGGTATGATGATCGTCATGACAAGAGTTGCGTTGGTGATATTCACGTACCTCTTTCGCGCGCGGCAGTCCTTCATGACAAAACGGAATGTCACGCATGCGACATGATTCGTGCGTTCAAGCGATGGTGATCTTGAACGGGTCTCATTCAGTGCGCGGCAGCTTGGTCAGGGAACCAAAATAGTTTAGTCAGTCAGGGGTAACGCGATCCAGAACGTAGTTTCCGATGATACCCGCATGCCTCTCCAACGACTGGACCCTTTGCCCGGAGAGAGAGGACATCTCCGCTGAATTCACGCGGTTGCTTGCCGCGGCCCAGGAGGGCGGCGCCACGATCGCGGAATGCCTGATGATCGCGCGGCAGCTCAACCGGGATGACGAGCAATCCTGGCATCGCGAATGGAAGAAGCTCGCGCAAGCCAACCGGCAGCGTGCGGAGGCTGCGTTCGCGGAGGGCCATCTGGCCACCGCGCAGCGCAACTGGCTGCGTGCGATGAACTACTACAGCGCGGCCGCGATGCCGCTCGATCAGGCCGACGAGCGCCGCTGGGTTGCGGTGCTCGCGATGCAGGAATGCGCCCGCCGCTTCGTCGCGGCGCGTGGGCCGGCCGGTGAGGTCGTGACCATACCGTGGGTCGAAGGCCATTCGTTGCAGGGCTACTTCCTGCCTGCGTCGGCGAACGGACGGGCGCCGACCGTGATCTGTATCGGCGAGCCCGGGCATCGCAAGGAAGAGTTCTTGTTCAAGCTCGCGCCACATGCGCGCGAACGCGGATTCTCGATGCTTGCGCTGGACCTGCTTGGCGACAAGCGCGACGATTACGCCGACGTGCTTTTGCAGCGCCGTGACCTCGAGAGCTCGATTGCAAGTGCCGTGGACTACCTGGAGGCGCGCAGCGACGTCGATTTCGATCGCGTCGCGATCGTGGCGGACGGGTGGGGCTCCTCTTTCGTGGCGCGCGCAGTGTTGCAGGAGCCGCGGCTCGCTGCAGCGGTCTGCGACGGCGGCTTGTGGGATCTGCACGAACAGTCCTTCTTCGCCAGCCGATTCGCGATGAGCGACCTCGGCATCGTCCCGGTGCCGCATTCGCCGCTGATGGCCAGCAGCGTCGACTTTCCGGTGTTGATCACGCTCGGCGAGGACGGCTGGCTCAAGCCCGACCGGGTGAGCCAGATCGTGCAGCAGTCCCGACTCGGAGGCTCGGACATCGCGCTGAAGGTGTTCGGCGCGGCGGAGACCGGCGCGGCACAGGCCCATGCGGACAATCCGAGCCTTGCCAACGAATATATCTTCGACTGGCTTGAATCGCGGCTCGGCGCCGCAGGCCGGCGGATCTGAGCGCGGGCGCTCGCCTCAGAAGTCGAGGGATATTCTGACGCAGGCTTTTTCGAGCCTGGTCTTCAGCGTCGCGAGCTTGGTGGTGAATTCGGCGAGCTCATTTTCGTCGAACTCCTGGAAGACGAATTCGCGGATCGTCTTGTACTGTTCGTTGAGGCTCGCGATGTGCTTCTGGGTCTTTTCGACCAGCGAAAGCCGGACCACCCGGGCATCGGTCGGCGAGGGGCGCCGGCGGAGCAGGCCCTTCTTCTCAAGGAGCTTGGACTGGGTGGTGACGAACGAGGGATCGACATGGAGCAGCTTGGAGACCACGTTGACGGGGACGCCGTCCCCCTTGTCGAGGTCGGAGATCGCCATCAGGATCAGCCATTGCGGGCCGCTGATGCCAAGCGTTCTCGCCCAGAACTGGCGCAGTTCCTCCAGATGCATATTGATCGACGATATCTCCCAGGTGAATCGCCTGATGATATCCAGATTGCCGACTGAGCGGAGGCGCGCTCCTTCTTTCCTCGTCGCGGACACAGCGTCACTCCCGTGATCTGACGTTTCTAGGCCGGTACCGTGGAAGGCCATAGTCCACGCAAGTCTGCTCTGATGCAAGTGCAGAGCAGGGTGATTGTGTCACTAAAACTACAAATATTAGCCAGTCAGCCAATTGGGTCAGGTGAAGTGTTGCGCCCCGGGCACAGGTTTAGTGAAACCAGTAAGCTGAGCCAATAAACTATTTTGATTAACAGAACGGCGCAGGCATATTGATCCGTGACGGTGGGGGGTACTCGATCGTCCCGTTGCAGGTGGTTCGCTCACGTCCCTCGCGTCTCAGGCGGGTGTGTCCGAAAGCGCGAAGCGGCCGAGCGGAATTTGAAGAGACGGGGATCTGGGGGGCCTTGCGGTCCGGTCTCCGTAAAATGAGCAACTTGGAGGTTTTAAATGAAAGTGGTGAAGAGCCTTTTGCTCGGCACTGCGGCGGGTCTGATCGCCGTGGGTGGAGCCCAGGCGGCCGATCTTCCGGTCAAGGCCAAGGCGGTCGAGTACGTGAAGATCTGCACGCTCTACGGTGCGGGTTTCTACTACATCCCGGGCACCGACACCTGCATCAAGCTGGGCGGCTATCTGCGTGCTGAAGTCGCGCTCAATGCCGGCGGCAACTACAGCGCCCAGTACAACAACGTGTTCGCGGCCAACAACCGCCTGACGAACTACTACTCGATGCGCGCTCGTGAAGATCTCAACATCGACACGCGCACCGCCACCGAGTACGGCGTGGTCCGCACCTACTTCGACGCGGTCTTCACCTGGACGACCGGCAACTATGTCGGCACCGGTTCGGGCTCGGGCGGGACCCAGTATAGCGGCACGCTCGGTCTGAACGCTGCGGGCAACGGCCTCGTCGGTTCGAGCGGCGGCGCGGTCAACGCCACGGACGGCGGCATCTCGGGCGGTTCGCTCGGCGTCTATTATGCCTTCATCCAGTTCGCCGGCTTCACCATGGGTAAGGCCGTGTCGCAGTTCGACGCGCCCTGGATCAACTATCCCGGCAACAACTTCGACCAGCTGGTCGGCGGCAGCGGCACCACCAACGGTGTTGCCCAGTTCACCTACACGGCCGATTTCGGCCAGGGCGTGACGGCCGCGTTCTCGGCTCAGGACCAGACGCAGGTCTTCCAGACCAACATCTGGAACACCGCCGGCATGTCCACCACCGGCGTCCTCGGCGGCGCCTACGGCGCGAACAGTCTCGGCGGCACCCGGTCTCCTGACCTCGTCGGCATGGTCCGCGTCGATCAGGCCTGGGGCCTGTTCCAGGCGTCGGTCGCGGCGCACGACAACCAGGTTGGCTATTACGGGGCGACCGAGGCGACGGGGCATCCGGACAGCAAGTGGGGCTGGGCCGTTCAGCTCGCACTGCAGATCAAGAACATCCCGACCGGCGCTGGCGACGTGATCAACTTGTCCGGCGTCTACACCGAGGGCGCGAGCCGCTACAACTTCCAGGAGCTGGCTGCGACCAGCTACTCGATGTTCGGCAGCTCGAACGCCGCCTATCAGAGCATCGGCTTTGCCGGCGTGTCTGATGCGGTGTTCGGCCCCAACGGCCAGCTCGAGCTGACCAAGACCTACGGCTTCCGTGGCGCCTACACCCACAACTGGAGCCCGTTCTGGAACACGGCGCTGTACGGCGCGTGGGCGGCGGTCAACTACAGCGGCACGGCGAAGGGCCTGATCTGCGGCAGCGCCGCGTTCGCGACGTTGACCGGCACCTGCAACCCGGACTTCAACATCGGCCAGGTGGGTGTCATCACCCGCTGGACGCCAGTGAAGAACCTGACCTTCTCGGCTGACTTCACCTACAGCCACCTCGACCAGAAGTATTCGGGCGTGATCACGACCGGAGCGCTGACGAGCGTCGCCAAGCCGGCGGCCACCTACGAGCTGAAGGACCAGGACACCTACAGCCTCCTGCTGCGCGCCCAGCGCAACTGGTAAGCCTGAGGTCTTCGGATCTGATGAAGCCCCGGCGGAACACCGCCGGGGCTTTTTTTACGAGAGCGGCTTTCGGAAGATCCGGCTGGCCTGTGCAGGCAACGAAGACGAGCTATGCGATTCGATTGCCTTCAAACTTATTTACTTACCTGAGTTGATCAGCTATATTGTTTTCAGCCGATTACGAAAGTCGCGGCTCTTAGCTTCATGCTAAGCCTCCAGAAACCTCCGGTGATGCCCCGCCGGAGGTTTTTTGTTTTGGGAGTGCGGCTCAGCCACGCATCACGCGCGGGCGAGAGTTCGGCCGGTAGGCGAGGCGGCTGTGGCCGGCGCAATAGGATTGGCCGTCGGGCGCAGAGTTGCCGCAGAAGCAGAAATCCGCCGCACCCGGCGTCGAGATCGGCCAGCGGCAGCGATTCTTGGAAAGTTCCAGCAGCGAGCAGCGATTAGCCTCGTCGATCGGTCCGGTGACGACAGGGGCGCCGGTCCCGCCATAGATCGTGGCGAGCATCTCATATTGCAGCCGCGGCACAGCTCTCGATCCGCGCGCCGGCGGGCTCCGCTCCAGCTTGCGCTCGTCGGTCGACCTGCCGCGCGTGAGATTCAGCCGGGACAGCTTGCCGATGACGGCGTTGCGGCTCACGCCGATGTCGGCGGCAATCTCGCGGCAGGAGAGGCCAGCTTCGAAGTGCCGCTTCAGAAGTTCAATTCGTTCGTTGGTCCAGGTTGGTGAGAGAACAGGCATTGTAGCGGTCCCAGGTTGCAGATGTCGGCCATCCGCCTGCGAGATCCGTCCGCTTCACGTTCGGCGCGCGCTCACGTCCTGCCATTGTCGCGAATCGACAAAAGCCCGTCCTTGATGGCGAGACGGATGCCTTCCTCGATCAATGTCCGCGCGACGCCGGGAACGCTCGTGCCGTGGGTGCCCTGTCTCACCAGTTTCTCCAGATAGGTGATGGTTGAGAGCGCCAAGGTTACGGGAATGCGGTCAGTCTCGGCTTTTTCGGTGGCCATGGCCCGAACGCTAGCCTCTTACTCAGGTACATAAAAGTAACGATTAAGACTCTATTTAGGTTCAGGGGTGGAAGTCAAATCCAAGCTGAGTCGCGGTTTCAAGTCATTGGAATTGCTAGGAGAAATTGCAAAAATGCAGCGCGCCGCGTGGGGTCCCGGGCGGCGCGTCGCGTTGACAGGTCAGGGAAGGCCGGGCACGGCTCAGCCGTGCACGATCGCCTTTTCGATCATGCAATGGATGCCCTTGGAGCCGTTGACGGTCTGCGTCACCCGCAAATCGGCCGCCAGGCTGCACAGCGTGTAGGCGTCTTCGCGCGACAGGTTTCGCGTCTCACCGAGCAGCACGATCATGTCGCGTAGCGCGCGCACCGCGCACTGGTCGAGGTCGGGGTCCATCGCCATGGTCATGTAGTGCGTCGCAGTCTCGGCGCGCGGATAGTCGAACCGCAGATCCTTGCGCAGCGTCAGGCGGAAGCGGCCCCGGAGCGCCGTCTCGATCGCGGTGACGCAGACTTCGCCGTCGCCCTGCACGCCATGGCCGTCGCCGCAGGAGAACAGCGCGCCTGGAACGAACACCGGCAGATACAGTGTCGCACCCGCACCGAGCTCCTTGTTGTCGAGATTGCCACCCATGGCGCGCGGGATCAGCGAGGAGATGCGGCCCCAGGCCGGCGGCGGCGACACCCCCATGACACCGAAGAACGGCTTGAGGGGCAGGTCGAGGCCCCATGGCATGCGGCCGACCATCCGCGTCCGGTCCAGCGGGATGTTGAGGATTCGCGTCTCGTGGAAATCATCGGGCAGGGTGCCGGACAGCGGCTTGATCATGTTCCAGCCCCAGTCCTGGCGAAGCTGGACATCGAGGATATCGACCGCGAGCACGTCGCCGGGTTCGGCACCCTCCACCGCGATCGGGCCGGTGAGGATGTGACCCGGCAGCATGCGCTCATTCTTGGCATGGACCTCGAACATCTCCGGCGGAATGTGAAACTTGCTGCGGTCGGGCAGCATGTCCGGTCCGCCGCTGATGGTGTCGACCGTCACCTCATCGCCGCTCGCGATGGTGAGGACGGGCTTGAGCGCGGCTTCGAAGAAGCCCCAATGGCAGGTTTCGGGACTTGAGTGCAGGTGGTGATGGGTCATTTGCCGCGTCCAATCGGTTTCATCAGAACTCGTCATGAGATCTTGTCCTGCCCGGGCTTGACCGGGCGATCGATCCTCTTTCAAGAAGATTTCTGAAGATGGACGGGCCGGTCAAGCCCGTGTGTGCCAAGATGATTCAAAGATCATTCCAGCGAGGCTCCCCTGTACTTCGTTCTTTCCAAGACCCTTGGCGCCGCGCTTCTGCCGATCAATCTCCTGGTCGAGCTCGGAATCCTGTCACTGGTGCTGATGGCGACGCGCTTCGCTGCGCTCGGTCGCAAGCTTGCCGTGATCACGCTGGTCCTGCTGGCGCTCGCCGCGTTCTCGCCGCTCGGCAATCTTCTGCTTTATCCCTTGGAATCGCGCTTTCCGCCATGGGATCCGTCGCGCGGGGCGCCCGACGGCATCATTGTGCTCGGCGGCTCCGTCGACACCGATCTGTCGGCGGCGCATCGTACGCCGGTGGTCTCGCACGCGGCCGATCGCCTGCTGGCGGCGGCCGAGCTCGCGCGCCGCTATCCCAATGCGCGCATCGCCTTCACCGGCGGCACTGCGAACATGGTCTCGACCGAAGCCCGGGAAGCCGACTACTCCGCGCCGATCCTGGAAAGCATCGGCATACCGAAGCAGCGCCTGATCCTCGAACGCGACTCCCGCAACACCTGGGAGAACGCGATCTTCACGAAGCAGCTGGTGGCGCCGAAGCCGGGCGAACGATGGCTCCTGGTCACTTCGGCCTTCCACATGCCGCGCTCGATGGGGATATTTCGCAAGGCCGGCTTCAACGTCGAGGCCTATCCCGTAGACTGGCGGATGGGCGGGCGTGACGACGTTTTCTCCTTCACCAATTATGGTGCAGACGGGCTCGGCAGGACCGACGTCGCCGTGCGCGAATGGATCGGTCTTTTGACGTACCGTGTCATGGGACGGACCGGCGAGTTGCTTCCGGGACCGGCCAAGGACTAGAACGAGAGCCGCAAAACAAGAACGCAGCACCGGCGCACGATCGCCGGTCCGGAGGACGCCATGTCACAGCCGACTGCCGAGAGGATCGAACTTTCCGGCCTCGTTGCCGATCTCAACAGCCTGTTGCGGCTGAAGACGACGGTGATCGGCATGAAGCTGTTTGCGCACGCCGCGGACATGGAGGCGATCCCCAAGATCCGGCGGCCGAATGCGATCCACACCACCGACCAGATCGTCAGCATGGCCTCGCGGCTCGGCTGGACCGTCGGCGTCACCGGCGACGATCTCGTGGGCGCGCAGTGCCGCGCGGTGATCGGCCTCGCGCCGCAGGATGAAAAGTGGCTCGCCGGCGAAAACTATGTCGGGGTCTGGCATGGAACCGCGGAGGACGCGCGCAAGCGTCAGGAGGCGCTCGACGTGGTTCCGTTCGGGCAGTATCAGGCGCTCGCGGTCAGCCCGCTCGCGAGCGGCCGGCTCGATCCGCCCGACATCTGCCTCGTCTATGCCACGCCGGGACAGATGATCATCCTGATCAACGGGCTGCAATATACCGGCTACAAGAAGTTCGAATGGGGCGTGGTCGGCGAGACCGCCTGCGCGGATTCCTGGGGGCGGGCGCTCAAGACCGGCGAGCCCAGCCTGTCCTTGCCATGCTATGCCGAACGGCGCTATGGCGGCGTGCCGGACGAGGAGATGCTGATGGCGCTGAAGCCGGAACATCTCGCCAAGGCGATTGAGGGTATGAAGGCGCTGGCGAAGAACGGCCTGCGCTATCCGATCCCGCCCTATGGTATTCAAAGCGACGTCCGCGCCGGCATGGGCGTGAGTTACGCGAAGAAATAAAGGCCGACCATGAGCTCTGCGAAATTCGACATCGTCGTCTACGGTGCGACCGGTTTCACCGGCCAGCTCGTCGTCGAATATCTGGCGACGCACTACAAAGGTGACAAGACGCTGAAATGGGCGATGGCAGGTCGCAGCCTCGACAAGCTGAAGTCCGTGCGCGACGCGATCGGCGCGCCGGCGGACACGCCGCTGATCGTGGCGGATGCGTCCGATGCGGCCTCGCTGAAGGCAATGGCGGAGCGGACGATGTCGGTGATCACGACGGTCGGTCCGTACCAGCTCTACGGCGAGGAATTGCTCGCGGCCTGCGTCGCCACCGGGACGGATTATTTCGATCTCTGCGGCGAGCCGATCTGGATGCGGCAGATGATCGACAAGTACGAGGCAGCCGCGAAAGAGAGCGGCGCGCGCATCGTCTTCTCCTGCGGCTTTGACTCCGTGCCGTTCGAGCTCGGTGCGTTCTTCGTGCAGGAAGAGGCCAGGCGCGCGTTCGGCGCGCCCGCCGCGCGCGTGAAGGGCCGTGTGCGCGACATGCGCGGCACGCTCTCGGGCGGCACCGCGGCGAGCGCGAAGGCGACCTTCGATGCGGTCGCCAAGGACATCAGCCTCATCGCGATCCTGAACGATCCGTTCGCGCTGACGCCGGGCTTCACCGGTCCGAAGCAGCCGAAGGGCAACAGGTCGCTGCTCGAGGAGGATCTGCAATCCTGGGCAGCGCCCTTCATGATGGCGCTGATCAACACGCGCAACGTTCATCGCTCCAACATGCTGATGGGCTTCCCCTACGGCCGCGAGTTCGTTTACGACGAGATGGTTCTGACCGGTCCCGGCGAGAAGGGCGAGGCCAATGCGAAGCGTGTGATGGCCGCCAACGCCGAAAAGACCGGCCCGAACGCGCCAAAGCCGGGCGAGGGGCCGTCGAAGGAGGAGCGGGAGAACGGTCGCTTCGATCTGCTCTATGTCGCGATCGCGCCCGACGGCCGCATGGTCCGCGCCGGCGTCACCGGCGACCGCGATCCCGGCTACGGCTCGACCTCGAAGATGATCTCGGAATGCGCGATCTGCATGCTGCGCGACACGACGGACGTCGCCGCCGGCTTCTGGACACCGGGCGCGGCGATGCAGCACAAGCTGATCAAGCGGCTGCAAGAGCACGCAGGGCTGACGTTCGGGGTGGAAGCATAGCGCCCGCGGTCCTGCAGAAAGCGCGATCCGTGTCCGCGAAGTTCGACATCGTCGTCTACGGCGCGACGGGATATACCGGCCAGCTCGTCGCCGAGTACCTCGCCGCGCATTACGCCGGTGACGGGTCGCCGACATGGGCGATGGCGGGGCGCAACAGGGACAAGCTCGCCTCCGTTCGCGATGCGATCGGCGCCCCCGCTGATACTCCGCTGATCGTTGCGGACGCAGCCGATCCTGCGTCGTTGCGGGCGATGGTCGATCAAGCGAAGCTGGTCATCACCACGGTCGGTCCATACCAGCTTTACGGTTCCGATCTGCTTGCCGCCTGCGTCGCGTCGGGTACCGACTACATGGATCTCTGCGGCGAGCCGATCTGGCTGAAGCAGATGATCGACCGGCATGAGGCGGCAGCCAGGGCGAGCGGCGCGCGCATCATGTTCTCCTGCGGTTTCGATTCCGTGCCATTCGAGCTCGGTGCGTTTTTCGTTCAGGAGGAAGCCAGGCGCGCGTTCGGAGCGCCGGCACCGCGCGTCAAGGGGCGCGTCCGCGACATCAGTTGGAAGTTCTCCGGTGGTACCTCCGCGAGCGCGAGGGTCACCTTTGAAGCGGTTGCGCAGGATCTCAGCCTGGTGTCGATCCTCAGGGACCCATTTGCATTCACACCCGGCTTCGAAGGGCCGAAACAGCCGCGCGGCAACAAGCCCATTTTCGAGGAAGACCTGCAATCCTGGGCCGCCCCGTTCGCTATGGCGACGCTGAACACGCGCAATGTCCATCGCTCCAACATGCTGATGGGATTCCGGTATGGCAGGGATTTCGTCTACGACGAGATGGTGTTGACGGGGGCAGGAGAGGAAGGGCAGGCGAACGCGAAGCGTGTGATGGCGGCCAACAGCGAAAAGACTGGCCCTGAAGCGCTCAAGCCCGGCGAGGGACCGTCAAAGGAGGAGCGCGACAACGGTCATTACGACCTGCTCTATGTTGCGATCGCGCCTGATGGCCGTCAGGTTCGCGCGGCGGTCAAGGGCGATCTCGATCCGGGCTATGCATCAACCGCGAAGATCATTTCCGAGTGCGCGATCTGCCTGTCGCGCGACACGCCGGATGTTCCGGCCGGGCTCTGGACGCCGGGCGCAGCGATGCAGCACAAGCTGATCAAGCGGCTCGTCGATCACGCCGGGTTGACGTTCGAGGTTGAAGGCTAGGCGATTCTTCGCCTCGCCCCGCTTGCGGGGAGAGGCCGACGCGCGGAACGCGCGGCGGGTGAGGGGGACTCTCCGCGCGTCGAATTCTCACCGTTGTCGCGGAAGCAGCCCCTCATCCCTCCCTCTCCCCGTAGGAACGGGGAGAGGGAGAGAAAGAAGCTACACCGCCCGCGCGTCATAAGCGTACATGAACTCCATGCTCTTCGATCCCAGCGGCAGCAGCCATTTCAGCATCTGATTGCGCATCCAGGCGCCGGTGGCGCTGAATTCGCGCTTGCTGTTGCCGTTGCGGCGCGCCATCGCCACGATCTTTTCCGTGCGTGGACGTCGCTCGGCCTCGAATGCCTGGAAAGTCGCGCTGAGCTCCTGGCCCTGCTGCATCAGGCGGGCGAGCCGCATCGCATCTTCCAGCGCGAGCGAGGCGCCCTGGCCGGCATGGGGGCTGGTCGCATGCGCGGCATCGCCGATCAGCAGCGAGCGCTTGCGCGACCAGGTCGGCAAGGTCGCGACGTCGAGCGTGTCGGTGACCACGATGTTCTCGGCGGCGTCGATGATCTCGGGGATCGGATCGTGCCAGCCGCGATGGAAGCCGCGAAGATGCTGCTTCAGCGTCGTCTGATCGAGCGCGCGGAACATTGCCGCGTCCATGCCGTGCGCAGGCTGCGTGCTCCACCACATCACGCCGTCGTTCGGATCCGGGCGGCAATAGCCGTAGCCGAAGAATCCGCTCTGCCCCAACGTAGTCTCGACGTGCCGGCCGATCGGCCTGCCGTCGAGCACGGCATGCGGTACGAAGCCGCCGAAGCCGATCAGGCCGGTGTTGAACGGTTGCGGTCCGTCCGGCACCACCTGGCGGCGCGTCACCGAGTGCACGCCGTCCGCTCCGATCAGGAAATCGCCTTCGGCGGCGGTGCCGTCGGCGAAATAGGCGATGATCGGCTGGTCGCCGCGATCCTCGATCTTGATCAGGCGCTTCTCGAAATAGAGCGAGACGCAAGCGCACCAGGCCTTGTCGACCAGGATTTCGTTCAGCGTGGCGCGGCAGATGTTGACTGCCGGCTGGCCGAACCTCCGCTCCATGTCGCGGTTGATCGAGCCGAGCCTCTCTCCGCTCTGCGAATAGAAATCGAAGGACTCCGCGACCGAACCGCGACTGATCAACTCGCCGGCAAGCCCGATCTCGTCCATGACATGCATGCCGTTCGGCGCGATCTGGAGGCCGCCGCCGATGCCTTTCGAATAGGGCCAGGCCTCGTAGATCGCGGACTCGATGCCGGCGCGGCGCAGCAGGATTGCGGCAACGGGCCCGGCGATGCCGGCGCCGATGATCAGGGCCTTGCGGGGACGGTAGGACATGACTTGCTCCCGACGTTTCCGTGGTGCTAGGAGAAATTACGGTCGCTAAATCTCTTAGTGACTAAGATATATATCGACTAAGATATGAGGTCGGCCTTGTCAAGGACGAAGGCGCGCGCGGCGTTGTTGGGGGAGTTGGAAGAGGCGATGCGGCGGTCGTCCGCGCAGGGCGTTCTCTATGGTCAAACCGTTGCGAACGTGGCGGGAATTGCCAATTCCGACCTCGAATGCATGGACATCCTGTATCTCGAAGGCCGCGTCACCGCAGGGAGGCTCGCCGAGGTCACGGGACTGACGACCGGCGCCATCACCGGTGTGGTCGACCGGCTCGAGAAGGCCGGGCTGGTGCGCCGCGAGCGGGATGAGAAAGACCGCCGCAAGGTCTTCATTGCTGTCGTGCCGGAGAAGGCGATGAAGATCGGCCAGCTCTATGTGCCGATGCAGCAGGCGATGGAGAAGGTTTTTGGCGGCTATTCCGACGAGGAACTGCGTCTGCTGCTGCGCTTCGCAACCGAGGGCTACAAGGGCGTGCTTGCGGCGACTGAAGCGTTGAAGGGCCTGCTCGACACGCCGCCGGAAAAGCGTCCCGACCTCAAGCTGAAGAGGCTTCGTCGCTAGAGCGTTTTCGAGCGAAGTGGATACCGGTTCGCGTCAAAAAACGCGTCAAAACAAGAGACCAGACATTACCGTTCCGATGCCATCGGAACCGTAATGTCCTTGATCTTGTAGATCTGCGCGGCCGCGATCATGCCCCACATCGTACCCAGCATCATCCAGAAGTGCCGCCAGTGGTCGGTGTCGATCACGAAGCTTTCGCCGACGGTGCCGACGAAGGCGGAGAAGACCGCAAGATAAGCACGCTGCCAGGGCACACGAACGAAGATGTGCCTGAAGCCCATGATCACCGTGGTGAAGACCAGTGCCGGATAGCAGACACCGGAGAGCCAGCCGCCGGACATGAAGGCGTTGAGGTAGGAGTTGTGGGTGTCCTCGGGGAAGTAGCGGTGGAATTGCAGAGGGCCGATGCCGAAGGGGAGGTCGAGCGCCATCTCCGCACCCAGGATGTGCCGACCGAACCGGCCGAAACGACCCTCGTCGTAGCTCTGGTCGAAGCTGGCGCGCTGCTTGAACATCTCGGCGATGGAATCGAACGACAGGAGCACCGCGATCAGCGCCAGCCCCAGCACCGCGGCGACGATCGTCATGACGATGATGCGCGAGCGCTGCGCGTTGGTGCGGCTGGTCAGTACCATCAGCGCCAGCATGAAGGCGGAGGTCAGCACCAGCCCGCCCCAGGCCGCGCGGGAGAAGGCGAGCAGGATTGCGAGCGACATGATGCCGAAGGCGATGACGTTGCGAAACGCCTGACCGAGCTTGTCCGAAACCACGCTCTGGAGTGCAAACAGCGCCGGCAGGATCAGGAAGGCGCCGAGCACGTTCGGGTCCTTGAAGGTGCCGCGCGCGCGTCCGTAGAGCGTGAGGAGGTCGTCGCCGCCGGGAACCAGGTGAAAGTAGCCGGCGACCGCCGACAGCGAAGCGATCATCGCGCCGACCACGAGCCCGCGACGCAGCATGTCGAGCCGGGCCGCAGTGTCCTCCGACGTGACCATGGCGAAGAACACCACGGTCACCGCCATGTACCAGGAGGTCGCGATCCAGCTCACCACCTCGAACTGCTCGAACAGCGGGATCGCGCTGATCGTGTAGCCGACATTGAGCAGGACCAGCATCAGCACCAGCGGCATCAGCACGAGCCGCATGCGCAGGCCGGTGGCGAAGAAGGTGACGGTGGCCAGCAGCGTCACGATCTCGTACGGGCTCGGTTCGATGAAGACGATCGCGCCCGAGGCGCCGACCAGCCACACCAGCGCACGCTGGAGCGCCAGCACGCCGGGCGCAGCGCGAACCGCTGCATTCAATTCCCCGGATGTCGCCGCATACGCCATCACACGCTCACGCTACTCGTACACAACACTTCCGTCGTCATGGCCCGCCTTGTGCGCACCTGCGCACTGGGGCGGGGCATCCAGTACTGCGCGCTGTCGGCGGCGACGTTCGTCGCCGGCGTTTACTCGATCGCCGGGTCAAGCCGGGCGATGACAGCGCGCGTTCTTGGCGCAATCAACTCAATACGCGTTCTCGTTCTTGGTCAGCAGCGAGACCGGCGTCTTCAGGAGAATGACGAGATCGAACAGCACCGACCAGTTCTCGATGTAGTAGAGGTCGAACTCGACGCGCTTCTGGATCTTCTCCTCACTGTCGATCTCGCCGCGCCAGCCGTTGATCTGGGCCCAACCAGTGATACCGGGCTTGACGCGGTGGCGGGCGAAATAGCCGTCGACGGCTTCGTCGAACAGGCGGCTCTGCAGCTTGCCCTGGACCGCGTGCGGACGCGGGCCGACCAGGGACAGGTTGCCGGAAAGGACCACGTTGAAGAGCTGCGGTAGCTCGTCGAGGCTGGTCTTGCGGATGAAGCGGCCGACGCGAGTGACGCGCGGATCGTTCTTGGTCACGACCTTCGAGGCCGTCGGATCGGCCTGGTGGTGATACATCGAGCGGAACTTGTAGACGTCGATGCGCTCGTTGTTGAAGCCGAATCGCTTCTGGCGGAACAGCACCGGGCCGGGGCTGTCGAGCTTCACCGCCAGCGCGACCAGTCCCATCACCGGCAGGGCTGCGAGCAGCGCGAGGCCACCGACGATGCGATCGAACAGCCATTTCATCACCAGATCCCAGTCGGTGATCGGAGCCTCGAACACGTCCAGCGTCGGCACCTCGCCGATATAGGAATAGGAGCGGGGACGGAAGCGCAGCTTGTTGGTGTGGGCGGAGAGGCGGATGTCGACCGGGAGCACCCAGAGCTTCTTCAGCATTCCCAGGATGCGCGTCTCCGCCGAGATCGGGAGCGCGAACAGCACGAGGTCGACGCGGGTGCGGCGGGCGAACTCGACGATGTCGTCGACCTTGCCGAGCTTGCGTACGCCGGCGCAGGTGTCGAGCGCGCGGCTGTCGTTGCGGTCGTCGAACACGCCGAGCACGTGGATGTCGGAATCCTCCTGCCCCTTCAGCGCCTCGACCAGTTGTTCGCCGTTGCTGTCGGAGCCGACGATGATGGTGCGGCGGTCGAGCCGGCCCTGACGCGCCCAGGCGCGCACCAGCGAGCGCAGAACCAGACGCCCGGAGATGAGCGCGGCGAGTCCGAGGAAGTAGAAGGAGGCAAGCCACAGCCGCGACATTTCGGTGCCGAACTTGGCGAAGAAGGAAGCGCCGATGAACAGCAGGAAGACGAACGACCAGGACGAGATCATCCGCGTCATTTGCCGCAGCTGCCCGCGGAACAGTTGCACTTGATAGATGTCGGCGGCCTGGAAGCAGACCACGGCGGCGACCGCGACGGCGATGATCTGCGCTGGATAGGCCCAGCTGAAGCCGGAAAGCGGCATGACATAGCCGACATAGAGCGCGATGCCGACGAGGTTCAACAGCACGAAGTCGGCAGCGCGCACGATACCGGCGATTACGATCGGGGAATAAGCGCGGGCGACCTTCTGGTTGACGACTTCGAGCGCCGCGGGCGAGAGCCGGCGGCGGCGTTCCACAAAAGGTTGGTCAGCCGGCCTAGCCGCGGCGCTGGTCGCAGCATCGAGCATCAAGCGTGCGTTGAGCGGTTCCACAGGCGTCCACGTCCATTCCAAAAACCCGCGGCGCAGCCTTGCACCCGGGCGGGCATCCCTGGCGCTTCGACTATCGGACAAATCGGAAGATTTTCTAAAGCTGCCTTAAGGACGGTTAATGGTTGATGAATGCGTCGCGGTATCCCGCGAGCACGCCGTCGACCATCGCCTGCTGCGAGAAATGCGCGGCGATGCGCTCGCGCAAGGAAACCGCGCGCTGCGCGGTCGCTCGCGGATCGTCGAGGGCGGTCGCAATCGCCTCGGCCATTGCTTCGGCGTCGCTGGCCGCGAACAGGGCCGGGCTTTCCGCGCCAAAAATCTCGGGAATGCCGCCAACGCGGGCCGCCATCATGGGAATACCGGCCGCGCCCGCCTCGATCACGACATAGGGCATGGAATCGCCGCGCGAGGGCACGACGAGGAGCCGCCCCTTGGAGAAGCCGTAGCGCGCCTTGACGTGGCCGATGAAGCGGATCGCGCTGGAGAGGCCGAGCTTCTCGACCTGCGCCTTCAACGCAGCCGTTTCCTCGCCGTCGCCGCCGAGCGTCAGCGTGACCTTCTTGCCTCCCTCGTGCAGTCGCGCCACCGCGTCGACCAAGAGATCGGCGCCCTTGATGCGCCTGAACTCGCCGACATAGGCGAGGTCAGTGGCATCATCGGCCGTGACGACCGGCTCGAACTCTTCTGGCGTCACGCCATTGAAGACGCAATGCACCACGCCCTTGGGCGTGCCGACGATGCGTTGATAGGTGTTACGGGCAAACGCGCTCTCGAACAGGAACAGGTCCGTCGAGTCCATCAGCGTGCGTTCGAGCCGCGCGTAAAACTCGCCCTTCAGGGTACTGAGGGGATAGTGCAGCGAGCCGCCATGCGGCGTGTAGATGCGGATGGTGTCGTCGGAGCGCCGCCGCATGCGGACGAAGGCGCCGGCCTTGGCGCCGTGGCCGTGCATCACGTCGGGCTTCAGCGTCGCGATCAGGCGTCGCATGCGCAGCCACACCAGGAAATCGTCGGGCGATGGTTCGCGGCGGATCGCAAGTCGGTGCACGCCGAGCTTCAGCCTCGGCGCGAGCTCGGCCAGTGCCTTGTCCGCTCGCTCGCCGCCCGTGAGGCTGTCGGCAAGGATGCCGACGTGATGGCCGCGATCGACCTGGCCGTTGGCGAGGTCGAGGATGTGGCGGAAGATGCCGCCTACGGGAGCGCGCACGGCGTGTAGGATGCGGAGCGGCCGGTCGGGAGAGGGGGGCATGATCAGAACCAGCGCTCGACGGCGAATGCTCGAACAATTCTTGGGAAATATCGAGATGGATTAGGGGCCTTCGTGGTTAACAAACGGTGTCGGCGCGGTGTGCGACGGTCGCGGCATCGCGCGATTAACCCAGCAGCAACCTTAATGGAGTGTAATCACGGCGGTTGCGGTGGAGTCGCGGCGGCGGCTTGCGGGAGTGTGAGATGCGTTTGGCGTTCTGGCGTGCCGGCAAGGACAAAGCTGTAGTCGATCGAGCAGTTTCAAAGCCCAAGACCGAAGAAGCCAAGGCGACTGAGGCTGCGCTCAGGATTGAAGCAAGGCCCGCGCCCGCTGTTGCCAGGCCGGCGCCTGTCGAATCCGGTGACATCGATCTTCACGCGCTCGGCGCGGCATTGGCGCGCAAGCGCCGCTGGATCATCGTGCCGACGGCGCTGGCGCTCGTCGCGTCCGTCGCTGCCGTCAATTTGGTGACGCCGCGCTACAAGTCGGAAGCCCGCATCCTGATCGACGGCCGCGAGAACGTGTTCCTGCGCCCGAACAGCGACCGCAACGAGGAGCGGCAGGCCCTCGACGCCGAGGCCGTCACCAGCCAGGTGCAGCTCGTGCTGTCGCGCGATCTCGCGCGCGAGATCATCAAGAAGAACAAGCTCGCGGAGCGGCCGGAATTCGATCCGGTACTGAGGGGGATTTCGCCCTTGAAGTCGCTTGCGGCATTGGTTGGCATCGGCCGCGATCCGTTCTCGATGACGCCGGAAGAGCGCGTGCTGGATGCCTATTACGAGCGCCTTCAGGCCTATGCCGTCGACAAGTCGCGCGTGATTGTGGTCGAATTCCAGTCCGCCGACCCGGATCTCGCCGCGCGCGTCGCCAACTCGATCGCGGACGGCTATCTCGTGCTGCAACAGAATGCGCGCCAGGAGCAGGCGCGCAATGCCAGCCAGTGGCTTGCGGGCGAGATCGAGAATTTGCGCAAGAAGGTCTCCGACGCCGAGGCGAGGGTCGAGGACTTCCGTTCCAAGTCGAGCCTGTTCGTCGGCACCAACAACACGACGCTGTCGAACCAGCAGATGGGCGAGGTGAACACCCAGCTCAACAATGCACGCGCGTTGAAAGCCGATGCCGAGGCCAAGGCGCGGTTGATCCGCGAGATGCTCCAGAGCGGCAAGCCGATCGAGGCCTCCGAGGTTCTGAACTCGGAGCTGATGCGGCGGCTTTCCGAGCAGCGCGTGACGCTGCGTGCCCAGCTCGCCGAGCAATCATCGACGTTGCTCGGCAACCATCCGCGCATCAAGGAGCTGAAGGCCCAGCTCGGAGATCTCGAAACCCAGATCCGCGATGAGGCGGGCAAGATCTCGCGCTCGCTGGAAAATGACGCCCGGATCGCCAGCGGTCGGGTCGACAGCCTGACCGTGAGCCTCGAGCAACTCAAGAAGCAGGCGACGTCGACCAACGGTCAGGACGTCCAGCTCCGGGCGCTCGAGCGCGAGGCCAAGGCGCAGCGCGACCTGCTCGAGACCTATCTTGCCAAGTACCGCGAGGCCAATACCCGCGAGAGCATCGACGCCGCGCCGACGGAAGGCCGAATCATCTCGCGCGCCATCGTCTCGAATACGCCGGCCTATCCGAAGAAGCTGCCCATCGTGCTGATCGCCACGATCGCGACGCTGTTGCTCTCGTCCGGCGTCGTCGTCACCGGCGAGCTGCTGCGCCAGACCGCGCCGCGCGCGGTGGCTGTGCTCACTCCGGCGCAAACGCAGGCGCCGGTTCGCCAACAGTCTGTTCAAGAGCACGTTGTCGAGCCGGTGGTCGAACCAATCGTCGATCCGGTCATGGCGGAGTCCGCGCCGCTGCAGCCGGAGATGACAGCCGATGGCCATGTCGCCGAATTCGCGGAGATCGAGCATCTGGCCGAAAGCCTGCGCGTCGCAGGCGTGGCGGCGAAGAAGGTTACGGTGCTCGGCACCGCGGCCGGCGAAGCCATCACGCTGTCGACGCTGACCCTGGCCCGGCATCTTGCGCTCGACGCGCGCGTCGTCGTGGTCGATCTCGCAGCATCCTCGCTGACGATTGCCGCCGTATCCGTCGATCCGATGGCGCCCGGCCTTGCCGAGCTGATGCAGGGCGAGGCGTCATTTGCGCAAGTCATCAATCGGGACAAGTTCTCGCGGTTGCATCTGGTCATGGCCGGCCGTCCCGGCTTCGACCGCAGCTTGCTGCAATCGCCGCGGGTTGCGCTCGCGATCGACGCGCTGCTCAGGGCCTACGACCACGTGCTGCTCGACGCCGGCAGCGCCTCCGACCTTCCGGCAGAACTGCTGACGGCGAATGCCCGCGCCGTCGTTGTGCCCGATCCATCGATGACGCCGGATGCGCGCGCGCTGATGTGCGAGCAGCTCAAGGCCGTCGGCTTCGGCGAGGTGACGATGCTGAGCAAACCGGTGCAGCCGTCGCATGCGGTGGAAGCAGGCCCGCGCGTGGTGGCGGCGTGAGAGGGGCTCGCCGCGATAGCGGCGAGACGGGTGAGCGACTATGTCCGCATCTGGGCGCCGGCCTCATTCTGCTCTATCGCAGTAACGTCGGCAACGGCGGCTGGATGATCAAGGCCGCGACCGTTGACGGTAACAATTACTGGACCAAGGCGTTCGCCTTCGCCGATGACTTCACTGAGGCCGGCACGTCCTGCCGGATGGGACCAAGGTGCTGACGTTTTTCGAAGCGCAGGACGAAGCCCACCAGCTGGCGCGCAAGGACGACGGCACTCCAGTAGGCGATGGCGCACCCGAAACCGTCGCTGACGCGTTAATGAAGTATAAGGCGGACCTCGAAGCCCGCGGCTGCTCCCCGGCCAACGCAACCATCATCCGCAGCCACTTGAGGCCTGCCATCCTGGCCAAGCCCGTCATGGCGGCGGCATTGGCCACAACCTGCCGATGAAGCGCCGCAAGCCTTTGCCGCAAGCGGTGATCGACATCACGGTTGGAAGCTGATCGGGCGATACCCGCAGGAGGCGGCTCTTGAGCCGCCTCCTGCGTTTTTACGGATTTTTATTGGCAGCCATTGGGCGAGTGCCGGGCTGCGGCTGCACAGGGCGGATGCCGCAATCACCACTGCGCCAGCAGTTTTTAGATTGGTCATGGCTTGTTCCCTTTGCGCTTGAGGCGCAAAATGCCACGTCAGTAGTCTATCGCTTTCGCGCCACTATTAGGAGTACAGTGAGCATCCCACGTGGCTGATCGGCGGCGCGAGAGTTGACCCTACGGCGAGCCGGGGCCAGAACGCCGACCAAGCCCGCAAAACTGTCGATTCCTGTCAGGTATTATCAAGACCTGTTTGGGACACTGGCAAGGACACTCGAACCTTTGCCGTTGAACTAGTTTACGTTTTTGCATCGCGCCTCTCTCGCAAGGGGAGAAGGGAATGCAGCTCGCAATTGGAGAGATCGTCGGCGAAAGCCGGAATGGCTACGCGAATGCCTGCCGCAGCCTTCGCGCCAGGTCGAACAGCATCTGGTTCTGCTTCACCAGTCGCTTGCCGTGGTTCAGGGAGGACATTGCCATCGCCGCGAGCTTTCCGCGCGAGGTCAGCGGGATGAAGCTGTCAAAAACGTCTTCGTCGTCCTTGCAGAACATCCGCTTGTAGTCGTCCGAGCCGATACCAAGGTCGAGCGCGCGATAGCCGCGCTCGGCGTAGCGGTCGATGATATAGCGCATCAGGATCAGGCCCGGGCTGTAGCGGGCATGCTCGGACATCGTGTAGGTGTTGAACATCATCGAGAAGCGGCGTCCGTCGGCGACGCCGGCGAAGATCGCGATCACTTCGTCGTCGCATTCGAGCGCATGGATGTCGATGACGCGGCCGTCGCCGCGCGGCGAAAGGCAGGCGCTGCGGATGAACTGTTCGACGCCCGGCTCGGCGAAGACATTCGGCAGTTTCTGTTCCGCCATCCGCGCCGGCTTGACGCGGAAGAACCAGTCGAGCAGGCGGGTGACGTCGGCGTCCGTGCTGGCATGGTGATAGCGATAGCCGGCGAGCGTCTGGAGCTTCTTCTCCTTGCTCTTCAGGCGGCGGCGCAACGAGTTGCTGATCCGCGACGCGGGCGGGCCGCCGGGCTCCATCACCAGCACCGGGCAGCCGTTGATCGCGCTCTGCCGCGGCAGCAGCGCAAACGGGTTCTGCTGGTCGTGCCAGCGCAGCGGCTGCTGCGTCAGCGAGAGCACGTCGACATGCCCGCGCAGCGGCGCAAGCAACTCGTCGAGATCGGAGGCAACAGTTTGCGCGGCGAACTCGGCGTTCCACAGGCCCATGTTGAAGGTCGTATGCTTGCCGCCCATGAAGCAGGCGGTGCGTACGCCGTGGTTCTGGCGCAGCGAGAGCGGCAGCAGCAGGAGCGGCCTGTGCTCGGCATCGCGAGCCATGACGATGAAAGGACGGGCGCCCTCGCAAGCTCCGACCAGTCGCTGCCAGGGGCCGAGCAGGTCGAAGCGCTGGTAGGGTGTGAAGAGGTGACCGCTTTCCTCGAACGCGCGCCAGACCGGCTCCACCGTGCCGAGATCGGTGACGACATCGACATGCGCGATACGGCTCGCTTTCGACCGCGCTGGGGCTTCTGCCGTCCGGCTTTGCATCGCCGCAGCCATGGTCATTCGCGAAACCTGTCGAGAAACAAAATATACGTAATTCGGCCTGTGGCCGACCTTTGCAAAGAAATGTCAACAAAGGGTAATGACAATAGGGCGGTGCAGGCCGCCGGCGAACGCGAAGGCAGGATATTTGGCATCCGACGACAGATGGCTGAAGCGGCTGCGCCTTGAGCTGGCCTGGTTCACCGGCCGGCCGGTGTTACGCAGCCGCGGTGCTGGCGCCATCCTGCGCTTCGAGCATGTGCGGCCTCGGCGGCGCGGCGCTTTCCAGCCACTGCGCGAGAACGAGATCACGCCGCAATTCCTCGACCGTGCCATCCGCGCCCTGAAGCGGTGGAACTATGACTTCCTCGGCATGGACGATGTTTGCCGGCGCGCGGTGACTCTGCCGGAGAAGCGGCGCTTCGTGGCGCTGACCTTCGACGGCGCCAGCAAGGACTTCATCAGCTTTGCCTATCCAGTGCTGGCGGGCCATTCCGTTCCTTTCACCATTTACGTGCCCACCGCCTTTCCCGACGGCGTGGGCGAAGCCTGGTGGCTCGGGCTCGAGCAGGTGATTGCACACGAGAGCCGCGTCAGCCTGATGATGGGCGAGAAGGAGCAGCGCTTCGTCGTCACGGGAAGCGCCGAGAAGCAGGCGCTGTTTTCGTACCTCGAGGGCTGGCTGCGTTCGCTTCCGCCGGCCGATTTGTCGGCTGCGATCGCCGATCTCTGCACGCGCTACCGGATCGATCTCGCCACGCTCTCGCGCGAGGCGTCGATGGATTGGGAGCATCTGGCAAAGCTGGCGGCCGATCCGCGTGCCACGATCGGCAGCGCGACCGTGAACTATCCTGTTCTCGCCAACATGAAGGACGCCGCCGCGCTGCGCGAGATGACGATGGGCAAGGTGGTCGCGGAGGCGGCGTTCCATCGCCAGATCCGGCATCTCGCCTTTCCGTTCGGCGATCGCTCCTCGTTCCGGCGCAGCCACGTCGCGATGGCGGAGGAGGCAGGCTTTGC
Organism: Pseudomonadota bacterium; assembly: GCA_023435725.1. GTDB lineage: Bacteria > Pseudomonadota > Alphaproteobacteria > Rhizobiales > Xanthobacteraceae > Bradyrhizobium. The sequence goes on along the minus strand of JAEYRD010000006.1, from coordinate 2,978 downwards.
CAGCGCCGTATCGACGATACCAGGCATCGTGGATGCGGAGGGGCGCACCAATCTGCGCGCACTGCCGCGGATTTCCTGGGATGGCCGGACGCGGTCGCTGCGCATGCTGCGCGTGCTGGTGTCGGGCACGGCCTTTGCGCCGGTGAAACCGACCGGCAGCGCTACGAACTAGATTTGGCGCGGTCGGGCCGCTGCATCCAGCTCACGATCGGCATCGCCGGCAGCACCCAGCCCATGCCGACCACCACGTAGTAGATCGCCTGCCGCCAGCCGGATTCGGCGATCCACGGCATCTGCGCCGCCGCCATGCCGAGCAGGGCCCAGACGGTGGCGAGCACCAGGAGCAGGATAGCGCCAAGGAACTTGCGGGTGCGGATCGTCATGGCGGGATGTCGCGGTTTTTCACGTAACTTGCGCTGCAGGAGCGGGGGACTATAAGGGGCACGCAGTCCGGTTCAAGCCTCATTGGTTCAAGTCTCTTGGGTACAAGGCCTGGTTTCGCCCTGAAATGACGACGATTTCCGCCTCGTCCGAGCCGCATCGCGCCGTGCGCTGGTGGCTGATCTCCGTGGCCGCGCTGATCGCGCTGATGGTGCTGGTCGGCGGCGCCACACGGCTGACGGAATCCGGCCTCTCGATCGTCGAATGGAAGCCGGTCACGGGCAGCGTTCCGCCGCTTTCGGAGACGCAGTGGGCCGACGCGTTCGAGGCCTACAAGAAGATCCCGCAATATCGTCAGCTCAATGCGGGCATGAGCCTGTCGGAGTTCAAGGAGATCTTCTGGTGGGAGTGGAGCCACCGGCTGCTTGGCCGTTTCATCGGCGTTGCTTACCTTCTGCCGTTCCTGTTCTTCCTGTGGCGCGGCGGCCTGTCCGGTGAGTTGAAACGCAGGCTATGGCTGCTGTTTGCGCTCGGCGGGCTCCAGGGTGCGGTCGGCTGGTGGATGGTCGCTTCGGGCCTTACGGAGCGGGTCGAGGTCTCTCAGTACCGACTGGCGACGCATCTGATCCTCGCCCTGCTGATTTTCGCCGGCATCGTCTGGACGGTGCGACGGCTCGCCGAGCGGCCGCAGATCGGCGCATCTGCGCGGCTGCGCTTCACGAGCGCGCTGCTCCTCGTCGTGACCTTCGTGCAGATCTATTTCGGCGCGCTGGTTGCGGGTCTGCGTGCCGGGCGCGCCTACAACACCTGGCCGCAGATCGACGGCGCGTTCATTCCCTCGGCGGATCGACTGTGGTTCGAGACGCCGTGGTGGCGCAACATGTTCGACAACGTGCTGACGGTGCAGTTCGAGCACCGCATGACCGCCTATGCGCTGTTCGTGCTGGCGGCGCTGCACGCGTTCGACGCTGGGCGCTCGCGAGCAGGTGCTGCGGCGGGCGGCGCGCTGTGGCTGTTTGCGGCCGTGAGCCTGCAGGCGGTGCTCGGCATCCTCACGCTGCTCAACCAGGTGCCGATCGGACTTGCGCTCGCGCACCAGGCGGTTGCGATCGCAGTGCTCACGCTTGCGGTGATGCAGGTGGAGCGTCTGTCCTCACGACAATCTGTGGAGGCGCAGCCCCGCGCTGTTCCGCTCGGTCAGGCTGGTTGATCGCTGATCAGCAGTAGCCGTAAACGCCGCAGGCGTAGGGCAGGCGCCAGAAATAATCGACCTGCGGTCCGCCGTAGTAGGCGCCCTGATAGTCGTAATCCCAGGGCCGCCCGTAATAGCCCGGCAGCGTGTTGGAGCCGGGCAGGAGGGGCGTCCGCGGCAGGTTGCGGACGTAGCTACCGATGCCATAGGCCGGTGAGATCAGCGCATCCGGGTCGGTCTCGACGTAGACTCTTGGTGGCTCCGATGGCGGCGCGACGACCCGCCGCTTCGGCGTGGCTGGCAGGTCGGCGGCAAGGGCGCCGGAGATGGTCAGCGTCGCGGCAAGGGCAGGCACCATCCAGCGCAGCATCGTCGGCTCCGAATCAAGGGGCGATCCAGTGACGATGTATGCGGCAGATACGGTTAATGACTGTTAACTGGAGCCATCATTCCGGGACGCGTTTCCCCGCGCCCCGGAATGACCGGAACATTAAGCGCTCAGCGCCTGCTCCAGATCGGCGATCAGGTCTTCCTTGTCCTCGATGCCGATCGAGAGTCGCACCACGTCGGGGCCGGCGCCGGACTTGATCTTGGCAGCGTCGTCGAGCTGGCTGTGCGTGGTCGAGGCCGGGTGGATGACGAGCGAGCGGGTGTCGCCGACATTGGCCAGATGTGAGAACAGCTGCAATTTCGACACCAGGCTGACGCCGGCGTCATAGCCGCCCTTGAGGCTGAAGGTGAACACGGCGCCCGCGCCCTTTGGTGCGTATTTGCGCGCGAGCTGGTTGTACTTGTCGTTCGCAAGGCCCGCATAGCTGACCGATGCCACCGCCGGGTGGCCGGCGAGGAATTCGGCGATCGCCTTCGCATTGTCGCAGTGCTTCTGCATGCGCAGCGGCAGCGTCTCGATGCCGGTCAGGATCATGAAGGCATTGAAGGGCGACAGCGCCGGCCCGAGGTCGCGCAGACCGAGCACGCGGCAGGCGATCGCGAAGGCGAAATTGCCAAACGTCTCCTGCAGACGGATGCCGTGATATTCGGGCCGCGGCTCCGACAGCATCGGATATTTGCCGCCGGTCGACCAGTCGAACGTGCCGGCATCGACGATGATGCCGCCGAGCGAGTTGCCGTGGCCGCCGAGGAACTTCGTCAGCGAGTGCACCACGATGTCGGCGCCGTGGTCGATCGGGCGGATCAGATAGGGCGAGGCCAGCGTGTTGTCGACGATCAGCGGCACGCCCGCCTTGCGCGCCACCGTCGAGATCGCCTCGATGTCGGTGATGCTGCCGGCGGGATTGGCGATGGACTCGATGAAGATCGCTTTCGTGCGCGGCGTTACGGCGCGCTCGAAGCTTGCGATGTCATCGGGATCGGCCCACACCACGTTCCAGCCAAAGCTCTTGAA
>JAEYRD010000223.1 GCA_023435725.1 Pseudomonadota bacterium | reverse complement strand
AGGTGAAGCCCAACACACGGCCTTCCCTGCGCAGTGGTTTGACGGCTTATGCCGCGCTCTCCCGGGAGCCGAGTTCGTTCTGGCCTCCCTCGCCCCAGCGAAATTCGCGGACACCGCGCCGGTTGACACGAATGCCGCCTCCGCAAGAGCTTGACCGTAGCAACGACGGTCAGGACCACACGGTTTTGCCGTACGCACGTTCGCTTGTACGCCACATTATTTCCCGGCCTTGTCGACATTGCCAAAAAAAATGCTGGCGAGACGAACCTGACAGCGCCGCTCATCTGGCACGATGCCTCGGGCTCACGGAGAGCAATCCGCCCTGCCCTTGGCCTCTCGCGCCCGACGCCGCCGCGTCCACCGCAAGCCCGGCTCGCGAAACGTGACGACACATGATCGCCCCTCAAGGGCAAGCCGGGATGGGCAAAAAAATACGACAAATCCGAATTTCGGTAATAGGAATATTTTCGCAAAGAGGGGTTGACAGTGGCGGGGGCCGGCGACCACCCGGTGTTTTGCCCGGCGACAGGAAACCACCGGCATCGCGTCCGCGGATGCACAATTGTAAATTGCCTCTACATAATATAACAATCATGGCGCCGGGTGTCGGCCTGCACGCTCGAGAGCGGGATCAGGCGGCAGATATGATTTTATCTGCACGATTGGAGCCATCATGGCGACACCAGATCAACCGCCCGCCGGGCCGTCCCTCTCCCTGTTCGAACTTCCGGCCTGGCTCGTCGAGCCGGCCGTGCGCTCGTGCCGGCTGATCAACACTGCGCTGGATTTCGTATTCTACGACGTTCCGAAGCTGCGCGAGGGGCTCGCTGAAAAGGACGCGCAGGTGGCGGCACGGGGTGAAAAGCCGCCGTCCCGAATCATGGATTTCGATGCGCTCAGTGATCCGGAAGGGTCGATGCTGCTCATCGACGCGACGACCCCGCCCTACGTTCACAAATACCGAAGCGTAGAGTCATTCCTCGGATCGAAATATCGGGAGACGCGAGACGTCGACATCGTCACGATCACCGGCGTCGGCAGTTCCGCGCTGGGGAGCGCCGCTTTGGCCTGGGATGTCTCCGTCGCTCTCCAGAGGCCCGTGCTTGCGCTCGTACCGGGTTACGGTGTGGCCGACGTCGTTCTCCAGTCGCTGGGCGGATGGTTTGCTTTCGGTCTCCACGATTATCTCGGCAGCAAATCGGTGATTCAGACAGGTCTCGCGGCGGCCTCGCCGCAGGTCGCGCGTATCGGCCGCGAACTTGCGGCATCGACGCCCCGCGAGCCGACAGTGCGAGGAACCCCGGTTTTCCGATACGGCTCGGGCTCGTCAGACGTGCTGCATTCGTTGCTCATCCATCGCGAAGAGCCGTTTCGCCTTCTGGTCGGGCACAGCAAGGGCGCTCTGCAGATCAACAACGCTATCCGATCGATCCCGGCAGATCGGTTGAAGGGACTACGCGTGGTGACGCTCGGATGTCCGATCGGCGAAGACCTTTCCGGCATCGACTACCACCAATATCTCGGCTTGTTCGACGCACTTGGGCAGCTCAACGCCTGGGGACATTTGCCTGAACACTGGCCGCCAACCTGGCACAGCACGAATCCGACTTTGCCGCCGGCGATGGCTGCGGGACGATTGGCGTCCGAGTCCGTCAACAACAACGCTGCGCGAACCTGCCGCCTTACGTAAACAGGCTGAGCCGGCTGTTACGGATTGGGCGTGCGAGGCGTGATGGATTTCGCTTCGGTTTGCCCATCCCCACCTCAGCGCCCCCTACACCGGATCGAACGCCCGGATCGGCGGCAGGTTACCCGTGAACTTCTCCACCTCCACCGCCGTGAGCTGCCCCGTGCAGCCTTGTGCGAAGGAGGAGGTTCCGATGTCGCGGGTCAGCACATTCGGATTGCCGTGAACGCAGAGCGGCGCTTCGTCCTCGGGATCCATCGGGTCGTACCAGGCGCCGGTCGGGAGCTGCACCACGCCAGGCGCGATGCCGTCGGTGACATGCACTGCGGCGAGGCAGGCGCCCCGCTCGTTGAACAGGCGGATGATGTCGCCGTCCTTGATGCCGCGAACGTCCGCATCGCGCGGGTTCATGCGCGCGACCTCGCGGCCGCGATGTTTTGCGGCAAGCGAATGTCCGCCGAAGTCCAGTTGGCTGTGCAGGCGCGTCACCGGCTGGTTGGCGACGAGGAAGCACGGCGCACCGGGCTTCGGCATGTCGGTCTTCTCCAGCCAGACCGGATGGCCCGGACAATCCGCATCGCCATGGCTCGCGATCTTCTCGGAGAATATCTCGATGCGGCCGCTCGGCGTCGGCAGGGCATGCGCGACGGGATCCTCGCGGAAGCGGCGAAGCCGGCCGCCGTCGTCGGGCTGCTGCGGCACGACCAGACTGCCGCGCTGCCAGAATTGTTCGAAACTCGGCGCCTCCAGGCCGCGCGCTTCGAGCGAGGCGCGGGTCGGCTCGTAGAGGTGCTCCAGCCACTGGCGTGACGTGCGTCCTTCGGTGAAGGGTTCGCGCGCGCCGAGACGCTCGGCGAGATCGGCGAAGATCTCGTAGTCGTCGCGCGCCAGGCCAAACGGCTCGGCGATCCGGTGCATGGCGACCATGAGGAGATCGTTGGTGGAATAGCCGATATCCTCGCGCTCGAGCGTCATCGTCGAGGGCAGCACGATGTCGGCGTGCCGCGCCGTCGCAGTCCAGGCGAGCTCGTGCACGACGAACGTATCGAGTTGCGCGAAGGCCTTGCGCAGACGGTTGATGTCCTGGTGGTGATGGAAGGGATTACCACCGGCCCAGTAGACGAGACGGATATCCGGATAGGTGCGCGTCTCGCCATTGTAGCGATAGGTACTGCCAGGGTTGAGCAGCATGTCGGCGATGCGCGCCACAGGAATGAAATCCCTGACGCCATTGCGGCCCTGCCCCAGCGTCGGCCCCGGCACGTCGTTGACGCGGCGGCCGTAATAGCCGATCGCCCCGAGCGAATAGGCATAGCCGCCGCCGGGAAGGCCGATCTGGCCGAGCGCGGCAGCCAACACCATGCCCATCCACACCGGCTGCTCGCCATGTTCGGCGCGCTGGAGCGAATGGGAGATCGTGATCAGCGCGCGCTTTCCGGCAAGGCGACGCGCGAGCTTGCGGATCATGGCTGCGTCGACGCCGCAGATCGCGGCGGCCCATTCGGCGTGCTTGGGCTGGCCGTCACTTTCACCGGTGAGATAGCGCAGGAAGACCGGCCAGCCTTCGGTGTAGCGATCGAGGAAGGCCTGATCGTGCAGGTTTTCCGTAACCAGCGTGTGGACGAGGCCGAGCATCAGCGCGGTGTCGGTGCCCGGCACGCAGGTCATCCATTCGGCGCCGGCCTCGACAGGCAGATCGTCGCGCAGCGGACTGACCAGGATGAACTCGCAACCGCGCCGGCGCGCAGCTTCCATGGCGCCGCGCTCGACATGCTTGCTGATCGAGCCACCGGCCACCATGGAGTTCTTCAACGCCATGCCGCCGAACGCCAGCACGATCTCGGTCTCGGCTGCGATCTGCTCCCATGTGCCGTTGCGCTTGGTGATGTCTTCATATCCCGCCAGGATCTGCGGCAGCAGCACCGAGGACGCTCCCGAGGAATAGGTGTTCACCGAGCGCACATAGCCGCCCAAGGCGATGTTGAGGAAGCGATGGACCTGGCTCTGTGCATGATGAAAGCGCCCAGCGCTCGACCAGCCATAGGAGCCGCCGAACACGGCGCCGGGGCCGCGCGTGTCGCGGATGCGGCAGAGCTCGTCTCCCAAGAGATCGAGCGCTTTCTCCCAGCTGACGGAGACGAACTCGTCGCGGCCGCGGCGATCATCCGGGCCCGGGCCGCGCTCAAGCCAACCGCGACGAATCGCCGGCTGAGCGATGCGCGCCTGGTGACGAAGCGCACCGGGGAAATTGTCGATGATGCCGTTCGGATCGGGATCGCCCGCATAGGCCCTGACCTCGAGCCCGGCCGCACCGTTGCGCGCCGAGAACACGCCCCAATGCGAGGTGTGAGGCTTGAAGCCGTCGGACAGGTCGAGGCCGGGGTCGGGGAAGCCGATCGTATCGTCCATCGTGAGATCCTTATTCCGGGCGCAGGCCGGCCGCCCCGCTTCAATTCGGTGGCAGTATACCGATCCGCATCCCGATGTCGTAGGGATCACGCTGATGGAAGCGCGGAGTTCCCGCGCACGATGCAGACTGGAGGATATTCGCTGGAGCAGCCTTCTGGGGAAGATCGTGGGCGCGCAGCCAGCGCGGCAATGATGCGTGCAAACGCAAAACGCCGCCGTCCGTTTCCGGAAGGCGGCGTGTGGTTTCGAACATCGAAGAGGAGACTTCCTTGTCCTTGGCAGGCCTGGCAGCGACCTACTCTCCCAGGGCTTAAGCCATAGTACCATTGGCGCTGAAGAGTTTAACGGCCGAGTTCGGGATGGGATC
>JAEYRD010000181.1 GCA_023435725.1 Pseudomonadota bacterium | reverse complement strand
CGTCGCGCGCGATCGCGAGCAGCGTGATACCGGCCTCTTCCGCCGTCCGGAGCGCAAGCGTCGTCGGCGCGGACACCGCGATCACCACGGGCGCGCCGATCAGCGCCGCCTTCTGCACCATCTCGACCGAGATCCGGCTTGTGAGCAGCACGGCGCCGGCGGCGGCTGGCAGGCCCTCCGTGACGATCGCGCCGGCGAGCTTGTCGAGCGCGTTGTGCCGTCCGACGTCTTCGCGCACCGGACCGATTCCATGGCCGGGGCGCCAGAACGCGGCCGCGTGCACCGATCTGGTCTGCTGGTTCAGGAGTTGCCGGGGGGCGAGCGCCTGCATGGCCGCGAGCAATTCGTCGGCGCGAAACATCGTGTCGGACGCCACGCGACGGGGTGAACGCCGCGCCTGCTCGAGGCTCTCGATGCCGCACAGGCCGCAGCCGACAGGACCGCTCATGGCCCGGTGGCGCGACGCGAGCGAGGCCGCATGATCGCCGTCGAGCCAAATTCGCACCTCGATGCCGAGTTCGCCTGGCACGAACTCGATGCTCTCGATCTCGCTGGCACTCTCCACGATGCCCTCGGTGAGGCTGAAGCCGACGCCGAAATCCTCGAGATCAGCCGGCGTCGCCATCATGACGGCGTGGGTCGATCCGTTGTAGCTCAGCGCCACCGCCGTCTCTTCGGCAACGAGGCGCGACGTCTGCATGGCGCGCCCGCTGCGCCAGGCGATTTCGTCGTAACGTGTGAGGGGCGACGGCAGCATGGGCTTACACCGTCGCCGGCCTGTGCGTGTGCCGCAAAGCGCGCGCCCGCAGCGCCACGCCAAAAGCAATCAGGCCCCATCCCTGGAAGATCAGGTCGACGACCAGCATGGCGCCGAGAAACCACAGGCCGATGGCGGGCCACGCGGCAACCACGATGCCGCCGACGCAGACCGTGAGCGCGCCGGCCGCGACGATCCACCGCCAGCCTGCAGCAGGCCGCACGTGAAGCCCGGCCCAGATCCGCATCAATCCGGCGACAACCAGGAACATGCCTGCTGTGAGCGACAGGGTCAGCGATGCCAGCAGGGGATCAAAGAGGATGATGACGCCGGCAGCGCCGTAGATCACGCCGGCGAGCAACCAGAACAACACCCCGCGCAAGCCGCGGGCGGAGAACGCATGGGCGATCTGGAGCAGTCCGGCGAAGATCATCGCCGCGCCGATGACCAGGACCGAAGCGAGATTGGTCGCCATCAAATTGGCCGACGCGATTCCGCCCAGGATCAGTTCGCCGACGCCGAGCGCGACAAACCAGCCCCACCTGCCCGTAATCGCATGTATCGCCGCTCCGAGCGAAACCCTCACATTCACTGCATCCGTCATCATCAGACCTCATATCGAGACGTCGCGGACCGAAGTTCTTCCGGCCGCTTTTCCGCCGATGCTAGGGAGCGGGTCGGATGAGGTCTTTCGGAGAGGTCGCCGCCATTTCCGACTCGCACGATGGCGGCATGGCATCGGGCAGCGCATGGCCACGCGGCCGAGCGTGCATTCAAACAACGAGCCGGCTGATCGGGAAATACGCAGCGCGCGCCGCGAACGTAGTTTGGAGCGATGTCAACTCCAACCATCGAGGCCAATATGAGCACGATCACGACCAAAGACGGCACGCAGATCTACTACAAGGATTGGGGCAGCGGGCAGCCAATTGTCTTCAGCCATGGCTGGCCGCTCTCCTCCGACGCGTTCGAGGACCAGATGTTCTTCCTCGCGTCCCGCGGCTACCGCTGCATCGCCCATGACCGTCGCGGCCATGGACGCTCGAGTCAACCATGGCGCGGCAACGACATGAACACCTATGCCGATGACCTGGCCGAGTTGGTCCAGCAGCTGGGCTTAACCAACGTCACCCACGTCGGCCACTCGACGGGAGGCGGCGAAGTCGCACGCTACATCGCGCGTCACGGCACAAAACGGGTCGCACGAGCGGCACTAATCGCAGCGGTGCCGCCGCTGATGCTGAAGACGCCAGACAATCCGGGCGGCTTGCCGCTCTCGGTGTTCGACGGGCTCCGCGCGAGCGTCGTTGGCGACCGTTCGCAGTTTTGGAAGGAACTAAGCATGCCCTTCTATGGCTACAACCGTCCAGGCGCGACAATCTCGGAAGGAGTCCGTGACTCGTTCTGGCTGCAGGGCATGATGGCAGGCTTTCCTGCGGCCTATTTCTGCATCAAGGCATTTTCTGAAACGGATCAGACGGAGGACCTCAGGAAGTTTGACGTGCCAACACTTGTCATCCAGGGCGACGACGACCAAATCGTGCCGTGCATAAACGCCGGCGCGCTTCAGGCCCAACTGCTCGAGGATACCATTCTGAAGGTCTATAAGGGCGCCCCGCATGGTCTTTGCACGACGCACAAGGATCGGGTTAACGAGGATCTGTTAGCGTTCGTAGAAGGAAGAGTACAACGCGCGGCCTGAGCGGCGCTTCTCATCGCAACCCGGCGGAAACGAACGCGGCTCCATCTCGTCGTTGGGCGCTGCGCTCGTTTCTTGTCCTTTCGCTCGGGAGACCCATCTGCGCCGCGCATGGCCTGATGTCGATGGACACAAGCAGGCCATGGTAACGTGCGTCAGCGACGATCTAGTCGGCACATTCGAACCAAATGATCCAAGCCGAGACTGAAGTGAATAAGGTGCCGGCATCTCGTCAATCAGTTCACGCTGCAGCAAGTCAAACTGCAACGCAACTTACCGGATTACGTCGGCTCGGCCTTGGGTGTCTCGCGGCCACTTGCTGTCGCATTTCGGCCAGCTCGATCTCGCGGCGGCCAACCATTGGACCGGTGTCGACATGAAGCGTGAACTGGAAGGCGACATTTCCCCTCCAAAAGCGCTGAGCGCCGGGAGGCGTTACTCAATTCGACGAGCAGCGGCACCAGCGTGAAGATGTCTAACCAACCACGCTGCGCCGCAGCATCACCGTTTCCGCCACAATCTCCGCATTGATTCATATCAATGGACGTGAGCGCGTCACAGGTAAGCAAAGAGCCAAAACACGATCCCTACTTCGGGTCGCCGCGATCACACTGATCCGCTTTTGCGATCCGAGGCCAAATCCTCCCGATGTTCGCGCTATAGCACGAGTTGTCCGACACGTAACAATTCCCTATCGGGGGAGACCGACAGTGGCGTGGAGTAGAGTATTCGATTTTTCCGATCCGTCGGCGTGCCAGGCAATTATTCGGTCTGCGCAGCTTGAATTAATTCCGACGGCGAAGGGATGTTTCCATGCCGAGATTACACAGATCGGCATGAACAAGCTCCTGGTACATCGATTTCGTATATCTCTCCCGCAAGTCAATACTGTCGCGGTCAAGCCCGGCCGGAGATCGATTGGCTTCCTTTCCGAACCCGGTTCGTCACCCTTCCTGCACTGTGGCCAGGAGGTTTTGCCCGGCGACATCGTCGCGAACAGCTTCGATGTCGTACATCAACGATCCGCAGCGAACCTTCACTATGGAACAATGTCTCTTCCGATTGACGATCTGGATGCCGCTGCTGAGACAATAATCGGCGGTGAGCTTCCGAAGACACCGCAAAAGCGAATTATTCGCCCGCATTCTGCACTGACGCTCCGATTGCTCAAGCTGCACAAGAGCGTCGGGCAGCTTGCCCACGACAACCCGGAAATTCTTGGGCTGCCACAAGTGCTTCGGGCGTTCGAGAATGAGCTCATTCATCGCATGGTCAGGTGCCTCGCCGAGGGCGCCACCGTGAAGCCAACCGCCGGCAGCCGTCGCCACGACACCATCATCGCGCGGTTTGAGGAGTTCTTGGAAGCAAATCCGGGCAGGCCGATCTATCTGACCGAAATTTGCGCGGCAATCGGCGTTGCCGAGCGAACGCTTCGGGCCTCCTGCGCGGAGCATCTCGGTATGGGCCCAATCCGTTATCTCGCCTTGCGCCGAATGCACCTCGTGCGGCGAGCCCTCCTGCGTTCGGACACGTCCAAAGCGACCGTGACGCAGATCGTTACTGACCACGGCTTTTGGGAACTCGGGCGCTTTTCGGTTGCCTACCACCTACTGTTCGGAGAGACGCCCTCGTATACGTTGCAGCGCCCCGCGGTACAGCCAGAAGTCCGTCTCGTTCGCCCGTCATCGCTCGCAGTCACAGACTTGCCGGCCGCTTGAGGGTTCTTGAATTCTCCGACCCGTTTCCCCACCAGACGGCCGTTCAGGGAGGCGAGCGACTGCGATCGATCTCAATCGTCCGCCTTCCCTTGCAGCGGAGCAAGCGTCGGCTCGGATGAAGCAGCCTCCTCAAGCGCCTGGACCGGCACAGAAGCGACGTTGGGCAAGCAGCCAACAGCCGATACGTCCACGCATCGCTATGTCCCCCTGTTCCCGAGCCCAGGGGTAGGTGAACTCTGCGACAGGGCAGTAGGATTGACCGGCTTCCCCCAAAGGCTCTTCCGAAATTCAGGGTTTTCGGGCGCAATCCCATTACACTTGTGCCGTAACTGCATAGCGGTTTTGGATCGGCCGGATATCGTTATCTCAGCCGGGCCCCCGCACGTGCCCGGCTGCGACGCAGGGGGCGTGCTGTCGTTCGAGGAGGTAAACATGCCCGGTTTGCGATTTCTTTCCGCTACCGCCTTGGTTGTCCCATTCCTGGCGGCCTCGCTGCCGGCAGAGCCGGTAAAGGCAAGGGATGTCAGAGCCCTGCGCGCCGCGCGGTGAGACCGATAATTCAACAGGTCGCAAGAACTGTCCGCCGGTCCGAGGGGGACGAGGCATATGGCAGAGACCTGCCTACTCACATCTAGCGATGCTTACGCAGCCGGATTCGGTGATGCACGCATAAATCTGACGATAACAGGTGCCGGAGTTTTCAAAGCACGGCTGACACGGCTGAAACTGAAAGATCTGGAAGTCTATCGGTGTTGCGAAAGCCTCCCGCGCATCGCCTATATTACGTTGCCCGCCGAGCGGATGTTCCTGTCGTTTCCAGTCGGTCCGCAATCTTTCATCTCCGACGGATTTGCTTTGCGAAATGGCGACATGGTCTTGAACGGTTGCGGCCAGCGGACGCACCAACGATCCAACGGTGCGTGCGAATGGGGTTTGATAGCGCTATCGTCCAAGCTACTCGCGAGTTGCAGCAAAGCACTGACTGGTCCGGCGATCGCGCCGCCGCACGCAAGCAAAATATTCCGTCCTGCGCAGGCGGAGGTATTGAGATTCCGGCGTCTTTTTGCGCAAGCCTGCAGCCGCGCGAATGCCGCAAGGCACAAATCGATCGAGCGCTCCGAGGTGGCGAGAGCGCTGGAGCAGGAACTGCTTTCCGCTACGATTCATTGCCTGGCCACCAACGAGACGGGCAACAATTCCAGGACCAGACACCATCACGGCGCGATAATGGTTCGTTTCGAAGAAGCGCTGAACAAACACATCGACCAAAAGCCAAGCATGCCCTCTCTTTGTGCAGAGATCGGCGTGCCGGAGCGAACACTTCGGATGTGCTGCGCCGAATTCCTCGGCGTAAGCCCCACGCGATATCTCCTGTTGCGACGATTGAACAAGGCTCGTGCCGCGCTGCGACGTGCCGATCCTTCGACAACAAGCGTAGCGGAGGTCGCCCGAGATCATCAATTCCTCGAGCTTGGGCGTTTTGCGGTGACGTATCGCACCACCTTCGGTGAATCCCCCTCAGCCACGCTGCACGACGGTCCGCAAACTTAGGCGCAGTTTGCCGAAAGCGCATAGCGCATCGGGCGCGCTTCGGCGAATTTCCCATCGCCAGAGCGTCGACCGAATGCCTGGGGCACGATCCCGCATGGGCAAAAAGGCCGGGGCCAGGTCGATGGGTGGAGGTGGGCGAAGGCTGCGGCCCAAGCTTTGGCAGCCGACATCAAGGAAAGGCAACCATGAGCATGTTCAGAACCATCTGGGGCGCTCTTGTTGTGCTCTGCACGGCCACGACAATGGCGAGCACTCCTGCCTCCGCCCAGCAGGGGCAAAAACCCAATATCCTCTTCATCATGGGCGACGACATCGGATGGATGCAGCCGAGCATCTATCATCGCGGGCTGATGGTCGGCGAGACGCCGAGCATCGATCGCATCGGCAACGAAGGTGCTCTCTTCGTGGATTACGTCGCCATGCAGAGCTGCACCTCGGGGCGCAACGCGTTCTTCACCGGCATGTACCCGTTGCGCACCGGCATGATCCCGCCGCAACTGCCGGGAAGCCCGTCCTACCTGCGGCCTGGTACCCCTGCGCTGGCCCAGTTCCTGCTCGATCTCGGCTACAACACCGGTGAGTTCGGCAAGAACCATCTCGGCGATCACACCGATGCACTGCCCACGGCGCACGGCTTCCAGGAATATTGTGGCTACCTCTATCACCTCGACGCGATGCAGGGCGTGAGCTTCCCCGACATCAACAAGACTCCGCTGCAGCAGACCGTTGCGCCGCCGTGCAAGAACACGCCGATCCCCGGCGTGCCGGAGGTGCCCGGCGCGGTGGATCCCAAGACGACGATCTGTCTGACTCCCCCGCGCAACGTCCTGTCGTGCAAATCTTCGGACGGCACCAGCAAGAGTCAGACGTGCAGCGACGAGGGCCCGCTCACCCTGGAACGGTCGAAGACAGTGGACGAGGAGATCTCGGAAAAGGTCATCAGCTTCCTCGACCGCAACGATCCCAAGAAGACCAACAAGCCCTTCTTCGTCTGGTACAACCCGGCACGCATGCATGTCGTCACCGTGCTGCCGCCGAAGTATGAGGCCATGGTCGGCGAGCGCGGCGGCAAGGACTGGGGTGTCAACGAAGCCGGCATGAAGCAGATGGACGACAACATCGGCCTCGTCCTCAAGAAACTGGATGACATGGGCCAAGCCGACAATACCATCGTCGTCTTCACCACCGACAATGGTGCCGAGCAGATCAGCTTCCCGGACGGAGGCATCACGCCGTTCAAGGGCCAGAAGGGCGAGGCCTGGGAAGGCGGCTACCGCGCGCCGATGGTCATCAAATGGCCGGGCGTCATCAAGCCGGGCACGGTGAAGAACCAGTTGTTCGCGGCGCTTGACTGGGTGCCCACCCTGGTCGACATCGCCGGCGGACCAAAGGGCGACGAACTCAAGCAGCAGATCGAGGCGGGGAAGTACCCCGGCATCGTCAAGACCACCCTCGATGGCTTCGATCAACGCGAGTACCTCGAAGGCAAGTCGGAGAAGTCGGCACGGGACTACTTCTTCTATTTCTCGGGTTCGACGCCGTCGGCGGTACGCTACAAGAACTGGAAGATGTACTACACCATGTCGCAGCCTGGCCCGGCTGGTTGGATCATGCCGCTCGTCCCGTTCCACTTCACCCTAGTCCAGAACATCAAGCGTGATCCCTTCGAGCAGAATGTCGGCATCGACCAGAAATCGGCCATGAGCCTGGGCGGCGCGCTCGGCGGCCCGGCAACTGCCTTCCAGTACGACTGGAACATGCTGCCGATCGGTCAGCAGTTATGGCTGCAGCACCTTCTGACGTACGAGAAGTTCCCGCCGCTGCAAGCGCCGGAAACCTACAACCTCAGCGGAATCCTGGATGAGGTCAAGAAGGCCAATGCCCGCGCGGCGAGCGAGTAGCCGCGTGAAGCGAGCATGATGTGCTCAGCGGGCGCCCACGGGGCGTCCGCCCACCACAGGCGATGCGCTGACGACGCTTCCCGTCAATCCCTTTCGACAGACCGTCAACCTGACCCATGCGCTTAGGCAAGCGATGGAGAAGCTGAGGCTCCGCCAGCGACGAACTAGGAGGCGACCATGCATCCTCTCCTGCGCGCCCGCATGAACCGTCGTGCTCTAATTTCAATCTTGACGTTGTTGCCCGCCTTGCCCAGTCCGCTCCTGACCGTCTCGGCATCGGCGCAAACAACGGCGGGGAGCCCATTGCCTTCATGGAACGATGGGGCCGCGAAACAGTCGATCCTCGATTTCGTGCGCAGCACTACAGATCAGTCCAACTCGAATTTCGTGCCGGCGGGGGACCGCATTGCCGTGTTCGACCAGGACGGCACGTTGTGGGTCGAGCATCCGATGTACACGCAGGTGCTCTACTGTCTGGAGCGTGTCCCGGCAGCGGTCGAAAAAAAGCCGGAACTGAAGAACGTCGAGCCGTTCAAGACCGTGCTCTCGGGCGACCGGGAGGCGATCGCCAAGCTTTCTTTGCGGGATCTCGAGGAAATTCTCGCAGCGACGCTGACGGGGATATCGGTGGAGGAGTTCGACGCCGAAGCGAAGAAGTGGCTCGATTCCGCGCGGCATCCGCGCTGGAGTCGCCCCTACACCGAGCTCGTCTATCAGCCAATGCTCGAAGTCCTGCGATTGCTCCGCGACAACGGCTACAGGACCTATATCGTGACCGGCGGAGGGCAGGACTTCGTGCGCGTTTACGCCCAGCAGGTCTATGGCATCCCGCCCGAGCAGGTGGTGGGCACTGCGGGCGGAACGAAATACGGCTATGGCAAGGACGGCAAGCCGTTCCTGACCAAGGAGCCTAAGCTGCTCTTGAACGACAATGATGCGGGCAAGCCCGAGGGGATTCACCTCATGATCGGCCGCCGCCCATATGCCGCGTTCGGAAATTCGACGGGTGATCGCGAGATGCTGGAGTGGACCGGTGCGGGCGCAGGCGCGCGCTTAAAGATGCTGTTGCTGCACGACGATGCCGAGCGTGAGTACGCCTACGGCCCGGCGCAAGGTCTGCCCGAAAGCAAGGTCGGCTCCTTCACGCCCGCACTCTATGACGAGGCGAAGAAGGACGGCTGGACGGTGATCAGCATGAAAAACGACTGGAACCGAGTGTTCCCGTTCGAGCGATAGCACCAACTCAAGCTCGCGTCATTGCGGAGCACGTCGCCAGCAACGATTTGGCTACCGGGTCTTCCGGAAACATCCGCAATATTTCCTCATAGCGCAGGGCGGCCTGGTCGAACTCCCCGCGCTCGAAGTGGTCCGAAGCTGTCCGGGTCATGTCACACAGCCTTTCCATTCCGGAAGCCGCAGTCAGCTCGGGATCGTTGCTGGTCTTGATCCCAAGCAATTCATAAATCATGAACTCGTGTTGGCGACCCTTAACCTGCACCTTCCTGATGGGTCTCGCGACGATCTCGGACCAGGCAGCCTCGGCGACCTTTGTCACTGATGCAGATCGTGGTGCCAAAGGTCTTGTTGATACCCTCGAGCCGCGCGGCGACGTTGACCCCGTCGCCTATCACTGTATAGCTCAACCGCGCGCTCGAGCCGACATTTCCGATCAGCACATTCGCGCAATGCAGCCCGATACGCAGCTGCAACGGCGGCCGCCCTTCCGCGCCCCATTCGGTGTTGCGCTGCTGCATCCGCCGTGCGGCCCGCAACGCACCGCAACAGGCGCGTAACACGTGGTCGTCGCGATGAGCCGGAGCGCCCCAGAACGCCATGATGCCGTCGCCGATAAACTTGTCGACCGTACCGAACTCTTCCGCCGTCGCCTGCGAAACGACCTCAAAATAGACCGACAATTGAGCGAGGAGGTCATTCGGCGCCATCCGCTCCGCGAGACTGGAGAAATCCTGCAGATCGGCAAACAGCACCGTCATGTACCGCGGCTCAACGCCGAGCGTCAGCGGGGTTCCGGTCTTGATCAACTCGCGGACCACATCCATCGGCACGAAAGAGGAGAATGAGCGCAGCGAAGTCTCGAACAGAGACAGAGCCGTTTGCAGTTCCTTGATCTCCCGGATGTTGGATGACGGCGGCGCCGCATGCGAGAGGGTGAGATCCTCAACCGAACGCAATTCTCGCGATATGCCTTCGATCGGTCGAGACAGCCGCCGCGCGAAGAAGTAGATCAGCAGCAGCTCCATGCCGGTCAGGGCGGCAATCAGAAAGATCATCTGTCGGTTGGTTCGCTTGAGGGTGCCGACAAAGTCGTCCGTCGGCGTCAGGGTGATGATCTCCCACGGCTGTCCGAAACTGCCGGGAAAGCGGCTGAAGGACGCGCTGATCTCCTCGCGGTTTTGCAGCGAGCGAAAGAAGAAGTCGTTGCTGTTGGTCTCACTCTGCAGCTGATAGGCTTGACGCACGTCGTCGTCGGCGATGGTGTCGAGTTTGGCGAGTTCCAGCCGGCCGTTCTCCAGTCGCACACTCTTCTTCGGATCGGGATGGGCGATGATGGTACCCTTGGTTGGATTGGCGATGATCGTGGTGCTGTTGGGGCTCGCACGATGGCTGGTGAGAAACCGCGATAGCACCTCGAGCGTGATGTTGGCGGACGCACAGCCGATGAACGCTCCGTCCCTGACGATCGGAAATCGGACGAAGATGACCGGATATCCTGTATCTGGATTGACCGCCGGGTCCTCTACAATGAGGGCGCGCGCGTCCTTCGCGGCCTGGTACCCGCGGAGAGTCCTGACATCCATGATCTGCTCGACATCGTAACTGCCGACCACATGCGGCCATGTATCGAAGAACGTGCGATGCCGGACCCGTCGCGGGGAGCCGGCAAAGCTGTCGATATAGCTGGAGTGCCAGTTCGCCGACGGCGGAATCTTGGGATCGGAGCGCCTGCGGTCGTCGTCGATGCGGGTCACAACGCGGTGATAGCCGTCCTCGAAGCTGACATAAGCTGCATCGATCTGCCGCGCCGAGGTGAGCGCCTGATAGAGCAGATCTCGGCTCTCTTCCTTCCTGAAAGCGTCCGGGTCCTCAACGGCGACCGTCGCGAGCAGGCCGAGCGTCGCGGCGACCGGATTGATCAGATTCTCCGCGTCCTCGATGCTTGCCAGCTTGGTCTTGGCTACGGCATCGCTCAGAGTCGCGTTGATCGCAGCGGCGTTCTGCCGATAGTTGTAGACCAGTATGAAGATCAGCACGGGAATACTGAGAAGGACGAACAGCCCCGACATCACGGTGTTGAGCCGCATCGCGCGGAACACGCGTGCATTCCGGCGGTAGAGGATCCAGCCCACAGCGCCCACAACAGCCGTCGCTAGAAGGCCCTGCAGCAGCGGCGCTTGCAGCCACGCTTGCCATCCTGTGTCGCTTGACGCGTAAATCAGCCCCTCGGGCAGCTTCGCCTCGCTTAACATGCCGAGGTCGACATAAGCGTGGGCGATGCTGGCCCAGCGCTCGCTACTCTGATCGCCGATCGGCATAAAATGCGGGCGGATCAGCGGTTCGCTCCGCGCCGCTTCGAACAGCAGCGCCTTCTGAGTTCTTTGTGTCGGGTACTTCCGTCGAATCAGGTCGACGATCTCGTCCCTGTGGGCGAGCGCGTACTCCCAGCCCTCCAGGCTTGCGGCGCGAAATGCGTGCACGCGCTCGGGATGCTCAGCCACCTGCCGTCTTGAGGTGCAGAGGTTGTCGCCGTAGAAGTCGAACCCGTAGGCGCGCGGCGAAAAGATCAGATAAGGCGTACCGTACTCCTCGAACAGGTAAGGCTGGTCGGTGCTGTACGCGAACATTGCGTCTGCCTTGCCGCTGAGCAGATCGCGTGGGTTGCCGTCGTGTTGGACACGCGGCAGACTCGCATAGTCGACGCCTTCGCGTTTGAGCATCGCAGCAATATCGTCGCCACCGGGAGCATCCATCAGGCGGTGGCCCTTCAATTCGGAGACTGTGCGGATGCCGGCGCGGTGCGGCACCAGTATGACGGCCGCGGAGTGCTGGAAGATCACGCCGAGAACGACGTTGTTCGTGCGCTCGGCCGGGATCACCAGAACGCTCGCTGTGCAAACGCCGAAATCTGCCTTGCCGGCTGCGACTGCCGCACCTGCATCTATGTCTGGACCGCCCTCGCGAAGTTCGACGTCAAGGCCACGCTCGCGGTAAAACCCCTTCTCGATCGCGGCGTAGTAGCCTGCGAACTCAAACTGGTGTTTCCATCTGAGCTGAAGGGACACGCGATCGAGCGCGCCGGCGGGTGCGACGAACAGCAGGGCGAGGCAAGCGAGAATGCCCGCCTTGGACAGGCGGGGCAAGGCCAGGAGACGATGCAATCGTCTCGGCGCGCACCTACTCGTCGTCGCGTTTTCCATAGGCATTGGCGTGTGCTCGCTGAATCCTTCCCGTCGAACCTCTCGTGTCGATTTCCGGCTGCAACGACCGGCTATCGCGGTGTTCGGCGTGAGCGGGCCGATCCGGAAGGTCCTGATCTCGTTCGTGTTCTCTGCATTTGACGGCCTGTGCAGCGAGCCTGTGCCGAGAGAGGCGCGTGGGCTATGCGGATTCGGCTGATGTTGGACGACCCCGGCGCCTGGCTCCGGCCGCACGGGGGCGGCCCTGACGCTTTCGTGGTCCGCCCTGAACGAAGATCGCGGCGGACGTCCATCAGGCCGCCGCCGACCTTCGAGACATCAATCCGATGACGTGAACCCGATGACCTCGCCGGCAGAACTGCATTTCTGCCGAAACTGCATAGCGCGCTCAGGGCAACTCGCCCAACGTCTCGACAACTTCACGGAGCGTACCTGGATGGGTGTCGTGATGGAACACGAGGTGAAGAAGAGATGATGGCGCCCTAGCTCAAGTATCCCCCGCGCAAGCTGCAAAGCTACGGGTACGCCGGCTCGATCACACTATCAAATTATGAAAGGTTCCAATGGGTCAGGGAGCCTCCCGAAAAAACAGGGTGTTTCCATCGCGACTCGAAGCGGAAACTGACTTCGCACAGCGCCGCCGGCTGGCAGGTCCGGCGGCGCGTCCTTCGATCAGATATAGCGAACGGCCTTTCGGACGAGAGGATTCTGGAAATTTCGTCCTTGGCTATGCCAGCGAGTAACGATTCGTGGCGCGGAACAAAGGCAAGGCCAGTGGCGGCGAGAGACGCGCCGCGAAATTGAGGCCGACCGGAACGGCGGCAGAGGCGCGGAACGACGCTGCCGACACTTCGTCTCCCCGTTGGTGGAAGTCGAGACCGTTGATCGCGGTGATCTTGATAATTGCAGCCGCCGCGATCGTTGGCTTGGGCTTGGTTGTTAAGGGTGGAGCCCGCTTATCCGAAGCATGGCTCGCCAGAAGCACACTCCCCACCTCCGCCTTTGTCGGCAGCGATGCCTGCGCTGATTGCCATCAGGCCGAAACGGCGCTGTGGAAAAACTCCCAGCACAAGCACGCCATGCAGCACGCTAATGCCGCCTCCATGCTTGGCAATTTCGACAACGCAAGTTTCGTCTATCACGGCGTCCATTCGCGGTTCTTCAAGAGGGACGATAAATTCATTGTCGAGACCGATGGCCCCGACGGCAAGCTTGCGACGTTCGAGGTCAAATACACCTTCGGCGTTGATCCCCTCCAACAATATCTGGTCGAATTCGCTGATGGTCGCATACAGGCGCTTTCGATCGCATGGGACAGCCGCCCCAAGGACCAGGGCGGCCAACGCTGGTTTCATCTCTATCCCAATGAGGAAATCAAGCACGACGACATACTGCACTGGACCAAGCTCAATCAAAACTGGAACTTCATGTGCGCGGAATGTCATTCAACCGGCGTGCAGAAGAACTACGACGCGGCTGATGATCGTTTCCACACAACGTGGACGGAAATCAGCGTCGGTTGCGAAGCATGTCACGGCAAAGGCTCACGCCACGTCAATTGGGCCCGCAGCCAACGGAGCTGGTTCGCAAAGGACGAAGACCCCCTGAAGGGGCTCGCCGTCTTCCTGAACGAGCGCGACGGCGTTACCTGGCAGCCGGCCCCCAAGACTGGCAATCCGCAACGCAGCGTTGCCCCTGCAACGACGCGCCGGGAAGTCGAGACCTGCGGCCTGTGCCATGCGCGACGCGCACAATTTTCCGAGGACTGGATACCGGGACTGCCGTTGTCTGACACCCACGGTGTCTCTCCCCTCTCCCGCGGCCTCTATCACGCCGACGGGCAAATGCTCGACGAGGTGTATAATTACGGCCCGTTCAAGCAGAGCAAGATGTTCGCGGCTGGCGTCACCTGCAGCGATTGCCACGAGCCGCACGCCGCCAAGCTGCGCGCGTCCGGCGACGGCGTGTGCCTGCGGTGCCACGCATCCGACAGATATGAGGTCGCATCACATACCCACCACGGCGGCGTGACGCAGACGGTCGCCTGCGTCCAGTGCCACATGCCCGTCAGCACCTACATGGTCGTCGACAAGCGGCATGATCACAGCCTTCGAATCCCGAGGCCGGACCTTTCGGTGAAACTTGGCACGCCGAACGCCTGCAACAATTGTCATGCCGACAAATCCGCACAATGGGCGGCCGATGCGGTCGAGCGCTGGCATGGGCCGGTCCGCAAAGGTTTCCAGAACTACGCGGAGGCTTTCCAGGCTTCCCGGGCTAACCGCGCTGATGCGGCCACTCTGTTGGCGGCGGTTGCAGCCGCCCCCACGACGCCGGCGATCGCACGAGCAAGCGCCCTCAGCGAGCTTCAATCGCGGGTCACGCCCGACAATATCGACCTCGCCCGCAAGGGCTTGGCCGATCCCGATCCGATGGTACGGATTGGAGCTCTTGAGATGCTCGATGGCCTTCCGGGCGACCGGATCTGGCCGCTTGTCTCGCCGCTGCTCTCCGATTCAAGCCAAGGCGTTCGGATTCGGGCGGCGTCGCTGCTGGCGGCCGTTCCGACAGCCAACCAGCCCGCTTCCGACCGCGCTTCATTCGAGCGGGCAGCCACCGAGTTCGTTGCCGCACAACGTTTCAACGCGGATCGACCTGAAGCCCGCTCAACACTCGGAAACTTCTACGTCAGTCGCGGCCTCACCGCCGATGCGGAGATCGAATATAAGAGCGCACTGCGTCTCAGCCCGCAATTTGCCCCTGCAGCGATCAATCTCGCAGATTTGTATCGAAGACTTGGCCGTGAACGTGACGGCTCGAACGTGCTGAGGACCACCATCGCATTGTCACGCCCGGACGCAGGGCTGCACCATGCGCTCGGTCTCAACCTGACCCGGCAGAAACTGCCGGATGACGCCCTCAACGAATTCCGCAAAGCGACCGAGCTGGAGCCTGACCGGTCGCGCTACGCCTATGTCTACGCCGTGGCGTTGCATTCATCCGGCCGCATCGATGAGTCGATGAAGGTCCTGAAGGAGAACCTGGACCGGCATCCGGATGATCGCGATACCCTGGCGGCGCTCGCAACCTTCAGCCGCGATAGCGGAGACATCAGTGCCGCACTCGAGTATCTCGAGCGGCTCTCCCGGATCACGCCAAATGACCGTAACCTGGCTCGTCTAACCGACGAACTCCGCGCACGTTTGAAACAATAGGTACTGCAGGATACGTGACGACTATTGGCTGACTGCACTGCTGATGCCGTGCCAGACTTGATCCTTTAGCGCAATCATTGCCGGAGGCGACATCGTTATCGGCGGATCCGTTCGTCTCTCGCCATCAACAACCAGAGTGGCGACATGAATCTCTCCATCCGTATAGTATGGATCGCCCTCGCCGTTTCGGCCGAACAATGTCGGCCCCGTTCCCGAAATCTGGAAGAAGTTCTGAACCATCCCCGCATCGCGCAGATCGCGCATCAGCAGGTCACGTTCGGCGTCGATGTCGGGTGCGATGTGGTGGGTCACCTGTCCCGTATCGCGACTGAGACCAACACCTCTGTCGAAGGTTATTGAACCGAGCCAGACAGGACGGCCGTCCGTTCCCTTGTCAAGGATCTGCCAAAAGCGAACGTGGTGTCGCCGGTCCGCACTCCTGCCCTCGGGCTTTTCAAACGCAAGCTGCTCCTTTTTTCCATTGTAGTAGAGCGGGCTGACGGGCGCATCGTGGTACGGCCGGTCAAGCACCACGCTGCCGACGATCTCGATGCTCGTTCGCAACGTAATCGGATCGGCCGGAAACCAGCCGGCCGCGTGCATCGCACGCAATACGTCTTCCTTGCTGCCGACAAGCCCGACATTGAGCACATCACCCGGGATGCCGCTGGCGGTACGTGTCACCATGGGCAAGGAGGCAAGACCCGGCTCGCGTTCGTGATGGCTCCACAAAGCGGGCAGCAGGACATAGGCCAGCCCCAGGTAGGCGATGAGCACGCCCACCAGAACGATCCACCATCGTCGCCTACCTGCAAAGGGCTTCATGCCTAGCCGCCGTCAACTTGATTGCGATAGTGGCATTTTACAGCGCGGCGTTCACCTCCGCGAGAGCTGGCAGGCTTGCTCGGTTCCGCTCAAAGGGCAATCTTTACGTTTGACCAGTGGGCGCGACTGTCGCCCGGATTGCAGGAGATTTACATTTCGGGAGCACTTGACGCGGTTTCCACTATCTCTGTTCCGGCTCAAGCAGCTACTGCCAAGTTTTACAACGACTGTATCGCGAAGAAGCAGATCAAAGCCCAAGATATTGTTGAAGAGATGAAGGTCATCGTCCGCTCGCGGCCTGAGCTCGATCCCAATCCGGCTACGTATGTCTTGCTGCAGTCACTGATAAGGCCTTGTGGTACGCCAAATCCTGACTGAGTTGGCAGCATTGTTTGCACGGCCGTCGCGCGGGCATCGTTGCGGTGTCGAGACGCTCACGCATCGCTCCAACGCGCGTTGTTTTGTGCCCTTTCGGCCACACTTCAAGTGAATTCAACGGCTCGCCGATTTTGCATAGATCAAAGCGTTCGCTATCGGTTTAATCTCCGCACTTGCAGGATTGACCCAGCAATAGCGGGAGGTCGTCAATGCGGCGCCTTGGATCGGCTGTGAGCCCCAGGTTTTCGCGGCTGCTCTTGTACGTTGGAGTGGTGGCCGCTCCGCTATCGCTCCTCACTCAAATCGCGCATGCCGATGAAGGCGGCGTAAGCTTTTGGGTGCCTGGCCTCTATGGTAGCCTGGCGGCTGTGCCCCAGCAGGCGCCGGGGTGGTCGGCGACCACCATTTATTGGCATGACTCGGTTTCTGCCAGCGGTGACGTGGCGCGCGCCCGCGAGATCACCATCGGTAATATCCCAGCGAATGTCACGGCCACCGCGAACGCCAACGTCCATGCCAACCTGGATATTGGCTTTTTGATCGCGAACTACGCCTTCGAAACGCCGGTGTTCGGCGGGCAGGCCTCTGCCGGCTTTCTCGCGGCCTACGGCGCAAACAGCACGTCGCTGGCGGGAACCCTCACGGGAACGGTGGCGGGCCCCGGCGGCGCCACATTTCCTTTCTCGCGCTCCGACAGCATCAACAGTTCGATCGTGGGATTCGGCGATGTGTATCCACAGTTCGCGCTGCGCTGGAATGCCGGCGTTAACAACTACATGACCTACGTCACCGGGGACATCCCGGTCGGGATGTATGACTCAGCCCGTCTTGCCAACATAGGGATCGGGCATTGGGCGATCGATGCCGGCGGCGGCTACACTTATTTCGACCAACAGACCGGGCACGAATTTTCGGCGGTGCTCGGATTCACATACAACTTCAAAAACCCGGCCACCCAATACCAAAGCGGGGTGGACATGCACCTCGACTGGGGCGCGTCGCAATTCCTGACCAAGCAGTGGCAGGTCGGCCTGGTGGGTTATCTCTATCAGGAGATCGGCTGCGACAGCGGCTCCGGTGATCGCGTCGGCTGCTTCCGGTCGCGGGTACAGGGCATCGGACCGCAGGTTGGTTACATCTTTCCGCTCGCAGACAAGCTGCAGGGCTACCTCAACCTGAAGGCCTACGGCGAATTCGCCAATGCCAGTCGGCCGGCGGGCTGGAATCTCTGGCTGACATTCAATATTTCGCCTGCAGCGGCAACGCCGCCGACGTCCTCAAGGCCGATATTCACGAAATAGACTGGGCTGCTTGGCCGCCTCTGCGGCCAGCGGAAAAACGTGTCTGATTATCCTTGATGGCGCGGCAACCGAGATTTGGCACTCGGGAGATCATGTCATGAGGACGGTGTTGATCGGAAGCGTCGCACTGATCGCAATCGGCGCAAGCGTTGCCGCCAACGCCGCCGACATGGCGGTGAAAGCACCGCCCATTCCCGAACCAATCTACAATTGGTCAGGACTATATGTTGGCGCGAATTTCGGTGGAGCGTGGACCAGCGGCAATCTGAACATTCCCAACAACACCTTTTATGGCGGCCTCACGGAATTTATTGCCGGAGTTCAGGCGGGCTATAACGTCCAGGCCGGGCACTTTTTGTTTGGCGTCGAAGGTGACTTTGATGGCGCAACATTCGGCCACCCATCACTGCCGAACCCAACACTCGGCTCTGTGAGCCAGAATTGGATCGGGACAATAGCGGGCCGCGCAGGCATCGTGGAGGATCGTTGGCTTGTCTTTGCAAAGGTGGGCGGCGGCTAGGTGCACAGCGATGCGCAGACTGGAACGTGATCTCGCGCACCATCATGCCGGTGATCAGTCAGCCCAACCCGATATTTGGCAGCAACACGAATGGAATTGGCGACATTACTCAGGAGTTCTTTTTGACACCCACCCATCCGGCCACTCTGATCTGGGGTGTCGGTCCAGTCTTCACCATTCCGTCAGCGACTGATCCGATCCTCGGCACCGGACGCGTATTGGCTGGCGGCATCGGATCAGCGGTGGACCGTTCCGATTGGCGGCGGTCTTGGCCGGATATTCAGAATAGGCGACCAGCCCGTGAGCGCCTATGTCTCCGCCTACTACAACGTCGTCCATCCAACTGGCACGCCAAACTGGCAACTCTCACTGCTGTTCCCGGAAAAGTAATGAGTGCGAACGAGGTCGCGCACCAAGGAGCGGGCAAGCGTGAGGGCGCGGCCCTACAGCGCGCCGGGAGCGTGGGACACCGGGCCCGCAGGCAGCGCCGGCGGCGGCCGGGCCGTAGCGGCCCGCTGGCTGGCTTTCCGGACCCGGCCGCAACCGGACGAGCCCTCGAAGGATCAGCAGCTTTCGTAGAGCACTTCGATATCGAGCGCCTTCAAGTGCGATTGAAGCAAACAGAGCGGTTTTGGTCGATTCCTGGGATCGTACCGCATCTGTGCGATTCAATCAGGTAGCACGGACCGTCCTAAGAAATCGGCCCAGTTCGTCCTTGAGGCGATGGCTCTCATTCGACAGCGATCGGGCTGCCACAAGGACCTGTGAAGAGGCCGAGCCGGTTCCGGTGGCTTCGCGCTGCACGTCGATGATGTTGGTGGACACCTGCTGGGTACCACTTGCTGCTTGCTGAATATTGCGCGCAATCTCCTGGGTTGCAGCCCCCTGCTCTTCGACCGCAGACGCGATCGTCGACGAGATTTCCGACAGCTTCGCGATCGTACCGCTGATCTCGCCGATTGCGCTGACCGATTCCTGTGTTGCCGCCTGGATTCCGCCGATCTGCTGGCTGATTTCGCCTGTCGCCTTCGCCGTCTGCTCAGCCAGGGCCTTCACCTCAGACGCGACAACCGCGAAGCCACGACCGGCATCTCCGGCGCGCGCCGCCTCGATAGTCGCGTTCAATGCCAATAGATTGGTCTGGCCCGCGATAGAGTTGATAAGCTCGACGACATCGCCGATGCGTGCAGCCGCTTTGGATAGCTCGCTGACACGCTCGTTCGTCGTGTGCGCCTGGCCGACCGCCTCGTTGGCAATACGTGCAGCTTCCTGGACCTGCCGGCTAATCTCCCTGACGGATGATGAGAGCTCCTCGGTCGCGGAAGCGACCGACTGCACGTTGGTGGAAGCTGCGTCGGAAGCCGCAGCAGCGGTCGTAGTGAACTGCTGCGAGCGTTCGGCGTTGGTGCTCAGTCTGTTCGCCGAGCTCTCGAGCTCCGTCGACGCCGAGGAGACCGTATCAACAATCTTGCTGATTGAAGTCTCGAAGTCCGTGGCCAATCCCTGGATCAGCGCCTTTTTCTCCGATTCCGCCTTCATCAGCTCGTCGATATCGACCAACGATCCGCAGGCTCGCCGCGGTCTGCCCTTCTCGTCCAGCACAACGCCGCCGGTCGCGCGGAACCAACGGTAACTCCCATCTTTGACCTTCAAGCGGTACTTCACGTCATAGCCGATGCCGGTCTGGCAGGTCGAACCGAACGCGGCGAACGTCGCCGCCACGTCGTCCGGGTGCAGGCGGTCCGACCACGACTGAACGACATTTGGGAATTCAGTCTCTGTCGTATACCCACATAGGCGGCGGAATTCGCTCGACCAGGTCCAACGTGCCTTAGGGTGCATCGCGTCGCCTTCGTAGAGGATCGCGTCCCACAATCCGATGCCACAATGGAGCGACAGCGTCTCGAGCCACTCGGCTTTGTGGAGAAGTTCATCGTCCCTAAAAAGCTTCTTCAACATATCGTCCCCCTTGATATCCCACCAGAAATCCCGCCTGGAGCAGAAGCGCGCGTCACTGCGTTGCCGCGCTTCGCTCGAACGGCTTGTTTTCAGCGATGAACCTCGCGGCCAGCACCAGAGCGCCCATCGAAAATTCCTTTCCATGCGCAGCGATCATCCGCTCTGAGAGTACAGCCAGCTCCTTAAAGAATTGATCCTTGCTTTCAGATTCGTTGAGCGATCGGATAGTGGTCATAACGTGTCTCCTGATGATGCTGGTAAGGCTCTCTGCTCGGTAGCGGGACAACTATTTGAAAATGTGCGGAGGAAACGTCACAACCGCCGCTTCCCCGTCGCTCGTTCCGAATGCAAGATCCTGGCCGTCGCTGGACCAACGCAAGGCGTGGACGGCGCCTCGACCAGGGGCCCTGATGACCAATTCGTCGGATTGTCCGATCCTCGCGACTGCGACCATGCCGTCGGCGTATCCAGCCGCAACCAGGCGACGCGCCGGGTGAATATCCACCGTCTCGACGAGGACGAACCGGGCGCGCCCCGTAGCTAGATTCGTCGGTTGGTCGCTACCGTCGTCAAGGCTGGAAACGTCCCATGCGATCATCCGATAGGCTCCGCTCGTAACAAGGACACGGGAGTCTGCGCTCCATGAAAGAGCAGCAATGGTTGCGGGATAGGTCGGAATCCGCACGATGCGCGCATCGGCAAGACGGACCAGAACAAGACCTGATTTCCCGACTGACACAGCCAACCAGTTCCCATCGGGGCTCCACGACAAGGTTGAGACCGTGTCCAACTCAAATGAAGCGGAGGGCTCGGGTCGTGGCCCAAAGCGACGAACCAGCAGACAACCGTCGGCTCCGATCGCGAAGTGCCGACCATCCGGCGACACAGCCATTGCCGATGCATGCCCTCCGGCCCGCTCTTGCAGCCAGGCAACGTCGCCATGGGAATCGTAAAATATGATCGACCCGCCGGAAGCCGTCAGGATGCCTCCCGCCGATACCGGGGCAATGAGATCGATAGGCGCCTCGTGGCTCGATAGCACCCGTGTCACGCCGGACGCCGACACACGAAGCAGTCGGCCGTGATCACTGGCGACGAAATCCGAGGTCCCAAGGGAAGCGAGATGAAGCGGGGCATCGCTGATTATCACTTTCGTTAATGGCGGCACTGGTTTCCGTCGCAGTGAAATCGTCGTCCGGCCTTCGTCGAGCGCCACGCGACAGCGATCTTGCACCGGCTCGGCGTCAGTCAGCGGAGCTATCGCCAACGCGCCATCGGCAAGCGCGAACGCGACTCCCTGTCCCGCAGGATCGAAGGCCACATTGGTGACCGCCGTACCCACCGTCCAATGCCGCCCCAGCAATTCATAGAGCGTCGCGGTCTCTGCTTCCATCGTATCCATCGGTCGCCTCACGTTCGGATCGTCTCATCTGCCAGCGGCAATCCACCTGTCGAGTTCTTCAAGGCGCTGCTCCAGCGCGGCGCAATGAGCGTCGCATTCCGCCATTTCCGCATTTGCCTTTCGTAAGCGCTCGCGCGCATCCTCGAGGGTCCTAGCGAGCTCACGCGAACCGCCGGAGGCCGCAATCTCTTGCTCGATGCCCTGAATTTCGAATTCGGCGCCGCCGCCAAGCTGACGGTTGAGCAGATTGCGCGATTGGGCGGCCGATATCTCCTGAACGACCTGCAGCCGCCGGGTCAGCATTTCGACAACGGTCAGGGGACCGGTTCTCATGCGTCAGTCTCGATCTGCACCAGGATCCGCTGCAAGCCCCCCACGCCCGATACAAAGTGGCGTTGCGCATCATTGATGTGAGATTCCAGAGAGTCCCATAGATCGACCCTCAGCAAGCGCGATGGATCGCCAGCCATGGTCTCGAGCGCCTGCAGACCGAACTGATGCCGCAAACCAATGCCCTGCAAGACAAAATCCGTCAGTTCGCGCGCATGCGTTTCGATGAAAGGACGCAACAGCGGATGCGCGCCATAGCTGATGCCGCGCTTCGCGAGTTCGGTCTCGATGAACTCCACGAAATGGCGGACCAGCAGATTTCGACTTTCGCCAACCAGGTGCACCATGAAGGTTACGTCGCGGTCCGCTCGCAAAAGGATCTGCGACGCGAGTGCCGCAGCGGCTGGTTCCCCTGCCCCGTTTTGTCCGTCCCAGACCGTCGCCATGCCGATCCTGTCCTCAGGTCCGTGAACGATATTGATGCAATTTGCGATACAGAGTGGCCCGCGAAAGGCCCAGCTTCTCGGCTGCGGCTGCGATGTTGCCGCCCGCGTTTGCGACAGCCCTTTCGATGGCACGACGCTCCATATCGTCGAAGCGTGCGATCTCCTCGCCTTCTGGTCCCGTGGTGCTACGCTTTGTCTGCAAGGCGCCCGGACTCGGCTGGGCCGGTGCTGCTTCCAGGAAATCCTCGGGCAACTCCCTGGGCGTAACTACGCCTGTGAACGTCATCAGCACCAGATTCTCGATCAGATTGCGCAGTTCGCGAACATTCCCCGGCCAGCTGTAGCGCCGCAACATTTCCATTGCGGCAGCCTCGAAACGCAGCGGTTCGGTGCTATAGATCTCCGCGAATTGTCGGTTGAAATGATCGATCAGAATCTCGACATCACCCGATCGCTCGCGGAGCGGCGGGATGGTGATCTTGACGACGCCGATCCGGAAATACAGGTCCTTACGGAAGCGTCCTTCCGCGACTTCCTGCTTCAAATTCCGATTGGTCGACGCCACGAGCCGGACGTCCACCGGACGTGGCTTATTGTCGCCGAGGCGGTACACCGCACGCTCCTCCAGCACGCGGAGCAAGTATGGCTGCAGATCCAGCGGCATCTCGCCGATCTCGTCGAGGCTGAGCACGCCGCCATTGGCAAATTCAAAGCGACCGGGCTTTCCTTCTCGCGTCGCCCCGGTATAGGCGCCTGGGGCATGCCCGAACAATTCACCGCCAAGAAGCTCTTTCGAGACTGCGCCACAATTGAAGGCGACGAAAGGCTCCTTACCGGTCTTCTGGCAGGCGGCGTGAACCAGACGAGCAAACAGCTCTTTGCCAACCCCGGTCTCACCCTCAAGCAGGATAGCTGTCCGGCCGAGCGCCGCCCGCTCAACCTTCTCGACCACATCCTGCAATGCGTTGCTATATCCGACGATCGCTTCCTTGGCCGACATGATAGCTGCACGAGTTGCCGACGACACCTGAGGCGCAGCGGAACTTGTCCGTGGCCTCGATGCAAGCACAAGCATCGCTCCCTTCACGACCCCGTCGACCAGCAATGGCTCAATCCGCTGTTCGCGCAATTGCTCGGGCAGCTCGGCGGCCAGGTCTTTAGCCAAACGACCATCGCTGCTCGGAAGAATCTGATTTCCGATGCTCAAGTCCCCGGACTGCGCGATCCGCTGCCAGCGAACCGACGCCATGTCGTTGTGATGAACGACCCGACCGAAACGATCCAGGATCACCACACCGTCCGCGCTGCCCATCCCTGGCATTCGCGAAATGCTGGCCTCGAGCAGCCGTATTCTTTCGAGGCGGATCTTCTCCGACAGCGCGAGCTCGATGTGATTGGCCGCAATCACCGCCAGTGCGACGTTGTGCCGGTGAAAGATCGCCTGGGGTCCGGAGAAATCAATGATGCCGATGACGCTCCCGTCGATCGGGCTGCGAATCGGGCTGCCGACGCAGGTCCAGGCTTTGATGCCTTCGGAAAAATGCTCGGCTGCATGGACGTGGACCGGTTTTCCCGTGATCAGCGCAGTGCCGATGCCGTTGGTACCAGTCACCGTCTCGCTCCAGGCAGCGCCGACCTCAAGGCGAATGTCGTGCCCTGCATCAATCGTCCGCTGATCGCCGCCTACATCGAGCACAATGCCGTTGCGGTCGGTGATAACCAGCATGGTCGCGGCGTCGCCGAGCACTTCCGCAACGCGGCGGAATGTCTGAGCAGTCGAAGCCAGCAGATCATCATTCTTCAGACGCAGCTCGTAGAGATCGTCGGGCGAGGCAACGAGATTGCTGCCCTTGCAATGCGCATTGACGCCAGAGTTGACGCTGCGCTGCCATGATTTCTCGATGACGCCTCGCACAAGCGCGCTCTCGCGCCTGAGGTCGCCAAACGCCAGAAAGTCTTCCCAGGCCCTATTCGTCTCTCGTTCATCATATGGCTGTCCCTGCTCCGCATCCGTGGCGTCTAAGTTCCTGTAGCCTTCCAGGGAGAACGGCGGCTTGGCCATGAGCGTTTCCGTCAGCATTGGAGCACCATACCTAAGTTGGCAAACAACCCGATCGGCAGAAACGGCCTGAACCGGACCTGACCGGGATCGTCATCCCCCGCAGGCCCGGCTCATGGAGATCATTCGGCGCTGTTGGCGACGGTATCCAAGCCGAGACGGCCTGCGATGACCTGTTCGAGGCGCTGCTCGGACCTCTCGTCGGGCACGCTCACGCCCTCAAGATCGGCGAGGACTTTCAGGATACCCTCGTCCAGCGGATCGAAGATTCCGTTCTCGCGCGTCGCCAGGGCGAAGTATCGCGATTGGCCCTTTCCACGCAGTTCGCCGACAAAATGGAGTTGCCGCCCCGACGCCAGATCCGCGATCACGACACGGCCATTGAGGCTGATCCGCACATAGGGTTCCGCCTCTCTCGGACGGCCCGGCGGCGTGTACCACAGCTTGCCTGATGGCTGGGGCTGCGGAGAAGGCGCGGGATTGCGCAACTCCTGCCAGCGCCCGCCGGTCAGATGGTTGGCAACCGCGTCGATCCTCGTGCGGTTCTTCTGAATGAAGTCCTTCGCCGCGGCCTCCTCGCGGCGCGGACCGTCGCGCTTTGAAATGATGTAGACCATGGTCTCCTCCTTCCCCGGTCAGTCGGATGGCCGTGGAGGCTTGTCGTGCCGCCTCCTTCGGCGCATGCCGGAGCTTCCAAGATTGTAGCCCGTTCTCGATCCTTGTCACCGTCCAATCACGCGATCGCGGCGCTCAAGCTGCCGCCACCATCTTGCGCGTCACACTGGCCCTGAAGATTCCTCATGCGCGCCCAAGTTTCTCTGCCCCGCCGCCCAGTGCTGGTCCCAGTGTCGGATCCATGTACTCCGGCACGTCTGCAACCAACGTGTTGGTGGTCAGCACCAGCGTGGCGACGGAAGCCGCGTTCCGAAGCGCCGTATATGTCACGCGGACCGGGTCGACGATGCCGGCCGAGACCATGTCGAGGAACTTACCGTTGGCAGCGTCGAAGCCGACCCCCGCCGGCGAGCGCTGCAAGTCGGCCACGACCTTTTCCGCATCGTGGCCCGCGTTCCGGGCAATGAAAGCGGCGGGACGGGACAGTGTCTCGCGCACCAGCTTGATGCCCTCGCCCAGGTCGCCATTGATGTTGCCGAGCGTGCGGGCGACCACCGGCGCGCACTGCGCCAATGCCGTGCCGCCTCCCGGCACGATGCCCTCTTCGGCTGCCGCACGCGCCGCACTGAGCGCATCGTCGATCAACTGGATCGTCCGCTTCTGTTCCACGGGGGTGACGCCCCCGGCGAAAATCACGGCTGTTCCGCCTGAGAGCTTCGCGAGCCGCTCCTTGAGTTTGTCCTGCTCGATATTAGGTGGTGCCACGTCGTATTGTTTTGCCACCTGCTGACGCCGCGCCGCGATCGCCGCATCGTCGCCACCGCCACGAATGATGACTGTTTCGCGCGCACTGGCCCGAACCTGACGCGCAGTACCGAGATCGGCAAGACTCGCCTCTTCCAGCCTGCCGCCAAGCTCGCGGGCGATCACGCGTCCGCCGGTCATGATGGCAAGATCGTCCATCATCGCCTTGCGCCAATGGCCATAGTCGGGCGGATTGACTACCAATACCTTGCCACGGTTGCCGTCGCCAAGCAGCGTAACGACGACTTCGGGCGCAATCTCTTCGGCGACGATCACCAGCGGTCGCCCGGTTGCGGCGACCGACGTACGCACCACGGACAGCTCGCTCGGCGATTTGATCTTCAGGTCGGTCAGAAGAATGTAGGGCTGATCCAGCACCACTTCCATCTTCTCGACGTCCGTCACCATGTGATGAGAAATGTAACCGCGGTCGAACGACATGCCTTCAACGACCTCGAGCGTCGTGCTGGTCGTCAACCCATACTCGGAACTGATGATGCCGTCCTTGCCGACGCGCTCCACCGCCTCGGCAATCAGGCCGCCCAGATGGGCGTCGGTCGACGCAATCGTCGCCACCGCCTGCAGCGTTTTACGATCCGATACGGTGATTGCCGAACTCTTCAGGGTCTCGACAACGACTTCGACGGCCCGGTCAATGCCTTTGCAGAGATCCACGGGCTTGGCGCCGCGCTCCAGCGCCGCAACACCTCCTTGAATGAGGCCGTTTGCGAGCACCATCGCCGTCGTCGTTCCATCGCCAGCGACTTCGTTGGTCTGCATCGAGACCTCGCGCACCACCTGCGCGCCCATGTTCTCGAAGCGATCCGGCAATTCGATCTCGGATGCGATCGTAACGCCGTCTCGCGACACGATAGGCGTACCGATCGGCCTGTCGACCATCGCGTTCATGCCTTTGGGACCGAGCGTCGATTCGACGGCAGCGGCAAGCTTCTGGACCCCGCGCGCGAGAGCGCGACGGGCTTCTATGTCGTGCAGCAGAACTTTCGGCATCGCGCTTCACTCCCCACGTGGTCTGTTGTTTGTCTGGTCGGGCGGACTTACGGACCGCTCCGATTATTGGCACTCGCCGGCGCTGCGATAACAGCGACCTTACGCGGGTACGATGGCATTATTCTCGACGGTGACGGGCAGCCCGGTGGACCGCCCTGCACAGCCGCTGCCGCAGTCTCCGCACGCCACGGTAGTCGGTCCTCCACCCACTGCGTCGGACTCGCGATAGCGCGTCGCGAGAAGGCCCCGGCACAATGAACTGTTGAACTCCATATTGATGCGCACTCCGCGCAACCGCTGGAGATATGTGACGAGCTCGTCACGTTGGACGGGATGCCCCTCGTAGGTGACGAAGGCACGGTCACCGGGCAGACGGGCCAGCCGCCTCTCGATCAGAAGCTCGCGATAACGCGACTTCTGGCGCCCGACTTCGCCCAAACCGAAGTCGACCTCGTCGTAGGCGCCGAGGGTCATCCCGCAGATCGCCGGATCCTCATAACCCAGTCCCCGCAACGCCAGCACCACGACCTCCTGGCGCCGCTCGAATGCCTTGCGGCGAAACTTCTCTCGCAAGTCGTCAAGGGACCCTCCAGGCGCAAAGTCCTTGAGTGCGTCGGCGAATGACTTTCCCTCCCTGACGCCGCGGTTGATCTCCTGGGCGACCATATGATCCCGGAGCTGCGGTCGCGCCTCGCGAACCCATGGAAGCGCCAATACCGCCTGACGCATGTCGTCGGCCATGAGGAACGCAAAGTTCGCCGAACACCAATAGGTCGGCAGGCGAAAGACGATATCGACCGCGCCATCGTCATGGACAGTAACGAGTTCGACGAACCCAAGGTCGGTCACGGACTCGTCCAGCTCGGGATCCGTGACCGTGGCGAGGCGCGCCCACACCTCGCTTGTTTTTCGGTCACGGTGTGGGAGGCCCTCGTCCATCCTCGTCACTCCGCCGCGACCGCGTGAGTTTTCGCAAGCTTCGCCTTCTGTGCCTCGACGTCGACGCCATAAAGGCGCGCGGCGTTAAGACCCAGGATCTTCTTCTTGGCCTGCGGGGTGAGATCGACGCCGTGCTCCTGCTTCAGATCCTCGGGCAGCTCGAAATTCCAGAACTTCTCGACCAGCCAACGGGGCGTCCAGATAGCGTAGTCGCTGCCGAATAGAAGCTTGTCTTCGCCGACCCAGAACAAGAGCTCGCTGATAACTTCAGCGAAATACCGCGGGCGGCCGTGGATGAACGGCAGCGCCACCGCCAGGCCACCATAGACGTTGGTCTCCTGCACCGCGATCCAGCAGAAATCGTCAAGCCGCGGCAGGCCGCAATGCTCGATGATGAAATTCAGCCCTTGGAAGTCGGTGGCCGCGTGATCGACGTCGTGGACATCGAACGCATCCTTGTCCAGCGGGATGATCGTCGGCCCCTTATGGACATGAATGTTCTTGATACCGAGCTTTTCGCAGAGCTCGAAGCAACGATAGGCGTTGGGGTCGGTGAGCTTCCAGCCTCGCGAATCGCCCTTCCACTCCGCCGTATAGAGCTTGACGCCCTTGATGCCGAACGTCTCCTTCATATAGTGGATGTAGTCGAGCGCACGCTCTCCATCCCGCGGATCAAACGCACCGTTGACGATGAAGCGATCCTTGTACTTCTTCGCCATCTCGGCGTTGCGGTCGATGGTGTTGAACCCGTTCTTGTAGAATTCCGTCAGATAGGTCGACTGCACGATGGCCATGTCGTCCGGGCCATCGACGAACAGATCGCGATACATCTGTTCGGCGCTGTACTTCTCGAACTGCTCCTTTGGCCAGAGCTTGTCCGCAGGGCTCAATGAAGTGTGGTAGGCATAAAAGCAGTCAATGAACTGCTTGCCATGGATGTTGAGCTGGTTCGCCGGGCTACCGTCCCAGAAATGGGTATGACCGTCGACGACGAAGACTTCCTCGCCAGAAGGGGTTATGAACATGATAGTCTCCAAAATTTTTGCAGGTGTGTTTCCATCGATATCGGGCCGGCCTCGCGAGAAGGTGGTGGAGCTGCAATCCGAGTAGACGCAGCCCCACCCAGTCTCGGGAGACAGACTCACTCGATATATTCGAAGACCTCGTCCATATTGCCGAACAGCGTCACGGTATTGTCGTCGATACGCACCATTCGGCCGTAATGCGTCGAGGTGTTTACTTCGAAGATCTCGGCCGTCATTTCCTTGCCGAGAATCTCGCTGATTTCGTCCATCTTGAAGATCAGCTTGCCTTCGCCGTCGATGCGAATCAGGGCCGGCTGATAGGTAACCGTCACGTTCGGTTTCTTCCCCATGAATTCGGCGATGGCACGCGCCTCAACGCTGTCATTCATGGTGACGCCGCACTGATGAGAGATCGTTTGCTCGAAACGAAGGTCGCCCATCTTCTGGAAGATGTTCTGGTTGGTGGCAGATCTGGAAGCAACGGACATTACAATTTACTCCTTGGGAAGGGTGAGGCCGAGTTCGCCGAGAATCTTCTTGATGCGTTCGATCGACTGCGCGCGGGCATCGGCGTACTGCACCGGCTTCGAATGCGGCTGCGACCAGATTGGCTGGAGGCCCGCGGCCGCCTTGTTCGCGAGTGCCACATGCTTGTTCACCCAGCCCTGGAACAGCGCCTTGTTGTGGGCGGCATGCTGATTGTCGGTGACCAGCAGATGCATCAGGTCGATCGTGTTGGCGAGGTTGCGCTCATAATCGGCCTCAGCTGCCGAGATGACGGGCGGCGTGATGAAATCCCCGTTCGACGAGGCCACCTGCATCAGGAAACCGCTGCGAAACAGCTCTCCGACAAGCGGCTCGAACACGATATTGGTGGCAAAGTACTGCTCGAGGTAATCGGCCGAGCCCATGATCGATT
Source organism: Pseudomonadota bacterium (assembly GCA_023435725.1). Lineage (GTDB taxonomy): Bacteria > Pseudomonadota > Alphaproteobacteria > Rhizobiales > Xanthobacteraceae > Bradyrhizobium. The sequence continues at coordinate 5,667 of JAEYRD010000181.1, read as the reverse complement.
CGATCGCCTCCCGAGTGCCTTGCCAGCCCTTGTCCTCGAGCCAGGTGCGCTTGCCGGCGGTGTCGTCGAAGCCCGGAATATCCATTCCGATCTCGGCCAAATAGAGCGTGATATCCTGGGCAAGGCGCAGCTTGTAGGACGAATTGGTCAGCGTCGCATTGTTGATCATCTGGGTGTAACCGTAGCGCTGGGCTTGCATCAGCGAAGTGCCAAGCCCGAACTCGACATGTTTCCATGCACCGAGGTGATTCTGCAGGATCTTGATCCACGCCTTGTCGAAGGACTTCGGCGCGCCGGACTTGCGGCCGTTGGCGATCACCGCTTGAACCATCGCCTCGATCTTGGACTGTCGCTGGTAGTGGGTCCGCTCCCACTCCTGGTCCGGAGCCCGGAACGCATGCCAGTTCGAGCTCAACGCCGCCGTGTTGTCCTTGGTGTAGGCCCCCTTCCCGTTCGGGAAGGAGATGATCCAATCCTGCAGCAGGTAGCGCTCCGGATCTGGCTGCACGTCGACAGTCACGTCCTCGTAGTGCGTCGCTCGCTTGCTGCGCGGCTCGAAGTACCGATATCTCCGGCTATCGGAGTCCGGAAACACCGCAGCGCCTGCTGCACCGGAGCCCACTGAAACGCTTGAAACGGCAGTCATAGTCTCCTCCTCCCATTGGTGGCTTTACACTTGCTGGATCGACACTCAGAAGGTCTCAGTTGTTGGCTGGCGTGAACTTGTCGAAGAAGACGCGATCGGACTCGACATCGTTCATCTGCAGCACCGGTGTCAGCGCCTCGATCATGGGCGATGGTCCGCAGGCATAGACGTCGACGTCTTCGCCATATCCGGAAGTGCGCAGATGAGCTCCGACCGCCTCGTGCACAAAGCCCTTCTCTCCATGCCAGGCTGTGTCGTCGGCAGCGTGGGAGAGCACAGGGACGAACGTGAACTCCGGATGCTTCGAGGACAGTTCCTTGAAACGATCGAGATAGAAGAGATCGCTTTGCGTCCGAGCTCCGTAGAAGAAGTACACCGGACGCACCTCCCCTGAACTGATGTGATCGTGCAAGATCGACCACAGCGGCGACATTCCCGATCCGCCGCCGACCAGGATCATGGCTCCGTTTCTGTTTTCTCGCCGGAAACAGGTGCCGTAAGGTCCCTTGAGGCCGACCTTGGTTCCGACGGCGAGATCCCCGTCGAGCCGGGAGGAGAAGCGTCCGTTCGGGTATTTTTTGATGATGAATGCGAGTGTTTGGCTTTCGAGCGGCGAATTTGCCATGGAAAACGAACGCGTAACCGTCTCTGCCCCCGGGAGCGTGATGTCGACATATTGACCCGCCCAGAACTTCAGGGGTTGCTCCAGCGAGATTTCGAGCCGCCGAATGTCGTGAGTCAGCGCCGAGATGCTCGTGACCGTGCCCGTGAACTCCTTGACGGGGATCGACTTCGACAGCACCTCCTCGTCGTAATTGAGGAGTTCCACTTCGAGGTCCGAGTAGGCCAGCGTCCGGCACAGGAGGATGTAATCCTGGCTGCGCTCCATCTCGTTGAGGGCGAACGTAGAATATTTCTTCAGCTCCACATCGCCGCCCGTAAGCACGCACTTGCATGCCGAGCATTGGCCCTCCTTGCAACCATGCGGCAGCGCGATGCCCTGGCGGAAGGCGGCGTCGAGAACAGTTTCATTCTCTTCGACCTCGAACTCTATGCCTACGGGTTGCAGGCGAACGACATTAGCGGGCGCGCCCATAGGGGCCTCCTCAAACCAAGGCTTGCAGATTTGTCCAAGGTGTCGGGAAGGAGCCAGCCGGAGCCGGCTCCTTCCCTCGCGCTTAGTTGCAGGGATTGATGGTAAATCCCTTGCGATAGTCGGCGAGATGCGCCTCTCGATCGGCCGGGCTCATCTCCCGCAGGGTGAGCAGCGGGCTCTTGAGAATGTGACCGCGGACATCGTCGAGCGTCCACATTTCCTTCTCGTCGAAGCGCAGGTGCGGCTGGGCGACCAGGGTCTTGCCGTCCGTACGCACGAAGCCCAGATCCTTGATGGCGTCGGCAATATCCACATTGTGATAGACGCTTTCCCACTCGCGTCGGCCGCTGAACCGTCCCATCGCCGGGGTCGGGCGCCCCTGATACTCGCCGGCGAAGGCTTCGACCGCCGTCCAACGATCGATCTCATGGGCGAACGTGTAGAGCTCGCCGTCGATCTCATCCGTGACCATGTCCTCACGGATCAGGCAAGGCACCAGGCACGACCAGCAACGATGCGGATACACATAGCCGACATCGCTGTTGAAGAGGATGTTGGTCTGGCCGCGATGCGATAGCTTCTCGTACCACTTCCAGAAGTTGCCGAATTGAGCATACCAGCCCGGGTACTTGTGCTCGAACCACTCGAAGTCCTTGTCGGTCTGGGCCTCGATGCGCCAGAAGTTCGCCGACCAGCCAACCGCAAAGAACTGCGCGACCTTGTGGACGTAGTGCTTCTCGGTCAGCCGTTTCCATGCGGTCTGAACGTCGTCATGATGGATCTTGATGCCGTACTTCTCGAGCGGCAGCATGTAGGTCCGATAATAGTCCTCGAAGATCCAGCGGTGCCACATCTCCGCGTAAGACTCCTTGGACTTGTCGCGATTGGTGGTTCCGTACTCGATGAAGGTTCCGATGGCGGCATCGACGATGGCGTGATTCTGCCAGAACGCATAGCGCATGTCGCGTTCGAGCAGCAGATGGTTTTCGGGCTCCTTCAGCATCGACATCAGCATCGAGTGCCCGTTGCCGATGTGGCGGCTCTCGTCCGACTGAACGGAGAGGAAAACCGTCGGCAACGCATAGTCGCCGTTGCGGGCCGCTTCCGATGGCATGGCGACGAAGAGCGTGTTCGTGAACGCAGTCTCGGCGACCACGGTCAGGTAAACGTTCGCCGACGTAATCGCGTCGCCGGTGATGAATCCTTCACCGAACTGGCGGCCGATGGTGGTGGCGTAGCACTTCCCGAACGCCTCCTCGGTGATGTCGAATCCGGCCGGGTCGATATAGTTCTCCATGTACCATTTCTTCAGGTTCATCTGGATCGTCGAGTGACGGAACTCGTCGACCATCTGCATGGTGAAGCCGGTGCGCAGATCTTCGCCGGGGGCAAGGCGGCCGACCATGGCCATCGACCGCGCAGCGGAGATTTCAGGGAACGGGATGATCGCCAGGAACAGCTTCATCCATTCGACCCATCGCGGCTCGACGTTGCGGAACATGTCGCCGCGCAGGGCCGCATCAAGCGCACCATAGACGCGGTTGTCCTTCTCCTCCTGCATCGGGAAGTAGGAGCGAAGGACCTGCTTCATCGGATCCTTCGGTGCTTTGGTGATTTTGTAGTCCGTGGGAAAGGTCATCGCTTCCTGCACGTAGGAAGGATTCCACCCGAGATCCGCAATCTTCTTTGCAGCTTCACCGACAGAAATGCCGCGCTGGGCGGTGATCTTGTTGAGTGTTAAAGTTCCAGACATCTAGCCTATCCTCCTGATCGGGTCAGAGACCACTTCGATATTCCGCCTGCCCAAGACCTTGACGGGCCGAGCAGCGCCTACCCGTGCGTTACGGGCCACCTCGCGGCGGTTCGCACGACCGGACGTTTGATATCGGCAAGGGTCTTAGGATGACTGCGGAGCGCTCCGGGCACGATCAGGGACGATCTTCGGAGCCAGTGGCCCCCGATCGCAATTGTCCCGTCCCGCACGAAGCGCGCCTTCAGCTGAGCATCCCCTTCCCTCGTTCTTTTCGCGGCTCGCCCCGGACGGAGCAGTCGGCGTTGTTGTGACGAAGAGCTTTGCAATGGGCGTGCCAGCGTGTCTGGAGGTCCCAGCGAAGCAATTTATGATTTGGTACGTGTGAGATGAGCGAAGGCAGAGCGTCGCAATACTCGGGTCGCAACCGGCTGAGATGCAATTTGCGACACGAATTGCAAAATGAGACTCTCAGCGATGCGCAAAGGCGTCGCTTTTGCACCGCAACGTTTGCGTCGCAATATCGACCGGTCGCTTGCCTGGATGCTGAAACTACTTTGCTGGCCGTTGATCGACGGCGTGGTAGCGCTTCTCCTGCAAGCGCCAATGGTTCGGGCGCCCTTCGAGATTGATCACTCGGTCGCGCTTCGCGATCGGTGCTCGTTCGCTTGTGCGGACAACCGCGCATTTCGAGCTGGCTCCCTGTTCGCCCGCTCGAACTAGCGATAGTCTTCCACAACGACTGAGTGCTCTGACTGCCCAACTCTCGATATCCAGCGGACAGAATATTGGGCGTAGCAATCATGATCGCAAAAGGGCAGTCCGGTGCTGAATTCTCTCAGATAGCTTGCGTAAATTGGCTCACAGCAAAGCATGCAGAATGTCTTCGGACATGGGGTCCTGCCGTTCACCAGAATAAACCTCATGTGGCGCCTCCCAATGCGAAGCATGACAATGCCGCCATGTCATCGTTGATCACCTAAGCGGCTCGCAACCAGCGGAGCCATCTTTGGTCAGCCTCCCTGCGTACTCTGAATCGGTCGACGCACTTCCTCGAGCAAAGCGCCGTTTGCCAGCAGTAGTAACGGATCAGCCCGAACTTCCCGCCGCAGACGGCGCAGCAATCAGCTGAACCGTGGTGAAGATTCTTGGAGCTCTTGCCCATTCCAGCCTCCTGTCGATATCGCGTGAATAATTCTCCGAGCTTCCACACAGCACCGCGATCACACGCGAGGTGCAGCATCGGCGATGGCGGTGGCTTGCAATGTCTCGCGGCGGATACGAACGCCAAGCGCTAGAGTTTGCCTCTGATATGCGCTCAAGGCGAAGCGGCTCGTTCTCGGCCGTATCGGTGTGCTTCCCCGGCGAGTACGTAGATGAGGTGTGCAACGGCCGTGCCAGATCGTGCGAGGGCCTGTTTCGGATCCTCCTCTGAGAAGCAGAAGACCGAGCTGAACGAAATTTGGGGGGATTGCGGGTATCGCCCTGAGACCGGCCGAGTTGCAAATTGCGACGACGACGACGCAAAATGAGACTCCGCGCGAACTGTGCGGGTATTCGACCAGCCCCGTCGCGTTTGCGCCGCAACATGAGCAGTCCGCGCGGATGACTGAGCAGGCGGGCGGACGTCAAATCCATCGCGAGGAATGCATTCTCGCGATGGATGACATGGTCCTGAATCAAGGAATTAAAACAGCACGTCCATGAATCTTGCCGGCGTTGAGATCGTGCAACGCATTATTTGCATCCGCCAGTCGATATTCGGCGGTCGCGAGTTCAACCAAGCCTCGATCTGCGAGCGCCATCAACTCCGTTAGCTCGGCCCATGTACCGACCAGATTTCCGATGATGTTCTTCTCGGTGATCACCATGTCGACGGTCGGAACACGGATGTCCTCACCATAACCTACAACGTAGTAACTGCCCATCGGGCGGGTCATCGCGAGGCCTTTGGATGTCGTTCCCTTCTCGCCGACGAAATCAATCACCGCTTCTGCACCGTTTCCGGCAGTGAGAGCCAGCACTGCAGCCACTTCGTTGCCGTCAGCTTTCACCAGATGATCGGCGCCGGATTTTTCGGCCAGTTTCAGCGACGCTTCGGACTTGTCGACCACAATAACATCGGCAGCACACATCGCCTTGAGACACTGGATTCCGATGTGGCCCAACCCACCC
>JAEYRD010000148.1 GCA_023435725.1 Pseudomonadota bacterium | reverse complement strand
GTTTCGTCTATCTGCAGTTCGCCAATCACGACGCGACGCTCTACGGCGTCAACGTCGAGGGACGGCTGACCGTATGGGACAATCCGGTCTACGGCCAGGGACAGCTTCGCGGCCTGATCGGCTATGTCCGCGGCCAGCGAACCGACGGCGTGGACCTTTACCACATGATGCCGATCAACGCGAAGCTCGCGCTCGATCATCGCCTTGGAGGTTGGAGCAACAGCATCGAGCTGCAGCTCGTCGGGGCGCTCTTTCAATGCGCGACTAAGCGTCAATTTCTGACCGGGCCCAACGCCACGCGGCAACGTGTCCAACTACGCCGCGTGGCACACCGGCCCCTCGATTCCTCTATCGCGCCCTCCACCCGGCTACGGATCTTCCGTGAGCCTGGTCGCCGTGCCGAACATCATGGCATGCAATTGGCCGGGACCGAGCTCACGACTGACGTTCCGGAATGCGAAGAATGGGATCAGCGCGACAAACAAGATCACCGCGACGCATACGACCCCGGCTAATCCTCCGCCGCCAATGGCCGGAACGCTCTCCGCAGCCGTTTCCCTCTCCAACAGTCCGACAACCGCACGCTCCGCGACATGAAAGCAGATGAACAAGACCGCGAGGAGCAAGGATTCCAACAGGATGCAAGCGGCAGGCAAGAGCTTCCGTGATGGCGGATCAACTGATTGGCTTTGGCCCAAGGAGGACGTGAGGCGGTCGAAGGGGGCGGTTGCATGGTTGAGGCAGATCTCGCAAGCTTCAGTTGCCGCCCATACGCATAGAGCCCATCCGACCGCCCTGCATCATCGGCATCATGCCCATCTGCGGCGCGAGCAGTTCGTCCGCCGTCTTCTTCTGCTCGTCGGAAAACGTCGCGACCAGATTCGACAGCGCCGACTTCATCGCCCGGGTTCCTTCCAGTCGCGCCGCGAGCCACTTTTCCTGCAAGGCTAGCTTTTCGACCAGTTCCGGCGACCCGGCGCTCTGTTGAGACATCATCGTACTGCGCATGTCTCCCAGTGTCTTGGCGTTGGTCCGCAGCGTGTCCGCGAACGCGTTCCAGGCCGACTGCTGTGCGTCTGTTATCTTGAGCTCCGTCCGGAGGAACGCGATCCGGCCCTCCACGTGATCGATCGTCTCCACGCCGCCCATTCCGTCGCCGCCGGACTGCCGCATCATGCCCATCATCCGCATCATGTCCGGCATCGACATGTTGCCACCCATCATCCCACCGCCCCTCATGCCCTGCGAGGGCGTCGTGCCGCGCGGCATCTCGGGTGGAGCGGCCGGCTTGGCCGCGGGCGCCTCCTTCTGGTCCGGATGATGGGCCTGGTGGTCTGCAGGCGACTGAGCGAAACCAGGGTAGCTCAACGTCGTGAGCAACAGCGTTGAAGCAAGTGTCCAAGTGCGCATCGTCGTTCTCCTGCGATTGATTGACCGAATAGTGCCGATCTGAAACGACTTCGGGTTGACGCAAGTCAACAAAGGGATGGTCAGGCTTGCGCTGCGGCGGCTGCCAAGGTCATCTTCCACTCCCTTCACTTCACAGTCACGTGGCCCGTCATGCCGTATTCCCGATGGTCGGGGATCAGGCAGGAATATTCGAAGGTTCCGGGCTTGGTGAATTTCCAGACGATCTCCGCCGTCTTCTTGGGAGCGACCCGCACGCCGTTCGGCTCGTCATGTTGCATGTGCGGATGCTTCTTCATCATCGCGCCGTGTTTCAGATTTTCCTTGGTCGTGGCCAGAAGAAATTCGTGGTCTTCCGTCCCGACATTGCGCAGCACGAAGCGGATCTGCTCGCCGAGCTTCACCTCGATCTTGAAAGGCTCGTAATTCATCTCGCTCATCTCGATCTCGATGGTGCGGGACGGCTTTGCCGGATCGCCGGGCTCTCCCGCCGAGTAGGATTCGTGGCCATGGCTGTGTTCGTGTGCCGGAGCCGGCGTCCACATCGCCGCCAGAGCCAAGTTCAGTCCGATGGCCAGTCCGATCGTCGCAAATCTCTTCATCAGGTCCTCTCGATGTTGCCGTCCAAAGTCCAATTCAAGCTGCCTCGGGCACGTCTGACGCGGCGCGGTTCGAGGTTGCGCCAGCCTTCTCACCGTCGCGGGGAAGCCTGCGCTCCTTGACCAGCCCGAAAATCGCGGGGATCACGATGAGCGTCAGCAGCGTTGATGAAATCATGCCGCCGATCATCGGCACTGCAATGCGCTGCATGATCTCCGATCCGGTACCGGTGCTCCACATGATGGGCAGCAGTCCCGCCATGATGGCGACCACCGTCATCATCTTGGGCCGGACGCGCTCGACCGCGCCCACCATGATGGCATCGTGGAGATCACGGCGCGAAAGCGGCTTCCCTTCGACGTCGCGCCTCACCCTCATCTCGGCCAATGCGTGATCGAGGTAGATCAGCATCACGACGCCCGTCTCGGCAGCGACGCCGGCGAGTGCGATGAATCCGACGGCAACAGCGACAGACAGGTTGAATCCGAGCCACCACATCATCCAGATGCCGCCGACCAGCGCGAACGGCAGCGACAGCATCACGATCAGCGTCTCGGTCATCGTCCTGAAGTTCAGGTACAGCAGCAGGAAGATGATCGTGAGCGTCACGGGCACCACGATCTTCAGACGGGCGGCGGCCCGCTGCAGATATTCGTACTGGCCGCTCCAGACGACGTAGGTGCCGGCCGGAAACTGGATGTTCTCCGTCACGGCGCGTTGCGCGTCGGCGACGTAGCTTCCGATGTCGCGATCCCGGATGTCGACGTAGACGTAGGTCGCGAGCTGTCCGTTCTCCGTCCGGATGGATGTCGGCCCGCGCGCCGGTTCGACCTTGGCGACCTCGCCGAGGGGCACGGCGCCGCCCGCCGGCATCGGCACCAGGATATCACTGGCGATGGCCTTGGGATTGTCCCTGAGATCGCGCGGATAGCGCATGTTCACTGTGAACCGCTGCCGACCTTCAACCGTCGTCGTGACCGTCTGACCACCGAGGGCGGCCGCGATGGTGTCCTGGACGTCCTGGATCAGGATGCCGTAACGGGCGAGCGCCTCGCGATCCGGAGCGATCTCCAGGTAATACCCGCCGATGCCGCGCTCCGCGTAGGCCGACGAGGTGCCGGGGAGGGTCTTGATGACGCGCTCGACCTGCTTGGCGAGCCGGTCGATCTCGGCGAGATCCGTGCCCATGACCTTGACGCCGACCGGCGTCCGGATGCCGGTGGACAGCATGTCGATGCGCGCCTTGATCGGCATGGTCCAGGCGTTGGATACACCCGGAAACTGCAGCGCCTTATCCATCTCCGCGACGAGACTGTCGACGGTGACGCCAGGGCGCCACTGCTCCCCGGGCTTCAGGTTGACGACTGTTTCAAACATCTCCGTCGGGGCGGGATCGGTCGCGGTCGCGGCTCGTCCCGCCTTGCCATAGACCGAGGCAACCTCCGGGAACGACTTGATGATGCGATCCTGCGTTTGCATCAGCTCGGCCGCCTTGGTCACCGAGATGCCGGGCAGCGTCGTCGGCATGTAGAGCAGCGTGCCCTCGTTCAGGGTCGGCATGAATTCGCTGCCGAGCTGGCGCGCGGGCCATATCGTAACCGCGAGGATGGCGAGGGAAGCAACGATCACCAGCGTCTTGGCGCGGAGCACGCCCTTGATCACGGGACGGTAGATCCAGATCAGGAAGCGGTTGATGACATTCCTGCTCTCCGGGACGATCCGGCCGCGGACGAAGATCACCATCAGCGCCGGCACCAGCGTCACCGACAGCAGCGCCGCTGCAGCCATCGAAAACGTCTTCGTGAACGCCAGTGGGCTGAACAGCCGCCCCTCCTGCGATTCCAGCGTGAAGATCGGCATGAACGACACGGTGATGATCAGCAGGCTGAAGAACAGCGCTGGCCCGACCTCCGATGCGGCGTCGATCAGGATCTGCACGCGCGACTGATCGGGCCTGGCCCGTTCGAGGTGTTTGTGCGCGTTCTCGATCATGACGATCGCGGCATCCACCATCGCGCCGATCGCAATCGCGATGCCCCCGAGGCTCATGATGTTCGATCCCAGCCCGAGCAGCTTCATGGCGCCGAACGCCATCAGCACGCCCACCGGCAACATCAGGATCGCGACGAGCGCGCTGCGGACGTGCAGCAGGAACACGATGCAGACCAGTGCGACGACGATGCTCTCCTCGAACAAGGTATGCTTGAGCGTATCGATCGCCGCGTAGATCAGGTTGGAGCGGTCGTAGACCGGCACGATCTCGACCGACTTCGGCAGGCTGCTCGCGATCTCGTTGAACCGCTTCTTGACGTTTTCGATGACATCGAGGGCGTTGACGCCGAACCGCTGCAGCACGATGCCGCTCGCGACCTCGCCCTCGCCATTCAGCTCGGCGATTCCCCTCCGCTCGTCCGGCCCGAGCTCTACACTCGCCACGTCCCTCAGCAACACCGGCGTGCCGTTGCTGGTCTTCAGGACGATGTTGCCGAGATCGTTGATGCTCTTGATGTAGCCCTTGCCGCGGATGACGTATTCGAACTCGGAGAGCTCGACGGTACGCCCGCCGACGTCGGCGTTGCTGGCGCGGATCGCCTCCCGGATCTTCTGCATGCTGATGCCGCGGTCGCGCATCCGCTGCGGGTCGAGGACCACGTTGTACTGCTTCACGAAGCCGCCGATGCTGGCGACCTCGGCGACACCTTCGGCCTTGGCCAGCGCGAACTTCAGGTTCCAGTCCTGGATCGTGCGGGTGTCCGCCAGGTTCAATTCCCTGGACATGACGGCGTACTGGTAGACCCAGCCGACACCGGTCGCATCGGGTCCGATGGTTGGCGTGACGCCGGCGGGAAGCCTGGACGACGCGCCGTTGAGAAACTCAAGGACGCGCGAGCGCGCCCAGTAGATGTCGGTGCCGTCCTCGAAGATCACGTAGACGAAGGACACGCCGAAGAAGGAGAAGCCGCGCACGACCTTCGATTTCGGCACGGTCAGCATCGCCGTCGTCAGCGGATAGGTGACTTGATCCTCGATCACCTGCGGCGCCTGGCCGGAATACTCGGTGTAGACAATGACCTGCGTATCCGACAGGTCGGGGATCGCATCCAGCGGAAGATGAACCAGCGCATAGAGGCCGGCAGCAGCGGCAAAGCCGGTGCCGAACAGCACGAGCAGCAGATTGCGCGCCGACCAGGCGATGATGCGGGCGATCATTTGTGATCTCCCATCGCCTGGCCGGGGCCACTTTCGGTGGATCGAGGTGCCGCCTCGGCGAAGCCCTTGAGCGCCGCTTTGAGGTTGCTTTCCGCATCGATCAGGAAATTGGCGGAGGTGACCACCGCCTCGCCGTCGGCGAGTCCATCGCGCACCTCGATATAGCCGCCGCCGCGCCGGCCAAGCTTCACCTCTCTCGGCTCGAAGCGCCCTTCCCCCTTGTCGACGAGGACGGCCTGCCGGCTGCCGGTGTCGAGCACTGAACTGTCGGGCACCGCGAGGACGGGCGCGGCATCGGCCGTGTCGATGTCGGCGTCGACGTACATGTCCGGCAGCAGCACCGCGTCCGGATTGGCGAGCTCGATCCGGACGCGAACCGTCCTTGTATCGCGGTTCACCTGCGGATAAACGATGGCGATCTTCCCGGTGAAGGTCCGGCCTGGAAAGCTCCGCGCGCGCACCGCCACGGACTGCCCGACCGCGATGTTGCCGAGGTCGCGCTCGGCCACGTCGACCAACGCCCAAACCACCGATGTGTCGGCGATGCGGAACAGCACATCGCCGGGATTGGCCCGCATGCCTTCGATCGCGTTGCGCTCGAGAACGATTCCGTCGCGCGGCGCCGACCAGCGTATGGTGACGGGCGCGCTGCGCGTCTTTTCCATCTCCGCGATGACAGGCTCGGGAACGTCGAGATTGACCAGCCGCTGCCGCGAGCCGCGGCCGTACATCTCGACGCCGCCGACCGTTTTCGAGGTGATCGTTGCGAGATATTCCGCTGCCGCGGAGGCGACCGCCGAACTGTAGATTTCCATCAGCGGCTGGCCTGCCGTCACGCGCGCGCCGGTGGTCACGTCCGCGACCTTCTGAACGAAGCTTTCGGCGCGCATCGCGATCACCGATACGCGGCGCTCGTCCAGTTGAATCGTGCCGGGCGCCTTCACCAGGACCCGGATCGATCGCCGCTCGGCGCGCTCGGACGTCACGCCCGTGCGCTGGATCTTGCCGGGCGAAAGCTTCACCACACCGTCGTCGGTGTCGTCGCCTTCATAGACGGGGACGTAGTTCATCCCCATCGAATCCTTCTTCGGCACGGGCGAGGTGTCGGGCAGGCCCATGGGATTGCGGTAGTAGAGGATTTTTCGCGCGGATGCCGCCTGCGGCTTCGTCTCCGGCGGCATCGCCTGGTCGTCGTAGACCGGCAGGTAATCCCGTCCGCGGTCGTCCTTCTTCGGACCTGCGGACCAGAACGGCGCGCCGCTCGGATCGCGGTAGTAGAGCGCAGTTCGGTCCGCCGCCGCAGCAGCCGGGATGACCTGCAGATCAGCAGGCCGGCGCGCGCCGTCTAAAGACCAGTAGCCGCCCAGGGCCAGGCCGCCGCCCAGCGCAAGAGCCGTCAGGAGACGCAATGTTTTCATGGCGTGTATCTGCGCGCCCGGGAGCGCGCGTCCGTGTCAATGGAAGGGAGGAATATCGGGCGCCGTCGGGCGGCGCCCGAACACTCACTTGATCGCCGTGACGATCACCTTGCCGGTGACGGTCTCCGGTTCGCCCTGCACCTTCACGGACAACGTCACCTGGTAGCGGCCGGCCATCGGCAGGTCCGTCCTGAAGGCGTACACGCCCGGCTCCTTGGAGGGCAGCGGCGCGACCGCCGATTCCATCTCGGCCATCCCGTCCGGCGCCATGTCGACGCGGGTCTTGAAGATGACTGCGTCCGCCACCGGCTTGCCGGTTTGCTTGTTGGTCAAGCGAACGGCGAGCGTGACGTCGTCGCCCTTCTTCATCTGCGGATTGACCGGCTCGAAGGCGTAGTCGCCTGCGCCCGCGATGGCGACTGATGCGGCAAGCGAAAGGGTGGCGGCAAGAGCCGCGGTGCTGAATTTGGAGAGCATTGTCCAGTCCTCATGAATTGATCTTCCGCCGTGGCGCAGGGAGCGCGCACGTCAGGCGTCGTCGCGAGCAGGCATGCCGCTCGCGTCTCAGGCTTGCGAGATCAGATTCGAGGAGGTCGGAAGGGAGGACTGCCGCCGCGGAAGGAGACGACCTGATCCTCAGGGAGGGCGATCTTGCTCGCGGCAACGGCGAGAAACGCGAAGGCAATGGGCCTGACGTCGTCGAGTGCGATGGTCCCGCCGACGCAGCAGAGGCCCATCCCGCATTTGTAACCGCCAGCGGGGGAGCCGGTCCCCTTCACGTCGTTCGGACAGCAATCGTCCATCGACATATCGGCACCGCCGCTCATGTGCATGGTCGTCTGCATGTCACCCGACGACATTGCCAGGCTCGCCGCGGACGCGCCAACCGGCAGCATCGCCAAGGATATGGCGATTGCGAGTGCCAGGATGGTACGGACGAACCGCATCAATATCGACTAACCTTTCGGGCCGGAGCATGGCCTCAGTACCATATTCCGGCGCCGAGAACAGTCCTTGATTTTGCTCAAGCATTCGTGACCAACGCCCCTCACCGTGCATCCCGACAAGCCGCTTCTTCGGCTCTAAAGCCTTGCCTGTGCAAGCCGTTCGCGCAAACGCGGAACGACGAAGTCGACGAACGCGCGGAGCTTGAGCGGCAGGCGGTTCTGCGCGTCGTAGACGAGGTGCACCGGCCGAAGCTGCGGCTCGAACTCTTCGAGCACGACGGCCAAACGCCCGGCGCGGACGTGCTCGGCGATCTGATACGACACCGCGCGCACAAGACCGGCGCCCGCGAGCGAGGCATCGATGGCCGCGTCGATGGTGTTGACGCTCAGGCGCGAGCGGAACGAGACAGTTCTCTCAGTGCCGTCCTGTTCGAATGTCCAGGTGCTCAGCGCCGACACGCTCTGAAACGACACGAGGCGATGTTTTGTCATGTCGTCGAGCGTCGCGGGAATTCCGTTGGCCGCGAGATAATCCGGGCTGGCGCAGATGACATGCCGGACCTCGCCAACGCGGGTTGCGATCAGATTGCTGTCCGGCAGCGGACCGATGCGCAGGGCCACGTCGACCTGGTCTTCGAGGAAATGCGCAATACGGTCGGTCATGACGAGACCGACCGACACTTCGGGAAAGGCCTCCAGAAAGCGCGTCACGACCGGCAGCACATGCAGCCGGCCGAACATGATAGGCGCGGTGACGACGAGGTCGCCCTTGGGCTCGCTGTATTCGCCTGACGCGGCGCGCTCGGCTTCGGTCAGCTGCTCGAGGATCGATTTCGCTGCCGTAACGTAGGACCGCCCGGCCGGCGTCAGCTCCAGTCCCTTCGCCGAGCGGATCAGCAGGGTGGCCTTCAGGTGCGCTTCCAGCTCCGCGACCTTCCGGCTGACTGTCGCCAGCGGTAGCCGCAGCTCCCGGCTCGCCTTGGACAGGCTGCCGCTCTCGACGGCCGCAAGCAGCACCGACATTGCATCCAGGCGATCCATAAGCCTTCCATAAAACGAGAGGTTTCCTCCCGATCTTAGCGTCTCCCCGGCAATCTCGGGAAGCCTCAAAAGGATCGTGACGGCGCGACGGTGCATCCGTCCAGAGCCGGACAGCCAAAAGGGAAGCCCCATGACCAACCCCACCTCTTATCGCTCCGCCATCGTGAAGGGCCGCAAGGTATTTTACCGCGAGGCCGGAGATCCTGCGGCGCCGACCATCCTGCTGCTTCACGGCCTGCCGACCTCCAGCCAGATGTTCCGCGACCTGATGCCGGCTCTGGCCGACCGCTTCCACCTGATCGCGCCCGACTACATCGGCTTCGGCAACTCCGACGCGCCGTCGCGTGGCGAATTCTCCTACACCTTCGACAATCTCGCCGCGCACGTCGCCGGCCTTGTCGATGCGCTCGGCCTCACCTCCTACAGCCTCTACATGCAGGATTATGGCGGTCCGGTCGGCTTCCGCCTGTTCACGCAGCGGCCCGAGCAGGTGAAAGGCTTCATCATCCAGAACGCCAACGCCTACATGGAAGGCGTCGGCGACGCGCCCAAGAAGGTGTTGCTGCCGCTGTGGGAGAACCGCAACGCCGAGACCGAGAAAGCCGCCCGCGACTTCCTCAGCATCGAGGGGACCAAATTCCACTGGCTTGTCGGCGCAAGGAACCCTGAGGCAATCAATCCCGACAACTGGATCCTCGACCAGGCGCTGCTCGACCGCCCGGGTACGCAGGACTACCAGGTCGACCTGCTCGAGAACTACAAGACCAACGTCGCGCTCTACCCGGACTGGCAGGCCGCCTTCCGCAAGCACCAGCCGAAGACATTGATCGTCTGGGGCAAGCACGACCCGTTCTTCATCCCGCCCGGTGCCCGCGCCTATCTGAACGACCTGCCCGACGCAAAACTCGTCTGGCTCGATAGCGGGCATTTCGTACTCGACGAAAATCTTTCGCAGGTCGCCTGCGAGATCAAGGCACGGTTCGCGCCCAACGAGGCGGCAGCGAACGCCGCAGCGTGAGCAGCGGCACGAACAATCCAGATCTCACATCAAGGAAAACCACCATGGACCGCCGCCTCCTCGTCCTCTCGATAGGCATGTTCGCGCTCGGAACCGACAGTTTTGTCGTCGCCGGAGTGCTTCCCGAAATCGCCCGCCATTTCGACGTCGGCATCGGCGCGGCCGGGCAGATGACCACGATCTACTCGGTCACGTTCGCATTGCTATCGCCGACCATAGCCGCGTTCGCGGCCGGCATCTCGCGCAAGACCATGCTGATCGCGGGCGCCGCAGTGTTCGTACTCGCGAACCTTGCGACCGCGATCTCGCCAACTTTCACCATTGCGCTTTCGACCCGCGCGCTGGCCGGGGTCGGCGCCGCCATGTTCTCGCCGACCGCGACCGGCTCGGCTGCCATGCTGGTGCCGCCAGAGCGGCGTGGCTACGCGCTCTCCATCGTCGTCGCCGGCCTGACGCTGTCGACCGCTCTGGGTTCGCCTGCGGGCGCGGTGATTGGTGGTCTCGGCGACTGGCGCTATACGATGGTGTTCGTCGCAGTGCTCGGCACGGGCGCCGGCCTCGGCGTCTGGGCCTTCCTGACCGAAGTCCCGTTGCCGCCGGCAGTCTCCCTGTCCAAGCGCCTCGCACCGCTCGCCGACTCCCGGATCCTGCTGACCCTTGCGACCACCCTGGTCAACCTCAGCGGCATCTTCACGGTCTACACCTACTTCGCGGTCGCCTTCGACCGCGCGATCGGTAATGACGCAGTCGTGCTGGGCGTCCTCCTCGTCCTCTGGGGCGCAGGCGGCACGGTGGCCAACCTCGCTTTCGGCCGCCTCATCGACCGCATCGGCTCGCGCACGGTAATCCTGTCGACGCTGATCGTGCTCGGGATCGTCAGCGCATCCATGCCCTGGACCAGCGCGAGCCTGTGGACCGCCGTTCCCGTCGTCGCGATCTGGGGCGCCGCCGGCTGGGGCCTGCTGGTGCCGCAGCAATATCGCCTGGTCGCGCTCGCGCCGTCGATCGCGCCGGTTCTGCTCGGACTGAACACCGCCGGCTCGTTCTTCGGCATGTCGGCGGCAGGCCTGATCGGTGCGCTGGCCATTCCGCTGGTCGGCGCACACTATCTCGGCTTTGTCGGCGCAGGCCTTGCCGTCCTCGCCCTCATCCTCGCTGAACTTGCGACCCTGCGCATCGCGGCAGCGGAGTATCGCCGCACTGCGACGTGCAGCGTACCGGCATAACACGCACGGAAGCGATGGGGGCTGATGCACAGGCATCGGCCCCCAAGACGTGACCGCTCAATGTCTGGAAGAAATCCATGTACTACGATGTCATTTCACAGTGTACGCAAAACCTCGCCAACCTTCTGACATGCCTCGACAAGGCGGAGCAGTATGCGGCCTCGAAGAAATTCGATGTCGATGTGCTCATGAGCAGTCGCCTGGCGCCCGACATGCAGCCTTTCACCTATCAGGTTCAAAGCGCCTGCGACTACGTCAAGGCCGCGGCCGCCTGGCTTTCGGGGCAAACACCACCGAGACACGAAGACAACGAACGGACCATTGACGAACTGCGCGCCCGCATCCGGAAGACGGTCGCCTTTGCGGAGAGCGTGGCGGAGGACCAATATGCAGGCGCGAGCGAGCACGTGGTGAGGCTCTCCTGGGCACCCGGCAAAGTCCTCGGCGGCAGGGATTATCTGCTGCAGATGACGATCCCCAACACCTATTTCCACATCGCGATGGCCTACGCCATCCTGCGCCACAACGGCGTCGATGTCGGCAAGCGGGACTTTCTCGATCCGATCAATTTCGTCGACGGCTGAGCGCAGAGCGCTCTTTCCGCCGGGGCAAGCTCGAAGCTGCGCGGTCTCTCGCTCATGTGCCTCCGCACCGGCAGATCTCGTAATCCACGGGATCATGGCTGTTGAAGATCGTGATGCTGCCGCCGCGGGCCCACGGCGTTGCGGCCGGTCAGCCCTTCACGACGACCGCGCGGCCATAGGGAGGCTGCGCCGCGACCGGCGGGTTCGCGGTCTGGGCGGCGAGCTCACCGATCAGGCGGTCGGCATCGGCGGCCATGCCGTCGGGCGCCTGGATCACCAGGCGCTCGAGCGCCCAGCGGTAGGACGAGACGCGCTGCTCGAGGCACTGCTGCACCCACTGCACGATCAGCGAGTTCTCCTGCATGCGCGCGACCGCGTCGTCCCGCTCCCTCGGCGAGAGCTCGGAGACGCGCGTCATGCTGGCATTGCGCTTCCTGTCGAGGTCGATGACGCGGATCGCGGAGGCGAAGAACGGCTCGAAACGCGTGATGTCGTTACGCACGTCCTCGATCAACTGCGCATAGCGCGAGGAATGCGAGCGGTGCGGCTCGTCGATCAGCGTGCGTCCGTACATGGTGCGATCGAACACGATCTTCTGCCGCCAGGGCGAAGGCAGCGCCTTGTAGTCGCCGAACACGCTCTTCCAGGCCGGCCGCGACAGCGGCGGCTCGATCATGGGATAAGCGAGGTCGCGAAGCTGGCGCTCCTCGTCGGTGAGCTGGAACTGCGACGCCCGCAGACCAACGCTGGAGGTGACTTCGGCGCCCAGCCAGCGATGCATGTCGTCGCTGCGCATGTCGGCGCGGGTGCGGCCGAAATCACCGCCGCTGCAGGCGCCAAGAACGACGCTAAGCGTCGCGCCTAGCAGCGCGAGCGGGACGGCCGATACGACAGGCCGGATCTGACGGGTGGTTTCCGGCATTGCGCGAAGCCGGATATCAGCGACGCCGCCGACGACGCCCCGGCGCTGTGCCCTGCTCCGGCCCGCGATCGCCACTGGTTTCGTCCGTCTCGCGCTCGATCCGGATCACGGGGAGGATCAGAACCGTTCCCGTTTCCGTGCGCGGTGCGGCATCCCCCGACGAGCCTGCCCGGCGACCGGCCGGAAATTCGATGATGGTCCCCATGTCAGCTCTCTATCAATTGCCGCGCGACCAAACGCGCTCATGCAACATGCAATCATTAAGATCAGTTCATGGTTAACGAGATGTAAACGTGCCGCCCTGCCCGTAACCGCACGGGCGGTCCACCCGCGTCCCGTTGCGACACGAATACCTCAAATGCATGCGGTCGGCTTCACGCCTCGTTTTCCTTAACGAGCCTTTAAAAGAACCTGCGATAGGTTCACTGCGAGTATGTTTTCCAGGTCGCGTATCTCTCCATGACCAAGTCGCTGTTTCCCGGATTCGACGGGCTGATGACCCTCTCGCGTCGCGAAGGCGTAGACATCCGTCCGACGCTCCTGCGCGTGCTGACCGACCTCTATGTCCAGGCGAGCAGCCACAGCGAGGATGAACAGCGCCAGTTCGTCGAACTCGCGACACGGCTGATCGACCAGGTCGACGATGCGACGCGCGCCGTCGTCAAGGCGCGGCTGGCGATCTATCCCTCGACGCCCGCCCCGGTCAGGCAGAAGCTCGGGCTCGCGGCCGCCGAGGAAGGCCGCCGGATTCCGGTCGCACGTGAAATACCCTCCCCGCCCGCAGCCCCCTCGCCGGTCCGCGCGCCGAGCGATGCCGAGTTGCGCATGGCCTCGAACATGGCGATGCAGCCAAAGGACGCGGCCGAGATCCACGACATGTTCTTCCGCGCCGGCCCATCCGAGCGCGCGCTGATCCTGCACAATCTGGCGCAGACCCCGCTCAAGGCCGCACCGCGCATTCCGGCCCCGCGCGCCCACCCCGCCCGGCCCAACCCGGGG
>JAEYRD010000128.1 GCA_023435725.1 Pseudomonadota bacterium | reverse complement strand
GCGAGCCTTCAGGATCGCCGTCATCACCTCGAAAGGCGTGGCTTGCGGCTTGTCGAGATCGAGCAGGGTGCGCACTTCCGGCGCGAGCGGGATCGCCTTGAGCTGGCGTGAGAACACGCCGCCGCCCGGCGAGATCAGCGAGCTGTCGTAGTCCTGCCAACTCGATCGCGGCAGGTCGAACAGGCGC
Source organism: Pseudomonadota bacterium (assembly GCA_023435725.1). Taxonomy (GTDB): domain Bacteria; phylum Pseudomonadota; class Alphaproteobacteria; order Rhizobiales; family Xanthobacteraceae; genus Bradyrhizobium. Next base: position 94,715 of record JAEYRD010000128.1, on the reverse strand, counting down.
TTGCGCTCGGCGAAGCTGACCGCCGGATCGGGCGCGGGATCGATGAAGATGTCGCGATGATCAAAAGCCGCCACAAGCCTTGTCGCCGGCGAGAGCAGCATGCCGTTGCCGAAAACGTCGCCGGACATGTCGCCCACGCCGACCGCAGTGAACGGCATGGTCTGAATGTCGGTGCCGAGCTCGCGGAAGTGGCGCTTGACCGCCTCCCAGGCGCCGCGCGCCGTGATCCCCATCTTCTTGTGGTCGTAGCCCTGGCTGCCGCCGGATGCGAAGGCGTCGCCGAGCCAATGGTTTTTCTCGGCCGAGATCGCGTTGGCGACGTCGGAGAAGGTGGCAGTGCCCTTGTCTGCGGCGACGACGAGGTAGGGGTCGTCGCCGTCGAGGCGCAGGGTCGAGTCGGGCGGCACGACGACGTCGCCGTCGAGATTGTCGGTGAGTTCGAGCAGCGAGCGAACGAAGATCCGGTAGGCCTCGGTGCCTTCCGCGAACCAGGCTTCGCGATTGGAAGGCGGCGGCAGGCGCTTCGGCACGAAGCCGCCCTTGGCGCCGACCGGAACGATCACGGCGTTCTTGACCTGCTGGGCTTTGACCAGGCCGAGGATCTCGGTGCGGAAATCCTGCGGCCGGTCGGACCAGCGCAGTCCGCCGCGCGCCACCTTGCCGAAACGCAGGTGAATGCCTTCGACACGGGGCGAATAGACGAAGATCTCATAGAGCGGCCGGGGAGGCGGCAGGTCCTCGATCCGGCGCGCGTCGAACTTGAAGGAGATCACCGGCCGCGGATGTCCGTCCCGGCCGAGCTGCCACAAATTGGTGCGGATGGCCGACTGCACCAGATTGGTGAAACGGCGCAGGATGCGGTCTTCATCGAGCGCGGCGACGGATTTGAGCTGCTCCTCGATCTCGGCAAGGAGTGCCGTCTCGCGTGCCGTACGCTCGCGATCCGTCAGGGCGAGGCGCGGGTCGAGACGGGTCTGGAACAATGCGACCAGGGTGGCCGTGATCGCGGCGTTCTTGCGCAAGGTCTCCCACATGTAATCCTGGGTGAACGGAGCGCGGATCTGGTGCAAATAGCGCGACAGCGCGCGGATGGTCGAGACTTCCCGCCAGCTCAGGTTGGTACGCAGGATCAGCCCGTTATATCCATCGGATTCGGCACGATCGGTGACCACCGCCATGATCGAGGCTTCCAGGCGATGGCTGAATTCCGGATTGATCTCGATGGGCTGGCCGTCACTGGTCTCGATCGTCATGTCGTGCAGCCAGACCGGCTCCGGCCGGTTGCCGGGCACGATCTGATAGGTGCGTTCGTTGACCACGCGCAGGCCGTGATTCTCGATCACCGGCACCCGGTATGACAGCGACAGCGGTGCGGCGTCCGAAAACACCTTCAGGCCGAGGCGCCTGGGATCGCCCTGCTCGTCGCGGTGAACCGAAATCGTTACCGGGCGGGCCGGCGTCAGCTTTTCGATGGTGGCGATATCGGCGATTGCCTGCTCGGCGCTGAAAGTTTCGGTGTAGCCGCCGGTAAAGGCCTGGGCGTAACGGTTGGCGAGCATGCGCGCCCGCATGCCGTCGGTCGACGCAGTCAGCGCGGCCTTCAGCTTTTCGGCCCAGGTTGCCGCGATGGCGCTGATCCCGGTTTCGAGCGTGGCGCGTTCGATGACGGGCGTTTTGCCTTCATAGCGCCCGACGATGTAGTGGACACGCGCAAGCGATCCTTCGGGGAAGGACACGTAGGATGCCGATAGCGTCCCCTTGTAGGTCCGCGCCAGGAAGGCTCCGACGCGCGTGCGGACATCGGTGTCGTATTTGTCGCGCGGAATGAAGGTGAGGATGGAGACGAAGCGATCGAACTTGTCGACCCGCGTCAGCGTCCGGACGCGCGGGCGCTCGTAGAGGATCAGGATCTCGATGACGAAGTTGTAGAGCGTGTCCACGTCGATCTGGAACAGGTCGTCACGCGGATAGTCTTCGAGAATGTGCATCAGCGCCTTGCCGGAATGGCTGTTCGGGTCGAAGCCTGCGCGCTGCAGAACCCGCGAAAACTTGTGACGCACATAAGGGATCTGCCGTACCGAGCGGGTATAGGCCCCCGAGGTGAAAAGGCCGACGACGCGCAACTCGCCTTCGAGCCGGCCGTCGGGCGAATAGAGCTTGATGCCCACATAATCCATCCGGATCCGGCGATGGACGCGGCTGGAGACATTGGCCTTGATGACGATCAGCAGGGTCGGCTCGTGCATGAACTCGCGGATTTCCGACGTCATCACCACCATTTCGGTGCCGCGGCGCAGGACCTTCACGTCCGGATCGCGCAGGATGCCGAGGCCTTCGCCGGTCGTAATGTCGTCCGGCGCGTCGCTGTCGGGCGAGAAGCGATATTCGCGCACGCCGAGGAAGGTGAAATTGTCCGCGCAGAGCCACTGCAGGAGCTGATTGGCTTCGGCCACCTCGTCGATTGGCAGCGGCGGCGGATTGGAAGAGAACGTCTTGATCGCTTCCTCGACGCGGTCGCGCATGGCGCGCCAGTCGGCCACGCAGGCGCGGACATCGTTCAACGTCGCGGTGAGGCCGTTGATCAGCTTCTGGCGATCGGCATCGGTGTCCAGGCGAGTGATGTGGAAATGAATCAGGCTTTCGCGCGCGCCCTTTGCTCCCTCCGGCAGCGCTTCGCCGTAGAACCGCAGCAGCTTGCCTTCATCGTCGCGCTCCACGGCGATGATCGGGTGAGCGACGAGGGTGACTTCGATGCCCTGCTCGGTGAGCTCCGCCATGGTGGAATCGAACAGGAAAGGCATGTTGTCGTTGAGAATCTCGAGCACGGAAATCTCGCGCCCGTTCGGCAATGTCGGGTTGACGACGCGGATATCGGCGCTGCCGGCCGTGCGCCGCTGCACGTGCTCCCAGGCTTGCTCCGCCAGGACGGCAAGCGAGGCAGCGTCGTAATTGGCGAGATCCTCTTCATTTGTGTAGCCGAACAAGGGCTCGGCAAAGGCCCGGGGGCTCTTGCCCGCCGGCACGCTGCCTGCTGCATCGCGGATGAGGGTCGCCCGGGCCTTGTCGTCACGCCACGCCATAATGTCCTCCATTTGCCGCGACGTCCGACCGCAACCGCGATCATCAGCCCAATTCTGGAGTGCATTTCTTCGAGCGCCGCGATCGAGTGTTACGCGAAATCCTCGGTCTTGGGGCGTCGACGGCTTTCCACGATCATACTACGATCCCGGAGCGAAAGGCGCACTAACGCATCACCTGTTCCCGAGTTCCATCCCCTTTTCGGCTATGGCGAGCCTTCGGTGGCGGAGGTCGCCGGCGTCAACTGGATGGACGTGGCCGGCGACGATCTCAGGCGCCGGTCAGGTTTCGGGCTCGCTGCGGCATGGCTCAAACGCAGGCCTCAGCGCCACCCCAACGCCGGAGCGACGTGCGTGAGGATCGCCTCGATCGCATGTGCGCAGTAGTCGACGCCGAGCTGGTTGGGGATCGTCAACAGCAACGTGTCGGCCTCGGCGATCGCCTCGTCCTGGCGCAGCTGCTCGATCAGAGCATCAGGCTCTGCGGCATAGGAGCGGCCGAAGATCGCTCGCGTCTGTGGGTCGATAAAACCGATCTGGTCTTCGCCTTCACCGCCGCGACCGAAATAGGCGCGGTCGCGATCGTCCATCAGTGCGAAGATGCTGCGGCTCACCGAGACGCGCGGCGCGCGGGTGTGGTCGGCTTCCTTCCATGCGGCGCGATAGCTGCGGATCTGTGCGGCCTGCTGTATATGGAAGGCCTCGCCGGTCTCGTCGTTCTTCAGCGTCGAGCTCTGCAAGTTCATGCCGAGCTTCGCCGCCCAGACCGCGGTGGCGTTCGAGCCGGCGCCCCACCAGATCCGCTCGCGCAGACCCTGCGCATGCGGCTCCAGGCGCAAGAGTCCAGGTGGATTTGGAAACATCGGCTGCGGATTCGGCTCCGCAAAGCCTTCGCCGCGGAGGAGGTCGAGGAAGACCTCCGCATGGCGCCGGCCCATGTCGGCGTCGCTCTGACCGTCGGCTGGCTGATAGCCGAAATAGCGCCAGCCGTCGATCACCTGCTCGGGCGAGCCGCGGCTGATGCCGAGTTGAAGCCGCCCGCCGGCGATGAGATCGGCGGAGCCTGCGTCCTCGACCATGTAGAGCGGGTTCTCGTAGCGCATGTCGATCACGGCCGTGCCGATCTCGATCTTGCTGGTTTTCGCGCCGACGGCGGCGAGCAGAGGAAAGGGCGAGGCGAGCTGTCGCGCGAAATGGTGCACGCGGAAATAGGCGCCATCCGCGCCGAGCTGCTCCGCCGCGACGGCAAGCTCGATGGATTGCAGCAGCGTGTCTGCCGCCGAGCGGGTCTGCGACTGCGGGGAGGGCGTCCAGTGTCCGAAGGACAGAAATCCGATTTTCTTCATGACATCAATCTATGGACGATCAGGCTTCTTTGCGATGCCGGTCTGAGGGAAATTTGGTCACGAGCGGGGATAACCCGTGCGGATCTTAGCATTCGGGCGATCTGGCGTGTGCCGTGCGCGTGCAGGGGACGAATATGCTTGGTCCGGTGCTACCGCCGGGAGGAGCTTGCCTGCGCGACCCTTGTGCGAGGAGGCGCATCGTTGACGTCGCTGACGCGTTTGGGATGGCCGTCGGCACGCCATTGTCTTGGCGTCACTCCGGTCCAGCGCTTGAAGGCACGGGTGAATGCGCTGATCTCGCCGTAGCCGAGCAGCCAGGCGGTTTGCGAAATCGACAGTTCATCTTTCTTCAAATAGGTCTTGGCGAGGTCGATCTTCAGCTCGTCAAGAATGCCGGCGAAGGTCAATCGCTCCAAAGCGAGGCGCCGCACCAGCGTGCGGTGGCTCATGCCCAGACGGCGAGCAATCTCTTCGGCCCGCGCCTCGCGGTGGGGAAGCAACGGCGTGATCGCATTTTCAACGCACGCTCTGAGCGGACCTCCGCCGGAGTTCCGGTGCGCCAGTGCCTCCTCGCAATAAGTCACCAGCATGTCGTTCAGATAGTGGTCGGCGCTCTCGATCGGCACGAGTCCCGCGGCTCGAGGCAGGGTGATCTCATCGACATCGGACCCGAACTCGATCGGGCATCCGAGGAACGACCTTATCTCTGCGGGCATCGTGCGACGGTGATGGGCCACTTTGATACGGTTCGGTGCCATGCGGCGATTTGACAGGACGCGGTTCATTCGAACGATCGAGGTGAGCCAGAATTCCATCTGGTGCCGATCCGACCTCCGCCTCACACCGACATATCGCAGCGTAATCGCCATCTCCTTCGCGGCAAATCGCAGCGAAATCCCTTCGTTGGCGAGACGGCAATAGCGTTCGGCCTTGGACAGGGCTTCGGCGATTGTCTTCGAAGACGCTGCGACGTAGTAGAGCAGACCAATCTCGCGAAGGTCGAAGTCGCGGGCCAGGTGGAACCCCAGGTGGTCATCCCGCAAGGCCTCGGCGCCAAGCTCCAGAAATCGGATCTGGCTGTCAGCGCTGAGGCGCGCCTTGCGGTCCTGGATCTGCTTGAGAGTTAATCCGACCTTGGACAGCAAGCTGTCGGCCTGAATGCCGGCTTCCAGCAGGCGCGCCCATACCAGGCGGGCGATTGCGCCGGTCGCACTGGGTATCGCCTGCGGGCGGGGTGAACGGGCAGCCGGCACACCAAACCCCTCGTCATTGCCGCAACGGTCTCGGGTTCCTGGGCTCGCAGATCGTGATCGCGGCGTGAGAAGTCGAATTATTGGCTTACGATATCAAGAAACCGGGGGTTGTGTGACTTAAATCGGGCTTTCGCCCTCAAAGGCGGCCTCCGGCCCAAAGCGGGCCTTCCCCCCCCCCAAAAAGTCCGAAGACCTTGATGTCCAGCTGTGAAGACGACGCCTCGGTTCGTTTGAAAATAACGCGCGGTTACGAAAAGTTGCTCGGAATTCCCCATATCGCCCATGGCGCCCGAGCGGTTGCGCTCGAACGTGTCGGGGATTGCGAGATCAGCATGTTCGAAGCATTGGGAGCCAGTTTACCCGAGGCGCCCTTGTTCTGGATCGAGCTGTTCGACCTGAGTGTTCATTCCTCGCTCGACAGCTGCGGCTGCCATAACCTCGGCGAAGCGGCGGCCGTGTTCGCGGATTTTGCTTCGCGGGCAAGCGGCCTGGCCGAGGCGTCGCCGCGCGCGACCGGCGAAATGGAAAGCTGACAATTGCCGCGCCGACCGCAAGCTTCCTCAGAGGAAAGCGCAGTTCCGCTGACCCGTGGCCACCTCCACGGGTATGACGCGGCGCGGATGGCATTTCTGTTTACGATGATGCACGGCGCAAAAATGGTCGATTGCGAGATCAGCAGCAGCGCGCTGGACGACCTCGACGGGGTCAAAGGCACGTGGCCCGACGAAAGAGAGGCCCAGTTCATGCGCCTGCGCGAAGTGGTTGAGCGCGTTGCGTCGTATCTCTTCAAACGGCAGGGTAAGTCCACCGCCGGACGGGTCCGCATCTTCTCCAAGCATGTCAGGAACTTGCCCTCGTAAAGGCAATGAGCGCGCATCTCGTGGCATGCGAGACGCGCGACGTTCACATCTCCCTTGTCCCGTTTTGGCCCACCTCGGCGTGCACGGCAACGTCCGGCAATTGCTGAGGTGTTGCCCCGCTGCGACACCCCATCGCGCCCAGCCGGTATAGACTGGCCAAAATTCAACGCCGCCCGCGCGGCTTCGCACCGCGGGCTGTTTGCGTCAGTGTGTCGAGTTGTGGGTGTTGTCGGTGACTGGGACTAGTCGCATCATTGCTCCAGCGATTTGGTTCGCCTTATCGGTCGCAACTGTCCTTGGCGGTTGCGCCGGGCGTCCGTCGCAAGGTGTCCTGGTTCCAACAGCGCAAGCCGCGCCAGGGAACACGAATGTCCCGATCTATGTCGTAACAAATCGCCAGCGATCCGACGTCGATCCGGGCGAGATGTTCAGCGGCGAGCGCGCGGACGAGCTTTCCTTTGCTGAAGTGACCGTTTCGATACCGCCCGATGCTTCGCGGAAGATCGGTGAAGTGCAATGGCCTGCAAGACTGCCCGGCGACCCTCAGCGGGACTTCACGACCGTCTCGGCGGACTATCTCGACAGAACGCGGTTCTCCACATCCGTCGCAGCTGCCGTGAAGCAATCGGGTCGCAACAAGGTGCTCGTGTTCGTCCACGGCTTCAACAATCGCTTCGATGATGCGGTGTACCGCCTCGCGCAGATTGTTCACGATTCGAAGGTGCCGGTCGTTCCCGTGCTCTTCACGTGGCCATCGCGGGGCGAACTGAGGCTGCGCGCCTATACTTACGACCGGGAGAGCGCCAACTTCTCGCGGGACGCGCTCGACAACGTCTTGAGTTCGCTCGACAGCCAGCCCGCTGTTTCCGAGGTCTATCTTCTGGCTCACTCGATGGGCAATTGGATCGCCCTGGAAGCGCTTCGCACGCGGGCGATCCGTGGCCCGGCTGCTGCGTCCAGACGCAGCAAGCTGAAAAATGTGATGCTGGTCGCTCCCGACGTCGATGTCGATGTCTTCAGATCGCAATTGTACAGGATGGGAGGCGCGCGGCCCCCGATCTCCCTGTTCGTCTCGCGTGACGATAGAGCGCTCTCGTTGTCGGCGAGGCTTTGGGGGGATGTCCCGCGGCTGGGCGACATTGATCCGAGCCAGGAGCCCTATCAAAGCGAGCTCAGGCGCGATCGGATCGACGTCTACGACCTGACAAAGCTGGCAGTCGCGGGCGATGACGCTCACGGCCGGGCTTTCGAGCAGGTCGGTCCGGTTGTCGCAATGATCCGGCAGCGCATGGTGCAGGGCCAGATGTTGAGTGAACAACAGGCTGCGGTGAATCCGCTTGCCGGGCTTGGCGAATAGCCGGGGACCGGCCCGACCGTCGGCCGGCCGGAACTGGAGCGAGCGTGGCCTTCAGAACTTGATGCGCCTCAACAGCCAGTGCTGATGGCAGAGCTTTGCGACGAAGGTTGAGCAAAGAGCTCTGCGCGTTCGACCAGGAGATCCAGAAAGCTTCGCGCGCGCAGCGACATCCAGTGCGTTTCCGGATAGACGGCGTGCAACGGCAATGCAGCGAGCGCATAGTCCGGAAGCACGTGCTCGAGCTCGCCGCTGCGAAGACCGTCCGCGGCATTCCAGTCGGGCAGGATGGCGATGCCGAGATGATGCATCGTCGCCTCCTGCATCGCATCGGCATCGTCGACATGAATGGGGCCGTTGATGGATGCGACGTGACGGCCATGCTCGGATTCGAAGGCCCATTGGTGTGCCGGCGACATGCGCGAATACACGATGCATTGGTGTGAGCCGAGGTCATCCGGCGTCCGGGGCATGGGGCGTCCGTGCAGATAAGTGGGGGTCGCGACCAGATAGCGCTGCACGGTGCCGAGCCGGCGGGCGACCAGCGTGCTCGCCTCCAGGTTTCCAATTCTCAGCGCAAGCTCGATGCCTTCTTCCACCAGGTTGACGAACCGCTCGCTGAAGCGAATGTCGACCCGAACCTCCGGATAATGCCGGACATATTCGGCGATGAGCGGCATCATGTAGCGTCGTCCGAACGACGACGGCACGCCAATCCGGAGCGTGCCCGTTGGGCGGGGCGCTGTCTCTTCGAGGCTCGACTTTGCCATATCGAAGCTGCCGAGGATCTGGCGCGCGAGATCGTAGATGCGATGCGCCTCGGTCGTCGGCTTGAGTGTGCGCGTCGTACGCAAGAACAGCTGTGTGCCGAATTCGCTCTCCAGCATCGCGATGCGCTTGCTGATGGCCGGCTGGCCGATCCCAAGCTCCTTGGCCGCAGCCGAGAAGCTGCCTCCCTCGAAGGTGCGAACGAAAGCGCGCAGGCAGTCGATCCGGTCCATAATTCATTCCTGTCTGGAATAAATTATATTCTATCCATTCCGTAGTGGACAAGGCGGGGGAACGCTAGGCTCCCTCAAAACAAGCAATCACAGGCAAGGAAACAGGGGAGGAGACGACGTGCCACGCAACATCGGAATTGTCGGGGCTGGAATTGCCGGCCTGCATCTTGCGCTGTATCTGCAGAAGCATGGCGTCGACGCCACTGTTATCACCGATCGGCCGCCCGAGGATTACCGGGATATCCGGCTCCTCAACACCGTCGCGCATCACCACGTGACGATCGCGCGCGAAGATTATCTCGGCGTCAATCACTGGTCCGATCCGAAGGACTGCTATTACTACCACGATCACGTCTTCAATTTCCCGCAGCCGCTGAGCTTTCGCGGTGACTTCTCGAAGCCAAGCCGCGCCGTCGACTACCGGATCTATCTTCCCGAGCTGATGAAGGACTTCGTCAGCCGCGGCGGCAGGATCGAATACCGCCGCATCGAAGAGCGCGACATCCGTCCACTGGTCGCGCGTTTTGATCTCCTGGTCGTATCGACCGGCAAAGGTCCGTTGGGCCAGCTCTTCACTTACCGGCCGGAGCATACGCCCTATTCGCAGCCGCAGCGGCGGCTGTGTGTCGGGCTCTACACCGGTGTGCGGCAGCCCGATCCCATGAACGTCACGCTCTCGGTGTCGCCCGGGCATGGTGAGATGATCGTGATCCCGACAATCACCTTCGGCGGCGTCGCCAACGCGCTGCTGATGGAAAACGTGCCGGGAGGCGACATGGAGGAACTGGCAACGCTCAGCTACGACGACAACCCGAAACACTTCCTGAAGGTGCTGCTGGGCAAGCTGGAGAAGCATCACCCGACCACCTACGACCGGATCGATACGGCGCGCTTCGATCTCGCGCAGCCGCAGGATCTCCTGCAAGGCGGCGTGGTCCCGACGGTGCGCAACACGGTGGTGGAATTCGACGACGGCAAATGCGCGATCGCGCTTGGCGACGTCCATGCGATCGTCGATCCCATGATGGGTCAGGGTGCCAATGTCGCCTCCTATGCGGCCTTCGTGCTCGGCGAGGAGATCGTCAACTCCGATGCGCTCGACGCGCGTCTTTGCGAGAAGATCGATCTGAAGCGGCAAGACCGTGTGCTGGCGGCGTCACGCTGGACCAACGTCATGCTGCAACCGCCGACGGAAGCCTTGGGCATGCTGATCGGCGCGATGAGTCAAAATCCCGCGCTGGCGAACGAGTTCACCGAGAACTTCAATTATCCCGACCGCCAGTGGGACCACGTCTCGACGCCGCAGCGCATCCAGGCCTGGATCGAACGCATGTCGGCGCCGCCCGAGCCCGTCAGGGCGATTGCGTGAGGATCGATGCGAGCGAGCAGTGACATGCAGCGCGCCAACCCAGCGTCATTCCGCGAAGCCGCATCGCGCTTCGCGACCGGGGTCGCGGTGCTGACCGCGCTGGACGAGCACGGCCGCATTTGCGGCATGACCGCGAACAGCTTTGTCACCGTCAGCCTGTCGCCACCGACCGTGCTGGTTTCCGTCATGCCGGGACGGATGCACCGCGCGATCTCGGCGACCGGACGTTACTGCGTCAACGTCCTGCCGGACCATGGCCGGGACCTGTCACGGCACTTCGCGAGCCAGCCGAACACCGGCACACTTCCGGATTACGACATCGTGGATGGTCTGCCGCGGCTATCGGGATGCATGGCCTATTTCGCCTGCGAGGTCACACGTCAGGTCGATGTCAGCGACCACACGCTGATCATCGCTGAAGTCTCGAACTGCGACTACCGCGACACCACGCCACTGGTGTTCTTTTCCAGCCGGTATCATCGAGGGGCGGGGGTGCCCGTCGATCGATGAGTTTGCGTGAAATCTCGTCGCGCTGATTCCGGGGACGAATGAGCTTCGTCAAGGCCACGACTTCTCAGGCGTAAGCCACCCAGCCGCGGAAGGTGAACCCGGTGTAGAACAGAGTTGGATCGGAGAAGCCGGCATCGCGCAGGATCGATTCATCATGTTCTGGCGCGAGAATTTTCACCTGCCTCGTGACCGCTTCCGTCGCGGCCGCAGCTTTATCAGGCTCGACGCCGGACGCTGCCAGGAATGCGGAGTATCGCGATAGCCACAGAGGGCGTTCGTCTTGCCCGTTGGGAGCGCTGAAGTGGGCAACCACAAAGGGGGCGTGCGGCTTGAGGCGGCGCCGAACTTCGCACGCTATTCGTCTCCGTTCCTCGACGTCGACAAAGTGCAAGGTCAGCAGGCATGTGGCGCCATCGAAAGGCCCCTGCGGGGCATCGTCGATATAGCCTTGATGGAGATACGCACGCCGAGCGAACAGGCCCAAGGTTTGCTTCGCGAGATCCAGCATCGGCGCGGACGGGTCCACGCCATCGAAGGTCCAGCCAGGCTGCGCCTGCGCAAAAGCCTTGAGCTCCAGGCCGCCGCCGGCGCCGAGAACGAGTATTCGCGCATCTTCACGCGCGTGTTCGGCCAGAAGGATCGCCGCCATGGACAGCATTGAATTGTAGCCGGGAACAAACCGCGGCGGTCCTTCCGTGTATTTCGCCACCGCTTGCGGATCGGAGAACGCGGTTTGAATGTCGGTCACGATGTCGCCTTGTTGAATTGAGCCGATCACGCGTGATGCGCGCTCATGCCCTGAAGCTTCCGGGATCCAAGGCCCTGCGCAGATCGGCATCCAGCATCGCCAGTGTCACCTCGCCAAAGCGCGACAGCAGCAGCGCCTCTGCATCGCCGAATGCCTGGTCGAGTGCGGCATTGACGGCCTGCTCGACGAGGCAGCCGGGTGCTTCGGTCCGGTTGCCCATGGCCAGAAGCGGGGGGCTGCCGAGCGCGGTGTAGACGTCGCGCAGCATCACCTTCGACAGGTCGCAAGCCAGCGTCCAGCCGCCGCCATGTCCCTTCTCTGAGCGGACGTAACCAATGTCCCTGAGCCCCGCCATGATGCGGCGGATCACCACCGGGTTCGTGTCCAACGCCTTCGCCAAGGTCTCGAACGTGAGGGGACCAGGCTGCTGCGCCATGTGCAGCAGGATGTGGAGCACGCCGGATAATTTGCTATCGCGCATCATGTAACTATGTATGTTACATGAGTGGCAGGAGGTCAAGAACCTCCTCTGACGCGGGACTCACCGCCTTTTGCGTTGTTCTGTTGAATTCAGTCGACGCCTCAACGGCCTTGCGACGGCCACAGGGCAACACGCCGGCACTCGCCGGCTACTGTGCATGGGGTTGTTTTCGATATTTTTGTTTTCGGGCGCCGAAAGCTTCGAGCCGACCCCGCTACTTCATCAACCGCACGCCCTTGGTCGTGAAGCGCTGCGTCTTGCCGCCCGGGCGCATGGGACGCTTGGTGCCGGCGGCCTTGCCGGTGCCGGGCGGCTGGTGCGCTGGGACCAACTGGTCGGGGCGTGAGCCGATCAGATCAGTGCGGCCCATCTCCCTCAGCGCATCGCGCAGCACCGGCCAGTTGTCGGGATCGTGGTAGCGCAGGAACGCCTTGTGCAGGCGGCGCTGGCGCAGGCCCTTGATCGCCTCGACCTTGTCGCTGCCGCCGTGCCGTACGCCGCGCAAGGGATTGACGCCGGTGTGGTACATCGCGGTCGCGATCGCCATCGGCGAGGGCAGGAAGGTCTGCACCTGGTCGGCGCGGTAACGGTTCTTCTTGAGCCACAGCGCGAGGTTCATCATGTCCTCGTCGGTCGTGCCCGGATGCGCTGCGATGAAATAGGGGATCAGGTAGTATTTCTTGCCGGCCTGCTCGGCCGCTGCATCGAACATCCGCTTGAACCGGGTGTAGGCGCCGATGCCCGGCTTCATCATCTTGTCGAGCGGCCCGCGCTCGGTATGTTCAGGCGCGATCTTCAGATAGCCGCCGACGTGATGGGTGACGAGCTCCTTGATGTATTCGGGGCTCTCGACCGCGAGGTCATAGCGCACGCCCGAAGCGACCATCACCTTCTTGATGCCCTTGGTCTCGCGCACCTTGCGATAGAGCCGGATCAGATCGTCGTGCGAGGTGTTGAGGTTCGGGCAGATCTCGGGGAAGACGCAGGAGGGACGGCGGCACGCGGCCTCGACCTTCGGGTCCTTGCACGCCATCCGGTACATGTTGGCGGTGGGACCGCCGATGTCGGAGATCACGCCGGTGAAGCCCGGCGTCTTGTCGCGGATCTTTTCGATCTCGCGCAGGATCGAGCCCTCCGAGCGGTTCTGGATGATGCGGCCCTCATGCTCGGTGATCGAGCAGAAGGTGCAGCCGCCGAAGCAGCCGCGCATGATCGTCACCGAGAATTTTATCATGTCCCAGGCTGGGATCTTGGCATCGCCGTAGGACGGATGCGGGGCGCGCGCATACGGCAGGTCGTAGACCGCGTCCATCTCGTCGCTGGTGAGCGGGATCGGCGGAGGGTTCAGCCAGAGATCGCGATCGCCATGGCGCTGCACCAGCGGCCGCGCATTGCCGGGATTGCTCTCCCGGTGTAGCACGCGTGACGCGCGGGCGTAGGCTTCCTTGTCCTGCTCGACCTGCTCCAGCGCCGGCAACCGGATCACGGTCGCGCCCTTCTGGCGCGTTGCACCCTCGTCGGCGGAATCGAGATCGTCGGCGTGCAACTCCGCATAGTCTTCGGGCACGCGGCGGAACAGCGCGACGCCCCTGACGTCATCGAGTTCGCGCGGCGCTTCGCCGGCGGCGAGCCGGTTCGCGACCTCGACGACAGCGCGCTCGGCATTGCCGTAGAGCAAGAGGTCCGCCTTGGCATCGGCCAGCACCGAGCGGCGCACCTTGTCGGACCAGTAGTCGTAATGCGCGATCCGGCGCAGCGAGGCCTCGATGCCGCCGAGCACGATCGGCACGTCCTTGAAAGCCTCACGGCAGCGCTGGGCGTAGACGATGGTGCAGCGGTCCGGCCGCTTGCCGCCTTCGCCGCCCGCTGTATAGGCGTCGTCGCTACGGATGCGCCGATCCGCCGTGTAGCGGTTCACCATGGAATCCATGTTGCCGCCGGTGACGCCGAAGAACAACTTTGGCTTGCCGAGCGCCTTGAACGGCTCGGCCGAATGCCAGTCCGGCTGCGCGATGATGCCAACGCGAAAACCCTGCGCCTCGAGCAGGCGGCCGATGATGGCCATGCCGAAGCTCGGATGGTCGACATAGGCATCGCCCGTCACCAGCACGATGTCGCAGGCGTCCCAGCCGAGCGCATCCATCTCGGCGCGGCTCATGGGGAGGAACGGCGCCGGCTTGCGGGGCCGCGCCCGGGCCATCAGGGGTTTTTCGGCGGTGATAATCTGGGTGTCCATGGGCCAAGGGATAAGACTCCGGGCCTCCGAATTCAACCGACGGGCGCGTGAAAGATCTAAGGTTCCGTATCATGCGCGCCGCGCGGTCAGGGCGTCAGGTGTGTGATGCCGTCCACATCCCGGCCGGCGGCGTCGGGTCATCCGGGTTCTCATCGTGGCCCGCATCGGATATTCGATGGCTCCAGGGGCAAGGGAACATCTGACGGCGGTCATGAAGCAGTCGCTGGCGTCGCGTCGCCTGCAGCCGGCTGGCTCGGCGCGATGGCGCTGATCGGCTTCATCCTGGTGGCGACCGCGCAGGCCTCCAATCAGATCCTGGCGCGCGGGCTTGCCGGCTCGGTCCCGCCCTTCGCGCTTGCCTTCTTCCGCTGGAGCATCGTCGCCATCGGGCTTGCGCCGATCGCGCTTGTAGAGGTTCGCGGCGGTCGCGTGCCGCTGGCCAAGAACATCTGGCCGATCCTCGCCGCGGGCTTCATGGGCATGTTTCTCTGCGGCGGTCCGGTCTATGCCGCGGGCGTCTCGACGACGGCGATCCACATCGCGCTGATCATGGCGCTGTCGCCGATCACGGTACTCTTGATTTCTGCCGTGCTCGGCATCGAGCATATCGGCCCGCTGCAATGGCTCGGCACAGTGCTCGCGCTGTCCGGCGCGCTGCTCATCATCTCCGGCGGCCATCCGGAGACGCTGATCGAACTGGAGACCGCGTCCGGCGACGGCCTGGTCGTGATCGCGATGCTCGGCTGGTCAGGCTACACGCTGTTGCAATCCCGCGCCGCGCCAGAGGCATCCCTGCTTGCGCGCATCAGCATGTTCTCGGCCGCCGGCGCCTTGTTCTCGCTGCCACCAGCAGTCATGGAAATGTGGACCATGCCTGCACAGGTTTTCAGCACCAAGGCGCTTTCCGCCTATGTCTTCGCCGGGATCGTGCCCGGCCTGCTCGCCTATGCCGGCTTTGCTTGGCTCGGCGGCAAGTTCGGCTCGGTGCGGACCTCGCTGGTGCTCTATATCGGGCCGATCGCGAGCGCTCTGCTGTCGTTCGCGATCCTCGGCGAGCCGCCGAAGCCGATCCATTTCCTCGGGGGCCTGCTCATTCTCGGCGGCGTCTGGGCCAGCTTGCGCCGCTAGTTCCATTCATAAGCGCGGCGGTTCATGCGCAGGAACCAACCGCCTCCGCGAACATTCTGATGGAGGGTTTGCAGCGAGCCCGGCTCGTGCGCTCCGTGTCCAGGATCTGAATTCGCCTCGATGTTCACCTCGGGCGATGGGGGAGCTGTGAGTACAGTCATAGAGAACTTGCTGTCGCGGAAGCAGAGGCTCCTAGAACAGCTCGAGAAAGCGCAGTCGGTCGAAGACCGCGACAGGCTCGAACACCAACTCGAACAGATCAACACCGCACTGGATTTTCTGGACAGGCCGGGCCCGAAGGACGCGCGATAGAAGCGCTCAGCCTGCGTTCAGCGCCTCCACCTTCAAGGCCCTGGCGTAAACCACGCCCGAATTGGTGATGTGCGTGGTCATCAGCGCTTCGAAGTCCGCGAACTCACCACGCGCGAACAGATCGAGCAGCTTGCGATGTTCGTCGAAGGACGTGCGGGTGCGCACGTCGATCGGCGAGGTCAGGTTGGTGCGGAGTGCGGCAACGCGGCCCGAAACGAGCTGATAGGATTCGACGAGGTAGTGGTTGCCGCAATGCGCGAACAGCGCCTCGTGAAAGGCGGCGTCCGCCCGGCCATAGGCGATGTTGTCCCTGGCCGCGACCGCCGGCTCCATCGCCGCGATCGCCTCGCTCATCGTCGCGATCGCGCCGTCGCGGTCGTGGTGGAAGGCCAGCTCGGCGGCCTTGGGCTCGAGCGCAATGCGGAAGGTGCAGAGCGCGTTGATGTCCTCCGCGCTCGGCGTGAACACGAAGCTGCCGACCTGCGGCCGGATCACCACGAGCCCTTGCGCCTGCAAGTGCCCCATCGCCTCGCGCACCGGCGTGCGGCTGACGCCGAAGGAGTTTGCCACCATCTCCTCGGAGATCGCAGCGCCGAGCGCGAACTCGCCGTCGATAACGGCCTGCCGCAGCCGTTGCATCACGCGCTGCGCCAGCGATTTCGGCGTATCGAGCTTCAGCGATCTCATCGGGGCTTCCTGCGTTCCGGCGATCAGATCACCTTTCCGGGATTGAGCAGATGATCGGGATCGAGCGCGGCCTTCAGCGTTCGCATCAGCGCGATCTCGGCGTCGCTGCGGGCGTGACCCAGCCACTTCTTCTTCAGCGTGCCGATGCCGTGCTCGGCGGAGACGCTGCCACCCAGCTCGCGCACGAGGCCATAGATGATCGCATCCATCGCTTCCTTCGGCTGCTGCTCGACGGCAAGGCCGGTGACCCAGGAGACGAGATGGAGATTGCCGTCGCCGATATGGCCGTAATAGACGCTCTCGCAGCCCGCGATGCCGTCGGTGAGCGCTGCCTTGCAGCGCGTGACGAACTCGTCCATGCGCGCGACCGCAAGCCCGATGTCGTAGGAGATGTGCGGCCCCAGTACCTGGCCGAACTCGGCGCAGATGTCGCGCACGCGCCAGAACCCTTGCGCCTGCGCCAGCGATTGCGCCACGGCGGCGTCGACCAGCAGCCCCCGTTCCATCAGCTCTTCGAGCCAACTTTGGAAGCGCGGCGCATCGAGGCTCTCGTCGGTGCCTTGCGCCTCGACCAGCACGTAGAGGCCGTGGCCTGCCGCGACCGGCGGCTTCACGCCGGCCCGCGCCGTGATCACGTCCCAATAGTCCGGCCACATCACCTCGAATGCCGACAGCAACGGACCGAGCCCGCTTCGCGCCGCATCCAGCAGCGCGATCACTGCCGCATAATCCTTCAACGCGCAGAGCGCGGCCATGGTCGAACGCGGCTTCGGAAACAGCCGAAGCACGACGCGTGTGATGATGCCGAGCGTACCTTCGGAGCCGATGAAGAGGTGCTTCAGGTCGTAGCCGGCGTTGTTCTTCATCAGCTTGTTGAGGCTGGTGATGATGGTGCCGTCGGGCAGCACCACTTCGAGGCCGAGCACCAGTTCGCGCGTCATGCCGTAGCGGATCACGCGATTGCCGCCGGCATTGGTGGAGAGATTGCCGCCGATCGCACACGAGCCGCGCGAGCCGAGGTCGAGCGGAAAGAAGAAGCCGGCCTCATCAGCCGCCTTCTGGATCGTCTCCAGCGGCGTGCCGGCCTTAACCGTCATCGTCGCCGAGGCGCGGTCGATCTCCTCGATGCCGGTCATGCGCTCGAGCGAGATCGCGACCCAGCCCGCTTCGGGCGAGGCGCCGCGGCACAGTCCGGTCAATCCGCCCTGCGGCACGAACGGCAGATGCGCCCGCCGGCATGTGGCGATCGCGTCGGCAATACCTTGCGCATCGAGCGGGCGGATCACCGCGAGCGGCGTTTGCGGCAGGCTCGCGCTCCAGTCGTTGCAATTGCGCGCGGGCACATCGCTGCCGATGAGCACAGCGGCTGCACCAAGCTTGTCGCGCAGGGCGCCGAGCAATTGGCTGGGATGTCCGGCCGGAGTCACCATGTCCATGCGAGACCTCCTCAAGATCCGGCGGCGCCTGTCGGACAGCCGGCGGCTGACATTTGCGCCGGTCTTGTATGTAAGGTACAAGATGAAAAGTAAAGCAAAAACAGGGCTTGGGGAGGCGGGGAAGATCGTTCCGGATCAGGCGCTTAGTCCGAAGCGGCAGTAAGGGATGGTGCGATGACGGAGGCAATTCGCGGGTTCTGGGTGGCATCGGCGACGCCGCTGGCGACGGACGGCAGCGTGGATTCCGCAAGGCTCGCCGCCCACGCCAAGTGGCTTTTCGGCAAGGGCGTCGACGGCGTCGTGCTGTTCGGCACCACCGGCGAGGGCACCTCCTTCAACGTCACCGAACGCATCGCGACCGTCGAAGCTGTGCTCAAGGCCGGCATCGCGCCGGAACGTATTGGGGTCGGCGGCGGCTTTCCCGCCATCAGCGACAGCATCGCACTGACGCGCGCCTTGCTCGGCCTCGGCCTGCGACACGTGTTGTTGCTGCCGCCTTACTTCGATCGCTCCGTCACGCCGGAGGGCATCGAGGACGCCTTTGCCGCGATCATCGATGGCGTCGCCGATGAACGCCTGCGCGCCTCGCTCTATCATATCCCGCAGGTCTCAGGCGTTGCGATCCCGACGACTGTCGCGGCGAATCTGAGGAAGCGTTACGGCAAGCTGGTCGCGGGACTGAAAGACTCGAGCGGTGACTTCAAGCAGTTCCAGGCGTTCCGTGCCGCCGCTCCCGAGCTCGCCATCACGGTCGGCAACGAAGCCGATATCACCCGCGCGATCGCCGCCGGCGGCGCCGGCACCATCTGCGGCCTGGCCAACATCGCGCCGGAGCTGGTCAAGGCGATGATCGACGGCAGGGATGTCGAAGCGCGCATGCAAGCCGCGATCGATGTCGTGGTGAAGACGCCATCCTTCCTTGCGACGCTGAAGGCCATCCTCGCGGCGCAGACCGGCGATGGCGCGTGGCTGCGCGTGCGGCCGCCGCTCCGCGCCTTGTCCGATGGCACGGCGCTCAAGCGGAAGCTTGACGAATTGATGACGCCTGCCATCGCGTGAGATCGCGGCAAACGCCACGACGTGGTGCGCCGAATTCGCGTGCAGGATGTCGCGGTTCGCCCGAAAGCAATCCGTGATTGTCGTTCAACATCCCTCAATGCTTAGAACCATTCAACACTAGAGCTATTCAAGCCCGACTACGGTTCTCTTCGATCCCGTCGGCTGATACAGGCGCACACTTCAAAGTTCGTGACTTGAAGTGGAATGAAAGTGCGTGCCCTCGTGGATGGCCCGCGCCTCAGCGGCCGTCGTCATCGTGCCGGCAAGAGCCGTGCAGGACTTCTCATTGGAGCAGCGGTGCTGCTCGCCGAATACCCCTCCAACACGACGAGCGCGCAGGCGCAATCGGCGCTGCCGCCGGTGACGGTGGATGCGCCGGTGCAGCGGCCGAAGGCGGCGCGCGCGTCGCGGCAATCCCCACGTCGCGCGCAAACCGCCGCGCGCAAGCGCAATCTCAATCCCGCACCGGCAGCGCCGACGCGCTCGGAGCGGGCAGCCGCGGAGGCCGCCGCGCAGCAAGCGGCCAAGCTCGGCTACCGCGCGATGCCGAGCTCGACCACGTTGCGCAGCGGCGCCTCGCCGCTCGATACCTCGCAGACCGTCAACGTCGTGCCCGAGCAGGTGTTGAAGGACCAGCTTCCTCGCAACATCGACGATGCGCTGGTCAACATCAGCGGGATCACGCAAACCAACACGCTCGCCGGCACCCAGGACGCCGTCATCCGCCGTGGCTTCGGCGACAATCGCGACGGCTCGATCATGCGCAACGGCATGCCGCTGGTGCAGGGACGCAGCCTCAATGCCGCGGTCGAGAGCGTCGAGGTGCTGAAGGGACCGGCGTCGCTGCTCTACGGCATCATGGATCCCGGGGGCATCGTCAACACCATCAGCAGGCGCCCGGAGCTCTACCAGCACGGTGCGGTGACGCTGCTCGGCTCGACCTACGCGAACAACCGCGGCGGCGCTGACGGCATGCTCGACATCACCGGTCCGATTGGTGACCAGGGCCTTGCCTATCGCTTCGTCGGCTACGGCGTCAGCGAGGACTACTGGCGGAATTTCGGCCGCCATCGGGAAATGCTGGTGAACCCATCGCTTGCCTGGTACGGCGACACCACGACGGTCCAGCTCACCTACGAGCACCGCGAATTCATCTATCCGTTCGACCGCGGCACGGCCTTCGTCAACGGCGCACCGCTGGCGATCCCGAGAACGCGCCGGCTCGACGAGCCCTTCAACAACATGTGGGGCACCTCCGACCTGATGCAGGCCTCGGTCGAGCAGAAGCTCGACGACAATTGGAAGGTCACGGCGGCCTACAGCTACAACACCGAGACCTATAGCGCCAATCAGCTTCGCATCACCAGCGTCAATGCGAAGACCGGCGTCGAGACCCGCAGCAACGACGGCACCCATAACTCGCTGAGCAACGCCAGTTACGGCACCTCCTATCTGCAAGGTGACGTCTGGGCCGGCGGTTTCCGCAACGAGATCCTGTTCGGGGGCGAGGCGCTGTATCGCACCATCGATCGCCGCGACCTGATCCGCCAGGCGACACCGAGCTTCAATTTCTACAACCCGGTCTACGGCCTGGTCACACCGGGCACGACCGTTTCTGCAGTCGACAGCGAGCAGACCGACTTGCTCGGCACCCGCGGTTTCTACGCCCAGGACACGTTTCATCTGACCAACTGGCTGTCCGTGGTCGGCGGCGTGCGCTGGATGGAATACGAGCAGCTCGCCGGAAAGGGCCGGCCGAACTTCATCACGAACACCAATCTGGCGGGCGACAAGGTGCTGCCGCTCGGCGGCGTCATCTTCAAGTTGAACGATCAGCTCTCCTATTACGTGAGCTATACGCAGTCGCTGAAGCCGACCTCGACCATCGCGGCGTTCACCAGCGGCTTTGTCGTCGACTCCACCATCGCGCCCGAAGAGGGAACGCAGTGGGAGACCGGACTGAAGTTCGACGTCAACAAGCGGCTGTCCGGTACCTTGGCGTTCTACGACATCGACAAGAAGAACGTGCTGGTGCTGGATGATCTCGGCAACGGCAAATCGACGGGGCGCACGTCCGGCGCGGCCCGGTCGCGCGGCGTCGAACTGGACGTCACCGGCAGGCTGACCGATCAATGGAGCATGATCGGGAGCTATGGCTATACCGACGCACGCCTGATCAACGATCCCGTTGTCGGCAATGCCAAGCTGCTGAACGCCGCGATGAATACGGCCTCGCTCTATCTCGTCTACGATTTCGGCGACGCGCTCCCCGGACGTCTGCGGCTCGGCGGCGGCGCGCACTATGTCAGCGACCGGCCGGGCGACTCCGCCAACACGTTCTTCCTGCCGGCCTATACCGTCGCTGACATCTTTGCGACCTACGACACGAAAGTCGACAATCTGCCGGTGACCTATCAGTTCAACGTCAAGAACCTGTTCGACAAGGCCTACTATACGTCCACCACCGGGAACGCCTTGAACGTTGCGATCGGCGATGCCCGGCGCTTCTCGCTGGCGGCAACGGTGAAGTTCTAGGGATGGCGGCGCGGCATACCCACGCCGATCTTCTGATCGTGCCGATCATAAGGGTCGGTTTCGATGAGTAGGCTGGGGCACAACATCAAGGCTGGTCTGCTCCAGGTTCACTCCATCGCGGGCCTCGTGCTCGCGCTGCTGCTTGCCCTGATCGCGCTGACCGGCGCGATCATGAGTTTTGAGGACGAGATCGTCGACCATCTCAACGCCGGGATCATGCAGGTCGCGCCGCGTCAGGCGCCGGCGCTGATGCCGGACGAGCTGGTCGCACGCCTGCAGGCAGCGCACGACGTCGGCAAGGTCGCCGCCGTCACGCTCTCGGCCGATCCGGCGGCCGCGGTGCACGTTCGCTTCGGCCGCGACGAGCAGGGCGCGCGGCGGACCTCGCTCTATGTCGACCCCTACGATGCGCATGTGCTGGGCTCGCCGCGCGGTGAGGAGTTCTTCACGACCGTCCGCAGGCTGCATCGCTGGCTGCTCATCCCCGGTGACGCCAAGGGTTGGGGACGTCCGATCACCGGCATCGCGGCGCTCGGCCTGATTGTGATGCTCGTTTCAGGGCTCGTGTTGCGCTGGCCGCGCCGCGCAGCCAGCGTGAAGATATGGCTGAAGCCCAATCTCGGGCTCAGCGGCCGCGGCCTGCACCGGTCGTTACATGCGGTCATCGGCACATGGGTGCTGCCGGTCTATCTGGTGATGACGCTCACCGGGCTGTGGTACTCGTTCGACGGGTACAAGGACGGTGTCGTCTGGTTGCTGTCGCGCCCACAGGTCGCCGCCGCGAAGATGCAGCCCAAAGCTCCGCGTGCGGCAGTGCGTCCGGAGCCAGCTCAAACGGTGGGGTTCGATCGTGCATGGACAACGTTCCAGCGCGAGGAGGGCGGTCGCTTCTCCAGGGCCTTGCTGACGCTGCCGGGGAGCTCCGGCACGACGATACGGATCCGGTCGTGGGCGAAGGACAGGATTCTCGATACCACGCGCGATGAATTCCGGGTCGATGCAATCACGGGACAGGTGATCTCGGCGGAACGCTATGCCGACAAGACGCTCGGTGAGAAAATCATCGCGAACGTGCTCGACATTCATCGTGGCGCGGTTCTGGGCTGGCCCGGCAAGCTCGCGTTCATGATCGCCGCGGCGCTGATGCCGCTATTCTCCGTTACCGGCATCCTGCTCTACCTGTCGCGCCGGCGATTGCGGCGCCCGGCGCAGCCGCCGCTCGGGCGGCTGGTGCCGGGCGAGTGAGGGGCACCCGCCGCAGGTCAGTCACTTCGCCAGCATGCGCCGCTCGCCGATGACGACGTCGTTGTTCACGGCGTAGACGAAGCAGCCGCCATCCCTGCCGTTCCGCGCAGGATCGCTGTTGCATTTCGAAAGCGCCGAGGCCTGGGCATCCTTCAGGCTTGAGTCCCCCGCCGAGATGAACAGCTTGCCCCAAGGGTGGATCGCCATGGCCTTGGGCTCCATGGCCTTGTCGTAGTTCTGTACGTCGGCGCGTTGCCGCGTGACCTGCCGGATGATCGGAATCTGGGACAAGTCGTACTGGCCCGCATAGTGCAGCCGCGGCATGTCTCTCGAAGTCAGTTCGCCCTCGGCGACGATCTCCTCATTGACCGCCAGCAGAGCGCACGGCTTGCCGTAGCGGAGTTGACAGGCCTCCAATGCGCGGTCTCCCGTCACCGAAGCGTCTTCGTGTTCGCAGGTGCGGAAGTAACTTGCCTTGACGAGCTCTACCGCCTGTCCCTTGTTGGGTTTGCAGGCGAGGTAGTCCTTGATCAGCGTGTCGCGAACGAAGCCGAACACGGTCGGAGTTGATGCCGCTATGATAGAGGCCATTGCCCGCTCGAATTGGGACTTGCGTTCTGCATTTGTCAGCGCGGCCATCGCGACGCCCGGAAGCGCCAGAAACACGACCAGAAATTTCACGATTCTCATGTTGCGTCCCCCCTGGACGATTCGGAACTCTAGTCCTCTTGTGCGGCATACGGCACGACTTTTTCTGCGAGAGCCCAAGGATTGCGCGTTGCTGGGAGGGAGGCCATGCCCCGATCGGGCTGGTCAACTGGATCGCAATCATTCAAAAACCGTTCCCGTTCGAGTCTCCCGAGGTTGCCTGTCCCATGAAGCTTCCGACCGTCACCCCCGCCGACATCCGTCGCGCGCTGCTCCTGCGTGAGGAGATCGCGCTGCTCGATCTCAGATACGAGGCGGCCTTCGCCACCGGCCATCCGCTGTTCGCCGCCAACATGGCCGCGGACCGGGTCGAGATCGAAGCCGAGGTGAGGCTGCCACGCAAAAATGTGCCGATCGTGCTCTATGATGACGGTGAGGGGCGCGTTGCGGCTGGCGCCGAAGGGCTTGCCGCGCTCGGCTATACCAATATCAGCGCGCTCGACGGCGGGCTGAAGGCCTGGCGCGCTGCCGGCTACGAGGTGTTCGAGGATGTCAATTCCTACTCCAAGGCCTTTGGCGAGCTGGTCGAGGCGCGCCGCCATACACCCTCGTTCAGTGCCGATGAGGTCGCGAAGCTCATCGCCGACAAGGCGAATATCGCCATCCTCGACGTCCGCCGCTTCGACGAATACGCGACCATGAATATTCCGGGCTCGGTGAGCGTGCCGGGCGCGGAGCTGGTGCTGCGGGCCGGGCAGGCCGCGCCCGATCCCGATACGACGATCATCGTCAATTGCGCCGGCCGCACCCGCTCGATCATCGGCACGCAGTCGCTGATCAATGCCGGCGTACCCAACAAGGTGCGGGCGCTGCGCAACGGCACGATCGGCTGGACGCTGGCGCGGCATGCGCTCGATCACGGCGCGGACCGGCGTGGCGCGGTCGGACCGTTCGAGGGTGGCCCGACCAATGCGCGCGACGTCGCCTATCGCGCCGGTGTCCGTCATATCGGCGCGAGCGAGATGTCCGCGCTTCTCGCTGAGACCCATCGTACGCTGTATCGCTTCGACGTGCGCGACGCGGAGGAATATGCGTCCGGTCATCTCCCCGGCTTCCGCCATTATCCGGGCGGCCAGCTCGTCCAGGAGACCGATATGGCCGCGCCGGTGCGCGGTGCGCGTATTCTTCTGACTGACGACAAGGGTGTGCGCGCCGACATGACGGCGTCCTGGCTCGCGCAAATGGGTTGGGAAGTCTATGTACTGGAAGGCGGCTATGACGCCTCGCTCGACGTCGGGCCACCGCTGGTCCTTCCGAAGCTGGATCCGGCGCATCGCTATCGCCGTCCCTACGAGGGCACCGAGGTCGCCGAGCGCGCGATGCAGGCCTATCTGGACTGGGAATACGGTCTGGTCGACCAGCTTCGCCGTGACGGGACGCACGGGTTCTACGTGATCTGACGGCGCTACCCGTCACCCCCCGCAACGGCGAAGCCGTTGTCGCTGGAGATGGCCGCTTCTTCAGCTGCGCGCGAAGGGCCCCGGCCGGCTATCCGGGTCCGCTCATCCTTCGAGGCTCACCCTTCGAGACTTGCCCTGCGGTGCATCCGCACCACAGGGTTCGCGCCTCGGGATGACGGGGCTGGTACACCAGCACACCTCCCGCCCCGGCCATCTTCTTCCCATATCCAAACCCTATTGTGCTGCGCATCGTCCGCGGTCTATGAGCTGCGGCAAAGCCGCCATTGATGGAGATTCTATGTCAGCCCCAGGCCAAGGCCCCGAGCGGAATGCGAAGGCGCTGCTGCTCGAAGGCGTCAATGATAGCGCTGTCGATCTGTTCAGGACTGCGGGTTTCAGCAATGTCGAGCGACTGACCAAGGCGCTCGACGGCGAGGCGCTGCGGCAGGCCCTGAAGGGCGTATCGCTGCTCGGCATCCGCTCGCGCACCCAGATCACCGATGAGGTGCTCGCGGCCGCCGACCAGCTTCTCGCGGTCGGCTGCTTCAGCGTCGGCACCAACCAGGTCGATCTCCTGGCGGCGCGGAAGCGCGGCATTCCCGTTTTCAACGCGCCGTTCTCCAACACGCGCAGCGTCGCCGAGCTCGTGATCGGCGAGATCGTGATGCTGCTGCGGAAGATCTTCCCGCGCTCGGTGTCCGCCCATGAAGGCGGCTGGGACAAATCGGCGACCGGCAGCCGCGAGGTGCGCGGCCGCACGCTCGGCATCATCGGCTACGGCAATATCGGCTCGCAGCTCTCCACGCTGGCGGAAGCGATGGGCATGCGGGTTATTTATTTCGATCGCACCGACAAGCTTCGCCACGGCAACACCGAGCCTGTCGAGAAGCTGGAAGAGCTGCTGGCGCAGAGCGACGTCGTCAGCCTGCATGTGCCCGAGACCCCCGAGACCGCCGGCATGATCGGCGAGAAGGAGCTGCGGGCGATGAAGCCGGGCTCGTTCCTGATCAACAACAGCCGCGGCACCGTGGTCGATCTCGATGCGCTCGCGAGCGCCTTGCGCGACGGCCACATCGCTGGCGCCGCCATCGACGTGTTTCCGGTCGAGCCGTCCTCGAACTCGGACCGCTTCAAGAGCCCAATGCAGGGTCTCGGCAACGTCATCCTCACGCCGCATATCGGCGGCTCGACCGAGGAGGCGCAGGAGCGGATCGGCGGCGAGGTGGCGCGCAAGCTCGTCGACTATTTCATCACCGGCTCGACCATGGGCGCGGTGAATTTTCCGGAAGTGCAGTTGCATCTGCGCCCCTCAGGCGCGCGCTTCAGCCATGTCCATCGCAATGTGCCGGGCATGCTGCGGCGGCTCAACGAGGTCTTCCTCGAGCGCGACATCAATATCGTCGCGCAATATCTGGAGACCGCCGGCGACCTCGGTTATGTCGTGCTCGACGCCGACCTCGCCGGCCAGGATTCGGCAACGCTGCTCCAGCAGATCCGGGGCCTCGAAGGTACGGTCGGCGCGCGCCTCGTGTTTGAGCACTAATGCACGATCCGGATCCGCAGGGCCGCGTTAGCGCGACGTGTGCAGCGGTTTTCCGAAAAGATCATGCTCAAACAATAACCTAAAGCGCGATGACGGCTCGTCTCAATCTCATCGCCCCTTAGGCCCGTCACGTTACGGTTGCATCACGCGGCCATGGCTCGCTACACTGCTGTCATTCTCGACGTGCTACAAATCGCGTCGAATTTGAGCTTCAGTTGGGTGGGTGCCGATGGAACGGGACGCCGTACTGATCGATCTCGCACTTCAGGGCGGTGGCTCGCACGGCGCGTTCACCTGGGGCGTGCTTGACCGCCTGCTCGAGGAAAAGTGGCTCACGATCGCCGCGATCTCCGGAACGTCCGCGGGTGCGATGAACGCGGCCGTGCTGGCGCACGGATGGACGGCGGGCGGCGCGGAGGGCGCGCGCGACGCGCTCGATCAGTACTGGCGGCGGGTCTCCCGCGCCGCGGCCTTCAGTCCGCTGCAGCGCTCGCCGCTCGACCGGCTGATGGGCCGCTGGACGCTCGATACGTCGCCGGCCTACATCCTCACCGACCTCATGTCGCGGGTGCTCTCGCCCTACGACCTCAATCCGACCGGTTACAATCCGCTCCGCGCTGTGCTGGCCGAGAGCATCGATTTCGAGCGCCTCGCGCAGTCATCGATCAAGCTGTTCATCACCGCGACCAGCGTGCGGACCGGGCGCGGCCGCATCTTCCGCAATGCTGAGATCACCGCCGACGTCCTGCTGGCATCGGCCTGCCTGCCGACTATGTTCCGCGCGATCGAGATCGACGGCGAGCTCTATTGGGATGGCGGCTTCGCCGGCAATCCGACGATCACGCCGCTGGTGCGCGAGAGCGGCGCTTACGACACCATCCTCGTCCAGATCAATCCGTCTGAACGGCCTGAGGAGCCGCGCACGGCGGCGGAGATCCTCAACCGGCTCAACGAGATCTCCTTCAATTCGCCACTGATGAAGGAGTTGCGCATGATCGCGTTGCTGCGCCAGGCCGCCGATCCCGGCAGCGGCGAGGGCGCGCACTGGGCGAAGATGCGGACGCACCGGATCAAGAGCGATATGCTGGCGAAGTTCGGCGCATCGTCAAAGCTCAATGCGGAATGGGAGTTCGTCTCGATGCTGCGGACCGAGGGCCGGCTCGCGGCCGAGGCATTTCTCGCCGAGCACGGCGCCGATATCGGCCAGCGCTCGACCGCCGATCTCGATGTCCTGCTGTCGGAGTGCTGAGGCATGGGTCTTCTCGGCCTTCTCGTCGGGCTCGGGCTGCTGGTGGCGTTTGCCTTTCGCGGCTGGAGCGTTCTGCTGCTGGCGCCTTTCGCCGCGCTCGTCGCCGCGCTGTTCGGCGGCGAGCCACTGCTCGCAAACCTGACGCAGGTCTTCATGGCGAGCGCGGCAGGCTTCCTGGCGCAGTTCTTTCCGATCTTCCTGCTCGGTGCGGTCTTCGGCAAGCTGATGGACGACAGCGGTGCGGTGACGTCGGTTGCGGGATTCATGGCGGATCGGCTGGGCGAGCGGCGCGTGGTTCTCGCGGTGGTGCTGGCCGGTGCCGTGGTGACCTATGGTGGCGTCAGCCTGTTCGTCGCGTTCTTCGTCATCGTGCCGATGGCGCGTTCCCTGTTTCGTGCGGCCGCGATCCCGCGCCGGCTGATTCCGGCGGCGGTCGTGCTGGGCACCTCGACCTTCACCATGTCGGCGCTGCCGGGCACGCCGTCGATCCAGAACGCGATCCCGATGCCGTTCTTCGGCACGACGCCGTTTGCCGCGCCGGGTCTCGGCATCCTTGCCTCCCTCGTCATGCTCGCTACGGGATTGTGGTGGCTGCGTCGGGCCGAAGCGGCGGCCCGCCGCGCCGGGGAAGGCTATGGCGACGAGGACGGGGAGGATGCGACCGAGCGTGCAGCCGCCGATGAACTCGTGCGCGAGCGCGCGACGACGGCGCGGGAGTTCGATCCGGCCGAGCTGCAGCACGGACATCGCAGCAGTACGCCGTCACCGATCGTGAGCGCGCTCGTGCCGCTGATCGTCGTCGTGGCAGTCAATCTCGTGATGTCGCTCGTGGTTCTGCCGCGGCTCGACGTCTCCTATCTCGCCGAGCAGCGCTTCGGCAACACGTCGCTGGCCGCGGTTGCGGGCGTGTGGTCGGTGGTGGTGGCGCTGGCTGCAGCGATTCTCACGAGCATCGTACTGAACTGGTCCCGGTTGCCGGCATTGCGGCAGAGCATGGATGCCGGCGCCAATGCATCGGTACTGCCGGCGCTGAGCGTCGCCAGCCTCGTCGGCTTCGGTGCGGTCGTCGCCGCGCTGCCGGCTTTCACGGTGGTGCGCGATTGGGTGCTCGCGATCGAAGGCGGTCCGCTGGTGTCACTGGCGGTGGCAACCAACATCCTGGCCGCGTTGACCGGCTCCGCATCGGGCGGCCTCACCATCGCGCTCGACGCGCTCGGGCAGACCTATGTCGAGCTTGCCTCGCGCACCGGCATCGACCTTGGGCTGATGCATCGCGTCGCGGTGATCGGCTCCGGCACGCTGGATATCCTGCCGCACAACGGCGCCGTGGTGAGCCTGCTTGCGATCTGCGGCCTGACCCATCGCGACAGCTATTTCGATATCGTGATGGTAGGCATCGTGTCGTCGCTGCTGGCGCTGGTCGTCGTGATCGGCGCGGGCAGCATGCTGGGATCGTTCTGACCGGCCATGGATGTTTCGTTGACGGGGCAGTGAGGGTCGCATTGAATGCGGCCATCCGCCTGGATCGGGCGAGAAAAGAAAAGATAAGATAAGGGTGGAAACGATGACGCGAACGGGTGCGGGACTGTGTGCGTTGCTCGCGGGTGCGATGACTGCACTGGGTGCGAGCGCACTATCAGCGGCGACGCTGCCGGAAGATGCCGACACCGTTTGCAAGGGTCTCGTCGGGGCCGCCGACGCCGTGAAGATCGATTCCGCGACCCTGCAGGTGCCGTCGCAACTCGCTGTTGCGGAGCGTGGGCCGACGCCGTCGGGGCGCATTACTCCGGCCAATCCCGGCTTCTGCAAGGTGCTCGGCCATATCGACTCTGTCGATCCCAAGACGCCGCCGATCAAATTCCAGGTCAATCTTCCCGTCACCTGGAACGGCCGCTCGGTGCAATATGGCGGCGGCGGCTTCAACGGTGTGCTGATCACCGGCCTTGGGCTGCCGCCCGCCTATCCTTTCGACAAGCCGTCGCCGCTCGCGCGCGGTTTCGTCACATACGGGACCGATTCCGGCCACGAGACCAGGCCGGGCGAACCGCCGCAGCTCTTCGCGCTCAATGATGAAGCCTTCGAGAATTTCGCCCATCGTGCTTACAAGAAGGTGCGCGACGCGGCCGTTGCGTTGATGGAGCGCGCCTACGGCAAGAAGCCGGAAAAGATGTACTTCATGGGCTCGTCCGAAGGCGGCCGCGAAGGCCTGACCATGGCGCAGCGCTATCCCGACGATTTCGATGGCATCTTTGCCCGCGTGCCCGTGATCAACTGGGTCGGCTTGCAGCATGCCGGTACGCGGTCCGGCCTTGCGACGATGGGCGCCGGCTGGATCAATCCGGCGCAGGTGAAGCTCGTGGCCGATGCCGTGCGCGCGGCTTGCGACAAGGCCGACGGCTCCGACGATGCACTGGTGCAGGATCCCGTCGCCTGCAAGGCCGCCTTCAAGGTCGAGACGCTACGCTGCGCCAGCGGCCAGAGCGGCGATCGATGTCTGACCGACGCGCAGATCAAGGCGGTCGATACCCTGCATGCGACCTACAAATTCCCGTTCGCGCTCGCCAACGGGCTCGACGATTATCCGGGCTGGGGCGTCTCGGGCGAGGACACGCCGGCGGTCGGGCCGACCGGCGGCTGGATCGCGTGGTGGCTCGGCACTGCGCCGCCCGCGCAGCCGCCTGCGGCCAACAACGGCATCGCCTGGGTCTACGGCGCCGGCGGCATTCAATATGTGTTCGCGCGCGATCCCAAGCTCGACGTCACCACCTATAAGGTGGAGGCGCACAAGGCGCGATTGCTCGAGGTCTCGAAGCTGATGGATTCGACCGATCCCGATCTCAGCCGCTTCCGCGCCCGCGGCGGCCGGCTGATCATGCTCGAGCACATGGCCGACTATGCGCAGAGCCCCTATGCCGGCATCCGCTACTTCGCGAGCGTCGAGCGCAAGCTCGGCAAGAACGAGACCGCGGAATTCGCGCGGCTCTACACCGCGCCCGGCGTCGACCATGTCGGCTCCGGCGCGCCGGCCAATGTCGATATGCTGAGCGCGCTGGTCGATTGGGTCGAGAAGGGCACGGCGCCCGGTGACCTCGAGGTCACCGAGCAGAAAGTCGAGGCGCCCTCATTCGCGACGCTCCGCGCACTGCCACTGTGTCGCTGGCCGGCCTGGCCGCACTACAAGTCCGGACCGATGACGGAGGCCTCGAGCTTCACCTGCGCGCCGTGAGGCGAATGCGGACAGCCGGCGATGGCGGTGGATATTACCCCGCCGCCATTGCCTGTGCGCCACCCAGCAACTGCGCATTGAGCCGGCCGCCGGAGAACAACATGTCGTCGAGCGCCTCGTCGATATCGGCGGAGGTCACGGACTTGCCGCCATCGCGCGCGAGACTGGCTTGCGCCAGTCGTCGCATCAACTCCTTGATGAACGCGCAACTCGTGCCCTCGCTGCGCCGGGCGGCCTCAGCGACGACCGCGTCGTCGAGCGGCAATCCCTTGCCGTAGAGCCGGACCAGCTTGCCGCGGCCGGCCTCATCGGGGAGAGGTACTTCGATAGCCTGATCGATGCGACCTGGGCGCCCGGCGAGGGCGCCTTCGAGGTCCTCTGGCCGGTTGGTGGTCAGGACGAACAGGATGTCTGCATCCTCCTTCCGTCCGTCCATCTCGTTGAGCAACTTGTTCAGCACGGATTCTTCGCACGGTCCCATGTCGTCGCGGTCGCGGGCGATGAGGTCGACATCCTCGATCACCACCATCGAAGGCTGCAGCAGCCGTGCCAGGCTCATATAGGCGCCGAGAAGGCCGATTTGCTCGGCAGTGATGATCAGCGTCGTATGTCCAGGCAGATGTGTCGCGAGATAGCGGATGGTGTGGGTCTTGCCGGTGCCCGGCGGCCCGTACAGCAAGATGCCCTTGCGCGTCGACTGCCCAAGGCGGCGTAACTGATCGCGCGTGCCGACAAAATTCAGCACGTTGCGATCGAGTAGCCGTAGGGTTCGCTCCGGCAGGATCACCTCGCTACGAGCGACCGGCGGCAATCGGTGCACGGTAATGCCACGCGAGCGACCGCGATAATCGGAGTCGGCATCGAGCGAGAGGATCTTGCCACGGTAGCTGCGTGCGGCTTGCACGGCCTGCTCCAGTTCGCCAAAGCATTGCTCGACGAGGACTGTGCCTGCGGTGCCCGCAGGCACGACGATCTCAAGACGAATGCCGGGTTCGCGACTGTATTCGCGATGTGCGCAGAGCAATACCGCGTAACGAAGGCCATCCTGCTCGCACAGCCACAGGCCATTATCGAGGCATTTGACGGGGCTCTTCTCGCCGACATCCACGTCAGAATATTGCAGCGGCGCAATCGCAAGCGCATAGCGGCCCTCCCGCAGGAGCCGCGCAATCGACAGCGTTTCGTAGCGCTGTTCCTCATTTAACCCGAATAACCGAATCGCCGTGCTGAATAGTCTGCCGATCGCAGCCTGAACATCCACCCGCATATGGCCGGGAAACTGGCGGATAGTGGTCACGAGCTTGCTGCGCGGAACACCAGTAAAGTGCCAGTCCAGCACGTCGCAGGCGTGTTCGAACTCCTTTTCCGGCTCTTCCGGCGTGCTCATTGTATCTGCCGCGCGAATGCAATCGCTGCACAGCCAGACGGTGCGGCTGCCGATGCGAACATCCGTCTGCCCCTGAGGCTTGCCACAGAGCTCACACGGGGTCTTGATCTCCTCAAACGCGATTTTCAGGGGATGTTGGCCTAGCCAGATATACTGCTTGGCCGACTTGAAAAGCGCCTCTGCGACGGATTGCGGGTAGGGACCGCAGGCGGCTTTCTCCTCGCGCTCGATCCTGGTCATCAGCGCGGCCGCTTCGCGATACGACTTGCCAAAAACCTGGCGAAGCAGGGCGATGACGAACTCGTCCGGCGTGTCGTCATCATTGTAAATCACGATCTGGGCCGGCTCACGCTCGCCGCGCGTATCATTCGTCATGAAATGACTCCACCGCAACCACAGCTAGAATGGAACAAACAAGGAACACAAAAGAAGGTGGCCGTCAAGCGCGCCGGCCGCGTCAAATTGGCGATCGGCGCCCCTAATGCGCCGGTCCGCCCGCCGCCTTCACGCGCCGCGTCAGCAACACTGCGGTCGCGGCGAGCACCAACACGACGCCGATGACGGCAAAGGCATCGGAATAGCCCATCACCAGTGCCTGGCGCTTCACCGTCTTGCCGAGCGCGATGATGGCCTGCTCGCGCGCGGCGTTGGGGTCGGGCACTCCGTGGGCCATGAAGTAGTCCGTCATCTGCGCGATGCGGGTGCGGACTTCCTCGCGGCCGAGCGTGACGGACTGGCCGATGATGTTGGAGTGAAACTGCTCGCGCTTGGTGATGATGGTCGCGAGCGTCGCCGTGCCGATCGCGCCGCCGAGGTTGCGGAACATGTTGCTGATGCCGGAAGCCGCGGCCGCGTCCTGCGGCGCGATGCCGCCGGTCAGCACCGAGGTCAGTGGCGTCAGCACCATGGCCTGGCCGACCGCGCGCACGATGTTCGGGATCCAGAGCTGGTCGCCGGCATAGTCCGGTGACATCGCCGTGTTCATGAAGCAGCTATAGGCGAAGATCAGCAGGCCGGTGATGGCGATGTAGCGGGTATCGAAGCGCTGCATCAGTTTCGGGATCAGCGGGATCAGTACGAGTTGCGGCAGTCCGGTCCAGGCCAGCACGTTGCCGATCTGCTCGGCATTGTAGCCCTGTGCCTGGCCGAGATAGGCCGGCAGGATGTAGACCGAGCCGAACAGCGCGAAGCCGACCATCGTCATCGCGAGGGTGCCGAAGCCGAAATTGCGCTGCGTGAGCAGGCGCAGCCGGATCAGCGGCTTCTCGATCGACAGCTCGATCACGACGAACAGCGTGAGGCTGACGGCGGCGATCACGGCCAGATTGACGATGAAGGGCGAGGAGAACCAGTCGTCCTTGTTGCCTTCCTCGAGCACCGCCTGCAGCGCCGACAGTCCGATCGCCATGGTGACGATGCCGGCCCAGTCGCCTTCTTTGAGCAGATCGAGCTGCATCTTCTGTCGCTCCAGCGTCAGATAGAGTGCGGCGACCATGACGGCCGTCGGGATCACGTTGACGAAGAAGATGGTGCGCCAGCCATAATTCTCGGTGAGATAGCCGCCGATGGTCGGGCCGATCGCCGGTGCAAAGGTGACGGACAGCGCGAAGATGGCGAGGCCAATAGGCTGCTGCGGCTTCGGCAGCTTGGTCAGCACCAGCGTGAACGCCATCGGGATCAGCACGCCGCCGGCAAAGCCCTGCAGGCCGCGCATCGCGATCATCGACGGCAGGTCATGGGTGAAGGCGCATGCGACCGAAAAGGCAGCGAACAGCGCCGCGCTCGCGATCATGTAGCGGCGGAACGAGAAAACGCGGCTCAAGTAATCGGTCAGCGGGATGACGATGATCTCGCCGATCAGGTACGACGTCGAGATCCAGGAGCCGTTGTCCGCGCCGGTGCCGATGCCGCCCTCGATGTTGAGCAGGGATGCATTGGTGATCTGGATGTACAGGATCGCCATGAACGAACCGATCATGGCCGCGAGCACGGCAACCCAGGTCGCGGCGCTCGCGCGGTTGGGGTCGACGGCTGCGCGCTCAGGCGTCGCGGCCGTTGTTGCGGGTGTCGAAATTGAGAGGCTGTTTGACATGGCAGGACCCTCCGGAAACGAGCTTTGCTTTGGGCGTCGTTGCCGCTTGCGCGGTCGGCGCTGAGCGCGTCGCGATCGTCGGAATCACTGACATGCCGGGCCGCAGCGCGATCGCAGGCGCGGTCTCGGCATCGAGCGCGATCCTCACGGGAATGCGCTGCACGACCTTGGTGAAGTTGCCGGTGGCGTTGTCCGGGGGCAGCAGAGCGAACTCCTGACCGCTGGCCGGCGCGATGGAATCGACGTGACCGTGCACGACTTGGCCCGGGAACGTGTCGACCTCGATCTCGACCTGCTGTCCGGCCTTGACGTTGGTGAGCTGGGTCTCCTTGAAGTTGGCGACGACATAGGCCCCCTCGGCGGGAACGATCGCCATCAGCTGTGTGCCCGCCTGCACGTATTGGCCGACGCGCAGCGTTCGGTTGCCGACCACGCCGTCGATGGGCGAGACGATCGTGGTGTAGCCGAGATTCAGCTCGGCCTGACGCTGGAGCGCGGCTGCGCGTTCGGCCGCGGCCTTGGCTTGCAGGATCTCGGCCTTCAGGAGCTCGACCTGCTTCAAGGCCGAGGTGAGATTGGCGGTATCGCGCTGGATCGCGGCGTCCGCGCCGGCGTCGCGCGCCTGTGCCTGTTGCGCATTCTGCACGCTGCCAAAGCCCGTCGCTGCGAGGTCCGTGTAACGCTTGTTCTCCTGCTTGGCGAAAACCTTCGCGGCATTGTCGACATCGATCGTCGCCCGGGCCGCCGCGATCACGGCTTCCTGAACATCGAGTTGGGCTTCCTTGCTCGTCACCGTCGCGTTCGCCGCGGCGACGTCGGCCTTGGCCTGATCGAGCGCGACCTTGAAGTCGCGATCATCGATCCGGGCCAACACTTGCCCGGCCTTCACATGCTCGTTATCGCCGACCAGCACCCGGTCGAGATAGCCGCTGACCTTCGGTGCGATGGTGGTGTTGTCGGCCTTCACATAGGCGTCATCGGTGGAGACGAGGAAACGCCCGACGGTCCAGTAGTCGTAGCCGTACCAGCTTGCGCCCGCGAGCGCTGCGGCCGCTGCTCCGACGAGCAACAGCTTGCGGAGGTTGAGCTTTTTGCTGCCGACGAATGCTGTCGCCCCGGGCAACACGCCTTCCAGAGCATCGGTTGGAACCACGGCGGCTTCGGTCTTGGACGGGGTGGTATGCACGGTCATGGCCGGCTCCCTGAATTAGGAAACTTGACGATTTCCAAAATGAGCTTAGCTTTGGAATTGTCAATGGAATGACAGTCATCATTTAAAGACATGGCTCGGGCAAAACCGGAAGTCGAATGCCGCCCCCGCGGGCGGCCGCAATTGCGCAGCGACGAGGAGACGAAACAGATCGTCTTCGACGCCGCGCGGCGCGCTTTCGCCGTCGACGGCTATGCGGCGACCAGCACCGAAGAGCTGGCGCGCCGCGCCGGCATCTCCACCAAAACGCTGTATCGCCTGTTTCCCGGCAAGGCCGCGCTGTTCGAGGCCATGTGCGCGGACCGGCTCGAGCGGCTGCTCTCCGCCGTCGATCTCCAGACCAACGACGAGGTTGATATCGAAACGGGCCTGCGTGCCGCGTTGCTCGCCTGCGCCGATCTCGCGCTCGATCCCGAAGTCGTGGCGTTGCAGCGCATGGTACTGCAGGAGTCAGCCGCATTTCCGGAGCTCGCAGCGAACTTCTATAGGAACGGCATCTCGCGCACCGCCACGGCGCTCGCCGGCTGGCTGCGCGTTCAGGTCAAGCGCAGGCGTCTCGCCATCGACGATGTGGAGGAGGCCGCCGGCATCCTGATCGGCATGATCGCATCCGCGCCGCAGCGCGCGGCGATCTATGGCGGCGTACCCTTGCCGTCGCGCAAGGATATCGAGCGGCGCGCGCGCATCTGCGCCGCCCTTTTCCTGGACGGCTGCCGGGCAGCACCGTTGTAGCAGCCCCATTTGACAATGCTCCCCGCCGCGACTAAATGTTTCGCATGCGAAATAAATGGGAGTCCAGGGCAGGCCACCACCGGCTGATCTACCTCCTCAGCGTCGCGCAGCGCCGGTTGCAGCGGTGGATGGCGGCGCAGCCGCAGAACGAGGTGACGCCGGCGCAGGCGGGGCTGTTGTTCATCCTCGGCAAGCAGGACGGTGTCCTGATGGGCGAGGCTGGTGCGGCACTCGATTTGGGGCCGGCCGGGATTTCCGGCCTCGTCGATCGTACGGCGGCCGTCAAACTGGTCGAACGGCGCGCCGATAGCGACGACGGACGGGCTTGGCGGGTCTTTCTGACGCCGAAGGGGCGCACTGTGCTTGCGCAGGCGAAGACCAACGCCGCTGCGATCAATGCGGCGCTGACAGAGGGATTTACCAGCGCGGAGATCGATATCGTCGCGCGCTGGCTGACGAGCATTCAGGACAAGTTTCCAAGAGATTTTTCAAGAGATCCAGAGGAATAAGAGGAGAGAGCGATGACCGAGCACGTCCGGATCGAGAACAACGGCGGAATTCTCACACTCACCTTGGCGCGTCCCGACAAGAAGAATGCGCTGACGGATGCGATGTACGGCAAGCTCGCCGACACCATCGAATCCGCCGAGTTCGATCCGTCCGCCCGCGTGATCCTGATCCGCGGAGAGGGCGACATGTTCACGGCAGGCAACGATGTCGGCGAGTTCGCCGCCGTTGCGAGCGGCAAGTCCGAGGGCAGCCGCAATGTCGTGCGCTTCATCCAGTCGCTGGCGCGTTGCACCCGGCCGCTGGTCGCCGCGGTGCAGGGCCGTGCCGTCGGCGTCGGCACCACGATGCTCCTGCATTGCGATCTCGTCGTGCTCGCCGACAACGCGCAATTGTCGACGCCCTTCGTCAGCCTCGCGCTGGTGCCGGAAGCCGCCTCCAGCCTGCTGATGCCGGCGCGCATCGGCTATGCCCGTGCCTACGAGATGTTCGCGCTGGGTGAGAGCGTGCCGGCCAAGTCGGCGCTGGAATGGGGGCTTGCCAATCGTGTGGTGCCGCTCGACAAGCTCGATGCCGAGGCGCTCGCGCTGGCGCAGCGTCTTGCCCGCCAGCCGGCCGGCGCGCTCACCGCCACCAAGCGGCTGATGCGCAACGGCGAGGCGCTGGTCGCGCAGATGAATGCCGAGGGCGAGCAGTTCGCGCAGCGCCTGCGCACGGCCGAAGCGCGTGAGGCGTTCACCGCCTTCGCCGAGCGCCGTCCGCCGGATTTCACCAAGGTCGCGTGACATCCGCAGTTCGCAGAAGACTTCGGCGAATCGGGAACTGCCGGCAATTCGATTAAAAGCTTAACGAAACATTGGCATGTCGCCATGCAAGGTGGCCACGCGTGAAGCGTAGCCCCCGGACCCATGGCAATGTTTAAGAAATCGGTAAGTTCGCTTCTCCTGACATTGATGGCCCTACTGGCGGCCGGTGCGCTGGCCAGCACGGCAATCCAGATGGTCGGGGCCTTCGGTCGCTACGGCGACAGTCTCGAGACCGCGCGGCTTGCCGCCGCCGACAAGGCGATCTTCCAGGGCGTGCTGTCCCTGCGCAACAATCGCGGAGATGCCCAGAGCGCGCTGCTCGGCGAGGACGACCCGCGCGCAAAACTCGGCGAAGCAGAGAAGGCCGAGCAGGCCGGCTATGAGGCGATCGGCGCGGCGATCGCCACCGTCGATTTCGCCCGCCGGGACGAACTCGCCAGCACGCTGAAGCAGCGCTGGACCGAAGCCGCGCCGCAATTCCAGTCGTTCTACGACGAGGCCAAACGTCCGCGCGCCGAACGCAAGACCGACCGGACGATGCCCTGGTACGATGCTGTCTCCAAGACGATCGATACCGCAAACCTCGCCTCCACGGCGGTTTCGAATCGCGCCTGGATGAACGATCCCTTCATCGCGCGGATGATCCAGGTCCGCCGCCTCGCCTGGCAGGTCCGCGACCGCTACGGCGTCCAGTGCACGGCCTTGCGCCAGAACGTCAATACCAGCAAGCCGCTCGACGAGACCCAGAAGCAGACGGTTGCGAGCTGGAACGGCATCATCGGTGCCTCCTGGACCGGCATGACCGAGCTTCTTGCGGCGCCCGACGTGCCATCCGAGATGGTGTCCGCCGTAAATGATGCGCGCGCGAAGACCGACGGCACTCTCAAGCAGATGGGAGAGCTCACCAAGAGCCTGGACGGCAGCGGCAAGCCAGCGCTCCCGGCGTCCGAGTGGAATACGCTCTGCCAGTCGCCGTTCACGCTCATCGTCGCGGTCGCGACCAAGGCGCTGGACCAGTCGATTGCGCGCGCCGAGACCGTGCAGTCCAAGGCACTCGCCAATCTCGTCGTGCAATCGCTTGCGTTCCTGCTGGCGCTCGCCGTGACCGTGGCCGGCGTCTACGTGGTGCGCAATCGGCTCATGCGTCCGGTGCGCGCTATCCTGGACGCCATCGCGCGGATCGGCGCCCGGGACTACGCGACGCCGGTCCCGCAATCCCGGTATCCCGACGAGTTCGGCACCATGGCCGCAGCGCTCGAAAGCCTGCGTGAGAGCGCGGCGACCGCGGAGCGGCTGGGCCAGGGGCGTGAATCGCAACAAGCCCTGCAGCTTGCCCGCTCCAGCACCGTCGATGCAGCCTGCCGCAGCTTCGACGACACCGTGCAGGCCGTCATTCACAGCGTGGCCGCGTCGGCGAAGGAGCTCGATGCCACCGCGACCGACGTGCGTTCGCTGGTCTCGGAATCGAGCGGCCAGACTGCGGCGGTCTCCTCCGCCGCCGAGCAGGCGACCAACAATCTCGAAACCATCGCGGCGGCGACCGAGGAGCTCTCTGCTTCCGTCGGCGAGATCTCCGCGCAGGTGCAGTCGAGCGCACGCGAAGCGCGCGAAGCGGTGTCCCAGGCCGAGCAGACCAACGCGACGGTCGAGGTCCTCGATCAGACGGCAAGCCGCATCGGCGAGGTCGTCAAGATGATCAGCGCGATCGCGGCCCAGACCAATTTGCTGGCGCTGAACGCTACGATCGAAGCCGCGCGTGCAGGCGAGGCCGGCCGCGGTTTCGCCGTCGTCGCCGGCGAGGTCAAGAGCCTCGCGGCGCAGACCGCGACGGCGACCGAGGAAATCTCCCGTCAGGTCGAGGAGATCCAGGGCGCGACGGGTCAGGCGGTAACCGCCATCCGTTCGATCGGCGGCGCCATCAGCGGCATCGACGAGAAGATGACGGCGATTGCTGCTGCCGTCGAGCAGCAGCGCGCGGCCACCACCGAGATCTCGCGCAACTTCCAGCAGGCCGCGCAAGGCACCCGCGAGGTCACCGATACCATCGGCAGTGTCGCAAGGCTCAACCAGGAGACCGGCAACGCCGGCACCGTGCTGTCGGAGTCCGTCAAGAAGATGTCGGCGGACGCCGATCGTCTCCGTGTCGCGGTCGAGGGCTTCCTCGGCGCAGTGAAGTCTGCATAGTTTCGATCATCTCCATCCCCGCGCCGCGCGATCGGCATTGCCGCCGGTCGGCGCGACGAGTACATCTTTGATGCGGCGCCTCGCGAGCGCTGCCACCGACGCAAGATAACATCAGGGATGGAGAGTTCGATGCCGGTCACGCCACAACACAAGGCCCAGCGCCCCTATCGCGGCGTGTTCCCGGTCGTCCCCACCATCTTCGATGAGCGCGGCGAGCTCGATCTGGAGGGCCAGCGCCGCTGCGTCGACTTCATGATCGATGCCGGCTCGCACGGCCTCTGCATCCTCGCCAATTTCTCCGAGCAGTTCGTGCTCACCGATGCCGAACGCGAGACCGTCATGCACGCGGTGCTGGAGCATGTCGCGGGTCGGGTTCCCGTCATTGTCACCACCACGCATTTCAGCTCGGCCGTCTGCGCCGCGCGCAGCAAGCAGGCCGAAGCCGCAGGCGCCGCAATGGTGATGGTCATGCCGCCCTATCACGGCGCAACCTTCCGGGTGCCCGAGAAAGGCATCGTCGAATTCTTCAAGGTGCTCTCGGGCGCGATCAGCATCCCCATCATGATCCAGGACGCGCCCGTCGCCGGCACGCCGCTCACCGTCGAACTGCTTGCGC
This sequence comes from Pseudomonadota bacterium, assembly GCA_023435725.1. Lineage (GTDB taxonomy): Bacteria > Pseudomonadota > Alphaproteobacteria > Rhizobiales > Xanthobacteraceae > Bradyrhizobium. The sequence goes on along the minus strand of JAEYRD010000128.1, from coordinate 54,418 downwards.
GGCTGTCGCGCGACTTCTCCAACATTCGCTATTTCAAGATCGAGGTGCCCGGCGCTGCCGCAAAGCTCCGCAGCCTGATCGAGGCGGGCGGCAGCGATATCGAGGGACCATGGGACGGCGAGGAGGCGATCACATTGCTTGCCGATCTCGATGCCGGCGCCACCGGCGCGATGACCGGTGGCGGCTATCCCGACGGCATCCGCCAGATCATCGATCCCTATTTCGCGGGCAAGCGCGAGGAGGCGAAAGCCGCCTACGAACGCTGGCTGCCGCTGATCAACTATGAGAACCGGCAATGTGGCCTGATCGCCTGCAAGGCGATGATGCAGGCCGGCGGCGTGATCAAGTCGGACACCGTGCGGCATCCGCTTCAGCCGCTGCATCCGGCGACGCGCGCTGGCTTGCTGGAGTTGGCAAAGGAGCGCGATGCGCTGGCGCTGCGGTGGGGGAAGTAGCGCGGCACCCGGTGTGCTGTTGCTAGATCTCTCGGCGGTCCTCCTTCGCGGGGACGACGCCGAGAGCGAGGTGCGCGCCTCGGCCCGAACCTGCCGGCTTCCATTTGGCTGAAGGCGTCGAATTATCGCGGCTCAGGCGGTTTCCCGCAGCCCGGCGATGTCATATTGTAGGCGTGCCAACGAGGCTCACGGAGCATCTCAAGACATCGCGTAACAGCTTTTCATTATGCCGCTATCCCGAGCCAGGTTGGAGTGAGCCGACGAAACAGGGAGGCAGTGCCATGACGATGAGGCCGGATCCCACCTTTCACGCATCGCCCAAGCTTGCGATGGAAGCGCCCGCAGAGAACTTTGCCTACACGTTGCTGCTCAGTCCGGATTTCTCAAAGCCGGATGCTCTCGCGGTCATCGACGTCAAGCCGGGATCGCCGACCTACAGCCAAATCGTCCACACTGTGACGATGCCCAACAAGGGCGATGAGTTTCATCACTTCGGCTGGAATGCCTGCTCCTCCGCCTTGTCGCCACTCGCCGGACATGCCTTCATCGAGCGGCGCTATCTCATCATCCCCGGACTGCGTTCGTCGCGGATCTACATCATCGATACCAAGCCGGATCCGACCAAAGCCAAGATCCACAAGGTCATCGAGCCCGAGGAAGTCTTCAGAAAGACCGGCTACTCGCGTCCGCATACCATTCATTGCGGGCCGGACGGCATCTATGTGAGCACGCTGGGCGGCGGCGGCAAAGACGGCACCAACGGACCTCCAGGCGTCTTCATCATGGATTGCGAGACGTTCGAGGTTCTTGGACGATGGGAGATCGACCGCGGTCCGCAGGCGCTGCACTATGATTTCTGGTGGAACCTGCCGCGCGACTACATGGTGACGAGTGAATGGGGATTGCCCCCGCAGTTCGAGAACGGGATCGTTCCGGAAGATCTGCTGGCGAACAAGTATGGCCATCGTCTCCACTTCTGGGACCTCAGCGCCCGCCGCAACGTGCAGACCATCGACCTCGGCGCCAATCATCAGATGGCGCTGGAGGTACGGCCGGCGCATGATCCGGTTCGCGAATACGGCTTTGCGGGCGTCGTGGTCGACACCACCAACCTCGAAGGATCGATCTGGACCTGGTGGCGCGAGGGCGGAAAATTCCACGCGGAGAAGACGGCAACGATTCCGCCGGAGCCCGCGCCAAAGGAGAAGCTCCCGCCGCTGCTCCAGGGCTTTGGTGCCGTGCCGCCGCTGGTGACCGACATCGATCTGTCGATGGACGACCGGTTTCTCTATGTCTCGTGCTGGGGCACGGGTGAAATGCGCCAGTACGATGTGAGTGATCCGCGAAAGCCGAAACTTGCGGGCTCGGTTCACATCGGCGGCATCGCGCGCCGCACGCCCCATCCGAACGGCAAGGCATTTGCGGCCGGTCCGCAGATGGTCGAGATCAGCCGCGATGGCAACCGCGTGTACTGGACCAATTCGCTCTATTCGACCTGGGATGACCAGTTCTATCCCGATGGGGTTCCGGGTGTGGAAGTGATGGCCAATGTCGGTCCCAACGGAGGCCTCGAGCTCGCCAAGGATTACTTCGTGAGCTTCCCCGACGGATATCGTGCGCACCAGATCAGGCTGGAGGGCGGCGATTGTTCGACGGACTCCTTTTGCTACCCGTCGGCCTAGATTGGGGACACGCGAGCCAGGCGCAGGGCTGGCTGTGGCTCGCGCTCGTTGCGAGCGGTCTCTATCACGGAGTCAATCCGGGAATGGGATGGCCGCTCGCCGTTTCGGCCGGGCTCATGGACAAGAACCCGCGCGCGCTCTTTGGTGCGTTGTGGGCTCTGGCGGCCGGACATCTCCTGGCAACACTTCTGGTGCTGCTGCCATTCGCGTTCCTGCTCGTGCTGGCCGAGTGGCAGCGTTCGATCCAGCTCGGCGCGAGTCTTCTCGTCATTGGCTTCGGCGTCTATCGGCTGATCGAGCGGCGCCATCCGCGCACGCTGGCGCGAATTCCGCCAACGCAATTGGTGCTCTGGTCATTTGCCGTCGCCATTGCCCACGGCGCCGCCTTGATGCTCGTGCCGATCTATCTCGGGCTCTGCCGGGCCTTCGAACTCGATGCCGGCCATGAGGCCGCCGGCGCGCTGATGAAGGCAAGTCTCGGGATGGCGATGCTGGTGTCCTTGGTGCACGTTGTCACCATGATCAGCGCCGGCGGATGCCTGGCGTGGCTGGTCTATCGCTATCTCGGATTGAGGTTCGTCTCGCGGAGCTGGTTCAATCTGGATCTGATCTGGGCGGCCAGCCTCATTCTGGTTGGCGTCGTGGCGCTCGCCTTCAATCTTGCGAGCTGGCAATGAAGCCTACCGTGTCAGGGTCCACGCGCCGACGATGCGGAAGCGCGTCTTGGCGTCGTCCTGCTTGAACAGCGCGATACGATCGATCGCGAGTGTCTCGAGGCCGAGCGCTGCGAATCGCGTCCGCAGCATCTCCAGAATCGGTCGGCGCCGATCCGGGTCCAATCTGCCGGTCAGCGTCATGTGGAAGCGGAATTCCTCCATGACGTAAGGATAGCCCCAGCGGTCGAGATAGTCGCGCTGACGTTCGCTGAGCTTTTCGGGATTTCGCCGCGCGCGGTCTTCCGCCGTCAATGCGGCGCGGAAGTCATCGAACTCGCGGACGCAATCGGCAGCCAGTTCTTGAAGCGCGGCGACCGGCTCGGCCGGAATGACGGCGATGAATCCGCTGATGGAATCGACGACCGGTCGAATTGCCGGGATCGAACGCGCCTTGCCGGCGAATGTCGCGCAGGCCGCCATGAGATCGGCCTCGCTTTTGCCGGGCGCGAGCGTCATCGGCGCCTTCAGCGTGGCATGGAAGCCGTATTTGCGGGGATCGCTGCTGATGTCGCGCCAGTCCCGCGCGACATGCAATGCGCCGTCGGGAAAGGACAGCTCGTCACCCGTGCAGGCATCGTAGCCGAGCAGCTCGGCGCCGAAGCGAGACAGCGCGCTGTCTGCGCCGGCGGCGAAATAGATCGCGTAGCGGGGAAAAGTCATCGTCCGACCATGACCGGTTTACGCCGCAACGACAACCTCACGCGGCGTCGCCGCCGCACCGAGCAGCCGCGTCGCATCGGTGAGATGCACGAGCTTGCCGCCGGCGATCACGGCGATGATCTGCGGCCGCAGCGGTACGGTGTCGTCGACCAGCAGAATATCGGCGCGGCGCCCTTCCGCGAGGACGCCGCGATCGGCAAGACCGGTCGCGCGCGCGGGTCCGGCGGAAACCAGATTCCAGGCCTCGGTCAGCGGCAACACGCCATCGGCGGCGAGGCGAAATGCGGCGAGCAGCTGCGCGGGATAATAATAGTCCGAGGCCAGCACCGAGCAGAGTCCCTTGGCGATCATGTCGGATGCCCTGGTCCAGCCGGTGTGGCTGCCGCCGCGCACGACGTTCGGCGCGCCGTAGACGATGGCATCGCCGTGGCTCGCTGCCGCCCGCGCCGTCTCCTCGTTGATCGGAAACTCCGCAATCATCGCGCCCAGCTCGCGAAACTCCTGGCGCATCGCCGGGGTCGCGTCGTCATGCGAGAGCATCCGCACCTCGGCGACGCGCGCCACTGCGGCGAGCCGCGACATCGACGCCGGTACCTCAGCGGCGCGCGCGACCACGCGCCCGACCAGGCGATCGAAGTCCTCGCTCGACAGCCCGGTGCGCTCCACCATGCGGTTGCGCTTGCGCGGCTTCGCCATGTCGGCGACGGTACCGTCCATGTGATCGTTGAAGGCGAACAGATCGACACGGCCTTCACTGAGCCACTGCGCGATCTCGGCCTCGGCATCGAGATTGTAGGTCTCGTGCCGCAGATGGAAGCGGGTGTCGGCGGCGAATTGCGGGCGTTGCCGCTCGATCGCCTCCATCAGGCCGCGCGCATTGTCGGCGCTGCGCAGGCCCGGCTCCCACGAACAGGTCGTGGCGTGGAACACCGTGGTGATGCCGTTGCTGATCGCCTGGCGGTCGCTGTCGGCGAGCGCGACGTCGATCGGGAAGTCCACGCCGGCCCGCGGCATCATCTGTCGCTCGAAGGCGTCGCCATGCAGATCGACGATGCCGGGTAGGACCAGCAGGTTGCGTGCATCGATTGCAAGCTGGCTGCGGCCCCTGGAGGCATCGATCCGTGCGATGTCCTGTCCGGACACGCTAAGCGAAGTTTCGACAAGTTCGGCGCCGATCAGGGCCCGGCCGCCTTCAAGGAAAATGTCTGTCACGCGACCGCGCTTCGTTTGCTGGTTGAGGAACTCGTCCGTGCTTCGTATGCCGAAAGAAAATCTTCAATCCCGAGCTTACGGAAATCGGGCAGTGCTTCCCGCAACTTATCGTGATTCCAGTCCCACCATGCAAGCCTCGCGAGCCGATCGGCGACCTCTTCCGAGAACCGCCGCCGCACGATGCGCGCCGGATTGCCGGCGACGATGGTATAGGCCGGCACGTCCTTGGTGACGATGGCGCCTGCCGCGATCACGGCGCCGGTGCCGATGTTGCGGCCGGGCAGCACGACCGCGCCGTGGCCGATCCAGACGTCATGGCCGATATGGACGTGATGCTGGCGCCGCCAGTCGAAGAACTCGGTATCGTCGCTCTCGCCGGGAAAGTAGGCGCTGGAGCGATAGGTGAAATGCGCCTGCGTCGCGCGGTGCATCGGATGATTGCCCGGATTGATCCGCGTCATCGCAGCGATCGAGCAGAACTTTCCGATGGTGGTGAAGGTGATCTGCGCGTCGTTCACGACATAGGAGTAATCGCCCATCGTGACTTCATGCAGGATCGTACGCGCGCCGACCTCGGTATAGGCGCCGAGCCTGGTCTCGTGCAGCTTCGCCATGGGATCGATGGTCGGTTCGACCGAGAGCGTTTTGCCGGCCATGTTGCATCCGATAGCTTGAGGGCGGGCGTACCTCTTCGAGTGGACTGATGACATTATCATGACGATCCGATGACAGGGGACGAAGTGTGTAGGATCGCCGCATCGCATCGCGAGTGTCACACAAGTGTCAAGCGCGGGCGCTAGCGGTGGGAGCCAGCTACTCTGGAGCCCTGCATGCTGGTGGTGGAAGGTCTGACGTGCCGCTTCGGCGCAAAAGCCGCGGTGGACGACGCTTCGTTTCAAGTTTCTCCCGGCGGCTTCGTCGGCGTGATCGGACGGTCCGGCGCTGGAAAGTCGACCCTGCTGCGGACCATCAACCGCCTGGTGACGCCGACACAGGGCCGCATCCTGTTCGACGGCTCCGACGTCACAGCGTTGCGCGGCAAGGAGCTGCGGAAGTGGCGTGCGCGTTCGGCGATGATCTTCCAGCAATTCAATCTGGTCGGCCGGCTCGATGTCCTGACCAACGTCCTGATGGGGCGTCTTGCGACGATGCCGGCCTGGCGCTCGCTGTCGCAGATCTGGCCTGAGCACGACAAGGCGCTGGCAATGTCCGCGCTCGAACAGTTCGATATCGCTACGCTCGCAGCCCAGCGCGCCGATCAGCTCTCCGGTGGCCAGCAGCAGCGTGTTGCGATCGCCCGCGCGCTGGTGCAGCAGCCCGACATCATCCTTGCCGACGAGCCGATCGCCTCGCTCGATCCGCGCAACACCAAGATCGTCATGGATGCGCTGCTGCGCATCAACAAGCACTTCGGCATCACCGTGCTGTGTAACCTGCATTCGCTCGATCTGGCGCGCACCTATTGCGACCGCCTGATCGGCATGGCCGCGGGCCGGGTGGTGTTCGACGGTGCGCCGTCCGCGCTGACCGACCACGTTGCGCGCGAGCTCTACGACCTCGAGGCCGCCGACGTCATGGGCGGCGCGCCTACACCGGCGCCCGGGGGCGTTCCGGAGCTTGGAACGGTGGCGGCCGCCTGAGGGCCGCGCCGCACTTGTTTAGTCGCCAATTTTGCGTCAACCGACCCAACCGATGAAGAGGGTATCATGATCACTCGCAGACTCGTTCTTGCCGGCGTCGCCGCGCTCGCTTTCGCCTCGTCGGCTTCCGCCGAAGACTGGAAAGCCAAATATCCCGAGCTGACCTTCGCGGTCATTCCGGCGGAAAACGCCTCGGGCGTTACCGAGCGCTGGGCGCCGTTCATGAGCTATCTCTCCAAGGAACTGGGCGTGAAGGTCACCCTGCGCATCGCTAACGACTACGCCGCGGTGATCGAAGGCCAGCGCGCCGGCAACATTCACATCGCCAGCTACGGCTCGGCCTCGTTCGCCCGAGCCCGTCTCACCGGCGTCAAGACCGATGCTTTCGCCAACGACATCAACGCCGACGGCTCGACCGGCTACTACTCGGTGTTCTTCGTCAAGGCGAGCAGCCCCTACAAGAGCGTCGACCAGCTCAAGGGCAAGAACCTCGGCCTCGTCGACCCGAACTCGACCTCCGGCAACAACGTGCCGCGCTTCGAGCTCGACAAGATGGGCATCGCGGATGCTGACAGCTATTTCAGCAAGGTCGTCTTCACCGGCAGCCATGAAAACGCAATGCTGGCGCTGGCGCAGGGCACGGTCGACGTCGCCGCCAACCAGTGGACCAGCGATGACGATTCGACGCTGGCGCAGATGCTGACCAAGGGCATGCTGAAGAACGCAGACGGCTCGCCGATGAAAAAGGACGATTTCCGCATCATCCACAAGTCGGCGCCGATCATCAACGGCCCCTATGCCTACAATTCCGACCTGCCGGAAGAGGCCAAGGCGGCGATCGCCAAGGCGTTCTTCGACGCGCCGGCCAAGGACAAGGCCGCGTTCGACCGCCTCCAGGACGGCCAGAAGAAGGGCTTTCATCCCGCCACCACCAAGGACTGGGATGGCACGATCGAGCTGATCAAGTTCGTCGACGCATTGCGTAAAAAGAAGGCGTCCTGAGTTTCGGGACGATGCACTGGGGCCGGGTCCATGGACCCGGCTCTTTCTTTGACGGGACCTTCTTCGACCGATGACCATCGCGGTTTCGATCCTCCCCGAGCAGCAACTGGCCGTGCTCAATGCCGCCTATCGCCAGGCGGTCGCGCGCAAGCGGCTCCGACTCCTGTTGGGAGTCGCGATCTTCGCCGCAGCCCTGGTTCTCGCGGCGATCGGCGCAGAAGTTAATCTGCGCACCCTCTTCACCTATTTCGGCAATTTCATCAGCTATTTCGACCGTATCCTTACGCTCGATAACGGCCAGCGCGTCTGGACTGATTTCGGCGAGTGGCTCTGGGGTTGGCGCAAATGGCTGAAGATGCTGGGCGAGACCCTGCTGATCAGCTATGTCGGCACGCTCGTAGGCGCGACCTTCGCCTTTGCGCTGAACTTCTTCGCAGCCGAAAACACCTCGCCCGCGCCGTGGTTACGCTTCGTCGTGCGGCGCCTGCTCGAATTCGCCCGCACCGTGCCCGGCATCGTCTTCGCGCTGGTCTTCGTGATCGCCTTCGGGCTCGGACCGATGGCGGGCGTGCTAGCGATCGCAATCCACTCCACCGGCGCGCTCGGAAAGCTGTTCTCCGAGATCGTCGAGAACGCCGACATGAAGCCGGTCGAGGGCATCCGCTCGACCGGCGCGAGCTGGCTGTCATGCATGCGTTTCGCGATCGTGCCGCAGGTGACGGCAGGCTATGCCAGCTACGCGCTGCTCCGTTTCGAGATCAATGTCCGCGAAGCCTCCGTGATGGGATTTGTCGGCGCCGGCGGTATCGGCCAGGAGCTCGTCGTCGCCATCCGTAAGTTCTACTATTCGGACGTCAGCGCGATCCTGCTCACCATCATAATCACCGTCTTCATCATCGACATCACCACCGGCTGGCTGCGCGGCCGCCTCTTCGGCAAGGAGGCGCGAACGTGACGAGGCCGCAGGAGGTCGATGCCGCGCAGATTCGCGCGCGCTATCCAGATGTGTTCGATCGGCCGGCCTCGGCGCGGCTCGCGACGCCGGCAATGATCGTCGCGGCGTTCGCGATCCTCATCTATGGCCTCGTCGATCTCGACTTCTCGCCATCACGCTTCTTCGCGGGGCTGAGCCAGCTCGGCTGGATCAGCCTGATGATGATCCCGCCGGACCCCGGCTCCTCGTTGCCGATCTATCTGAGGGCGCTCGGCGAGACGCTCTCGATTGCGCTGCTCGGCACGACGCTGGCCGCCGTGTTCGCGCTTCCGGTCAGCCTGCTTGCCGCGCGCAACGTGGTGCCGTCGAGGATCCTGCGCTTCCCGATCAGGCGCTTCCTGGATTCGATCCGGGGCATCGATACGCTGATCTGGGCGCTGGTGTGGATCAACGTGGTCGGGCTCGGCCCGTTCGCCGGTGTGCTCGCCATCGCGGTGTCGGATTTCGGCGCCTTCGGCAAGCTGTTCTCGGAGGCGATCGAAGGCGCCGACCAGAAACAGGTCGAAGGCATTCGCGCCTCCGGCGGTAGCGCGCTGCACGAGATCCGCTTTGGTCTCCTGCCGCAGGTCCTGCCGGTCATTGCCGGCCAGGTCCTCTATTTCATCGAATCGAATACGCGATCGGCCACCATCATCGGCATCGTCGGTGCCGGCGGCATCGGGCTCCAGCTCGCAGAGCAGATCCGCGTGCTGGAATGGCAGAAGGTGTCATTCCTGATCCTGATGATCCTGGTCGCGGTTGCCGCGATCGATTTCATCTCGGGCAAGCTCCGCTTCGCCATCATCGGCCGGCGGGCGGTGGCGTAGTTCCTTCACCTCGCCCCGCTTGCGGGGAGGGGTCGGATTGCATCGTAGATGCAATCCGGGTGAGGGGGAGCTTCAACGAGTCCATCTCTCACTGTCATCGCGGATGCAGCCCCTCACCCGACCCTCTCCCCGTAAGAACGGGGCGAGGGAGAACAGGCGGCCCACCCTACGACTCCACCAGAAACTCCACCCGCTCCGCGGCAAAGCGCGAATGCTTGGTCACCAGCGGCTTGCCCTCGAGATCATGGTCGGTCGCATCGACCACCAGGATAGGCCGTCCCAGCGGCAGATCGAGCCGCGCGGCATCGGTCGCGTCCACGATGCCGGCGGTGATCCGGGTCGCGCCACGGCGATAGTCGCGGACGCCGTAATGCTCGAGCAGCTTCGTCATTGAGCGCGTCGCGGCAAAGACATTGCCCGCGCCTGGAAACAATTCCGCCGACAGCCAGGTGGTGGAGACGCAGATCGGCGTGCGGTCGGCGAAGCGTATCGCCTCGATCCGCACCAGCGGCCCGCCGACCTTCAATCCCAGTTCCCGCGCCAGCTCGCGGGTCGCGACGTCATCGGATGCCTCGATCAGCTGCCCGCGCGGCTCACGGCCGCCGGCTCCGACGATCTCGGAGAAGCGCGTACGCGAGCGCAGTGGATAGGCGAGGCGCTGCGCCTCGACATAGGTTCCGCTGCCGCGCTCGGCCCGCACCAGGCCGCGTTCCGCAAGCGCAGCGAGCGCACGCCGCACGGTGTGGCGATTCACGCGATAGGTTTCGGCGATTTCCATCACGCCCGGCAGCTTGTCGCCGGCCGCAAAGCGGCCGTCGGCGATGCCGCGTTCGATTCCGTCGGCGACGAGGCGCCATAGCGCGACGCCCGAGGAGGCTGTGTCCTGCATGCTCATGTCGTCGGATAGGCTAGCCCAGAAATCACACCTTTGTCACGAAACAGTCATGGCGCTTCCGTATGAAGTTGTCTATTATCATAGACAACTTCAATTCGGCAAGTTCGGTGGATTTGGTGACCCAGCACAACAACCAGCAAGCCCAGCGCAAGGCCGCGATGGCCGTGCTGGCGCACGCGGAGGCGGGCGAGATCGCCGCTCGCCTCCGCACAATCGCCTTGCCCGGCCATCAGGATCTGCGCCAGCCGGAAAACGGCCTGGTCATGCTGCGCGGGCGGGCCGGCGGCGACGGCGCGCCGTTCAACCTCGGCGAAGCGACGGTATCGCGTGCGGCGGTCCGGCTTGCGAGCGGCGAAGTCGGCTTCGGCTATACTCTCGGGCGCGACGGCGAGAAGGCGCGGCTGATCGCGCTGTGCGATGCGCTGGTGCAGTCCAGTGATTTTGGCGAAGCGGTGGAGCGGGACGTTATCGGGCCGTTGCGCGAGCAGCTTATGAATGGGCGTAAGCAGGCGGCGGAAGAGACCGCTGCGACGAAGGTTGATTTCTACACCATGGTGCGCGGTGAGGGGTGAGATCATGACCACGATTGCGGAACTGCCGCCGGGTTTCGCCGACAAGGTCTTGTCGGCGCAATCGACCTTTCGATCGGTCATGGACGCGATGGCGCGGCCGGGCACGGTCCAGCGCATCGTCCCTATGGCTGGAGCGCCTGATACGATGATGCGCGGCACCGCCGCGATCGCGCTGACACTGTTCGATCACGACACGCCGCTCTGGCTCGATGCGCGGATGTCCGAGAGTTCGGACGTTGTTAAGTGGCTCAAGTTCCACACCGGCGCGCCGGTCGTGCAGGACTCTTCGATTGCGAGCTTTGCGCTGATCAGCGATGGCGCCTTGCTTCCGCCACTCGAACGCTTTGCGCTCGGCACGAGCGAATATCCGGATCGTTCGACGACGGTGATCGTCCAGGTCGAGAGCCTGGATGCGGGGCGCGGCTTCGAGCTGCGCGGTCCGGGCATCGACGGTGCTGCAACCCTGCAGGCGTCCATCAGGCCTGCCGACCTGTTCGAGCGCCTGCGTGTCAACGAGAGGCTGTTTCCGCGCGGCATCGACGTGGTGCTGGTTGCCGATGATGCGGTGGTTGCGATCCCGCGCACCACGCGTGTTGTGAGTAAAGGAAGCAAGTAGCATGTATGTCGCAGTCAAAGGCGGCGAACGCGCCATCGAGAACGCCCATCGCCTGCTCGCGAACGTGCGGCGCGGCGACCAAAGCGTTCCGGAAATCACGCTCGACCAGATCTCCGAGCAGCTCGGCCTTGCCGTGGACCGGGTCATGAGCGAGGGCTCGCTCTATGACCGTGAGCTCGCGGCGCTCGCCATCAAGCAGGCGCGCGGCGATCTGATCGAAGCCATCTTTCTGGTTCGCGCCTTCCGCGCCACCCTGCCGCGCTTCGGCGCGAGCGAGCCGGTCGACACCGGCGCGATGCGGGTTCAGCGGCGCGTGTCTGCGACCTTCAAGGATATTCCCGGCGGCCAGATCCTTGGGCCGACCTTCGACTATACGCACCGTCTGCTTGATCCGACGCTTGGCCAGGGGTTTGTGCCTGAAGTGCCGGCGACGGCCGAAGCTTCGACGGCACCCACGCCGCGTGTGACCGATATTTTGGGCCGAGACGGGCTGATCGAATCCTCGCCACAGGCCGAAGACGGCGCCAGCGTCGGCGATCTCACCCGCGAGCCGCTGAACTTCCCGGCGGATCGTGATCTGCGCCTTCAAAATCTCGCGCGCGGAGACGAAGGGTTCCTGCTGGCGATGGGCTATTCAACCCAGCGCGGCTACGGCCGTAATCACCCCTTCGTTGGCGAGATCCGCTTCGGCGAGGTCGAGGTCGAATTCTCTGCCGAGGACGTCGGCTTTGCCGTGCCGCTTGGATCGATCGAGCTCACCGAGTGCCAGATGGTCAACCAGTTCAAGGGCTCGGCCACGGAAGCGCCGTGCTTCACCCGCGGCTACGGCCTGGCCTTCGGCCAGAGCGAGCGCAAGACCATGTCGATGGCGCTGGTCGACCGCGCGCTGCGTGCCCGCGAGCTGGGTGAAGAAGCCGTGGCACCGGCGCAAGATGAAGAATTCGTGATGTCGCATTCGGACAACGTCCAGGCGACCGGCTTCGTCGAGCATCTGAAGCTGCCGCATTATGTCGACTTCCAGTCCGAGCTCGGCCTCCTACGGAAGCTGCGCAAAGAGTTTGCCGAGGCCAATGCGCCTGATGCCATGAAGGAGGCCGCGGAATGAACGCGCCCGCCTATAACTTCGCCTATCTCGACGAGCAGACCAAGCGGATGATCCGCCGCGCGATCCTGAAGGCGATCGCTATTCCCGGCTATCAGGTGCCGTTCGCCAGCCGTGAGATGCCGATGCCTTATGGCTGGGGCACCGGCGGTGTGCAGGTCACGGCCGCGATCCTCGGTCCCCAGGACGTGCTGAAGGTGATCGACCAGGGCTCCGACGACACCACGAATGCGATCTCGATCCGCAAGTTCTTCGCCAAGACCGCGGGCGTTGCCACGACCACCGCGACGATTGATGCGACCGTGATCCAGACCCGTCACCGCATCCCGGAGACGGCGCTGCACGAGAAGCAGGTGCTGGTCTATCAGGTGCCGATCCCGGAGCCGCTGCGTTTCCTCGAGCCGCGCGAGACCGAGACAAGGCGCATGCACGCGCTCGCCGAATACGGCCTGATGCATGTGAAGCTCTATGAGGACATCGCCCGCTTCGGCCACATCGCGACCGCCTATGCCTATCCTGTCAAGGTGAACGCGCGCTATGTGATGGACCCGTCGCCGACGCCGAAGTTCGACAATCCCAAGATGGACAACTGCCCGGCGTTGCAGCTGTTCGGCGCTGGTCGCGAGAAGCGCATCTATGCGATCCCACCCTACACGCAGGTGGTGTCGCTCGATTTCGAGGACCATCCGTTCGAGCCCTACCGCTTCAACGCGCCCTGCGCGCTGTGCGGGGCCGACAATTCCTATCTCGACGAGATCGTCACCGACGACAAGGGCGGGCGCATGTTCGTCTGCTCGGACACCGACTATTGCGAGGGACGCCAGTCCGCCGGCCATCACGGCAGCCTGAGCGCTGCGCCGTACAAGGAGAAGGCGCAAGAGGACTCATATGAGGGCTCACATGGCTGATCTCGATACGCTTGAAAACGACCAGCCGCTGCTGGTCGCGGAGTCCCTCAGCAAGTCGTACGGCCGCATCGCCGCGTGCCGCGACGTCTCCTTCGCGCTCTATCCCGGCGAGGTGCTGGCGATCGTCGGCGAATCCGGCTCGGGCAAGTCGACGCTGCTGCAGATGTTGTCGGGCCAGCTCGCGCCCAGCGCGGGTCAGGTGTCCTACCGGATGCGCGACGGCGTCACCCGCGATCTGACGACTCTCGGCGAAGCCGAGCGCCGCTTCCTGTTCCGTACCGATTGGGGCTACGTGCACCAGGATCCCGCGCAGGGCTTGCGCATGGCGGTCTCGGCCGGCGCCAATGTCGGCGAGCGGCTGATGGCGGTCGGGTGGAATCACTACGGCCGCATTCGCGACACCGCGTCCGACTGGCTCACCCGCGTCGAAATCGACATCGCGCGCATCGACGATGCGCCGCGCACCTATTCCGGCGGCATGCGCCAGCGCCTCCAGATCGCGCGCAACCTCGTCACCGAACCGCGGCTGGTGTTCATGGATGAGCCGACCGGCGGGCTCGATGTGTCCGTGCAGGCGCGACTGCTCGACCTCGTGCGCAGCCTCGTCGCCGAGCTGCACCTCGCCGTCGTCATCGTCACCCACGATCTCGCGGTCGCGCGGCTGCTGTCGCATCGCGTGATGGTGATGAAGGGCGGCCGCGTCATCGAGACCGGTCTCACCGACCAGGTGCTCGACGATCCGCGCGAGCCCTATACTCAACTCCTCGTCTCCTCGATTCTGCCGCCATGAGCCTTCCAACATGAGCCAGCCGATGACCGCCATGATCGACGTCACTGATGCCAAGAAGACCTTTACGATGCACCTGCAGGGCGGCATCGAATTGCCGGTGGTCCGCGGCGTGACCTTCCACGTCAACCCCGGCGAATGCGTCGTGCTGTCGGGGCCGTCGGGCGCGGGCAAGTCGTCGATCCTGAAGATGATCTTCGGCAACTACCGCTGCGACTCCGGCCGCATCGGCATCCGCCATCGCGGTGCGCTGATCGATCTCGCCTCGGCCGAGCCGCGGCAGGTGCTCAACATCCGCCGCTCCACCATCGGCTATGTCAGCCAGTTCCTGCGTGCGGTGCCGCGCGTTGCGACCATCGACGTCGTCGCCGAACCCCTGATCGTCACGGGCATGGCGCGCACCGAAGCGCAGCAGCGCGCGGGTGCGCTGCTGCATCGTCTCAATATCCCCGAGCGGCTCTGGCAGCTTCCGCCCGCCACCTTCTCCGGCGGCGAGCAGCAGCGCGTCAACATCGCGCGCGGCTTCATCTCGGACCTGCCGATCCTGCTGCTGGACGAGCCGACCGCCTCGCTCGACGCTGCAAACCGTGCTGTCGTGGTCGAGCTGGTCGCCGAGAAGAAGCGCCAGGGCGTCGCCATGGTCGCGATCGTGCATGACGACGAGATCCGCCATCTGATTGCCGACCGCATTGTCGACGTCACCAGCTTTGCCGCCGCGGCCTGAAGGAAGACAAGGAAATGAACGCCAAGCCGAAGGAAACCGTGATCGCCAACGCCAGGATCGTGCTGGCTGACCGGGTGATCGAACAGGGCTGGCTCGCTCTTGCCGATGGACGCATTGCCGAGATCGGCGAGGGCAGGGCGCCTGCGGGGGCTGAGGACGCCGGCGGCGACCTGATCATGCCCGGCCTGATCGAGCTCCACACCGACCATCTCGAGGCGCATTATGTGCCCCGCCCAAAGGTGTTCTGGAATCCGGTCGCGGCCGTCATCTCCTATGACGGCCAGCTCGCGACGTCAGGCATCACCACTGTATTCGATTCGCTGCGGGTCTGGCGCGAGGACGGCGCCGAGGAAGTCGATGGCCGCGCCGGCGTGCTGGCCGCCGCGATCACGACCGCGCGCGACGCGAGCTTGCTGCGTGCCGACCACTTCCTGCATCTGCGCTGCGAAATTCCGATGCCGAGCGTGGTCGAGGAGGCCAAGGAGCTGATCGACCGGCCCGACGTCCGCTTGATGTCGCTGATGGACCACACCCCCGGCCAGCGCCAGTTCCGCGACGAGGTCAAGCTGCGCGACTACTATCGCGGCAAGGGCGGCGGCAAGACCGATGCCGAGCTCGACGAGCTGTTCGCGAAGCGCTTCGAGTATCAGAAGGCCTATGCGGCGACCAACATGCGTCAGATCGTGGCGCTGGCGCATGAGTACAAGATCCCGCTCGCCAGCCATGACGACACCACCGACGAGAACGTCGCGGATGCCGTGCGCGATCGCGTTTCGGTGGCGGAATTCCCGACCACGCTCGAGGCCGCGCGCGGTCTGCACCAGGCCGGCATCGACATTTTGATGGGGGCACCGAACGTCGTGCGCGGCGGCTCGCACTCCGGCAATATCGCCGCGGTCGATCTCGCCCGCGAAGGGCTGCTCGACATCCTGTCGTCGGACTACATTCCGTCGAGCCTTCTGATGGGCGCGCTGCAGCTCCCAGAGCATGTGCCATCGATCAGTCTTCCTGCGGCGGTTCGTACTGTGACGAAGGCACCCGCCGAGGCGGTCGGCCTGTCCGACCGCGGCGAGGTCGCGGTTGGTAAGCGCGCCGACCTGATCCGCGTGCATGTCGCGGGCAACGTTCCCGTCGTCCGCAGCGTCTGGCGCGAAGGGAGCCGTGTCGCATGACCGAGACCGTGACCATGGCAGAGGACGCGGCGGGGAGGATCGGGCCCGGGCGGCTCGTGCTCGTGGTCGGCCCGAGCGGCGCCGGCAAGGACACGCTGTTGCGGCTCGCGCGGGCGGCCTGCATCGACGATCACGAAGTCGTCTTCCCGCGCCGTATCGTGACGCGCGCGTCCTCCGCCGACGAGGACAACATTGCGATGAGTCCCGACGAATTCGCCCGCGCCCGCGACCACGGGGATTTCGCCGTGCATTGGGACGCGCATGGCCATTCCTATGCCCTGCCGCTCGAGATCAACGACGACATCCGCGCGGGGCGAGCCGTCGTCGTCAACGTCTCGCGCACAGTCATTGGCGCGTTGCGCCAGGCCTATGCCAATGTCGTCGTGGTCGCGATAACGGCGCCGCCGGACGTGCTGGCGCAGCGGCTTGCCGCGCGGGCCCGGCACAGCGACGGCAATATCGCCGATCGCCTCGCACGCAGCGTCAGCGACGCATCGGCCAATGCCGATGTCACCATCCTCAACGCCGGCAGCGCGGAGTATCACAGCCGCCAGCTCGTGCGCGTGATCAGGAATGAATGCTGGCGCGAATAGTCGCCGGCAGAACAGGAGAGAGTGGAATGACGGTGATCAATACGGTCGAGGAACTCGAGGCCATCTACGGCGCCACCAATGACGCCTCGACCGTGAAAGTCGCCGACCACGTCACGCCGCTCTACCGCATCTTCATCGAGAAGGCGCCCTTTGCAGCGCTCGCGACCATCGGGCCGGAGGGCATCGATTGTTCGCCGCGGGGTGATCTTCCCGGCTTCGTCCGTATTCATGACCCGAAGACGTTGATGCTGCCGGATCGCCGCGGCAACAACCGGGTCGATTCCTTGCGCAACATCGTGCGCGACCCGCGTGTGTCGCTGATGTTCCTGATCCCCGGCTCCGGCAATGCGGTTCGGGCCAATGGCCGCGCCCATCTCTCGATTGATCCGGAGTTGCTGGCGTCCTTCAAGGTCGAGGGCAAGGCGCCGCGTAGCGTGATGGTGATGGATGTCGAGGAAATCTACTTCCAGTGCGCCCGCGCGATCGTCCGCTCCGACCTCTGGAATCCCGACAAGCGCATCGATCCCAAGACGCTGCCGACGCCCGGCCAGATCCTCGCCGAGATGAGCCAGAACAAGGTCGGCGGCGCCGAGTACGACCGCATCTGGCCCGAGCGCGCCGCTGCGACGATGTGGTGAGAGTCCGCGATCTCTCTCGTCTCCCTCGCCCCGCTCTTGCGGGGAGCGGGCGGGGGGTCCTCTCCGCGCATGAGATTGTTGATAGGCCGGTACCCCCTCACCCGGATTGCATCTTCGATGCAATCCGACCTCTCCCCGCAAGCGGGGCGACGTGAAGAGGGTGCCCGCCGCGAGCGATAGTGGCGCTCAGTTAAACGCCATCCCGCCGCTCAGCGCGATCGTCTGCCCAGTCATGTAGGCGTTGTCGACCAGGAGCATCACGGCCTTCGCCACTTCCTCCGCCGTGCCGAAGCGGCCGAGCGGGATGCGGCTGACGAGCTGTGGCTGGCCGCTCATCATGTCGGTCTCGATCAGCGACGGCGCCACCGCATTGACGGTGATACCCTCCTTTACGAGACGCGCGGCATAACCTCGCGTCAGTCCCTCCATGCCGGCCTTCGACGCATTGTAGTGCGGGCCGATCGAGCCGGCACCGCGGGCTGCGCCTGAGGAGATGTTGACGATGCGGCCCCATTTCCTGGCGCGCATCGAGGGCAGCACGGCCTGCGTACACAGGAACGCCGATTTGAGATTGACCAGGATGGTGCGATCGAAATCGTCCTCGGTGAGATCGTCGACGCCGCGCGTGATGGCGATGCCGGCGTTATTGACCAGGATGTCGACCGGTCCGAGCCCGGCCGTGACGCGCTCGACCATGTCGGCCACCGCCTCGCGCTGCGAGACGTCGGCGGCAACGACGATGGCGCGGCCGCCCTGCTTGCCGATCTCGCCCGCCAATTGCTCGGCCTGCTCGATCCGCTCACGACAGTTGATCGCCACGGCCGCGCCGGCTTCGGCCAGCAGGCGGCAGATTGCAGCACCAATTCCGCGCGAGCCGCCGGTGACGAGTGCCGTGCGCCCCTTCAGATCATTCGCCATCCCTGGAACCTCCCAAATTGTGTACCGGTGGCTGCCCCGAGCGTATCATGCGGGTCGCACGCCGGTGTTGAACTCATCGCGAGATGAATCAGGCTGTCAGCTCTTGCTGCGGGAGAAGCGCCCCAGCGTGTGGATCGCAAATATGGATAGCCATTTCATTGACCAACCGCGTCATTGGCTCGATATTCGAGGCATCGAAACTGCTCCTTGAGTCGAAGCCGCAAGATGAGAGCCGATCACCAGCGTAATCCAGGCGACATGCACGAATGCATGACGCGGCGCTGTTTCTCGGCGGCGACGGGCGCCTGTTGTTGTTGCTGATCGCCTCCTAGCAGCATCCCACATTGCGATTCCCAAGACAGAAACGCCGAAATTCCGGCGAGCGAGCAGCCATGCCCCAATCCCAGTCGAACGCCTACATCATCGAGATCCACGACCGCGCCGCCGGCATCATCACAAGAGATGAGCGCGGCTTCCGTTTCTTTTCCTCCGAGCGCCTGTTCGACAGTCTCGAAGGCCGCCAGTTCCGCTCCGCGCGCGAGGCCGAGCGCGCCGCCCGTGCCGTGTTCTCCGAGCGGAGCCGCCGCGCGAATTCCCAACTCTTCGCCAACTGACCCAGTGAAAGGACCGCGATATGATTAGCCGACGACATATCCTTGCAACGACGCTCCTGCTCGCGACCGCACTGGCCGTACCTGCGCACGCTGAAGACAAGCTCACCGAAATTCGCATCGGCACGCAGAAGGGTGGCTTCTTCCCGGCGGTACGCCAGCGTCAGACGCTCGAAAACGCCTTCAAGCCGCTCGGCATCGAGATCAAGTGGATCGACTTCCAGTTCGGCCCGCCGCTGCTGGAGGCCATCAATGTCGGCAGTGTCGATTTCGGCTATGTCGGCGATTCCCCGCCGATCTTCGCGCAGGCCGGCGGCGCAAAGATCCGCTACGTCGCCGCGGTGAAGTCGGACGGCAACACCCAGGCGATCATCGTGCCGAAGGATTCGCCGATTCACTCGCTCGCCGATCTCAGGGGTAAGCGCGTTGCCTTCGGCAAGGGCTCCAGCGCGCACAATCTGCTGGTTGCCGCACTCGAAAAGGCCGGCCTGTCCTGGTCTGACATCACGCCCGCACCTCTCGCGCCGGCCGATGCGACGGCAGCTTTCGTGAAGGGCTCGGTCGATGCCTGGTCGATCTGGGATCCGTATCTGGCACTCGCCGAGCTGAAAGAGAACGCGCGTGTCATCGCCTTCGACAAGGACGTGCACAAGCCGAACGCCTTCTACATCGCCGGCACCGATTTCGTGGAGAAGCATCCGTCGCTCGTCGCCAAGCTCAACACGAGCTTCGCCTCGGAAGGCGTGTGGGCCGATTCGCATCACGAGGAGGTCGCGAAAGCGCAGGCCGAGGCGACCGGCGTCGACATCGCAGCGATCCGCCGCTTTGTCGACCGCTCCAACTATCGGGTGGTGCCGCTCGACGCCGAGGTGGTCAGGAGTCAGCAGGCGGTCGCCGACCGCTTTGCCAAGCTCGGCCTGATCCCGAAGCCGGTCAACGTCTCCGACATCGTCTGGAAGTGGACGCCGGGCTCCTGAAGCGGCTCAGCCTGTCAGCGCGGCCAGCAACTCATCCGGGCGCTCGGCCATGATCATGTGGCCGGCGCCCGGCACCACGACGGTCTTCGCGTGCGGGATCGCCGCCGCGAGCGCCTTGCCTGCCTTCGCCGGGGTCATCATGTCCCGCTCGCCGAGGATGAGGGTCGTGGGCACTTTTACGCTCGCGGCAGCGGTCAGCGCATTCGTATAGGAGTTGCAGGCGGACAAATCCCTGAACAGCACGCCCGGCTCGCAAGCTTGAAGCACCGCCTGCGCGCCGCCGTGCATCCACAGGCCCGGCGCGAGGCTGCCGCCGAGTTCGGCCTTGAAGCCGAGTCCCCAGATCGAGACCATGTCGAGAGCGTCCTGCTCGTTGGCTTCGGCTGCCCTCAGCAGATCCGGACCGACTGTCATGGTCGCGGCAGTCCCGATCAGGCTCAGTGCAGAGACCTTGTCGGGGTGCCGGGCCGCCGTCTCCAGCGAGATCAGCGATCCCATGGAGTGGCCGATCAGATGCGCCTTCGCAGCTCCTGCCGCGTCGAGCAGCGCTGCCGTCCAGTCGGCCATTTCCGCGATGCTCGACAGCGAGGGACCGGCAGAACGGCCATGGCCGGGCAGGTCCGGGGCCAGCACGGCAAAGCCGTGATGGGCGAACCAGCGCGTATGCAGCGCCCAGGTCGAATGATCGAAGCCGGCGCCGTGGATGAAGACGACCGCGGGCAGGGACCTGTCGAATTCGCGGCCGCCGGTTGCGACAAACACCTCGGCGCCGTTGACGGAAAGCTTCATGGCTTCAGACTTTCTGCGAGATGCGCAACGCTTGAGAGAGATCGTCGATGATGTCGGACGCCGTCTCGATGCCGACCGAGAGCCGCACCAGCTCCTCGCCGATACCGGCGGCCTTGAGCTGCTCGGCATCCATCTGCTGATGCGTAGTCGAGGCGGGGTGGATCACCAGCGTCTTGGCGTCGCCGACATTGGCGAGATGGCTGATCATGCGCAGCGACTCGATGAACTTGCGCCCCGCGGGCCGCCCGCCCTTGATGCCGAAGGAGACGATCGAGCCCGCGCCGCGCGGCAGCAGCTGTTTTGCCAGCTGATAGTCGGGGTGGTTTTCCAGCGAGGGATGCAGCACCCAATCGACCGCCTTGTTGGCCTTCAGCGCTTCCAGCACGAGGTGCGTGTTCTGCATGTGGCGGTCCATGCGCACGCCTAGCGTCTCCACGCCCTGCAGCAGCTGGAACGCATTGGTCGGAGACAGGCAGGCGCCGAAATCGCGCAGGCCCTCGGTGCGCGCGCGCATGATGAAGGCTGCGGTGCCGAACTGCTCGTCGAAGACGATGCCGTGATAGCCGCCATAAGGCTCGGTCAGCACGCCGAACTTGCCGGAGCCGCGCCAGTCGAACCGGCCGCCGTCGATGATGGCGCCGCCGATGGCGATGCCGTGGCCGCCGATCCATTTCGTCGCCGAATGCATCACGATGTCGGCCCCTAGCTCGATGGGCCGGCTGAGATAGGGCGTGGCAAACGTGTTGTCGATCAGCAGCGGAATCTTTGCATCATGCGCAATGGCCGCGACCTTGGGAATATCGAGCACCTCCAGCCCGGGATTGCCGATGGTCTCGCCGATCACCAGCCGTGTGTTCGGCTTGATCGCCGCGCGGAACGCATCGTGATCGCGCGGCTTGACGAACGTCGTGGTGATGCCGAAGCGCGGCAGCGTATGCGCCAAGAGGTTGATGGTGCCGCCATAGAGCGAGCTCGACGCCACGATGTGATCGCCGGCATTGAGCAGCGTTGCGATGGCGAGATGCATCGCGGCCATGCCGCTCGCGGTACAGATCGCACCGACGCCGCCTTCCAGCGCCGCGAGCCGTTCCTCGAGGACGCCCGTGGTCGGATTGGAGATGCGCGTATAGATGTGGCCGGCGCGCTCCAGATTGAACAGCGCTGCGGCGTGGTCGGAATCCTGGAACACGTAGGACGTGGTCTGGTAGATCGGCACTGCGCGGGCCCCGGTCGCGGGATCCGGATGCTGGCCCGCATGCAGGCTCAGGGTCTCGAAGGCAGGCGGCTTGGGCGCGGGCATGCGTGGCCTCGTTGGTCGGTCGGCGGAAGCCGCCTTGTGCCACAAAAACGCGCGTCACGTCAGCCCATTGACAGCGCCGGATGAGGACGCGCAGCAATGGTGTGTGATGCGAGCTGCGGCCGTGGCGGCAGTGCTCTCCCTCGTCCCATTCTTACGGGGAGAGGCGAAGCTAGCCGCGGATGGCCTGCTCGATGATGCGGGCTTCGCGCAGCAGGATCTCCGCGACCTCCTGCTCGCGGCGCGGGCCGAGCCTCGTCCGAACGGCGGAGACCGTCATCGCCGCTGCCGGTTGTCCATCCGGGTTCTTGATCCAGGTGGAGATCGATTTCGTGCCCTGCACCAGGCCGATCTCTCTCATATTGTATCCCCGCCGTCGCGCAGCGGTGATCTGGCCCATCACGGTTGCGGCGTCGGTCTGATAGGTCTCGAACCTCTTCTCATTGGCTGCGACGATTTTTCGCGCGTCCGGCGCCGGCATCGCGGCGAGGATGGCGACGCCCGCGCTGCTGACGCCCAGCGGCCGGCGCGCGCCGACCTCGATCGACAGTACCTGGATCGGATAGACGCCGATCCTGCGATCGACACACAGCGTATCGTTGCCGGTCCGCACCGTCAGGAACAGCGTGTCGCCAATGTCGGCGGAAGCGCGCCGTAGCGACGGGTTTGCGGCGACCAGCAGCCGCGAGGGCCGCGCGCGTGCGAGCGCCAGCTCAGGCACCTGGTTGCCGATCGCGTAGCGGCCGCTCCGGCCGTGCCGTTCGACGATGCCTTCCTCGATCAGCACATGGACGATGCGATGAACGGTCGGGCGAGTGAGGCCCGTCGCCTGCACGACCTCCGCCAGCGGCACGCCGGCCTCGCGGCCTGCGGCAAGAATGCGCAGCACTGCGAGAGCGCGGCGGATCGCCTGCGCGCCTTGTCGCGGTTCGACCCTGTCGCGAGCCGATTTTGAGGAGCCTGCTCTGTCCATAATATGGACAAGAACGCCACAATTCGCTCGACAGGTAAAGCGCTCGTCTGGAGATTGCGCCGCGATCGAGCGCCTTGTGACGTCAACGGAACTCGACGTGGAATTGGAAGCGCCGCCGGGAGGTTAACATGAGATTAATCTGGATTGCCATAGCTGCCGCAGCCGCGATGCTGGCGGGTCCTGCGTCGGGCCAGCAATGGCCGGCGCGTAGCGTCAAGCTGATCGTGCCCTATCCGGCCGGCGGCAATGTCGACAGCGCCGCGCGCATCATTGCCGACAAGCTCCAGGAGAAGCTCGGTCAGCCCTTCATCATCGAGAACAAGGCCGGCGCCGGCGGCATGATCGCTGGCGAGGCCTTTGCGAAGTCGGCGCCCGACGGCTACACGCTGTTCGTCGGCGCCAACGGCCCTGTGCTGTTCGCGACCGAAATCAACAAGCGCGAAGCCTATAGCTGGAAGAAGGACTTCCTTCCGATCTCGACCGTCTCGATGACGCCGCTGGTGCTCGAGGTGCATCCGTCGGTGCAGGCGACGACGTTCAAGGAATTCATCGATCTCGCCAAGCGCGAGCCCGGCAAGCTGACCATGGCCTCGCCCGGCCCGGGCACCACCAACCATCTGCTCAGCGAGCTGATGCAGTCCAGCCTCGACCTGCAATGGGTCACCGCGCACTATCGCGGCAATGCGCCCGCCATCAACGATCTGCTCGGCGGGCAGGTGCAGTTCGCGTTCGACCAGCTCACGGTCAGCCTCCAGCACATCAAGGCTGGCCTGTTCCGGGCGCTCGCCGTCACCAGCCCGCATCGCTTGAAGTCGCTGCCTGATGTCCCGACCTTTGCCGAGCTCGGCTACAAGGATTTCGACGGCCAGACCTTCACCGGCCTGTTCGCGCCCGCAGGCACGCCGGCGCCTGTTGTCGACAAGCTGCATGAGACGCTGGTCGCGATCCTGAAAGACCCCGGCGTGATCGACAAGTTCGAGAAGCTTGGCGGGGAAGCCGTCGCGATGACGCCGGACGAGTTCAAGGCCTATCTCCAGCGCGAGGACGCCAAGTGGATTCCGGTCGTGCGCAAGGCCAACATCAAGGCTGACTGATCGATGCGGATCGATCCCACCGAGCTTGGCGCGGAACGCATCTACCGACTGATGACCGGCATCGTCGTGCCGCGCCCGATCGCCTGGGTGACGAGCCTGTCGCGCTCCGGCGTGCTCAACCTCGCGCCGTTCAGCGCCTTCACCTTCGTCTCGCAGAAGCCGCCGATGCTCGCCATCAGCGTCGGACGCAAGGGCGCTGACTACAAGGACACCGCGCACAACATCCTCGACACCGAGGAATATGTGATCCACATCGCCGATACCCCGCTGATGAATGCGGTGCACGACAGCTCCGTCGAGCATCCCCCTGAAATCAGCGAGGTTGCGGAGCTCGGCCTCGAAACGCTTAGCTGCGAACGCATCAAGGTGCCGCGGCTCGCCGCCGCGCCGGTCGCGATGGAGTGCCGTTTCCGGCAGTGCCTCGAATTCGGCGACGCTCGCAGCCGGCTGATCGTCGGCGAGGTCGTGATGTTCCATCTTCGCGACGGCCTCGTGAACGACGGCAAGGTCGAGACCAGGGCGCTCGACCCCATCGCCCGCATCGGCGGTCCGCGTTACGCCCGTCTCGGCGAGATCGTGACGCTGAACACCGTATTCCAGACCCCGAAATCGACCGACTGAGCCCGCGGCCGCGTCGCGTGCGCCGTCTAAAGACCATTGGAGAACGACAATGCGACTCGTAAGCTATCTGGTGGACGGAGACCCGCGCTATGGTGCTGCCGTCGAAGGCGGCGTCGTCGATCTGACCAAGCGGATCGGCCGTGACTTTTCCGATGTGAGGGCGCTGATCGCGGCCAACGCGCTCGCGGACGCGCAGGAGGCGGCGGCCGGACAGAAGCCTGACTATGCGTTGGAGAATCTCGTCCTGCTTCCGCCGGTGCTGGCGCCGGAAAAGCTCTGGTGTATTGGCGTCAACTACGCCGAGCGCAACGCCGAGTATAAGGACAATTCGGACCTGCCCAAATATCCCAGCCTGTTCGTGCGCAGCATGTCCTCGATGACCGGCTCCGGCCAGCCGCTCGAAAAGCCCAAGGTCTCCGAACAGCTCGACTACGAAGGCGAGCTCGTCATCGTGATCGGGCAGGGCGGCCGTCACATTCCGCGCGAAAAGGCCTGGTCGCAGATTTTCGGCATGACGTTGTGCAACGAGGGAACGATCCGCGACTGGCTGCGCCACGGCAAGTTCAACGTCACGCAAGGCAAGAATTTCGATCGCTCCGGCAGCATCGGCCCGTGGATCGTCACCGCGGACGAGCTCGACCCGCGCGGCCCGCACGACATCATCACCCGCGTGAACGGCGAGGTGCGTCAGCAGGATACGACCGAACGGCTGATGTTCCCGTTCGACGTCCTGATCTCCTATCTCTCGACCTTCGCCACCCTGAAGCCCGGCGACATGATCGTGACTGGCACGCCCACAGGGGCGGGCGCCCGCTTCGACCCGCCGCGCTGGCTCAAGGTCGGCGACGTCGTCGAGGTCGAGTCGAGCCGCATCGGCGTGCTGCGCAACACCGTGGCCGCGGAGCAGTAGATCATGCTCGATGCCGCCACGATCGAACGTCTCGCCGCGCGCCTCGATGAGGCCGAGCGCACCAAGGCGCTGATCCCGATGTTCTCGAGGGAGTATCCAGACTTCAGCATCGAGGACGCCTACGCCGTTCAGCGCGCCTGGACCAGGCTTCAACTCGGCCGCGGCCGGGTTATCAAGGGCCACAAGATCGGCTTGACCTCGAAGGCGATGCAGAACGCGGTCGGCATCTCCGAGCCCGATTACGGTGTTCTGTTCGCCGATATGTTCTATGCCGACGCCGGTCCGATCCCGTTCGACCGCTTCCGTGCGCCGCGCATCGAGGTCGAGCTCGCCTTCGTGCTGAAGGCTCCGCTGCGCGGGCCTGACTGCACCATCTTCGACGTGCTCAACGCCACGGACTACGTGACGCCGGCACTCGAAATCCTGGAGACGCGCATGCATCGCGTCGATCCCGAGACCGGCAAGACCCGCAAGGTCGTGGACACGATCTCGGACAACGCGGCGAACGCCGCGCTGGTGCTGGGCGGCCGGCCGTTCCGCCCCATGGATGTGGATCTGCGCTGGATCGGCGCGCTCTTGTTCCGCAACGGCGAGGTCGAGGAGACCGGGCTTGCGGCCGGCGTCCTCAATCACCCCGCCAACGGCATCGCCTGGCTTGCCAATCGCCTCGCGCCGCATGACGAGCATCTCGCCGCCGGCGAGGTGGTGCTGGCGGGATCGTTCACGCGTCCGGTCGATATCCTCCGCGGCGACACGTTCCACGCGGACTATGGCGCGTTCGGCTCGGTGTCGTGCCAGTTCGTCTGAACCAACAACAACGAGGAAGCGCATCATGACCGGTCAAACACGGCGCAAGAGCATCCATATCGGCGGCTTCAAGCACGCCAACCCGATCCCGAACGCCTGCCGCATCGGCAATCTCGTGATGTCAGGCGTCATCCTCGGCCGCGATGCGGCTGGCGCGATGCCCGAGAGCCTAGACGCCCAATGCGCCAACATGTTCGCGCATATGAAGGCGACGGTGGAGGCCGCCGGCGGCACCACCGACGACATCATCAAGATGACGGTTTGGCTGAAGGACCGCACGCAGCGCGGACCCGTCAATGTCGAGTGGCTGAAAATGTTTCCGGACGAGCATTCGCGCCCGGCGCGCCACGCGCTGCCGATGGACAACATGGACGGCGGCGCGCTGGTGCAGTGCGACTTCACCGCCGTGATCGACTGAAGGAGATTTGCGCATGCCGACCTATCTGCCGTTCGATCCCAATCCGCGCCCTCCGATCAAGGCGCCGCCGCCGAAGACCGTCGACAGCCAGTTTCACGTGCTGGGTCCCGTGGACAAGTATCCGGAGCGTCCCGGTGCGGCCTATCGGATGCCGACTGCGACCTGGGAAGCGGCGCTGCGCATGCACAAGACGCTCGGCATCGAGCGCGGCATCATCGTGCAGACCACGACCTATGGCGCGGACCATTCCGTCGTGCTCGACGGCCTCGCCGCCATGGGCCCGAACTATCGCGGCTGCGCCAATGCGCTGGTGTTCGCGGAGGCGAGCGACTCATATCTCGCCAAGCTGCATGATGCCGGCGTGCGCGGCGCGCGCTTCAGCTTCCGCCAGGAGCTCGGCGCCGTGCTGTCGGATGCCGATTTCGCCCGCGCCATCGCGCGGATCCGCGAACTCGGCTGGTACGTCAAGATCCAGCCGGAGAAGGACGGCATCGTCTCCAGCGTTGCCAAGTACGAGAATCTCGACGTGCCCGTGCTGATCGACCATATGGCGCGGCCCGAGCCCTCGCGCGGCAAGGACGATCCGAACCTGCGCAAGATGCTGGAGCTGCTTAAGAAGGGCAATTTCTGGGTCATGCTCTCGCTCGGCGAGAAGACCTCGCAGGCCGGTCCGCCCTATGACGACGTGATCCCGATCGCGCGCACCTATATCGAGGCCGCGCTCGACCGCTGCGTCTGGGCCAGCGACTGGCCGCATCCGGTCTCCGTCAAGCAGCCGCCCAACGACGCCGATCTGCTCGAGCTGATGTTCCGCTACGCGCCTGATGAGGCCGAGCTGGAGAAGATCCTCGTGCACAATCCGGCGAAGCTGTTCGGGTTTCCGGATTAATCCAGACCCTTCTTGTCATTGCGAGGAGCGAAGCGACGAAGCAATCCAGACTGCTTCTGCGGATGCGCCCTGGATTGCTTCGCGGAGCCTGTCATCGGGCCGCGCTTTGCGCGGACCCGGTGGCTCGCAATGACGGGAGGGGCTCGCATTAACCCTTCAGTAACACCCGCGCCGCTCCTGTGACGCATTCGTGGCGTAACTGAGTTTTTAACAAATTGCCTCAAATTTGCGCAGTCCCACCTCGTGATGGCCTGCGCACTGATCTTCGCGTGCGGCGTCCAGCAACACCGAAGAGGCAGAATGCCGGCTCTCAAGAACCTGTTTTCCCTTCGCTCGATCGGCGCCAAGCTCGCGCTCATGACCATGGTCGGCGCGATCTGCATGGCGCTGGTCGCCTCGACCGTTCTGTGGATCGCCCGCGGTCAGCTCGTTACCGAGCGCGTCGAGAAGGCGCACGCCGTCGTCGAAGTCGTGTGGAATCTGGCCGACGGCTATTACAAGGCCTACAAGGCGGGCTTGATGACCGAGGAGGAAGCCAAGAAGCGCTTCATCGAGGCCAACGATAAAATCTGGTACGAGGACCATACCAACTACGTCTATATCTATGACTACGAGACCGGGCTTTGCGTCTCCAATCCCGGCTTCCCGAATTTCGTCGGCAAGGACATGCGGCCCAACAAGGACGCTGAAGGCAAGCCTTTCGCTTTGACGCTGATGGACATCGCGAAGAAGGGCCAGGGTACGCTACGCTATTCCTTCCGCCGCACCAGCAACGATCCCACGGCGTTCGACAAGGTCTCCTTCACCCGCGGCTTCGCGCCGTGGAATCTGATGATCGCATCCGCCGAATACATGTGGGAGGTCGACAACTCATTCTGGTCGATGGCCCAGACCGCCTCGATCGTTATCGCCGTGCTGATGCTGATCTCGATTGCGATCGCCTGGGCGGTCGGCCGCAGCGTGGTCAAGCCGCTGGCGGGTCTGAAGGTGCGCATGGCCTCGCTCAGCGCCGGCCAGCTCGACGCGCCCGTCGCGTATGCCGATCGGGCCGACGAAATCGGCGAGATGGCGCGCACCGTCCAGGTGTTCCGCGACGCCATGATCGAAACCAACCGGCTGCGCGAGGAGCAGGTGATCACCGAGCAGCGCCAGGTCGAGGCGCGCAAGGTCGACATGAACCGGCTTGCGGATCAGTTCGAGCGCGAGGTCGGCGAGATCATCGAGCTCGTCTCGGTTGCCGCCGGCCAGCTCGAAACGTCGTCGACGACGCTGTCGAAGACCGCCGACACCGTGGCGCAGGTCTCGGGCCGTGCTTCCACGGCTTCGGGCGAGGCATCCGCGAACGTTCATTCCGTCGCGGCGGCGAGCGAGGAGCTTGCCTCCTCCATCGGCGAGATCAGCCGCCAGGTCGAGACCTCGGCGCGGATCGCGGGTGAAGCCGTCAGCCAGGCGCAGAAAACCGATACGCGGATCAGCGAGCTGTCGCAGGCCGCGAGCCGGATCGGCGACGTCGTCGATCTGATCCAGACCATCGCCGGCCAGACCAATCTCCTGGCGCTGAACGCGACCATCGAGGCTGCGCGCGCCGGTGATGCCGGCCGTGGCTTTGCCGTGGTGGCGTCCGAGGTGAAGTCGCTCGCCGAGCAGACCGCGAAGGCGACCGACGAGATCAGCCAGCAGATCGCCGACATCCAGTCGGCGACGCGGGATTCGGTTGCAGCGATCAAGGAGATCGGCGCCACGATCGGGCGCATCTCGGAGATCTCGTCGGCGATCTCGACCTCGGTCGAGCAGCAGGGCTCCGCGACGCAGGAGATCTCCCGTAACGTGCAGCGGGCTGCCGCGGGCACCTCGCAGGTCGAGACCAGCATCGCCGACGTCCAGCGTGGCGCATCGGAAACCGGCGGTGCCTCCGCCCAGGTGCAGTCGGCCGCGCAATCGCTCGCCAATGAGAGCTCGCGCCTCAAGCGCGGCGTCGCCGGCTTCATGAACTCGATCAGGGCGGCGTAGTTCACCTCTCCCTACGGGAGAGGTGATCCGAGCGCGTGGCTCGCAGCGAATCAATCAAGACGCATCAAACAGCCGTGCGCCCTGCCAGCCTGTCGCGCACCTCGGCGGCGATCTCGAACGAGCGCAGCCGCGCGGCGTGATCGTAGATCTGCCCCGTCGTCATCAGTTCGTCCGCGCCGGTCTCGGCGATCAGCTCCTTCAGTCCGCGCTCGACCATTTCGGGCGTGCCGACCACGGAGCAGGAAAGCGACTGGCCGACGCCGGCCTTCTCTGCCGGCGACCACAGCGCGTCCATGTCGTCGACCGGCGGCGGCAGCGGTCCGGGCGTGCCGCGGCGCAGATTGATGAACTGCTGCTGCAGCGATGAGAACATGCGCTGCGCCTCGAGGTCGCTGTCGGCGGCGAACACGTTGACGCCGACCATCGCGTAAGGTTTGTCGAGCTGCGACGACGGCTCAAAGCGCGTGCGGTATTCATGCAGCGCCTGCATCATCATTTGAGGCGCGAAATGCGAGGCGAACGCGAACGGTAGCCCCAGCATGGCGGCAAGCTGCGCGCCAAAGGTGCTCGAGCCGAGGATCCAGAGCGGCACCTTCAGCCCCATGCCGGGCACGGCGCGGATCGCCTGGTTCGGCTGCACGTCGCCGAGCAGGGCCTGCAATTCCAGCACGTCATGCGGAAAATTCTCGGAGCTCGTGGCGAGGTCGCGCCGCAGCGCCCGCGCGGTGAACTGGTCGGTGCCCGGCGCACGGCCGAGCCCGAGATCAATGCGTCCCGGATAGAGCGATTCCAGCGTGCCGAACTGCTCGGCGATAACAAGCGGCGAATGGTTCGGCAGCATGATCCCGCCGGAGCCGACCCGGATCGTCTTGGTCCCGCCCGCGACATGCCCGATCACCACCGACGTCGCAGCACTCGCAATGCCCGTCATGTTGTGATGCTCGGCAAGCCAGAACCGCTTGAAGCCCCAGGCCTCGGCATGCTGGGCGAGATCGAGCGAATTGCGAAACGCCTGTGCAGCATCGCCACCCCTTCGGATGGGAGCGAGGTCGAGGACGGAGAATGGGATCATGTTTAGTTACCGGGTGGGAGTGCGCGAGCGCGGGTCCTCACATCTAGTGTCCGGTCATGAGAATGTTAGCTCGCCCGTGTCGCGCATGCGCAACGACGCCATCCAAAATTGCGGTGCTGACGTCAGGAATGGTGCCGCCAGACAGGATTGAATGCAGAACGTATCCTTGTTGGATATTGATTTTATTGTGTTTTTCGTTCGGACGATAAGTCGTTGTGTGGCGCCAACGCGCTTCCCGTTGGCCGCAGCTACAACAAGCCTCGCTTGTGCTGGATGATGATTATAACGCGAATGATGCAGTCCGATATCGACTCGCCGGGCCGCCGTATCCTGTGCAGCCGTTGCCACGTTTCCTCATTGATCGGTATCCGCCAATTGCCGCTTGCCAGGCGCTGTCCGGTATCGTCGGACGGGAACTCGGCCGCAATCAGAGCGCGGCACTCGTCGGTGATTTCAATATCCGGCATTGTCGGTCGTTCTCGCGGACGGTGGGGTCGCGCGCAGCCCTCGCCCGATCCGGAGAGATCGGCCAGTTAAATCGCGGTAACAACCGATCATACCAATGGATGACCTGCTGAAGATTGAGAGGCGCGACGCAGACAGATCGTTCAGTGCCTTGGGTTCGCGATCCCGCAGCCATGACGCTGAGTGTGCCGGGCTCCCGTCGTCGCATTCACAACCTTAATGCGAATTAACGAGGCTTTCGTAGGTGGCGCGAGTAAACCGGCGAGCTGCGGGGATGTCCTTCAGACACGAGATGACGCCGTGAAATTTGACGAACAGGAACGCACCGCGCTGACGGATGCTGGGTTTTCCGTCGCCGACAACAGCAAGGCCGCCTACGTCGATGCCGTCGTGGTGATCGCCGCATACGACGCCGAAACCTATTGGCTGACGTTCTCCCTGCCGAATGATACCCAGATCGTGTGCGTCGTGCCACGCGACCAGATCGCCGCCGCGATCACGGATAATGACGCTGCTCGGCGGAGCCAACTTCAGTGAAGCTGACTTTCCCTCATGCAGGTCTGAAGACGCTCTGGAACGAGGCCGTCCGGCAATGGCCGGTTTCGGCGCGTGCCATGAACGGTCGAGATTCACCCGGTTTCTGGCTTGTCGGTGGCCAGGGCATCTATCTCGTGCATAACGGCGCCAGGCCTCGCGGCAGCGTGACTCTGGCCTACGCAAACGAATGCGACCCGCTCAAGGTGCCGGTCCAGAGTTGGCTGGGTATCAAGCGCGCTATCTTCGGCGACAGTGACGGGAGGGAATTTGTCGATCAGGTCTTGATCGGCACTGCCGTCGATGCCGGCGCCGACGTCGAGGTGACCTTCGAATCTGACACGATGACGGTGGCTGTCGTCGAGAAAGGAACGGCGAGCATACGATTGCAATCGCCGCGCAACCGGGACAAAAGTGACGCGACGTCAGGACGCAGTTGTAGGGCTGCGGCCTGCCGTGGTGCCGCCGGACAGGATTGAAGTGTCGCCCTTGCGCCGGCGCTGATTTTGAGCCGTCGGGCAAAACACCTGCCTCGCCGGGAAACCCGTCAACCCTCCGCCACAAAAATATTCCACTTTACCGAAATTCGGAATTGCGGCATTCTTTCGCCATCCCGGCCCAGGAAGAGGGGCGATCGTACGTCGTCACGAACGTGGGCCGGGGGTGCGGTGGACGCGGCAGCGCCGGCGCGGATGTCGGGAGCAGGGCGGGCAGAGGATTGAGCCGAACCCCGTGAGCTCACCGCAAGCCGTGTCGAACGGACGGCGCCTGTGTCCGGCGAAGCCTTTGCGCGGAGCCGGATCGCTGCGTACGGCTAAACCGTGTGGTCCTGGCTGTCGTTGCTACAGCCAAGCTTCCGCGAAGATGCTTTGGCCCAACCGGGCGCGGGCATCACCTGTTCGCGAAGTGACGGTGACAACAGGAATTCGTCGCCGGGGAGAGCGCGGCATAAGCCGTCAGCCCATCGCGCAGGGAAGGCCGGGTGTTTTCCGGCCCACCTGTGGTTTTCCCGTTGTGCATTTGCATGTGCGCATCTTCGCACAGCGGGCCATGGGTGCCAGCCGGCACCCGGTCTTCCCTGCGCCCTCTTCACGAAAGAGGGTCACGGAATAGAGCAAAACTCGGGCGTCTGGTGCCGCGAGAATGCTGATGCATGCGTGATTTGACCCGGAGAATGGTGCTGCCAGACAGGATTGAACTGTCGACCTCTCCATTACCAATGGAGTGCTCTACCACTGAGCTACGGCAGCATGTGCTGGGATAAGAATCGGCCGCCAAGGGGGCCTACCAAGCGGGCCGATATCTGCCACAAGCCCCCCTCCTGTGCAAGCTTGCAGGACCTGTCAAAATGAGAAAATCGGGTCGATATCGGGGCCAAAATGCCTGTTTTGGCTCGAAACGATCGACTTTCCACCGATTTGGGTTCCGATATCCCCGGCCAACTGGCCAGTTGGCTTAATTCCCGGATTCGACCGATTTTGGAGTTTCGCACGATCGGATCGCGCGGGGCACTTGAGCTGCCATTTTCCTGGGGCATGTTATCGCCGGTCGGTGCGATGGATCGGTGATGGCTGACGAGAACGACAAGGGCACGAAGCAGGCGAGGGCGTCCCGGGACGACCGCCTGAAATCGGCGCTGCGCGAAAACCTGAAGCGGCGGAAGGTGCAGGCGCGCGAACGCGCTGCGATCGCCGAGCCGTCGCAGAACGACGATGGTTCCCCGGATGAGGGGATCGCCGGGAAGGCCGGCGGCTAGAATTTTTTGGAGTGTGGACGTGGCGATGGGGCGGGACGAGATGCAGCGAACGGATGGTGACGCGCCGATGTCGCGGTTCACGCGCCCTGAACAGACCTTTCCGACGCTGACATCGGCCGAGATCGAGCGTGTCAGGCATTTCGGCGAGGTCCGCACCTATGCCGATGGCGAATTCCTGTTCGAGACCGGCAAGCCGGGGCCGGGCATGTTCGTCGTGCTGAAGGGGCATGTCGCCATCACCCAGCGCGACGGGCTTGGTCATGTCACTCCGCTGATCGACCAGGGGCCGGGGCAATTCCTGGCCGAGCTCAGTCAGCTCTCCGGCCGGCCGGCGCTGGTCGACGGCCGCGCCGAAGGCGATGTCGAGACGCTGCTCTTGCCGCCGGACCGTCTGCGCGCGCTGCTGGTCGCCGAGGCCGAGCTTGGCGAGCGCATCATGCGCGCGCTGATCCTGCGCCGGGTCAACCTGCTCCAGGGCGGCGTCGGCGGTCTGGTGCTGATCGGACCGTCGCATTCGGCAGGGGTGGTGCGGTTGCAGGGTTTCCTCACCCGCAACGGCCAGCCGCATCATCTGCTCGATCCCGACCGCGATCGCGACGCCGCCGAGGTGATCGCGCGCTATTCGCCCAAGCCGGAAGACTGGCCGCTGGTCGTCACTGCCAGCGGCGAGGTACTGCGTAACCCCAGCGAAACCGAGGTCGCGCGCGCGCTCGGCATGATCGGAGGTCCCCGCAACGACCGCATCTACGATGTGGCGATCGTTGGCTGCGGACCGGCAGGGCTCGCCACCGCGGTGTATGCCGCCTCGGAGGGACTTTCGGTTGCTGTGCTCGACACCCGCGCCTTTGGCGGCCAGGCCGGCGCCAGCGCGCGTATCGAAAACTATCTGGGCTTTCCGACCGGGATTTCCGGCCAGGCGCTGACCGCGCGCGCTTTCAACCAGGCCCAGAAGTTCGGCGCCGATATCATGATTCCGGTGGCGGTGAAGTCGCTCGATTGCACGCGCAAGGACGGCGCGTTTTCGGTGGCGCTCGACGGCAGCGATCCCTTGCGTTCGCGTGCGGTGGTGGTCGCGAGCGGCGCGCGTTATCGCCGGCCGGACATCGCCAATCTCGACAAGTTCGAAGGCCGTGGCGTCTGGTACTGGGCTTCCCCTGTCGAGGCGCGGCTCTGCGCCGGCGAGGAAGTGGCGCTGGTTGGCGCCGGCAATTCGGCCGGGCAGGCCGCCGTCTTCCTGTCGGGGCATGCCAAGAAAGTGCTGATGATCATCCGCGGCGGCGGCCTGGGGGCCAGCATGTCGCGCTACCTCATCGAGCGCATCGAGGCGACGCCGAACATCGAATTGCTCTTCAACACCGAGATATCGGCGCTCGAAGGCGACGAGGCAGCGCTGCTGCGGCGCATCCGCTGGAAGAGCCGGCTGTCGAGTGACGAGGATTCCGCCGACATCCGCAATCTCTTCCTGTTCGTCGGCGCC
Organism: Pseudomonadota bacterium; assembly: GCA_023435725.1. GTDB lineage: Bacteria > Pseudomonadota > Alphaproteobacteria > Rhizobiales > Xanthobacteraceae > Bradyrhizobium. The sequence continues at coordinate 19,626 of JAEYRD010000128.1, read as the reverse complement.
GACCCGGCCACCGGCTGGCTCGACGGCTGCGGCGTGACGCTCGATCGCGGCGGCTTCGTCGTCACCGGCGCTCAGTCCGAGCAGAACCAGGGCCGGCTCGTGGCTCCGCTCGAAACCTCGGTGCCCGGCGTCTACGCGGTCGGCGACGTTCGCTCCGGCTCGGTCAAGCGCGTCGGCGGCGCCATCGGCGAAGGCGCGCAAGTTGTGGCCTCCCTGCACGGCTATCTCGGCGACGCCGCAAAACCGGCGCTTTGAAGCACGATCCGGAAAAGTGTGGAGCGGTTTTCCGACAAGATCGTGCTCCAACGATTAGTCAAGGACAAGACAAGCAAACGGCAAGCGGAATGTGACTTGCCATCTTGCCGTGTCCCACGGACTATCCCCTCATCCTGAGGAGCCGCGACAGCGGCGTCTCGAAGGGTGAAGGCCCGGAACGACCACCCGGGCCAGCATGGTTCGAGACGCGTGCTTGGCACGCTCCTCACCATGAGGATCTACGTTCTAAAAACGAAACGCTTAATGGGAGGACTAAATGGCTGAACTCGTCGTGCTCTACAAGACGCCCAAGGATGCTGCAGCCTTCGACAAGCATTATGCCGAGACCCACATTCCGCTCGCCAAGAAACTTCCCGGCCTGAAAAAATACGCCGTCAGCAAGGGGCCGGTCGGCTCCCCCGCCGGACCTTCCGGAATCCACCTCGTCGCCATCCTCACCTTCAACAGCGTGGCCGACATCCAGGCCGCATTCGGCAGCGCCGAAGGCAAGGCCGCTGCGGGCGACGTCCCGAAATTCGCCAGCGGCGGCGCCGACCTGCTGATCTTCGACACCAAGGAGGTCTGAGGCGACTTCGCATCGGCCCGCCGATTGCGGGCCGATGTTGCGACGATCGATTCAACTTTCGTCGGAAACCTGCTGACGTTTGTGACAGTGGTGCAAAAAATTCAGTCATGCGTTTGTCGATTCGCACGATGACGCATGGCTACGCGCGCAAGTGTGACGACGGCGCAGATGGCAATCCGATGAGGACCGTAATACCATTCTCCGGATCTCAACGCAGAGAGTAGGAGAGATGCCGTGATGCTTGGATTGAGCCTTCCCGCACTTACGATGATCCATGTCATCATCAGCCTGATCGCCATCGTTGCAGGCTTCGTGGTCATGTTCGGCCTGCTCGGCTCGAAGTCGATGCCCGGCCTCACCGCGATCTTTCTGCTGTTCACGATTCTCACCAGCGCGACCGGCTTCCTGTTTCCGTTCAAGGAGCTGCTGCCGTCGCACATCATAGGCATCATCTCGCTGGTGCTGCTCGCGATCGCCTGCATCGCGCTCTATGGCATGAAGCTCGCTGGCGTCTGGCGTCCGGTCTACATCGTGACCGCGATGATCTCGCTCTATTTCAACGTCTTCGTGCTGGTGATCCAGTCGTTCCTGAAAATTCCTGCGCTCGCCGCGCTTGCTCCGGCCGTGCCTCCGGCGCCGCCATCGGGCCCCGTGTTCGCCGTGGTGCAGGGCATCGTGCTGGTGTTCTTCGTGGTGCTGACCATCGGTGTCTGGCGCCGCTTCAGGCCGATGTCATTCGCTTGATCGTTCGCGCACGCGCCACGATAGGTGTCATTGCGGGGCATCGCGCGGCGCCGAGCTGGGGTGCGCAATTGCGCACCTGAGAATCTCGATTAACAACTCCCCGATTCCGCATTCACGCTTCGCGTGCCGCGGAACGACTCCAGCCAACAAGGAGCAACCATGCCCACCATCACCACCAAAGACGGCGGCGAGATCTTCTACAAGGATTGGGGCTCGGGCCAGCCCATCGTGTTCAGCCATGGTTGGCCGCTGTCGGCGGACGACTGGGACACGCAGATGATATTCTTCGTGACCCATGGCTACCGCGTCATCGCCCATGACCGCCGCGGCCACGGTCGCTCGGCGCAGGTCGCCGATGGCCACGACATGGACCATTACGCCGACGACCTCGCGGCCTTGACGGCGCATCTCGATCTGAAGAACGCCATCCATGTCGGCCATTCCACCGGCGGCGGCGAGGTCGTGCACTACATCGCGCGCCACGGCGAGAGCCGGGTGGCGAAGGCCGCGATCCTCTCCGCGGTGCCGCCGCTGATGGTGCAGACCGCTGCCAATCCCGGCGGTCTGCCCAAGAGCGTATTCGACGGTCTCCAGGCCCAGCTCGCCGCCAGCCGCACCGGCTTCTACCGCGACCTCGCCTCGGGTCCTTTCTATGGCTACAACCGTCCCGGCGCAAAACCGTCGGAAGCGGTGATCCAGAACTGGTGGCGCCAGGGCATGATGGGCGGCGCGAAGGCGCATTACGACGGCATCGTCGCGTTCTCGCAGACCGATTTCACCGAGGATCTGAAGAAGATCAACGTGCCGGTGCTGGTGATGCACGGCGACGACGACCAGATCGTGCCTTACGCCGATTCCGCGCTGCTGTCGGCCAAGCTTCTGAAGAACGGCACGCTCAAGACCTACAAGGGCTTTCCGCACGGCATGCCGACGACGGAAGCGGCCACGATCAACGCGGACCTGCTGGCGTTCTTCAAGGGGTGAGCGTAAAGCGCCTCACTTCAATATTGCCCTGATCGCATCGAAGGTGCGCTTCACGAAGGCCTCCGGCTTCTCCCGCGCACCTTCGCCGATCCAGCTCTCGCCGCCGACGCGCATTGCGCCGGTGGCGATCATGGCGACGAGCCGCGCCTTCGACCGGTCCTGTTTGGTTCTGGCGCGCTGTGCAAGCCCATCGGCGAGCGCTCGCTCGAGCTTCTCGTATTTGAGCTGATCGCGCGCCTGAAGCGCGGGATTGTCGCGCTTGAGCCGCGACATCGCCGCCGCTTCCGCCGGATCGATCCGCTTGACCGCTGCAGCGATCGCATTCTCGGCCGCTGTCAGCATGGATTCGTCCGCCGGCCGCGCCACGACCTCGGCCACCAGCGCGGCCGCGGCGCCCTCCTGCCAGGCGGCGACCACGTCCTCTTTCGAGGCGAAATAATGAAAGAAGCTGCGGCGCGACACATCGGCCGCGGCTGCGATGTCGTCGATCGTCGTGGCCTCGAAGCCGCGGTCCAGGAACAGCGCCATCGCCGCGCGGGTCAGCCGCTCGCGGGTCGCCTGCCGCTTGCGGTGGCGCAGGCCCGTAGCCGGTGGCGATTTTGCTCGCGCGGGCAACGGCTTGGCGCCTTTCCTGACTGATTTCGCGGCGAGCTTCGAACCCTTCAAGCTGTTTCACCTCTTGCAAAGTTGCACTCAGTGCACATTTAGACCCGTCGCCGGCCTTTTCCATCCCCTTGATAGCGCCTGGAGACATGGCATGACCGACTGGACCACGGCAGACATCCCCTCCCTCAGCGGCAAGACCGTTGTCGTGACCGGGGCGACGGGTGGCCTCGGTTACGAGACGGCGATGGCGCTGGCGGGCGCCGGTGCCATTGTCATACTCACCGGGCGCAACGACGCAAAGGGCCTGCGCGCGATCGAAGGCATTTGCGAGCGGTTTCCCAACGCGCTGATCGCCTACGAGCATCTCGACCTCGCAAGCCTGGCCTCCATCGCGGATTTCGCCAGGCGCTTTGCCGCGAGCAACGAGCAGCTCGATCTTCTCGTCAACAATGCCGGTGTGATGGCGTTACCGAAGCGGCAGCAGACCGAGGACGGTTTCGAGACGCAGCTCGGCACCAATTATCTCGGTCATTACGCGCTGACCGCGCGGCTGCTCCCGCAGCTTCGTCGCGCGAAGGCGCCCCGTGTGGTCAATCTCTCTAGCCTTGCGCACCGCTCCGGTGCGATCGATTTCGACGATCTCCAGGCCAAGCGCTCCTATCGTCCCTGGCGGGCCTACTGCCAGTCCAAGCTGGCGATGCTGATGTTTGCGCTCGAACTGCAGCGCCGCAGCCTTGCCGCCGGCTGGGGCCTGATGAGCCTTGCCGCTCATCCCGGCTACGCGCGCACCGATCTCATTCCGAACGGGCCGGGCGCCAACACCTTCCAGTGGCGGATGGGCCGGTGGCTACAGCCGTTGCTCAGCCAGTCCGCGGCCGAGGGCGCGCTGCCCACGCTGTTCGCCGCGACCGCTCCGGCTGCGGAGGCGGGCGGCTATTACGGTCCGAACTGGTTCTACGAATTGAAGGGGTCGCCGGTGCCGGCGAGGATCATGCCGCAGGCGAAGGATTTGGCGGTCGCCGCCATGCTGTGGGATGTCTCGGCGACGTTGACCGGTGTATCCTTCGACGAGATCGCGGCCGCCGCATGACCCGCGACTTCGGTGGGGACGTCCCGATGCGAGTCATCATCTTCGGCGCGACCGGCATGGTCGGGCAGGGTGTTCTGCGCGAGTGCCTGATCGATCCCGGCATCGAACGCGTGCTCGTGGTCGGCCGCAGCCCGACCGGGGTGCGCAACGCCAAGCTCACCGAGATCATCCACGGCGATTTCACGGACTATTCGCCGATCGAGGTGCAGCTCACAGGTTTCGATGCCTGCTTCTTCTGCCTCGGCGTCTCCTCGATCGGCATGAACGAGGAACGCTACCGCCATCTCACCTACGACATAACACTTGCTGCTGCGACGACGCTGGCACGGCTTAATCCGCAGATGATTTTTGTCTATGTCACCGGCGCAGGAACCGATTCCACGGAGCGGGGTTCGCGGATGTGGGCGCGGGTCAAGGGCAAGACCGAGAACGATCTGCTCAAGCTGCCGTTCAGGGGCGCCTACATGTTCCGGCCTGGCGCGATCCAGCCGCTGCACGGTGCCCGCTCCAAGACCGCTTGGGTGCAGGCCGTCTATGACGTTAGCTGGCCGCTGTGGTCGGTGCTGCGTCGGATCGCTCCGCGGCTCGTCACCTCGACCGAGCAGATCGGCCGCGCCATGATCCGCGTCGCCCGGGAGGGGTATCCGCGGAGGGTACTGGAGATGGAGGATATCAATAGCCTCTAGTCCGTCGGCCCGTTAGGTTGCGGAAATTTCCGCGCCCGCGGGCGTTGAGCGGTATCGGCCTCCCAAAGGAGTAATGTCGGCGATGTCTCCCCAACTCAAAATGATTGCGCTCGATGCCGACGATCTCGCCGTGATCTCCACCCATGTCCAGGACGCTCGCGTGCAGGCTTCCGACATCATCTGGCGGCAAGGCGAGAAGCGGCTCGTGGTCGGCATGAGCCGGCTGGACTGGGAGCAGACGCTTGAGGGCGAGGCCGAGCCGCGCCGGCTGGTCGCCGCGCTCCGCTTCGACCGCGTGCTCGCCTGCAAGTCGCGCAACATCGACCTTGCCGCGCCGGACAAGGTTCTGGACCTCGTCGGCATCGAGTTTCATCCCCGGGATGGCCGGGCCGAGGAGCCCAGCGGCAGCGCCCTGCTTTTGTTCGCCCAAGGCGGCGCCATCCGCCTCGACGTCGAATGTCTGGAATGCGAGCTGACGGATCTCGGGGCGGACGAGCTGGGAATCGGGCTGGAGATCGAGGGGGAGGGGTGACGTGACCGGTATACCAGCCAAACCGGCTGAGGCCGTGGCCGGAACGGCAGCTCCCAGGAGGGGTGCCAAGGGGTTATTGCCAAGGGTTGACGCAGCTTCCCCGCCGCGCCATTGAGCAGGGGCCTGGTAAGCCAAACCGCGCTCCCAAAAACCTGCCAGAAGCCAAGCCAGATATGCCCGTTCGTCTCGACCGCAACCGCGCCGATTTTGACCAGCGATTCGCCGCCTTCCTCGCCGCCAAGCGTGAGGTTTCGGCCGACGTCGAGGCCGCCGCGCGCGCCATCGTCGACGATGTGGCGAAGCGGGGCGACGCCGCCCTGCTCGAGGCCACGGCAAAGTTCGACCGGCTGACGCTCGATGCCGCCTCCTTGCGCGTCACCGCCGCCGAGATCGAGGCTGCGGTGAAGGCCTGCGATGCCGCGACGCTGGACGCGTTGAAGCTGGCACGTGACCGCATCGAGACCTACCATCGCCGCCAGCTCCCGAAGGACGAGCGCTTCACTGACCCGCTCGGCGTCGAGCTCGGCTGGCGCTATACTGCAATCGAATCCGCAGGCCTCTACGTGCCCGGAGGCACCGCGGCCTATCCGTCCTCGGTGCTGATGAACGCTGTGCCCGCAAAGGTCGCCGGCGTTTCACGCCTCGTGATGGTGGTGCCGTCGCCTGACGGCAAGCTCAATCCGCTGGTGCTGGCGGCAGCTTCGCTCGGCGGTGTCACCGAGATCTACCGCGTCGGCGGTGCGCAGGCCGTGGCCGCGCTCGCGCACGGCACTGCGACGATCGCGCCGGTCGCCAAGATCGTCGGTCCTGGCAATGCCTATGTCGCCGCCGCCAAGCGGCTGGTGTTCGGCAAGGTCGGCATCGACATGATCGCCGGCCCCTCGGAGGTGCTCGTCATCGCCGACGACACCGGCAATGCCGACTGGATCGCCGCCGATCTGCTGGCGCAGGCCGAGCACGATGCCAGCGCGCAGTCGATCCTGATCACCGATTCCGCACGCCTTGCCGCCGATGTCGAGAAGGCCGTCGAAGCACAGTTGAAGATGCTGCCGCGCGCTGCGATCGCGAGCGCGTCCTGGGCGGATTTCGGCGCCATCATCATGGTGAAGAATCTCGCTGACGCCATTCCGCTTGCGGATGCGATCGCTGCCGAGCATCTCGAGATCATGACGACCGATCCCGATGCGCTCGCCGCGAAGATCCGCAACGCCGGCGCGGTGTTCCTGGGTGCGCATACGCCGGAGGCGATCGGCGATTATGTCGGCGGCTCCAACCACGTGCTGCCGACGGCGCGCTCGGCGCGATTCTCCTCGGGGCTGTCGGTGCACGACTTCATGAAGCGCACCTCGATCCTGAAATGCGGCCCAGATCAGTTGCGTGCGCTGGGTCCGGCCGCGATGACGCTCGGAAAGGCGGAGGGGCTGGACGCCCATTCGCGCTCGATTGGATTGCGCCTCAATCTGTCATGACAAAGCCGCCCGAACAGGACGACTCGACCAATCGCATCGTCGCGGTCACCCTCGACGAGGATTCGATCGGTCGTTCCGGGCCGGACATCGAGCATGAGCGTGCGATCGCGATCTACGACCTGATCGAGCAGAATCTGTTCGCGCCTGATGGTGCGGATGGGAAGGGCCCGTTCACGCTGCATATCGGCATCACCGGCAACCGGCTGATGTTCGACATCCGCCGCGAGGACGGCACGCCGGTGGTCGCGCATCTGCTGTCGCTGACGCCGTTCCGGCGGATCGTGAAGGACTATTTCATGATCTGCGACAGCTACTACCAGGCGATCCGCACCGCGACCCCCGACAAGATCGAGGCCATCGACATGGGCCGCCGCGGCATCCATGACGAAGGATCGCGCACGCTGCAGGAGCGGCTGAAGGGCAAGGTGCGGGTCGACTTCGAGACCTCGCGCCGGCTGTTCACGCTCATCACTGTCCTGCACTGGAAAGGCTAAGCGCGATGGCGGCGCCGCCACGCGCACGCGATCCGCAATCGGTACTGTTCGCCTGCGCGATGAACAGCGTACGCTCGCCGATGGCCGAGAGCCTGTTGCAGCACATGTTTCCGCAAGGCCTCTACGTGAAGTCCGCCGGCGCCAGGAAGGGCGAGCTCGACCCGTTCGCGGTCACCGTGATGGCCGAACTCGGTCAGGACATCTCGGCTCACAAACCGCAGACCTTCGAGGAGCTGGAGGACTGGGAGGGGCTGAATTTCGATCTCATCATCACGCTCTCGCCGGAGGCGCACCACAAGGCGTTGGAGCTGACCCGCACGCTCGCCGCCGACGTCGAATACTGGCCGACGCAGGATCCCACCACAATCGAAGGCAGCCGCGACCAGAAGCTCGCCGCCTACCGCGAAGTCTGCGACCAGCTCCTGATGCGCATCCGTAAGCGCTTTGCGAGGGCAGGCGCTGCGAACGGGTAGCATTCGGCGCCCGTAACACCCGCGTCACAGACTGCAGGCACACGCATGTCGGAAACTTCGAATCACCAAACCTCGGGTTCCCGGGTTGTGAAATCAGCCCCCTTCCGATAGGTTCCGCGCGCAATTCACCCCCTGCCTCGTCTCCCAAAATCACCTGATGCTCGGCCGCCCCAAATTCGTTCTTGCCTCCGGTTCGCCGCGACGCCTGTCGCTGCTCAACCAGGCCGGCATCGAGCCGGATGCGCTCCGGCCGGCCGACGTCGATGAGACGCCGAGGCGGGGCGAGCTGCCGCGCGCCTGCGCCAATCGGCTGGCCCGCGCCAAGGCCGACGCGGCGCTCAAATCGGTGCAACTCGACGACGAGCTGCGCGGCGCCTTCATCCTCTCCGCCGACACGGTTGTGGCGGTCGGCCGCCGCATCCTGCCCAAGGCCAACCTGGTCGACGAGGCCGCGCAGTGCTTTTTTTTTATTTATTGGGGGAACAACGTGTTCTACACCGCGATCTGCCTGGTGACGCCGCGCGAGGCCTTCCGCCAGCGCCTGGTCGAGACCCGCGTCCGCTTCAAGCGCCTCTCGGAGGACGACATCCAGGCCTATATCGGCTCCGGCGAATGGCGCGGCAAAGCCGGGGGCTACGCGGTGCAGGGCATCGCCGGCTCCTTCGTGGTGAAGATGGTCGGCTCCTACACCAATGTGGTCGGCCAGCCGCTCTACGAGACCACGACCCTGCTCGGCGGCGAGGGCTTTCCGATTCGCTTCGGCTGGCTCAACTCCACCGCCGTGTGAGCGTCGCAGGCGGCGGGTCGGCCCGGCCTGACAAAAATCTCGAAAACAACCCCATGCAAAGTAGAATGACCCGGCGGAACCCTGGCCGGCGCGCGTGCGCTGCCGCCGGAGGAACCCCTTTGCCGGCAGGCTCTTGAATCCCTTCACCTCGTGTAAGCTGCCCATCATGATGGACGACCAGGTCAAAAAGCCCGCTGGCCCGCTCAAAACCTGCCCGATCTGCGGCAAGCCGGCCGCGCATGCCACCCGCCCGTTCTGCTCTTCGCGCTGCCGCGACGTCGACCTGAACCGCTGGCTGAAAGGCACCTACGTCATTCCCGGCCGCGACGACGAAGTCGATGATTTTGAATAGTTTTGTTACATCAAGTGCTTGAGCGTTTTTGGCGACGTCTCTCGCCGCGCCAGGCCAGCCTTGTGCACAGCCCGGTCGCGCCCCGCGAAGTCTTAGGTGAAGCGTGGGTGGACAGGCAGCTTCTAGCCCACTATAAACCGCCCGCTCGATGGGCCTTGGCCCCTCTCTTGGAGCACGCCCAGGTAGCTCAGTTGGTAGAGCATGCGACTGAAAATCGCAGTGTCGGTGGTTCGATTCCGCCCCTGGGCACCAGAGCCTTTCTACTCACAAATCTGTCCGTAGTTCGGTTCCCATCTGTCCGCTGAATGTTCTCTCACGGAGCACCATGGTGTGTTTCGGTGAGAGTAGGAATGAGAGTAGGGAGGTTTTCGACCGCCTCCGCCTACTCTCACCGTTTGTCCGCGGTTCGATTCCCACCTTTGACAATCCACACTGCGCGCTTGCGCGTTTACGGGGGCATGAGACGATTGCGGCATGAAATTGGAAGAGCAGGTTTGCAGCCTCGAACTTGCGAAGAAACTCAAAGAACTAGGAGTCAAACAACTCGACAACTCCCTCTGGGCATGGGCGGAGGTTGCACAACACGAAAAGGATGAACATGGCCGCCTGAAATGGAAATACGAGATTGTCGCAAACGACTTTCAGGCCGACCTTGAATTTGTCGCCGCCTTTTCGGTCGCGGAGCTTGGCGAATTTATACGACAAGCAAATCTAGCCGACCTTATATTCACCACCGACGGTAGCACCTACGAATGGCGTGTTTGGCTTGCCGATGCCGCGTCTGACGACTTTCCCTTCACGTTCGAACCGTCCTTCGTTGAGAAAAGCGAAGCCGACGCTCGCGCCAAAATGCTAGTCTATCTTCTTGAGAGCAATTTGGTCCAAGTGACCGTTGTCCCCGCACGATAGGCAACAAGGCGATGATGCAAACGACGAGTATCCGGCGCTGAAGCCTTATGTTGGCTCACTCAATCGGAATGAGTCTCGCGCAGTTGTTCTGGAAAAACCTCAAATTGACTCCTTCCCGCTGTGGATTCGACGCCCCAAGGCTTCTGCGTATCAATGTGAATGAGCTGCCGACCATCATCGCGCTCGCTCCTCTCGAGAACAACGCAGGCGATGACGCCAGGCTGGGGGTAGCTGATGCCCGCATCCAGGTGGACCTTTGTCACCACGGGCACTTTCTCTACGAACATATGCTCGACTCCAAGCGCATCGACTAAGATACATTCGACCCACCCTGGAAATGCGTCATCTACGTATCGGGAAATTTCGATTTTCACCTCAGCTTCGCTGTTGTGCATCGGAGTAGCTCCATCGATCAGACCTTTCTTCTCGGCTTCTTTGGGGGATGAGGCAACCTGCGCATCATTGTGCCCCATGACAGCTCACACCTCATAAGGTAGGAATGAGAGTAGGAGACTTTCCTTTCTTAAAAATATGCTGTAATAACAGCTAGTTAAACTCTCTATGCTATTCCGCCCCTGGGCACCACTCCAGATCCGGATTGTGTCTCAGACACGATGATCGCGTCCACCGCGCCCGAAAGATAGGCCTTCCGCGCGGCGGCATTATCCGCCTTCAATTGTTTCCTCGTCAGGCGCCTGATCTGCGTCGACGGACTTGTCTGCGAATGGAGATGCCGTTGCTGCAAAGTCCGCGGCGCGCGGTCTCCTTCATGATGCGCAAGCAGGTCCCTGCGCCGGTCGATGGCTTGGCAAATGAAATCAATTCAACCGTGTTGCGCAAAGCACACGCGGTGAGGCGAGCCGCATCGCAAGCGTCACTCTACCACGTTCATGGTGGTAATGATGGAAGGCCATAGACACGTGCCGCAAAATCTTTATCGTCGATTTATCACGCAACGCTTCTCTTGATTTCTTCCATTTTGGCTGAGTTGGCATGAATGCCAGGGACGACCGTCCGGTTGACGGAATAAGACGATTTGCGCCGGTCAGGAATGAAAGGCCAGTTCGTCGTTCGCGATCCATCTTGCTCCTGCTCTCCAGCACGGCCCTCGTAGCAGCCGGCCCGGCACTTGCGCAAAACGCGCTGCCGACGACCGGGAGCGTGGTCTCCGGCAGCGCGACGATCTCCTCGCCGTCAGCCAGCAGCCTCCTGATTACCCAATCGTCGTCGAACGCCATCATCAACTGGGGCTCCTTCTCGATCGGCGCCGGCAATACGGTGCGCTTCGAAAACGGGACAGGCGCGACCCTCAATCGCGTGACCGGGTTCTCGGCCTCGCAGATCGACGGCAGCCTCTCCGCCTCCGGCAGCCTCTATCTCGTCAATCCCAACGGCATCACCGTCGGCCCCGGCGGCACCGTGACGACGGGCGGCAGCTTCGTCGCCTCCACCCATGATATCTCGGACGCCGAGTTCAATGCTGGCGGCGCCATGACGTTCAAGGGGTCGAGCGCCGCGAGCGTGATCAATTACGGTGCCATCGGATCGCTGGGCGGCGACGTGGCGCTGATCGCCCGCAAGGTCGAGAACGCAGGCACCATCACCGCGCCCAACGGCACGGTGGCGCTGGCGGCGGGATATGAGGTGCTGATGCGCGATGCCGCCCTTTCGGACGGCAAGTTCGTGGTGAAGGTCGGCGGCGCCGACACCGAGGCCAAGACCTCGGGCGTCATCAAGGCAGCCGAGGTGGAATTGAAGGCCAACGGCGGCAACGTCTATGCCCTGGCCGGAAACACCGACAGCATCACCAAGGCGACGGGCGTTGCGACCAGGGGCGGGCGCATCTTCCTGACCGCGGGCGACGGCGGCTCGGTGACCGTCAGCCAGAAGATGTCGGCGCGTGCGGCAGCGTCCGCCGGCAAGTCGAAGGGCGGCGAGATCCGCGTCTCAGGCGGTGCGGTCAAGGTTGCGGGCAAGCTCGACGCGGCAGGAGAGGGCGATGCGGGCGGCACCATCGTGGTGACCGGCAAGGACATTCAGCTCGCGGCCGGCGCCGATCTCGACGCCAGCGGCACCACTGGGGGCGTGGTGCTGGTGGGCGGCGACTACCAGGGCGGCAAGAATGCCGCGACCAAATACCTCGCCGAGGAGGTGGCGACCGCGCAGACCGTCACCGTTGACGCCGGGGCCGTGATCAGCGTCGACGGCACCGCGGGCGCGGGCGGACGGGCCGTGGTGTGGTCGGACGTCACGACCAGCTTCAACGGCACCATCACCGCGGCCGGCGCCGGCAGCGGCGATGGCGGCCAGGTGGAGACCTCGGGCCACGCGCTGTCGCTCGGCCCCGACCTGTTCGTGTCCACGCTGTCGGAGCACGGCGCGACGGGGATGTGGCTGATCGATCCTTATAACGTGGTCATTTCGAGCGGCGGCAGCACGAACGCCGTCATCAACGTCTCCGGCTCCCCCTGGACGGTGTCGCCGACGGCTTCGGGGGCGACCATCAACGCGACCACGCTGTCAACCTATCTGGGCTCCAGCAACGTCACGGTGCAGACCAATGGTGCGGGCGCGGAGGCTGGCAACATCGCCGTTGTCGCCGCGGTCACCTGGAACGCCAACACCACCCTGACGCTGAGAGCCGATGCCACGACCGGCGGCATCATCATCGATGCCCCGATCACCGGTTCGAGTGCGGCTAGCAGCCTCGTGCTCAGCGCCGGATCCGGGGGCATCTACCAGACCGCGGCGATTTCGGTCGGGACGCTGACCGCGACGGCCACGAATGGCGGCTCGGTCTATCTGACCAGTTCCAACAACCACGTCGCCTCGCTGGGGGCGTCCAGCGCCGCCGGCTCGTTCGCCTTCACCGACTCGCGGGCACTGACCGTGTCGGGCGCCGTCACCAGCAACGGTCTGTTGTCGCTCGCCACCACTTCCGGCGACCTCACCATCAACGCCGTCCTCAGCGACAGCCACGCGGCCTCGAGCCTCACGCTGACGGCGGCGGACAATCTCGTCATCGCCAAGGACATCGCGCAGAGCGGCGCGAATGCCTCGGTCAGCCTGTCGTTTGGCACAGGCTACGCGCTGACCGGCGGCGCGCGGCTGTCGTTGCCGGACGCCGGCGCCACGCTCACCATCAACGGCCAAGCCTACATGCTGATCCACGACATCGCGGCGCTGCAGGGCATCGGCACCACCGGCTTCTATGCGCTCGCCAACGACATCGACGCCTCGGCCACCGCGGGCTGGAACGGTGGCGCCGGCTTCGTTCCGATCGGAACGTTGGCCTCGCCGTTTTCCGGCACGCTTGCTGGCCTCGGCCATTTCGCCGACGGCCTCACCGTCAATCGGTCAACCGGCATTGTTGGGCTGTTCGGCGCCACCGATGGCGCGACGTTGCGCGATTTCACGCTGTCCAACGTCGCCATCACGGGGGGGGGCGCGCGGGTCGGGGGCGTGGTCGGCGACGCCCACAACTCGACGCTGAGCAATCTCCACGTCACCGGCAGCGTCACCGCATATCAGGAAGCGGGCGGCATCGCCGGCTGGCTCGGCGAATCGACGCTGTCGAACGCGTCCTCAGCGGCGACGGTAACGACCTCGCAGGACACCGCCGGTGGCCTTGTCGGTTATGCTTATTACTCCGCCGTGATTTCCGACTCCTACGCGACCGGAGCCGTCAGCGGCGTGTCGGATGTGGGCGGATTGATCGGAAGGGTGTCCGACATGACGCCGCTGACTCTTTCGAATGTCTATGCCAGCGGCAAGGTCAGCGGATCGACCAACGCGGGAGCGCTGATCGGTGAGGTTAAGGACTCCGACGTCACGCTCACCAACACCTATTTCGATTCGCAGTCGAGCGGGCAATCCAGCGCATTCGGTGTCATGAGCGGAGCGATCGCCGTCACCGGCTCCCCCATCGACATCGCCTCCGCACCCCGGACGCAGAGCAGCTATGGCGGCTTCGATTTCACCAGCACCTGGGTGCTGATCGACGGCGAGACCCGACCGATGCTGCGCAGCGAATATTCCACCGTGATCGCCACCCCGGCGGCGCTGCAACTGATGACGCTCGATCCGTCGGCGAGCTATACGCTGGGCGCCAATATCAACATGGCCAGCGCGCTCGCGGTCGGCAGCAATGGCTATTATGGTGGCCTGTGGGGCGCCGCGGGCTTCGTGCCGGTCGGCAGCAACGGCACGCCGTTCACCGGCAGCTTCGATGGCCAGGGCCACACCATCACCGGCCTGACCATCAGCCGCGGCAGCACGAATTACGTCGGCCTGTTCGGCTACACCGTCGGGGCGACCATCGGCGATGTCATTCTGTCCGGCGGCAGCATCACCGGCGGTGACGGCGTCGGCGCGCTGATCGGCTACATGTTGGGTGGTTCGGTCGCCGCGGCATCGGCAAGCGCGACCGTCAGCGGAACGAGCACGGGCGAAGCCAACACCGGCGGGCTGATCGGAACTGTCGACGGCGGCACGGTGAGCGACGCCTATGCCAGCGGCAACGTTACTGGTGCCGGCTATCAGGTGGGCGGCCTGGTTGGTTTTCTAGTGAACGGCGGAGCCATTACCCGGTCCTATGCGACCGGGAACGTCACCGGCACAAGTTCCACACCGGGCAACGGCTACATCGGCGGGCTTGTCGGTGCCAATGGTTACTCCGGCGACGGCGGCACCATTTCTCAGTCCTATGCCACGGGCACGGTCACCGGCAGCGCCGGACCAATCGGCGGCTTCGTCGGTCACAACGAGGGCACGATCTCCGACTCCTACGCCACCGGCAGCGTCATCGGCCTTGGCTCCAGCAGCAACGTCGGCGGCTTCGTCGGCGTGAACTTCCTCAATGGCACCATCTCGTCGTCTTACTCGACCGGCTATGTGACGGGCGCCTCGTCGGTCGGCGGCTTCGCCGGCTACAACAACAACGCCGCGTCGGCGATCACGTCCGCCTATTGGGACACCCAGACCAGCGGGCGGACGGTCGGCGTTGCCGGCGGCTCCGGCGGCGGCGTGACCGCCCGCGCAACGGCTCAACTGCAGGGCTCGCTCCCGTCCGGCTTCTCGTCATCGATCTGGGGAACGGGCACCAATCTCTATCCCTATCTCATATGGCGCTATCCGACGACGCCGGTGGCGGTGTCCGGCGTGGCCTACAGCGATGCCGGAACGACGACGCTGTCCGGGGCGACGGTGACGGCGGTGTCCGGTGGAAGTGCGATGGGCAGCGCGACCTCCGGCGCCAATGGCTATTATTACATCCTGGCGCCATCGTCCGCATTGGCCTCGACCGGCGTGCTGACCTATCTCGACAACGGCGCGCAGCGCGGCGCGGCCTTCTCGGACGTCATCAACAGCACTGGCGTGCAGAACGTTTCGCTCTATGCCAATGCCGCGCATGTCATCACTGGCGAGACCGGCCTGTTGGCCACACAGGCGAAATACGGCGCGGCGCGCGGTTCCTATGCGGATACTGACCTGTCGTTCCTGTCCGCCGTCTCCTTCGCACCGCTGACCCTGACCTCGGGTTACGGCGTCTACATCAACGCCAGCGCCGGCAGCTATGCCCTCGACGGCAATCTCGGCTCGGCAGGATCGCTCACGCTGACCAGCGGCGGCAACTTTACGGTCGCTGGAAGCCGCAGCATCACCGCGGCCAACGATCTCTCGATCACGAACGCCGTGTCCTGGGCCGGTACGTCCGTCTTCAGCGCGACGGCGACGGGCGGGGGTATCAGCTTCGGCGGAGCGGTCAGTGCAACGGCGGGGCGGCTCGATATCGCGGCATCCGGTGCGGTGACGACATCGAGCTCCATCGACGTCGGGACCTTCCACCTCGCCTCCGGGACCTGGAGCCAGGTCGCAGCAGCGCTGCCGACATTCGCCGCCGGCAATTTCATCCTGAGCACCAGTGCCACCTTCCTGCGTGCCACCGGCGGTGACGGCACGGCGGCGACGCCCTATCGGATCACCGACGTCTATGGCCTGCAGGGTATAGCCTCCACCAGCCTGCTGGCGCAGCATTTCGCGCTCGTCTCCGATATCGATGCGAGCGGCACGTCAGGCTGGAACGCCGGCGCGGGCTTCCTGTCCATCGGCGATGCGACGACGGCCTTTACAGGGGGCTTAGCCGGCGGCGGTTACGCCATCACTGGTCTGTTGGTGAACCGGCCGACGATCTCGGCGGGCCTCTTCGGCACGATCGGCATCGGCGGTGCGGTCAGCAATCTCTCTGTGTCCGGCTCGGTGACGGGACTGAATGCCGGCCTCGTTGCCGGCGCCAACGCGGGTGCCATCAGCAGCGTCTTCACCTCGGGCAGCGTCGACCATACGGGGGCTTCAAGCGCCGGCTCGCTGGGCGGCGTGGCCGGCAGCAATAGCGGCACGGTCACAGGATCGGCGTCCGGGGCCACGGTGAGCGCCGCCGACGCCAGCGCCGTTGGCGGCCTGGTCGGCAGCAATAGCGGCACGGTGAGCGGCTCCTATGCCGCGGGCGCGGTGAATGCCGGAAGCAGTGGGCGCGGCGGCGGTCTGGTCGGGTCCAACGCGGCGCTGATCTCCAACAGCTATGCCACGGGTAATGTCGGCGGCGGATCGACGGCTGGCGGCTTGGTCGGGGACAACACAGCGAGCGGCACGGTGTCGGACAGCTATTCGACCGGCACGGTCGCCTCGGCCGCGGCGCCCTATGGCGGGCTGATCGGCACCAATGGCGGCACTGTCATCGCGAGCTTCTGGGACACGACGACCTCCGGCACCAGCCTCGGTGTCGGCATCGGATCGGCCACGGGAGTGACCGGGCTCACCACGGCGGCGATGAGCAGCCTGTCGACCTTCACGAGCGCCGGCTGGAGCATCGACGACGAAGGCGGCACCGCGGCCGTCTGGCGGATTTATGACGGCTACACGCTGCCGCTGCTGCGCGGGTTCCTGACAGCACTCACCGTGACAGGCGGCAACGGCATCAAGACTTATGATGGCTCGACGACGACAGCGAATGTCGGCACGCTCACTTACGGTCCTTCCAGTTACACGGCGGCGCTGGTTCTTGGAACGGCCGGCTACACCGCATCAAGCGCCAACACGGGCGGCTATTCCGGGGCCAATCTGAGGCTCTCGGGCCTGTATTCGAGCCAACTCGGCTATGACATCACTTTCGCGTCGGGCTCCCTCACCATCAATCCGGCCGCGCTGACCGTAACCGGGAACGACCAGTCCATGACCGCGGGCAGCGCCGTGCCCGCGCTGACCTATACGATCAGCGGCGGCACGCTCTACGGCAGCGACACGCTGACCGGCGCGCTGGCGACCACAGCGTCGCCGGCATCTACCGCCGGCAGCTACGCCATCACGCAGGGCACGCTCGCCGCATCGGCCAATTATGTCCTCTCCTACCTGCCGGGTACATTGACGGTCATCTCCTCCACCCAGCCACCGCTGCCGGTCTTCGTCGAGACGCGGCCGGTCGATCAGCTCACGGAGGCTTCCAGGACGAGGATACTGGTGAGCTCCATAGGCGAGGCGGGGCCGAACCGGGATCGGTCCGTGCCCGACAAATGCGGCGGCGCGACCCCAGGCGCGCGGTGTGGCCTGTTGCCGGTGCCGACCAACCTTCCCACCGGCCCGTGGCTCGGCTTCCGGAGCAGGTGATCAGGTGATGTTTTCATCGTGCAGGGCGCGCGCGGCTGTCGCCGCGGCATGCGGGAGCATCTTCATTGCCGCGGGACCCGCGCTGGCGCAGGCGGTCGCTCCGTTGGAGCGCAATCTGCCGCCGGTGATGTCGGGCCAGGGGCGACTCGTGGTCGGTCCGCAGGATCTCTCCGGCAGTCCCGACGACACGCCGCTCGGTGTCGCGCTCTCCGGCATTCACCTCATCGGCGCCAAGGACGGCGTCGCCGGCAAGGCCGGGCGCGGAGTCCGCATCGGCGCCATCGGCGACATCGCTCGTTCGGACCTCGAACGAGCGCTCTCGCCCTTCATCGGCCAGGCTCTGTCTCGCAAGCGCATCGCCGAAATCCAGGCGGCGATCGCGACGGTTTACCGCGCGTCGGGCTATCCCTTCGTTTCCGTTACCCTGCCGCCGCAGGAGGTGACGAGCGGCGTGCTCAGGTTGCGCGTGATCGAGTTCCGCATCGGATCGGTGAAGGTGAGTGGGGGCACGCCGGGCACAGAGGCGGATATCGCGAAGCGTGTGCGCGCAAAGCCGGGACAGCGCATCGCTGCCGATGCGCTGGAGGAGGACCTCGCCTGGCTCAACCGGACGCCCTATCGCTCGGTGAACGGCGTGTTCGCACCGGGTGACGTGCTCGGCCGCAGCGCACTCGCCCTGGAGGTGACGCGACAGAAGCCGTGGCAGGTGTTCGGTGGCTGGTCGAACACCGGCACCCGTAGCACCGGCCTTGATCGCTATTTCGCCGGCTTCGGCGCGGCGCTGCCAGGTGTTCCGGAGAGCTACCTGTCCTATCAGGTCACCGGCGGTTCGAACTTCTGGACCGATCCGATGGCGGTGGGGCGCGGCCCTGAGCAGCCGAACTATTACAGCCAGGCGGCCCGTGTCGTGATGTCCACCGGGGCCCGCCAGAGCCTCGAATTCGTGCCGAACTATGTCGCGACCCGGCAGAATGATGCGACCGGCATTTTTGCCTTCAACAATGCCACGCTGGAAATCCCGCTCTACTACCGCACCGCGATCTCCAATCTCGTGCCCGGCCTCTATGCCGGGGACCTGATCCTCGGCGTCACCGGCAAGACCGTTTCGCGCACCAGCTATTTCACGGGTGTGGACATCGGCGGTGAGCGCGCGAACCTGTTCGAACTGATCGCGGGCTGGTCGGTGTCGCGCTCGGACTCCCGCGGCGTCACGAGCCTCGATCTCAAGCTCATCGGCAATCCCGGCGGGGTGATCGGCGGCAACGACGCCACACGCTGGAGCAGCTACAGCGGCGGCCGCGTCACCGATGTGAGCTACGTCTACGGCGTCGGCGAGATCAACCGCGTGACGCGTCTGCCGGCGGGCCTGAACTGGATCAGCGACCTGACCGTGACGGCGGCGGGGCAGCCGCTGCCGGACACCGAGCAGCAGGGCCTCGGCGGGCTGTCCGCGACGCGCGGCTACACGCTCGATGACGCCAAGGTGGACACCGGCGCGGTGTGGCGCAACGAACTGCGCGCGCCGACCTTTCCGCTGCTCTCCACCAGCGGCGTGTCGGGTGTCACCGACCGTGTTTCGCCCTATGCCTTCGTGGACGTCTCCTGGGGGCGGGCCTTCGGCTATTGGGGTGTGCTGGGCCCGATTTCGCGCCATGACTATTCGCTGGCAGGCGCAGGACTCGGCGTCGACTACACGCTGAACAACAATCTCACCGCGTCGCTGGTGGGCGGCGTCGCGCTGACAGATGCCGCCTACAGCAGGGCCGGCGCCTTCACCATACAGGCCAGGGTTCTCGTGAGCTACTGACCGGCGCCGACGCCAAATCGCTCCTGTTGAAGCCCGTGTCTGCGTTGCACGCGAGCTGCCTTCTCTAGAGCGGTTCATCGATTAATTGAATCGGGAGGGATTCCGTCGGGCGACGGTTTGTGATTCAAGATGCTGGCTGGATCGGAGGCCAGCATCGGATGGTTCGACCTCTTTCGACTGATCTTCGGGA
>JAEYRD010000096.1 GCA_023435725.1 Pseudomonadota bacterium | reverse complement strand
TGTCGCTGCCGATTTGCTGCGGGAGAAAGCGGGCCGGTACGCGGAAGCCCTCGACGAGATCGGCATCGTGGTCGAGAGCCGAATGCAGGAAGGGCGGCGCCACCGTGATGACGTAGCCGTCGGTGTTGGGTTTGAAGCGAATGGCATGGATCGTGAGAGCCGGGATGATTACCAGGGACGGTGGCGATACTTCCCAGCTCGCGCCTTCGACCTCGATGGCGCCGCCGCCCTTGCTGACCACCAGGATCTGGTGGTGATCGGGGTGCGTGTGAGTCCGGATTGTCCAATCGTGGCGACCGCTGCGCACCGGGATCGGCTCGATATGGAGGAACGACGGTTCGACCTTCGGAGCCGCTTCCTCATACAAAAAGTAGTGCGGAATCATGCTGGTGGTTTCCTCGGTGGCGTTCGATCCGCGATGGTTGCTCGCTGCACCGCACTCATGAAAAGTACAATACAAAGGAAGTTTCGTCCATTGGCGGCCGCCGCATCCGCCCGTATCCAGATGCCACGCATGTCCTGGCGCAACAACGGGACAGCAGGCCACACGGGAGGAGGACGTCAATGCCAGGACAGCAGCGTGAACTGTCGTGCGACGTGCTAGTCGTGGGCTCAGGCGCCGGCGGATTGTCCACCGCGATTACGGCCAGGAAATCCGGCCTCGACGTCATCATCATCGAGAAGGATCAGTTTTTCGGCGGCACTACAGCCTTTTCCGGCGGCGTCCTCTGGGTTCCCGGTAACAGGCACGCCCGCGACGCGGGCGTCACCGACAGCCGCGAGGCGGCGCGCACCTATCTCCAGCGCGAGACCGGCAATCATTTCGACGATGCCGCGATCGACGCGTTTCTTGATGTCGGCCCGCGCATGCTCGATTTCTTCGAGCGCGAGACCGAAGCCAAATTCGTCTTGTCCGCCTATCCCGACTATCATCCGGACGTCGAGGGTGGCGCCAAGCTCGGCCGCTCGGTCACCGCGGCGCCCTATGACGCCCGCGCGCTGGGCGAGGAGATCCGCAGGCTGCGGCCGCCGCTCGAGACCATCACCTTCATCGGGATGATGTTCAATTCGTCCAACGACGAACTGAAGCACTTCTTCCGCGTGACGAGCTCGCTCACCTCGGCGATCTACGTCGCCAAGCGGCTTGCGAGCCACATCAAGGACCTCGCTCTCTATCGCCGCGGCGTCAAGATCACCAGCGGCAACGCATTGGCGGCGCGTCTCGCCAAAACCGTGTTCGACCTCGGCATCCCCTTGCTCACGGCAACGCCGGCGCAGCGGCTGCTCAGCGCGAACGGTGCTATCACGGGCGCGCTCGTCAGCGATGAAAAGGGCGAGTACCGGATTACGGCGCGCCGCGCGGTGGTGTTGGCGAGCGGCGGGTTTCCCCATGACCAGGAGCGGATCGCCAGCGCCTATCCGCATCTCGCCCGGGGCGGGGAGCATCTGTCGCCGACGCCCGAGGCCAATACCGGGGACGGCATCCGCATGGCGGAGGAAGTGGGCGGCAACTGCGATATCCGCTTTGCGAACGCCGCCGCCTGGATGCCGGTGTCGCGCGTGCCACTCGGCAGTCGCACCGGCGCATTTCCGCATCTCGTCGACCGCTACAAGCCCGGCGTGATCGCGGTGAACCGCAAGGGGCGCCGCTTCACCAATGAGTCGGAATCCTACCACGACGTCGGCGCTGCGATGATTGCCGACGGCGCCGGCGGCAAGGAAACCGCGGCCTGGCTGATCTGCGATCACGCGACCATCCGGAAATACGGTCTCGGCTACGCCAAGCCGGCGCCGGTGCCGGTCGGCATCTTCGTGCGCAACGGCTATCTGAGCCGCGGTGCGACGCTGCGCGAGCTCGCCGCGAATGCGGGTATCGACGCTGACGGCCTGGAAGGAGCGGTTCGCGAGTACAATCTGGGGGCGGCGCAGGGTGTGGACACTGCGTTCAAGCGCGGAAGCACGGCCTTCAATCGCTATCTCGGCGATGCCGAGCACAAGCCCAATCCGAATGTCGCTCCGGTCGGTGGCGGGCCCTATTACGCGCTGAAGATCATCATGGGCGATCTCGGCACATTCGACGGACTGACCACCGACGTGGTCGGCCGCGTGGTCCGCCGTGACGGTACGGCAATCGACGGACTATACGCCGTCGGCAACGACCGCGCCTCGATCATGGGCGGCAACTATCCCGGCGCCGGCATCACGCTCGGGCCGATCATGACCTTCGGCTACATCACCGGCCGTCATCTGGCCGGCCAGCAAGCCTGACGCACATCGTCCATCTGGACCAACGAAAGCCCGCGCCGGTGCGGTGGGGCGACCAAGGGAGAAACGACATGAACATCACCCGACGCGGCTTTGTCGGCGCAGGTCTCGCGGCAACGCTGGCGCCGAGCCTGGCGCGGGCGCAGGCCGACAACACCATCCGTATCGGCGTCATCACCGATATGTCCGGCATCTATCGCGACGTATCAGGGCCGACCACGGTCGCATGCGCCCAGCAGGCTGCGGCTGAGTTCATGGAAGCCAATCCGTCCATCAAGGTGGAGGTTCTGGTGGCCGACCATCAGAACAAGGCCGATGTCGGGCTTTCCATCATCCGCAAATGGTTCGACCAGGACGGCGTCGACGTCATCGAGAATGTCGGTAACAGCTCGATCGCGCTCGGTGCCAAATATCTGATCGAGGACAAGAACAAAATCGCGCTGATCACCACAGCCGGCTCGTCCGACCTGACAGGCAAGAGCTGCAGCGCGAATCTCGTGCACTGGTCGTGGGACTCCTGGTGCCTCGCTCACTCCACCGCGACCTCGCTGGTCCGCACCGGCGGCTCGAAATGGTTCTTCGTCACCGCCGACTATGCCTTCGGCCATGCGGCCGAAGCCGATGCAGCCAAGTTCGTCAAGGCGGCCGGCGGCACGGTGGTCGGCTCGGTGCGCTATCCGTTCGGCTCGACCTCGGACTTTTCGTCCTTCCTTCTGCAGGCACAGTCGAGCGGCGCCAATGTGATCGCCTTTGCCAATTCCGGCAATGAGCTGATCAACTGCCTGAAGCAGGCGCAGGAGTTCGGGCTCGACCATGGCGGCACGCGCATGGCAGCCCTCGTCGGCTATGTCACCGACGTCATCGGCATGGGCCTGTCGACGGCGAAAGGGCTGTCGCTGACGGAGACCTTCTACTGGGATCTCAACGACCGGACCCGCGCCTTCATGAACCGCGTGAAGCCGCGCCTGGCCGCCAACGTCTATCCCAACATGAGCCAGGCCGGCGATTACGCCTGCGTGCTGCACTACCTCAAGGCGGTGAAGGAGCTTGGCGTCGAGCGGGCCAAGCGCAATGGTCGCGATGTGGTCGAGCTGATGAAGAAGATGCCGACCGACGACGATTGTTTCGGTCAGGGTCTGATCCGCGCCGACGGCCGCAAGATCCATCCAGCCTATCTCTTCGAGGTGAAGAAGCCCGCTGAAAGCAAATCGCCCGGAGACGTATACAAGCTGATCTCGACGCTCAGCGCAGCCGAGGCGTTCCGGCCCATCGAGGAAGGCAACTGCGCGCTGGTGCGCAGTTGATTGCTCAGTGGGGAGAGGTCCGATGATCGAGCACACCATCGTCGATTTGCGCGTCTACACTATTGCTCTGCGGAAAATGGCGGAGTTCATCGATGTGTTTGACAGGCTCGCGATGCCCGTCCAGCTCAAATATCTGGGGCGGCCGCTCGGCATGTTCACGAGCGCAGTCGGGCCGCTGAACCAGATCGTGCACCTCTGGGGTTTTCCCGACATGGGCGAGTTCGAGCGCCGGCATGCCGCGCGCGACAAGGATCCGGACTGGCCGGCCTATCTTAGAGCTTCCGAACATCTCATCGTCGCGCAGGAGAACCGGCTGATCCGCAGGGTCGAATTGCCATCCCTGGCAGGCCTTTCGTGATGCGCAGGCCGTCCTTTCTCAACGCGCGGAGCGCTGCATGACATGGATCGATCTTTCGTCGAGCGTCGCTGTGGTCACGGGCGGCGGCGCCGGGATCGGGCGCGGCATCGCCATTGGTCTGGCGGCGGTCGGCGCGAACGTGGTCGTGCTCGATCGGAATGAGGCCGGCTCAGACGTCGTGGCGGAGATCCGCGGCAATGGCGGCCGCGCGGAATTCTTCGTCTGCGACGTCACCAGCGATGACGGCGTCGCAGGGGTTGCCGAGCGGATCACCGCGAAGGTTGGCCAAGTTGCGATCCTCGTCAATAATGCTGGCACAATGCTGCCCGGCGCCCTCGATGCCGTGAGCCTGGCCGACTGGGACCGCATTCTGTCGCTCAATCTAACTGGCTATCTGCGCTGCGCGCGCGTGTTCGGCGAGCCGATGCTGGAGCGGGGCGGTGGTGCCATCGTCCATGTTGCGTCGATCTCGGCGTCCTTTCCACAGAGCTACAGCGGCGCCTATAGCGTGAGCAAGGCCGGCGTCGTCATGCTGTCCCGTCAGCTCGCCGTGGAATGGGGGCCGCGCGGCGTACGCAGCAATGTGGTCAGCCCCGGCATGATCCGCACGCCGATGACCGAGGCGATCTATCAGGCGCCGGGCGTCCACGACGCACGGCGGTCCCTGGTGCCAGCGCGGCGGATCGGCCGGCCGGCCGACATCGCCGATGCGGTCGTGTTTCTCGCAAGCGAGCGCGCAAGCTACATCACCGGTGAGGAGATCGTCGTCGATGGTGGCTTTACCCGGACGATCATGGGTGTGATTCCGCGCCCGGGCTTCGAGAACAACTGAGGTCAAGGCGAAGAACAAAGCCAAACAGGGATGGTTCGATGCTGCTGCAGGGAAAAGTTGCCGTCATCACTGGCGCCGGCTCCGGGATCGGAGCTGCGATCGCGCGCCTGTTCGCCATCGAGGGAGCGAAGGTTGTACTGGGCGACCTCGCCGAAACCGGCGCCGCGCTTGCGTCCGAGCTTGGCGCTGATGGTTCCGAGGCCATTTTTGAGCACGTCGACGTCACGGACGAAACAAGCGTTGCCGCGCTGATGCAGGCGGCTGTGGCGCACTTCGGTCGGCTCGACATTCTCGTCGCTAATGCCGGCATTCCCGAGCGCAAATCGCCAATCCACGAGCTCGACCTAGCCGACTGGCGGCGCGTGATTGACATCGATCTCACCGGTGTGGCGATCTGCAATAAGTTCGCCGCCGGCGCCATGCTAGCGACCGGCGGCGGTGCGATTGTCAACATGGCTTCGATCCTTGCTCATGTCGGCCAGGAAAACAGCAATGCCTATTCGGCGGCGAAGGCTGCCGTGGTCAATCTCACCCGATCGGTGGCACTGACCTATGCGCGCCAGGGCATCCGGGCCAATTGTATCTCGCCGGGCTATGTCGACACACCGCTCCTGGCGCAGCTCCCTGAAACGACCCGACAAGCGATGCTGGCGCGCCAACCGATTGGGCGCCTCGGCCGCCCCGACGAGATCGCGCAGGTCGCAGCTTTTCTCACAAGCGAAAGAGCCTCGTTCGTCACCGGTGCATGCATCAATGCCGACGGAGGCTATACGGCGATCTAGCTTATCCGTTTGCGCCACAGTTGTGGCACAAGGTGAACGACGTTTGCTCCGTCTGGTTTTTGCTGGCCCGAGTTCAGCATAGCAAACGCTCAACCGCTTGCCTTCGGACGCACCAGATTCCTACCGCGAGTCTCTCGAGTTTTGGGGCAGCCCTCTATCTTTTCTCGCGGCCTCCAGATAGCGCTCCACCGAGTCCTGGCGCTCGTCGTTCAGACGCAGCCTTGAAGCCTGTAGATCAGCTGATTGAGCGCTGACTCGTTTAGGTGTTGATCGGGCGTGCGGACCGGAAACATTCACGGAGAATCCTCTCCAGCCTCCCGGTGGGAACTGCTTCATGGTCAAGCCTCAGCTGCACAAAACATCCGCGCACATCCGCGATCGCTGCCTCAGTTCCGCTCAGCAGCGACGAAGTGAGTGACCTTTGGTTTCCCTTTGATGTGAAAGCGGTGAACGGCATCCTGCACGATGCGATCGGCGTTGGTCACTCGCTCATGCTGACGCAAGTGTTCGAGCCACGATTCGATTAGGAACGTCTCGAGAAACCGACCCTCCTGGGCCGCATCCTCGAAGACACCCCACGCGTAGGCGCCATCGCGTCGGCGCTCATGTGCCAATCTGTCGAGTGCGGCCAGAAACGCCTCGCGGTTCTCGGGGCGGATTTGATAGTCCACCGTGACCATGACCGGGCCTCGGTCCCGCTCGATGTCGTGGGAAAGCACGGGCGTTGGCCAGTGCATCGATGGCGTGAGGTCGACGCCCGCGGCAGTCTGCAGCTTCCATCGCCATGTCAGCGGTATCGCGGCGACCGCGCCCGCCGCGGCCAGATAATGTGCGGCGGAGAGGCCGACGATTCCGGACACCTGGCCCCAGATCGCGCTGCCGAGCGAAAGCGCACCGAAGAACGCAGTCACGAAGATGGCCAATCCGCGGCCGCGCACCCACTCGGGAAGCGCGAGCTGGGCCGAGACATTCAGGATCGATATGACCGCGATCCACGAGGCGCCGGCGAGGACGCCCGCCGTCAGGGCGGTGGCCGCATCCCGTGCAAGCCCGAACAACAACATCGCTGCGGCGGTGCCGAGTGTTCCGGCTGCTACCAACCCATCGGCTCCGAGCTTTTTCTTCAGCCAGGGCAGCGCAAGCGCGCCGCCGACCGCGGAAGCTCCGATGACCCCGAGCAGGTAGCCGTACAGGTCGGCTCCGCCGGAGATCTGCGTCCGCGTGACGAGCGGAAGCAAGGCCCAATAGGCGCTGGCAAAGAGGAAAAACGAAACCGCACGAATCAGCGTCGCGCGCAGATGCCGGTTGTGCCGCGCATGACGAAATCCGGTGCGTATGGCGCTGGAAAAACGCTCCACCGGGAGGTGCTGGCTCGCCCGCCGCTGCGGACGCCACGCGAGCAGGGTTGCGATGACGCCGGCATTGCTGAAGGCGTTGATCCAGAACGGCGAGCCAATGCCGATATGCGTAACAAGCACCCCTCCCAACGCTGGGCCGACCGCGCGGCTGACATTCATGCCGGCGCTGTTGGCCGCCACGGCAGGATTGAGATCCTCCTTGGGGACGAGCTGCGGAACGACGGCCTGCCAGGCCGGAGACGTCAACGCGCTGGTCACGCCGTTCAGGAAAGTGAACAGCAACAAGTTCGCCGGGGTGGCCATGTCAAGCCAGACGATCACTGCGAATCCCGTCGAGGCGATCATGGTCGCCAGTTCGCCGAAGATGAGGAAGTTCCGCTTGTCGACGATGTCGGCGAGAGCGCCCGCGGGAATTGCGAACAGGAACATGGGAAGCGTCGTCGCAACCTGGACCAGCGACACGACAAGAGGATCGGGATTGAGGCCCGTCATCAGCCAGCCCGATGCCGCGCTGTACATCCAGCCGCCGACGTTGGAGACAACGGTTGCGACCCAGATTGCCGCGAAGAGCTTGTGTCGGAACGGGCTCCAGGGAGAAGAGGAGACTGGCGCGACCGATGGTCGAGTGGTGCTCATCGTTGGCCTGTCGAGTTGGCGCGATGTGGCATCAAACGATCGATCCTGAACATCCAATCGCAGCGCGCAAGTGATCAATCGACGGCACGATAGACGTCCTTGCCCCGCAGGCCATCATGCGAGTGCGTGAGTGTCAGCACGCCGTGCGGCGCGCGCCGCAGCTCGGCGGGGACCTGGGCTCCGACGTCGCTCTTTGCCGGCGTAACGCCACCGTCGGCCAGCCACAGCCCGCCGGTCACATAGCTCGCCTCGTCCGAGGCGAGAAACGCGAAGATGTTGGCCATCTCCTCGGGAGTTCCTCGCCGCCCGAGCGGAACCATGGTGTCGATGCCGGCTTGCTCGGCCTGGCCGATCGGACTGTCGGCTCCGCGGGTCCATGCCGTGTCGATCGCGCCCGGGCAGACGCAATTGGCGCGCACGCCGTGCGGGGCCTGCTCTAGGGCGACGCCCTTCATGAAGGCGTGGAGGAAGCCCTTGCTGCCGCCATAAGGCGTGAATCTCGGCGAGCCGTTCAATCCGGCTTCCGAACCGGTGAAGATGATATTTCCGCGGCTGGCCTGCAGGTGCGGAAGCGCGAACTTCGTCATCAGAAATGCGGTCCGGATATTGTTGCGAACGGTCCGGTCGAAATCCTCGATGCGATAATCTTCCGTCGCGGCGTTGGCGATGAAGACGCCGGCATTGCTGATGAGGATGTCGAGAGCTCCGAAGCTCTTCAGCGCAAGCGCGACGCATGCCCGGGCATAGGTCTCCTCCGCGACATCGCCGAGGTGAACCGCTACCCGGCCGCCGACGCTCGCGATCGCCTCGGCGACGTCTTGCACCGGATCGTCCGGAAGGCCGTTCAGGACCAGGCGCGCGCCCTCGCGGGCGAATTTATGCGCGATCGCTTCACCGATGCCCGTGCCGGCGCCGGTGATGATCGCAACCTTGTTTGCCAGCCGCATGTCGCTTGCCCACGCCTTGAGCCCAAGCCAAATCGTTGCAAGAAGTTAAGCGCTGTTCGTCGCGGGAAGGCTTGATCGGGGTCAATGCCCGCGTTTCGGTGCGTGGCCGCGTAGAGGCCTCTCACTATTTCTTGATCGTCGACGTGCAGCGGAGGGGGCGGTACAATTTGCGTTGCCTCAATAGCTCGCGCATGCGGCAGTGCAAAACTGAACGAAATTCAGTGAATTCAAGGCACCGTCGATGCAAGACACAGAACAGCAGCTCCAGACCGGCGCGCCACTGCCGCCCCAGGAGCCGCAGCACCTCATCCCGTCCGAGCCCAAGCACCTGCCGGTGCCTGTCAAGCAAAACGGGAAGAAGCGCTCACGGCGCATCGCCGGCGTCCTCCTTCTTGTTGCGCTCGGCGCCGGCGGCGGGGCGGGCTATTTCGTCTGGCAGCGGATGCATCCGCCGTTGCCGGTTGGCATCAGCTTCGGCAACGGCCGTATCGAGGCGGACGAGGTCGATATCTCGACCAAATATGCGGGCCGCGTGGCCGAGCTCATGGCCGACATCGGTGACACGGTGACGCCCGGACAGGTGGTGGCGCGGATGGACACCAGGGACATCGAACAGTCCCTGTCGAAGTCGGAAGCCCAGGCCAACCAGGCGCAGCGGAGTGTGGATGAGGCCCAGGCCAATCTCACGCAGCAGGAGACACAGAGGACACTGGCGCAGCAGGAAATGGAGCGCACCAGCCGGCTTCTGGCCAATGGCTGGACGACCCAGGAGATTGCGGACCAGCGGAAGCAGGCGCTCGACGCCGCCGTCGCCGCTTACGATGCCGCGCGTGCCAGGGTGCTCGTGGCCCAGCATGCGCTCGAGGCGGCCCGGCACGACGCCGGCTTCTACAAGGTGCAGATCGCCGACAACACGCTAATGGCACCCAAGACCGGGCGGATCCAATACCGGCTCACCAACATCGGCGAGGTGCTTGCTGTCGGAGGCAAGGTCTTCACCATGCTCGATTTTTCCTATGTCTACATGGACATCTACCTGCCGACTGCGGAGGCTGGCAAGGTCAAGGTGGGGGCGGAGGCGCGGATCGTTCTTGACGCCTATCCCGATCATCCGATCCCTGCGAAGGTCTCCTTTGTCGCAAGCCAGGCGCAATTCACGCCGAAGACCGTGGAAACGCAGACCGAGCGCGACAAGCTCATGTTCCGCATCCGGGTGCGGATCGACCAGGATCGCCTGGTCGCGCATGCCGACGCGATCCGAAGCGGCCTGCCTGGCGTGACCTATGTCCGCTGGAATCCAGCCGTTGCCTGGCCGAAGAATCTGGAGAGCGCTCCATGAGCGGCAGCGACGATTGGGTCGCGGTCGTTCGAGGTCTCTTTCATCGCTACGGTTCCGTCACAGCGCTCGACGGCGTATCGGTCGACCTCCCGGCGGGCCAGCTCATCGGCCTGATCGGTCCCGATGGCGTCGGAAAGTCCTCATTGCTGGCAATTCTCGCCGGCGCGCGGAAGATCCAGGAGGGGGGCGTTCTCGTTCTCGACACGGAGATCGCGAATGCCACCGCGCGGGCCTCGATCTGTCCGCGCATCGCCTACATGCCGCAGGGGCTCGGCAAGAATCTCTACCCGGATCTGAGCGTGAAGGAGAACATCGAGTTCTTCGCCCGGCTGTTCGGGCAGGCGCGTGAAGAGCGCGAATGGCGGATCAAGGAACTGCTGGACTCTACCGGGCTTGCCCCGTTCGCCGATCGGCCCGCGAAAAAACTGTCCGGCGGCATGCGGCAGAAGCTCGGGCTGTGCTGTTCGCTGATTCATGACCCTGATCTGCTCATTCTCGATGAGCCCACCACCGGCGTGGATCCGCTGTCGCGTCGTCAGTTCTGGGACCTGATCGATCGCCTGCGCGCGCGCCGGTCGGGAATGAGCGTGCTCGTCGCAACCGCCTACATGGACGAGGCCGAGCGCTTCGGCTGGCTGATTGCCATGAATGCGGGAAGGATCCTTGCCACCGGCACGCCCTCCGATCTGAAACGCCAGACCAAGTCCCAGTCGATCGAAGGCGCCTTCGTCGCGCTGCTGCCGGAGCGCGATGGTTCCGCAGGGCTGGAGGTGGTTGATCCGCCGATCGATCCCAACGCCGCGCCGGTCATCGTCGCCAGGAACCTCACATGCCGGTTCGGCGACTTTACCGCGGTCGACGCCGTCAGCTTTACGATCCGCCAGGGAGAGATCTTCGGATTCGTAGGTTCGAATGGTTCGGGCAAGACCACGACCATGAAGATGCTGACCGGATTGCTGCCGCCGACCGAAGGCGAGGCGCTGATCTTCGGTGAGGCGCTCGACACCGGCAGCATCGAGGCGCGCCGCCGCGTGGGCTACATGTCGCAGTCCTTTTCGCTTTATGGCGAGCTCACGGTGCGGCAGAACCTGACGCTGCACGCGCGGCTTTTCCATTTGCCTGCCGCCTTCGCGGCAACGCGCATCGCCGAGCTGGTCGAGAAGTGCGATCTGTCCGATTATCTCGACGATCTCGCCTCTGCCCTTCCGCTCGGCATCAGGCAGCGGCTGTCGCTCGCGGTCGCCGTCGTGCACAAGCCGGACCTCCTGATCCTTGACGAACCCACCTCCGGCGTCGACCCCGTGGCGCGCGATCAGTTCTGGAAACTGCTGCTCGACCTCTCGCGCAACCAGGGCATGACCATCTTCGTCTCGACGCATTTCATGAACGAGGCTGCGCGCTGCGACCGGCTGTCGCTGATGCATGAAGGGCGAGTGCTTGCCACCGACACGCCGGATGGCCTGATCAAGGCCAGGAACGCGCCGAGCCTGGAGGAGGCCTTCATCAGCTTCCTCGAACAGGAGACAGCCGTTCCGGCGCCGGGGCCCGATCAGCCGCAGACGACGCTGAGACCTGCGACAGAGGCAGCCGGCCGGCCCGCGGCTTCCGTCGGCTTCAGCCCGCAGCGACTGCTCGCCTACACCATTCGCGAGGGGCTCGAGCTCATGCGCGATCCGATCCGGTTGCTGTTTGCCCTGTTCGGCACCACACTTCTGATGATCGTCTTCGGCTTCGGCATTTCCACCGATGTGAACAATCTGACCTTCGCCGTACTCGACCGCGACCAGACGCCGGAGAGCCGGGCCTATCTCGAAGAGCTGCGGGGCTCCCGCTATTTCGTCGAAAAGGCGCCGATCACCGACTATGCGGAGCTCGACCGCCGCCTGAAGAACGGCGACGTCTCGGCTACGATCGAGATTCCCCCGAACTTCGGGCTGGACATCAAGCGCGGGCGTCCCGCCTTCGTGTCGGCCTGGATCGACGGCGCCATGCCGTACCGCGCGCAGACCATTCGCGGCTATCTGCAGGGCATGCATCAGCTCTATCTGGCGGACCCCGTGATCAAGACGACCCGGGCGGCGTCCGCGCCGGCCGCCGCCCTCGAGATCCGATTCAAGTACAATCAGGATTTTGACAGCATCTATGCAATGGTACCGTCGACGATCGCAATGATGCTGGCGCTGTTTCCGGCGATTCTGATGGCGCTCGCGGTCGTGCGCGAGAAGGAGCTCGGCTCCATCACCAATCTCTACGTCACGCCGGTGACGCGGCTGGAATTCCTGGTCGGCAAGCAATTGCCTTACGTCGGCGTCGCCCTGATCAATTTCGTCGTCATGTTCATGATGGCGATCTTCGTCTTCCACGTGCCGCTGAAGGGCAGCTTCCTCGCCCTCCTCACGGGAACCGTCATCTACGTCTTCACGACGACGGGCTATGGCATGCTGATCTCGACCTTCTGCAGCACCCAGATCGCCGCCCTGTTCGGAACGGCCATCTTGACCATTCTCCCTGCACAGCAGTTTTCCGGCATGATGACTCCGGTCTCGTCGCTGTCGGGCACGGCGCAACTGATCGGCCTGTGCTTTCCCATGAGCTATTTCCGCCCGATCAGCGTCGGCACCTTTACCAAGGGATTGTCGTTCGTCGATCTCGGCACGAGCATCCTCATGTTGATCATCTTCATTCCCGTGCTGACGTCCATCAGCATGTGGCTGTTGCCGAAACAGGAGCGATGAAACCGTGCGCTCGCTGTCCAACATCTTCTGGCTCGGATCCAAGGAGCTGCGCAGCTTCTTCAGCGATTGGGTGCTGCTGGGGTTCGTGGTCTATTCATTCTCGCTCGCGGTGATCAGTCAGGCACAGAGCAATTCGCAGGAACTGTATCACGCCTCGGTCGCAATCGCCGACGAGGACCATTCGGAGCTGTCGCGGCGGATCGCGCACGCATTTCTGATGCCTTATTTCAAGCCGCCGGTGGAGATTGCGGCTGCCGATATCGAGCACCTCATGAATGAAGGCAAATTCACCTTCGCCATCGATATCCCGCCGAACTTCCAGCGCGATGTCGTGGCCGGTCGCCAGCCCTCGTTGCAGATCAATGTCGATGCCACCGCTATGGTGCAGGCCGGACTCGGCTCCTCCTACGCACAGCAGGTCATCGACTCCGAGATCGCGCAGTTTCTGTCGCGTTCAGAGGCGACACCGCTGTCGCCCGTGAACCTGATGGTCAGGATTGCCTTCAACCCGAACGTGATGACGGCCTGGTTCTCCAGCGTGATGGGCATCATCAGCAGCGTCACCATGCTAGCCATCATTCTCGCGGGTGCCGCCCTGGTGCGGGAGCGGGAGCATGGCACGATGGATCACCTCATGGTGATGCCGCTGACCCCGTTCGAGATCGCGATGTCGAAAATCTGGGCCAACGGCTTCGTCATTGCCGTGGCGGTCGGATTGTCGCTCTATTTCGTCGTTCGGCTGCTGTTGAAGGTTCCGATCGCCGGCTCGATCCCGCTGTTCATGTTCGGCACCACGCTTTATTTGTTTTTCGCAACGGCGATCGGACTGTTTCTCGGTACGGTCGCGCGCTCCATGCCGCAACTCGGCCTGCTCTATATGCTGGTCGCAGTGCCCATGAATATTCTGTCTGGAAATGCCACGCCGCTGGAAAGCATGCCGCGCTGGCTCGGCATCGTCATGCAGGCGTCGCCCTCGACCCACTTCGTGTCGTTTGCCCAGGCGATCCTGTATCGCGGTGCGGGCCTGGACGTGGTGTGGAAGCAATTCCTGGCTGTCGCAGTCATCGCGTCACTGTTTCTGATGCTGTCGCTCATTCGCTTCCGCTCAGCGCTGAGCTCGGCGTCGTCATAGACAACTCCCGCTCGCGCCGCCTGGTCTTGGCGCAAACCGGACATCCGGCCGGGCCACCAACGGGCCAATAAACGGCGCCGCTCGCTTACCTCGTCGGTGGTCGCCGGTGACGTGGCAACGGTCAAAATCGAAACAGACTGACCGAAATGGAAATCTTGCCATTCGCAGCCTGTTCAGGAGCAAGGAACGTCTAAGGCGATGGGAATCCCTTCGCAATTTGTGATAGACAGCTGCGCTTTTTCGCAGCTAATGGTTTGCAAGCTTCGCAAGATGAATTTGACAGGGTCGCACAAGTGTCTGATTGTTCTTGCGCCAAATTCTCAACAACTGCTCGACGGTCCATATAGGTTTCGCGTCAACATGCCGTCACAGCTCGCCCGCAAGCCTGAGAACACCTATCATCACGGCGATCTCCGTGATGCCCTGATAAAAGCCGCGCTGCGAGAGGCGGAGCAGGGCGGGGCCGAGGCGATCAGCATCAAGGCGCTTGCTAAACAGCTCGGCGTCTCGCAGCCGGCGCCATACCGGCATTTCGCCGATCGCGAGGCACTGCTTGCGGCGGTGACGGCGGAGGCGTTCCGCCAGCTCAGCGCGGTCCTGCGCGAGGCGATGGCAAAGCCGTCCAAGCAATCGAAATTGTCGCGGCTGGCGCAAGCGACGCTCGATTTCGGTCTGCGCCGCAACGGCATCTACCGGTTGATGTTCGCTTCCCGCACCGTTTCATGTGCGGCCAAGGGCAGCGAGCTGCACGAGGCTACGCGTGAAACCTTTGCGCTGGTGGTCGAAGCGCTGGAAGTGCCGGCCGTTGGTTTTTTGCGCGAGCGGCACGCGCTCAAGATATGGGCTGCGCTGCACGGCGTGGTGATGCTGGCCGAGCAGGGCTTGTTCACGGGCGAGGCAGCGCATGCCACGCGCGAAGAGCTGGTCGAGGATTTTGTGAACGAGACGAAGGCGGCGCTCGCAGTCGCGATCAAGGACGCCCGGCGTCGGAAATAGACCCTAGGCCTTGGCCGCCAGCAGCCTGATCAGCTTCTCGACGGCGCTGTCCGGCGTGGTTACGACGGGACGGCCGGTGGCTTCCGCGATCAGGGGGGCAGTAGCCGCGATGCTGAACTGTGCCAGTGCAATGACGTCGCAATCGCGCAAGTCGCGCGAAGCTTCCGTGATCAACCGGTCATGTGCTGCGCGATCGCCGCGATCAAGCGCAGCCAGCGCGCCTTCGGCGAGTTTAGGCACGACCTGGACGGAGATTGGAAACTCCGGCGGCATCGAGGCCAAGGTCGGCGGGAAAGTCGAGAGCAGGCCGATGCGCTTGCCCATCGTCACTGCGCGCTCGATCATGGCCTCGTTCGGCTTGAGCACCGGCATCGGCGCATGTGCGCGTGCGACCGCCTCGATGCAGGGGCCGAAGGCCGAGCAGGTGAACAGGATTCCATCGGCTCCCGTCGCCGCTGCATAGTCGCCGAGCGCGAGGAAGCGCTCGGTCATGGCGTCGTTGAGTTTCCCGTCGCGCGCCAGATCCGCCGAGAGGCTGTCGTCGAGCAGGTTCATCAGCCGTGCCTCCGGCCACGCCTTTGCGAACGCGGCTTCGATCGGCGCGATGGAGTGCTTGAGGGCGTGGATCAGGGCGATGCGAGGGCGCGTCGTCGTCATTGAACTTGCGTACCTGATAAGAGGTTTCGTGCCCCGGCTCTGCGCTGCAGCGTTGTACGCTACAGCGCGTCCGGGACACGCGCGGTGTCTACTTGAACGGAATGGCGTACATCAAGCCACCCTTGCTCCAGAGACCGTTGAGGCCGCGTTCGAGCTTCAGCGGGCTCGCCTTGCCGACATTGCGCTCATAGATCTCGCCGTAATTGCCAGTGGCCTTGATCGCCGTGACCAGCCATTTGTTGTCGAGCCCGAGCCGCGAGCCGAGGTCGCCGGAGGCGCCGAGCAGCCGCTGGATCGAGGGTGTCTGCGACTTCGCCATCTCGTCGACATTGGTTTGTGTCACGCCGAGCTCCTCGGCCTCGATCAGGCCGTAATGCAGCCAGGTGATGATATCGCTCCAGACCTCGTCGCCGTTGCGGGTGAAGGGGCCGAGCGGCTCCTTGCTGATGGTCTGCGGCAGCACGACGTAGTCGGCGGGGTTCGGCGCTGCGGTCGTCACCGCGCCGGCGAGCGCGGAAGCGTCCTGGGTCATGGCATCGCAGCGGCCGCCGAAGAAGGTCTGGTACATCGTGTCGACGCGGTCGAACACCAGCGGCTTCCAGTCGATGCCGTTGGCGCGGCCGTAATCGCCGAGCGTGACCTCATGCGTGGTGCCTTGCGCGACGCAGACGGTGGCGCCCTTGAGGTCCTTGAGCTCCTTTACGCCGAGGTCCTTCTTCACCACGAAGCCCTGGCCGTCGTAGAAGTTGATCGGCCCCTGCCGCAGGCCCAGCGTGACGCCGCGCAAATAGGTTTGCGTCGAATTGCGGTAGAGCACGTCGATCTC
The DNA here is from genome assembly GCA_023435725.1 of Pseudomonadota bacterium. GTDB lineage: Bacteria > Pseudomonadota > Alphaproteobacteria > Rhizobiales > Xanthobacteraceae > Bradyrhizobium. The sequence continues at coordinate 19,191 of JAEYRD010000096.1, read as the reverse complement.
GCCGGACTGCAGCGCCGTGAAGCGGTTCTGTGCGGTGAGCGAGACGTAGCGCACCTTGTTGGGGTCGCCGAGCACACCGGCCGCGAGCGCGCGGCAATAGTCGACGTCGAGGCCCTTGTAATTGCCCTGCGAGTCCGGCGCAGAGAAACCGGCAAAACCGGCGCTGACGCCGCACACCAGCGCGCCCCGGCTCTTGACCGTGTCGAGCGTCGCCGCCGACGCGACCACCGTCGATGCCGCGAGCACACCTGCGGCGATAACCACTTTCCTCATCATGCTACTCTCCCCTCAATGATTGACACTACGCAACACGTTGTCGACGGCCGTGCCGAGCTTGTCGACGATCAGGTCGATCTCCTCCGCGGAGGCGATATAGGGCGGCGCCAGCAGCACATGGTCGCCGCGGACGCCGTCCACGGTGCCGCCGCCGGGATAGCAGCCGAGGCCGTTGGCAAAGGCCTCCGCCTTGATCTTCTGATGCAGCTTGAGCGCCGGATCGAACGAGGTGCGACTGGCGCGATCCGCGACGAGCTCGATCGCCCAGAACAGCCCACGCCCCCTGATGTCGCCGACATGGCGGTGATTGCCGAAGCGATCGATCAGGCGTTGCTCGAGCTGCTTGCCGCGTTCCTTGACGCGATCGAGCAGGTGATCCTCGCGGATCACCTCCTGCACCGCGAGTGCGGCGGCGCAGGCGAGGGGATGGGCCAGATAAGTGTGGCCGTGCTGGAAGGCGCCCGAGCCGACGCGGATGGTGTCGATGATCTTGCCGCTCGCGAGCATGGCGCCGATTGGCTGGTAGCCGCCGCCGAGACCTTTTGCGATCGCCTGGATGTCCGGGGAGAGGCCCTCCTGCTCCCAGGCGTGCGTCGTGCCGGTGCGGCCCATGCCGCACATGACTTCGTCGAGGATGAGAAGGGCGCCATGTCTGTCGCAAATCTCGCGCACCGCCTTGAAGTAGCCGTCCGGTGCCGTCACGGCGCCTGCGGTCGCGCCGACGACGGGCTCGGCGAGGAACGCCGCCACGGTGTCGGGTCCAAGCCGCTGGAACTCGGCTTCGAGCTCGGCCGCAAGCCGCGCCACGAACTGGGCATCCGACTCGCCGTCGCGCTTTTCGTGATAGGCGAAGGCCGGGGTGACATGACTGAAGGCGGCCGAAAGCAACGGTGCATAGGGGGCACGCCGCCAGGCATTTCCACCCGCAGCAAGGGCGCCGAGCGTGTTGCCGTGATAGCTCTGCCGCCGCGCGATGAAATGCTGCCGCTGCGGCTCGCCGCGCTCGATGAAATACTGCCGTGCGAGCTTGATGCTGGCCTCGATCGCCTCCGATCCGCCGCTGACGAAATAGGCGTAAGCGAGGCCACCGGGCTCGTGCCCGACCAGTGTCTCGGCAAGCGCTTCTGCTGGTTCGGACGAGAAGAAGGCGGTGTGGGCGTAAGCGAGCGTCGAGGCCTGCTTCGCCATCGCCGCGATCACGCGCGGATGCTGATGGCCGAGGCACGAGACCGCCGCGCCGCCGGAAGCGTCGATCACGCGCCGTCCGTCCTCGGCAAAGAGATAAACGCCTTCACCGCCGATCGCCTTGGGCGGCGTTTCGCGCAACGAACGATGCAGGACGCGGCTGGTGCGAGCGGCCATGGGTCAACCTTTCTCTGAGACGTAGGTGGAGGCCGCGGCCAGCCGCGCCTCGGTATTCTCAAGGCGCTTCTTCGCGGCCGCGCCGCCGAGCGAGAACGTCACCGCGGCGAGCGACTGCGCAATTGCGATCGCGCCGGTGAGACTGGGGAAAAAGCCGGGCGGGGAGGCTGCCTCGAACAGCAGCACGTGGTCGGCGCCTTCGGCCATCGGCGCCGAGTGGCTATCGGCGATCGCGATCAGCGTCGCGCCGCTGCGATGAGCAGCTTGCGCAACGCGGACGCTCGCATCTGTGTAAGGCAGGAAGCCGATGATGATGACGGCCTCGCCGGGCCGAAAGGCTCCGAGGTCGAGATCGTCGGGGCCGGACGCGCCGACGAGTTGCACCTGCTCCGGTCGGAATAGCCTGAGCTCGTAGTTCAGCAGCTCCGCGACGCTGCGACAGCTTCGATAGCCGGTGATCCAGATCCGCTTGGCGTCGTGGAGCGCGCGGGCCGCTTCCGCAATCGGCTGCGCCGGGATGCGTGGGAGGCCGGCGGCTTCGGCCTCGAGCTTGTCGATAACGAGCGCGACGTCGGCATTCGGGCCGTGACGGCGACTTTTGGCGCGGCCGGAGAAGGGCGATGTCTGGGACGGCCGTCGTGCCTCGGTCAGCGCAGCGCGAAGTTCGTCCCAGCCGGAATAGCCGATGGCTTTTGCGAGCCGCGTGAACGCGGCGGGGTCGGCGCCGGCTTCGGCGGCGAGATCGCGCATCGAACGGGTCGTGGCGTCGTAGTCGTTGGCGGCGACGAAGCGCCCGACCTCCTGCAGGCGCATCGGGAGCGATGGCAATGCAATGCGGAGTTCGCTCAACGGCGAGGATTTCGCGGGCTCGGCCATGAAACATTTGTTGCACGGTTCCTGGATTGGTGCAACAGTTGACGTGCGCCGCCGGAAATCGTTGCTCGTGAGAAGGATTTTTGTGCTGTGACTTCAGACGCTCCGAGACCGCCGCCGCGCCGCCGTTTCTTCGGCGCATGGGGCCCCCGCGAACTGCAAGGCCTGTTCTGGCAGATCCTGGTGGTCGGGATCGCGGTTGGGGTGATCGCGTTCCTCTGGTCCAACACCGTCACCAATCTTTCGGCCCGCCGTATCACGACCGGCTTTGCGTTCCTCGGCCGCGAGGCCGGCATGCCGATCGCCGACAGTTGGCTCCCGTATAGTCCGAAGGACACTTACCTCTGGGCCTTCGTCGTCGGCGTCGCCAATACTTTGCGAGTTGCCGTGATCGGCATCGTGCTCGCAACCATTCTCGGTACGTTGATCGGCATCTCGCGCCTGTCGGCGAACTGGCTGCTGTCGCGGCTCGCCGCCGTCTACGTTGAAACGCTCCGCGACATCCCGCTGCTGCTCCAGCTTCTGTTCTGGTACGTGCTGATGCAGGCGCTGCCGGCCGCGCGCGCGGCGTGGCGGCCGATCGAGGGCGTGTTCCTGTCCAATCGTGGCCTGATCCTGCCGGCGATCCCTGTTGGCTCGTCGCAGCTTTGGGTGCTCGGCGCGGCGGCGCTCGGGCTTGCGGTGTTCTACATGATCCGGCGCTGGCTGATCGCGCAACAGATGCGCGACGGCAAGCCGCGGCCGGCCTGGCCCTTTGCGGTTGGCCTCATCGTCGCGCTGCCGGCCCTGGTGTCCGTGCTGCTCGGTGTGTCCTGGAAGATCGAATGGCCTGAACTGCGCGGCTTCAACTTCGTCGGCGGCTTGACGCTGGCGCCCGAGTATTTCGCGCTGCTGATCGCGCTCGTGACCTACACTTCGGCCTTCATTGCCGAGATCGTACGCAGCGGCATCCAGTCGGTGCCGCGCGGCCAGTGGGATGCCGCCAGCGCGCTCGGCCTGCGCCGCAGCTTCATGCTGCGACAGATCATTTTGCCGCAGGCGCTCCGCGTCATCGTGCCGCCGATGACGAGCCAGTATCTCAACCTGACAAAGAACTCCTCGCTTGCGGTGGCGATCGGCTACCAGGACGTGGTCTCGGTCGCCAACACCACGCTGAATCAGACCGGGCAAGCCATCGAGGCGATCGCACTGATCATGGCGGTGTTTCTGACCATCAGCCTCGGCATCAGTTTCTTCATGAACTGGTACAATGCGCGCATCGCGCTGGTGGAGCGCTGATCATGACCGTGATCACCGATATCCCCGACGCGCCGCGCGCCGCCCGCCGACCGCAACTGGGAAACCCGGTGCTGCGCTGGCTGCGCACTAATCTGTTCTCGTCGGTCCCGAACGCCATCCTCTCGGTGGCGTTGCTGGCGGTGCTCGCGAAAGGCGTGATCAGCTTCGTGCAATGGGGCATTGCGAATGCGGTCTGGCTGACGTCGGCGAACGACTCCAGCGCCTGCCGCGCGGTGCGCGGTGTCGGCGCCTGCTGGGCCATCATTCCTGAGAAGTACCGCTTCATCCTGTTCGGTACCTATCCGTTCGACGAGCAGTGGCGGCCGGCGCTGTCGGTGCTGCTGTTCATCGCGCTGTTCTATCTCTCCACCCGCCGTGCCTTATGGCGGCGCGAACTGGCCTATCTCTGGATCGGTGCGCTGGTGCTGATCAGCGTGCTGATGTGGGGCGGAGTGCTGGGGCTCAGTTTCGTCTCGCAGGACCGCTGGGGCGGACTGCCGGTGACGCTGATCCTGGCAACCTTCGGACTCGCGTTCGGCTTTCCGCTCGGCATCCTCGTCGCGCTGGGGCGGCGTTCAAAGCTGCCGGCGATCCGCTCGCTCAGCGTGCTCTATGTCGAGTTGATACGCGGCGTGCCGCTGGTGAGCCTGTTGTTCATGGCGAGCGTGATGTTTCCGCTGTTCATGCCTGCCGGATTCAACATCGACAAGCTCCTGCGCGCACAGATCGCGATCATCCTGTTTGCGGGCGCCTATCTTGCCGAAGTCATTCGTGGCGGGCTTCAGGCCGTGCCGCGCGGGCAGTATGAGGCCGCCGATGCGCTGGGGCTATCCTACTGGCGCAAGCACCGGTTGATCGTCCTGCCGCAGGCGATCCGCCACGTCATCCCGCCATTGGTCAACACCTTCATCGCCTTCTTCAAGGACACCAGCCTCGTCCTGATCATCGGCATATTCGACCTGCTGACGACAGCGAAGACGGCGATCATCGATCCCGCCTGGCAGCAATTCTCGGTGGAGGTCTACATCTTCGTCGCCGCAATCTATTTCGTCTTCTGCTTCGCGATGTCGCGGTATAGCCGGAGCCTGGAGGCGACGGGTGGGAGGTGAGAGTCCTGCTCCATCTCTCTCATGTCCCGGACAAGGTGCAGCGCTGCCGGCGATGCGCATCATCGTCCGGTGCGCTGCGCCGCGTCCGGGGCATGAGGTTGGAGCTACTTCTTCACTCGCGGATCGATCGGCGTGGTGCCGCGCAGACCCAGGATATCCTCCAGCACTTTGGCGCCGGCGATCACTTGCGCATCCGCGCGTGGCGCGCCGACGACCTGGATGCCGACGGGCAAGCCCGAGGCCGTGAAGCCGCAGGGCAGCGACAGTGAGGGGCAGCAGGCCAGCGTGATGGCGTAGACGATGCCGAGCCATTCGACATAGTTGTCGAAACGCTTGCCGGCGCATTCGGCGACATAGCGATGCTCGATCGGGAAGGGCGGCACGATGGTCGTCGGCACCAGCAAGAGATCGTAGGCGCTGAAGAACTCGATCGCGCGTGCGGTCATGCCGACGCGTTGCGCTTCGGCACGCTCGAGTTGCTCGACGGTGAGCTTGAGGCCTTCCTCGATGTTCCAGATCACCTCGGGCTTGAGCAGGTCGCGCTTGGTGCGGAGCAGTTGGGCTTTAGTGATCGCGAAATCGAAGGCACGCAGCACGTGAAAGCATTCATGCGCCTCGCGCCAGTCCGGATGCGCCTCTTCGACGGTTGCTCCGGCTTCTGCGAAGCGTTCCGCCGCCTTGCGCGTGATCGCCTTGACCTCGGGGTCGACCGGCGTGATGCCGAGATCGGGCGAATAAGCGATGCGCTTCGGCCTCTTGCCCGACTGCGCCGCCGACAGGAACGAGGTTAAAGGTGCCGGCAGCGACAGCGGATCGGCCGCATAGTCGCCGCTCATGGCGTCGAGCAGCAGCGCGAGATCCTCGACGTTGCGCGCCATCGGACCCTGGACGCCGAGATTGCGATCGATGCCCGCCTTCGGCGTGTGCGCGACGCGGCCGATGCTTGGCCGCATGCCGACGATGCCGCAGAAGCTCGCCGGATTGCGCAAGCTGCCGCCCATGTCGGAGCCCTGCGCCAGCCAGGCCATGCCGGTGGCCAGCGCGACCGCCGCGCCGCCCGAGGAGCCGGCCGCCGATTTGGACGTATCCCAGGGATTGAGCGTCGCGCCGAACACTTCGTTGAAGGTGTTGGCGCCGGCGCCGAATTCGGGCGTGTTGGATTTTGCGTAGACGACCGCGCCGTTGGCCTCGAGGTTCTCGACCATGAGGTCGGACTTTGCGGGGATGTTGTCCTTGAAGATCGGCGATCCCTGCGTGTTCAGCACGCCCGCAACGTCGGTCAGATCCTTGATCGGCACCGGCAGCCCCGCCAGCAGCCCGCGCGCGCCGGCCGGCTTCTGCATCAGCGCCTTGGCGCTATCCCGAGCGCGATCGAAGCACAGCGTCGGCAGCGCATTGACCTTGCCGTCCACCTCACTGATGCGCTTTTCCAGCATGTCCAACAGTTCGAGCGGCGAGACGTCGCCGGACCGCAGCTTGTCGACCACGGCGCACGCGGTTTCGCGGATCAGATCCTGAGACAATTGTGTTTACTCCTATGCCCATTCTTGGTTCGTCATTGCGAGCGCAGCGAAGCAATCCAGACTGCCGCTGCCGCTGCGGCTGTATTCCTGGATTGCTTCGCTGCGCTCGCAATGACGGAGAAATTCAACCCCACCCCGCGCTGATGCCACCATCGACCGTGTAGATCACACCCGACGTGTAGCCGGCGCGATCCGACGCCAGGAACGCCATGAGGTCGCCGATCTCGCGCGCATGCGCGGGGCGGCCGAGCGGCAGGCTCTTCTGGAATTCCTTGTAGCGCGTCTCGTCGCCGAATTGGTGCTTTGCCCGCGTCTTGAGCAGCGTGACGTGGCGGTCGGTGCCGACCGGCCCTGGATTGATGCCGACCACGCGGATGTTGTCGGCGAGGCTCTTGCCGCCGAGGGCGCGGGTAAAAGCCATCAGCGCGGCATTGCCGGCGCTGCCGCAGATGTAGTTGGCATCGAACTTCTCGCCGGCCGCGCCGATGTCGTTGACGATCACGCCGCCGCCGCGCGCCTTCATCTGCGCATAGATCATGCGCGTGAGGTTGATGTAGCCGAACACCTTCAAATCCCAGGCGTGCCGCCATGTCGCCTCGTCGATCTTGTCGATCGAGCCGCCGGGGATGTCGCCGGCATTGTTGACGAGGATGTCGATCTCTGCCGCTTCCCTGGCGAGCCGCGCGACGTCCTCGGCCTTGCGTAGGTCGACGACGGTCGTGGCGGCATCGATCTGGTGCGCGGAACGCAAGCGATCCGCCAGCGCTTTGAGCTGGTCGCCGCTGCGGGCGGCCAGCAGGAGATGAGCGCCTTCCTCGGCAAAGACCTCGGCGGCGGCTGCGCCAATGCCCTTGGACGCGCCTGTAATGAGGACGCGCTTGCCACGCAGATGCAGATCCATGAGGGTTACTCGCTCGGTGGGAACAGGATGAAATCAGTAGGCGCTCGGCCGCGCCATGGTCAACATTGCAGTGCAGCGTTGCACTGCCGCCGAGTTTGGTTCATTGCAGTGCGACCAAAAAGACGGCGGCTGCCGGACCAACCCAAGGACGTTCTCGATGAGCAAGAAGCAATACCGGATCGCAGTCATTCCCGGCGATGGCATCGGCAAGGAAGTGATGCCCGAGGGCCTGCGCGTTTTGGAGGCGGCGGCGAAGAAATACGGCATCTCCCTGCACTTCGATCATTTCGACTTCTCATCCTGGGACTATTACGAAAAGCACGGCCAGATGATGCCGGGCGACTGGAAGGAGAAGATCGGCAAGCACGATGCGATCTACTTCGGAGCCGTCGGCTGGCCGGCAAAAATCCCGGACCACGTCTCGTTGTGGGGCTCGCTGATCAAGTTTCGCCGCGAGTTCGATCAATATGTAAACCTGCGCCCGGTGCGGCTGATGCCCGGTGTGCCGTCGCCGCTGGCCGGCCGCAAGCCCGGTGACATCGACTTCTGGGTGGTGCGCGAGAACACCGAAGGCGAGTATTCCTCCGTCGGCGGCCGCATGTTCCCCGACACCGACCGCGAGTTCGTCACCCAGCAGACGGTGATGACCCGCACCGGCGTCGACCGCATCCTGAAGTTCGCCTTCGAACTCGCGCAGTCGCGGCCGAAGAAGCACCTGACCTCGGCGACGAAGTCGAACGGCATCTCCATCACGATGCCTTATTGGGACGAGCGCGTGGAAGCGATGGCCAAGAAGTTTCCGGGCGTGAAGTGGGACAAGTATCACATCGACATTTTGACCGCGAACTTCGTGCTGCACCCGGACTGGTTCGACGTCGTGGTCGGCTCCAATCTGTTCGGCGACATCCTCTCCGACCTGGGACCTGCCTGCACCGGCACCATCGGCATCGCACCGTCCGGCAACATCAACCCGGAGGGCGATTTCCCGTCGGTGTTCGAGCCCGTGCACGGTTCGGCGCCTGACATCGCAGGGCAGGGCATCGCCAATCCGATCGGAATGATCTGGTCGGGCGCGATGATGTTCGAGCATCTCGGCGAGAAGGAAGCCGGCAGGTCGATCGTCGATGCGATCGAGCGCACACTCGGCGAACGCACGCTCCGTACCAAGGACCTCGGCGGCAACGCCGACACCACCGCTTGCGGCAAGGCGGTCGCGGAGATGGTGGATTAAGGCAGGTTATCGAATACAATCTCGTCCCGGCGAAGGCCGGGACGAGATGCGTTTCGTTTTTACTAGCCCGCGATCTTCTCGATCGTGGCCTGATCCAGTCCGAACCTCTTCCCGGCGTCCAGAATCTCCCGCCAGGTGTTCGGATCAACCTGAATGCCCTCGGCCAAACGCTTCTTCTTGGTCTCGCGCTCGGGCTCGCCGGCGATCTTCACTCTGTCGACGCCGGGGCCGGGAGGCGAGGCAGTGTGCCAGGCGACAAAGCTCTCGACCTCGCGCGCGAGGTTCTCGCCGGTGCCGAGCCTGTTCGGATCGATGATGATCGAGAGCATGCCGTTGAGCACGCGGCGCTTGCCGTCATCCGGGCCCTTGACAGTCTGGCCGCCCGAGAGCGCCCCGCCCAGGATTTCGCACACGAGTGCCAGTCCCGAACCCTTGTGCTCGCCGAAGGGCAGGATCGCGCCGTGCGGGGCGATCACGGTGTAGCGCGGATTTGTGGTCGGCTTGCCCTCGTTGTCGATGATGGTGCCCGGCTCGAGTTCGACGCCCTTGTTGTGGGCGACGCGGGTCTTTCCTTGCGCAATCTTGCTGGTGGCAAAGTCGAGCACGATCGGCTCCTTGCCCTTGCGCGGGATGCCGACGCAGAACGGGTTGGTGCCATGGCGGGCATCGCTGCCGCCCCACGGCGCCACAATCGGGCGCGAGATCACGTTGACGAAGTGGATCGACACCAGCCCGTGCTCGATGCATTGTTCAGCCCAGTGGCCGATGCGGCCGATGTGGTGCGAGTTGGAGAGGCCGACCACGCACACGCCGTTGCGCTTGGCACGTTCGGCGCCCAGCTCCATCGCCTCATATCCCATCACCTGGCCGTAGCCGGTGAGGCCGTCCAGGGTGAGCAGAGGGCCCGTATCCATCACGATCTTGACGTGCTGGTTCACGGCAAGGCCACCCTCGGCGACCCCTTCGGCATAACGCGGGATCATGCCCACGCCGTGCGAGTCGTGGCCCTTGAGATTCGCCTCGACGAGATTGGTGGACACGAGATCGGCTTCGCGGTCCGAGGAGCCGCCGGCCTTGGCGATGGTGCGGATGACGTTGGTGAGCGGCTCTGCTTTGATGGTGCGGTAGTCGGCCATTGTTGTTGCTCTTATCCTTTTACAATTCTGCGGCAGTGTTCCCATGCGGCATGAATGAGGTTCTCGCTGGCTTCCGGCGTGCGGAACGCCGAATGCGCCGACAGTGTCACGTTCGGCAGCTTGGTCAGCGGGTGATCCGCCGGCAGCGGCTCAATGTTGAAAACGTCGAGACCTGCATGGCGGATGTGGCCCGACTTCAGCGCGTCGATCATTGCCTGCTCGTCGACGATGGCGCCGCGCGCGGTGTTGATGAAGACGACGCCCGGCTTCATCTTCGCGATCTTGTCGCGCGTGATCATGCCGCGCGTCTCGTCGTTGAGCAAGAGATGCAGCGACACGACGTCGCTCCTCGCCAGCAACGTATCGAGGTCGGTGAATTCCACGCCGGGGTGGGTCTTCGGCGAGCGGTTCCAGGCGATCACTTTCATGCCGCTGCCGGACGCAATGCGCGCGACCTCGGCGGCGATGCCGCCGAAGCCGATCAGGCCGAGCGTCTTGCCTGTGAGCTGCATGCCGTCCTCGCGCAGCCAGTTGCCGGCGCGCATCTCGCGATCCATCATCGCGATGACGCGGGCGGACGACCACATCAGCGCGATCGCGGATTCCGCGACCGCCGTGTCGCCATAGCCCTTAATCAGATGCACGGAGATGCCGAGCTCGCTGAGTTCCTCCGGATTCATGTAGCTGCGCGCGCCGGTACCGAGGAACACGACGTGCTTGAGGCCCATGCACTTCTTCGCGACGTCGGTCGGCAGCGCGGTGTGGTCGACGATCGCGATCTCGGCGCCATCGAGGATCTCAGGGTATTGCTCGGGCTTGATGTCGGGATCCCTGTGGATCCGCACCTTGGGATCGCCGGGCTTCTCCAGTCGCTCCATGATCACGGCGAGGGCTTCGTTGGCGTCGACGAAAACTCCGCGCATGGTGTTACTCTCCGATCAGGATGCGACGCCGGCGATCGCCAGCACGGTGTGCATCAGCACGTTGGTGCCCGCGGCGCAGTCCGGCTGCGTGGCGTCCTCCAGCTCGTTGTGGCTGATGCCGTCCTTGCAGGGCACGAACACCATCGCCGCCGGCATGACGGTGTTGAGGTTGCAGGCGTCGTGTCCGGCGCCGGAAGTAATGCGGCGGCTGGAATAACCGAGCGCCTTCGCCGCGTTCTCGACCGCTGCGATGAGCTTGGGATCGAAGTGCGTCGGCGGCTTGCGCCAGACCAGGTCGATCTTGACCTCGACTTTGCGGCGCGCGGCGATCTCGGCGATCGCGGCGCGAAGATCGCGGTCGAGCGCATCCATGATCGCGTCATCCGAACTGCGGCAATCTACGGTGAAGGCGATCTCGCCGGGAATGACATTGCGCGAGGGGTTTGCGATCACGGCTTCGCCGATGGTGCCGACCGCCTTCGGCCCGTGCTTCCTGGCAATGGCTTCCATCGCCAGCACGATCTCCGAGAGCGTGGCGAGCGCATCGCGCCGCAGCGGCATCGGCGTCGAGCCGGCATGACTCTCGAAGCCGGAAATCTTGCCGTCGTACCAGAGCACGCCCTGGCCGGAATCGACCACGCCGATGGTCTTGCCTTCGGCTTCCAGGATCGGGCCCTGCTCGATGTGCAATTCGACGAAGCAGCCGAGCTTCTGGAAGCCGACCGGCTTGTCGCCGCGATAACCGATGCCGTCGAGCGCCTGGCTCACTGTGACGCCCTCGGCGTCCTTGCGCGAGAGAATGTCGTCGGTGGTGAAATCGCCGACATAGGCGGCCGAAGCCATCATCGCGGGTGCGAAGCGCGAGCCTTCCTCGTTGGTCCAGTTGACGACGCAGATCGGCGCTTCGGTTTCGATGCCGGCGTCGTTCAACGTGCGGATGACTTCGAGCGCGCCGAGCGTCCCGAGAATGCCGTCATACTTGCCGCCGGTCGGCTGGGTGTCGAGATGCGAGCCGATGCCGACGGGCAGCTTCGACATGTCGCGCCCCTTGCGCAGACCGAACTGCGATCCGAGCGCATCGACATGCACCTCGAGACCGGCGTCCTCGCAGGCCTTGCGGAACCAGTCGCGCACCTGCTTGTCTTCGGCGCTCAGCGTCAGCCGCCGCACTCCGCCCTTGGCCGTCCCGCCGAATTGCGCGGTCTCGTGGATGGAGCCCCAAAGGCGGGCGGAATCGATTTGCAGGTTGGTGGCGGCTCGGCTCATGCGGTCAGTCTCTCAGTTGTCATTCCCGGTTCGATGCTGCCGGGCCGCGCTTCGCTCGGTCCCGTCGCATCGCCCCGGAATGACGTTGAAGGTTGTCCGGCGTCTTTTTCAATGACGCGCCAGCGCGGGCTCGTCAACCGCGAGGCTGCTCTGCGCAATCTGCCATGCAAGCTCGGCGACGCGCTCCACCGCGACGACGTCGGGCGAGGCGAGCCAGCTGGCCGTGAACGTCAGCGGCGAGATGGCGAGGTCGGTGTCGAGCAGCTGCAGCCGCCCGTCGGCGAGTTCGTTCTCGACGATGGCATCGGGGATCACGGCGATGCCGAGCCCTTCGACCGCCATGTGGATGACGGTCGCAAGCGACGCGGAGGCGTGCAGCCGGATCGGCGGCAGCTCCGGCCGGTCGAACACCTCGCGCACGACCTCATAAGGCCGCGTCTTGCGCGGGAAGGTGATGATCGGAAACCGTGCGAGCTCGGCGCGCGTCACCGGACCGTTGCCGAGGCCAAGCGAGGGGCTTGCGAGAAATCCGATAGGATAATCCGCGAGCACGCGGTTGTGCACGCCCGAAGCAGACAGCGGTCCCACCACGAAGGCAAGCTCGATCTCCTGCGCGAGCAGGCGCGCGGTGAGGTTCGGCGTGATGTCGACCTCGATCTCCAGCGACAGGTTCGGATAGACCTCGTTCACGCTCTTCACCAGGCGCGGCAGCCAAGTGTGCACGATGGTTTCGGCGACGCCGAGGCGCATCACGCCGCGCATCGCGGAACGGTCGCCGATTTCCGCCATCATCGCCGCGCGCAGGCCGATCAACTTCTCCGCATAGACCATCATCTGTCGGCCGCTCGGCGTCGGCGAAGCCACGCGATGATCACGGTTCAGGAGCTTTACGCCCATCTCGCGCTCAAGCTGGGCGATGCGCTGGGAGATCGCCGGCTGGGTGGTGTTGAGCCGTGCCGCGGCGCCGCGAAAGCTGCCGAGCTTCACAACCCAGAGAAAAGTTTCGATCGACCTGAAGTCCAGCATTGGAAGGATTCTCCCGATCGATAAATTTGATTTATCGAGATCGATTAGAAAGGAAGATTAGACTTTATAGCAGGCTTGGTGTTGGCTGTCTTTGTCGAGTTTATAGGCAGGTCGATCAAATGACTGTTTTGGTGGCAGCGCAGCAAACTGAAGCACCCGATACGCTCCCGAGCCGCATGGCTCGGCTCGCCTACCGTGAGGGGCTGGTCGCCTCTACCGCCGGCGTCGCCCCCGGCTTCGTCCAGGGCAATCTGGCGATCCTGCCGGCCGAATACGCCAGCGCCTTTCACCGCTTCTGCCAGCTCAATCCCAAGCCGTGTCCGATCATCGGCATGTCCGATGTCGGCAGTCCTCACATCCCCGCGCTCGGCGCCGATCTCGATATCCGTACCGACGTGCCGCGGTATCGCGTCTGGCGCGACGGCGAGGTGGTCGACGAGCCGACCGATGTGTCGAAGTACTGGCGCGACGATCTCGTGACCTTCGTGCTCGGCTGCTCGTTCTCGTTCGAAGAGGCGCTGCTCGACGAGGGCATGCCGATCCGCCACATCGAGCACAATGTGCGCGTGCCGATGTACCGCACCAACATCGCCTGCGGAGAGGCCGGCCCCTTCGCCGGTCCGATGGTGGTGTCGATGCGTCCGTTCAAGCCGGCCGATGCGATCCGCGCGGTGCAGATCACCTCGCGCTATCCAGCCGTGCACGGGGCGCCCGTGCATCTCGGCCATCCGCATCTGATCGGCATCAAGGACATCGCCACGCCCGACTACGGCGATCCGGTCCCCATCGCCGATGACGAGATCCCCGTGTTCTGGGCATGCGGCGTCACACCGCAATCGGTGATCAACGCCGCCAAATTGCCGTTCGCGATCACGCATTCGCCCGGCCTGATGCTGGTGACGGATCTGAAGAACAGGAACATGGCCGTGATTTAGTAGGCAGCGTTTGCTGCTTCTTCGGGCTTTACCGCATCCATCAATCGCTTCATTCGATCAGTCGAAATTCAGTAACAGGGGACTATGCCATGACGATTTCTCGCCGCGACGTGCTGCTGGGTGCGACCGCCACCGCTGCGCTGGTGCCGCTCGCTGCCCGCGCCCAGACCTCGGAAGTCGTGATCGGCGTCATCTATCCGTTCTCCGGTGGCAGCGCCCAGCAGGGCGTCGACGCGCAGAAGGCCTATGAGACTGCGCTGGAGGTCATCAACAAGGATACCGATTTCGATCTGCCGCTCGCGAAGGGCGAGGGCCTGCCAGGCCTCGGCGGCGCCAAGGTGCGTCTCGTGTTCGCCGACCACCAGGCCGATCCGCAGAAAGGCCGCGCCGAAGCCGAGCGCCTGATCACCCAGGAGAAGGTCTCCGCCATCATCGGCACCTATCAGAGCGCGGTCGCCGTTACCGTGAGCCAGATCTGCGAACGCTACCAGATCCCGTTCGTCTCGGCCGACAACTCCTCGCCGAGCCTGCATCGCCGCGGTCTCAAATATTACTTCCGCGCCGCTCCGCATGACGAAATGTACTCGGCCGCGATGTTCGACTTCTTCGATGCCTTGAAGAAGAAGGGCACCAAGATCGAGACGTTGTCGCTGTTCCACGAGGACACCATCTTCGGCACCGACTCCGGCAACGCCCAGGCCAAGATCGCCGGCGAGCGCGGCTACAAGATCGTGTCCGACATCAAGTACCGCGCCAACTCGCCCTCGCTCTCGGCCGAGGTGCAGCAGCTCAAGACCGCGAATGCCGATGTGCTGATGCCCTCGAGCTACACCACCGACGGCATCCTCCTGGTCAAGACCATGGCCGAGCTCGGCTACAAGCCGAACGCAATCGTGGCGCAGGACGCCGGCTTCTCCGAGAAGGCGCTCTATGATGCCGTCGGCGACAAGCTCGAAGGCGTGATCTCGCGCGGTACCTTCTCGCTCGACCTTGCGCAGAAGCGCCCGATGGTCGGCAAGATCAACGAGATGTTCAAGGCGCGCTCGGGCAAGGACTTCAACGACCTCACCTCGCGCCAGTTCATGGGGCTGATCATCCTCGCCGACGCGATCAACCGCGCCAAGTCGGCCGACGGCGAGAAGATCCGCGACGCACTGGCGGCGACCGACATCCCGGGCGAGCAGACGATCATGCCCTGGAAGCGCGTCAAGTTCGACGAGGCAGGCCAGAACAACGACGCCGACCCGGTGTTGCTGCAATATGTCGGCGGCAAGTTCGTCACCGTCTTCCCGCCGCAGGCCGCGATCGCCGAGGCGATCTGGCCGATGAAGTAAAGCGGCGCGCGGTTGGGGGACTAGGCGCCGTGAGGGGCGGGAGGATCAGACTGCTCCCGCACCGTCATTGCGAGGAGCGAAGCGATGAAGCAATCCAGACTGCTTCCTTAGTGACATTTCTGGATTGCTTCGCTTCGCTCGCAAGGACGGAGCCTGTCATGATGTATCGAACGGGGGATCAGAGGTGACAGCCCAAGCCATTATCCAGAGTCTCGCGAGCGGCCTTCTCATGGGGCTGCTCTACGGACTGATCGCGGTCGGCCTCGCGCTGATCTTCGGCCTGATGGACGTCGTGAACTTCGCCCATGGCGAGTTCCTGATGATTGCGATGTACGCGTCCTTCTTCCTGTTCGCGTTCTTCGCCATCGATCCCTTGCTGTCGGCGCCACTGGTCGCCGCGGCACTCTTCGTGTTCGGAGCGGTAGTCTATCTATTGGTCGTACGCTTCGCCATGCGGGCCAAGGCCAATGCAGGCATGGTGCAGATCTTCTCCACCTTCGGCCTCGCCATCGTGATGCGCGGCCTCGCGCAGTTCTTTTTCACGCCGGACTATCGCAGCATTCCGCAGTCCTGGCTCGGCGGCAAAACCATCTCGGTCGCCGGCATCTTCCTGCCGGAGCCACAGCTCATCGGCGCGCTGGTTTCGATCGCGGCCTTTGCCGGCCTCTATTTCTTCATCCATCGCACCGATTTCGGCCGGGCGCTGGAAGCCACCCGTGAAGATCCCGGTGCGGTCGCGCTCGTCGGCATCGACAAGAACCGCGTGTTCGCACTCGGTTGGGGCCTCGGGGCCGCGCTGGTCGGCCTCGCCGGCGCGATCATGGCGGTTTTCTTCTACATCTATCCCGATGTCGGCGCGTCCTTCGCCCTGATCGCCTATGTCACGGTGGCGCTGGGTGGCTTTGGCAGCGTGTTCGGCGCCTTCGCCGGCGGCATCATCGTTGGCCTCGTCGAGGCGGTCACAGCCCTGGTGCTGCCGCCCTCGCTGAAGTCGGTCGGCATCTACGCCGTCTATCTCCTCGTCGTCTTCATCCGGCCGCGCGGCCTGTTCGGGTCGATGTGATGGACAAGAATTTTGCCGCGCGGCGCCGCCGCGACCTCATCATCGCCGCGGTGCTGGCCGCACTGGCCGCGCTTGCGCCGCTGTTCATCAAGGACGTCTACGTCCAGAACATCCTGATCCTGACCTTGATGTATGCGGCGCTGTCGCAGAGCTGGAACATCCTCTCCGGCTATTGCGGACAGATCTCGCTGGGACACGCGCTGTATTTCGGGATCGGTGCTTACACCACCACGCTTTTGTTCACGAAGTTCGGCGTGCTGCCCTGGTTCGGCATGCTCGCCGGCGGCGTGATAGCGGCTTTCATCGCGATGGGGCTGGGCTATCCCTTCTTCCGCCTGCGCGGCCATTACTTCGTGATCGCGACCATCGTCATCGCCGAAATCGGGCTGCTGCTGTTCCAGAACTGGGAGTGGGCGGGGGCTGCGATGGGAATCACCGTTCCGGTGCGCGGCGATAGCTGGCTGAAATTCCAGTTCATGCGCAGCAAGTTGCCCTATTTCTATTTCGCGCTGGCGCTGTGCAGTCTCGCCTGGTTCGTCACCTGGTGGCTCGAAGACTCCAAATGGGGTTTTTGGTGGCGTGCGGTGAAGGACAATCCGGAAGCAGCTGAAAGCCTCGGCGTCGTCGTGTTCAACTCCAAGATGGGCGCGGCTGCAGTCTCCGCTTTCCTCGTTGCCGTCGGCGGCGCCTTCTATGCGCAGTTCCTCGCCTATATCGATCCTGAGAGCGTGATGGGCTTCCAGTTCTCGCTGCTGATGGCGCTGCCGGCCGTGGTTGGCGGCATCGGCACTCTCTGGGGACCGGTGCTCGGTGCGGCCATCCTGATCCCGATGACCGAGCTCACGCGCTCCTATATCGGCGGCTCCGGCCGCGGCGTCGACCTCATCGTCTATGGCGCACTGATCGTGGCGATATCGCTAGCCCTGCCGCAAGGTTTGGTGAGTCTGTTCTCCCGTTCAAAAGCGAAAGGAGCCACGCGATGACCGCGCTCCTTGAAACCCGCGGCGTCTGGCAGCGGTTCGGCGGCCTCGTCGCCAACAGCGACGTCTCGATTTCGGTCGGCCACGGCGAGATCGTCGGACTGATCGGTCCCAACGGCGCCGGCAAGTCGACGCTGTTCAATCTGATCGCCGGCGTCCTGCCGCCCACTCAAGGGTCGATCTGGTTCGACGGCGAGGATGTCACCAACATGCCGGCGGCCGAGCGCTGCCAGCGCGGCGTCGGGCGAACATTCCAGGTGGTCAAGAGCTTCGAGACCATGACGGTCATCGACAACGTCATCGTCGGTGCTCTGGTGCGCAACACCGTGATGCGCGAGGCGCGTCGCAAGGCGCATGAGGTGCTGGAGTTCACCGGTCTTGCCGCGCGTGCCGACGTGCTCGCGAGCGACCTCGTGCCGGCCGAAAAGCGCCGCCTCGAAGTCGCGCGCGCGCTTGCGACCGAACCAAAACTGCTGCTGCTCGACGAAGTTCTCACCGGCCTCACGCCGACCGAGGCTCAGACCGGTGTGGCGCTGGTGCGCAAGGTGCGCGACGCCGGCATTACCGTGTTGATGGTCGAGCATGTCATGGAGATCGTGATGCCGCTGGTCGATCGCGCCATCGTGCTCGACCTCGGCAAGGTGCTGGTCGAGGGCAAGCCCACCGAGGTCGTCCGCGATCCCAAGGTGATCAGCGCATATCTGGGAGATCGTCATGCTGTCGGTGCATGAAGTCACGACCGCCTATCAGGGCCTGGTCGCGATCTCCGCAGTCTCGATCGAGGTCCAGAAGGGCGAAATCGTCTGCGTCGCCGGCGCCAACGGCGCGGGCAAGTCGACGCTGCTGAAATCCATCGCCGGCGCCGAGCGCCCGCGGTCGGGCACGGTGACGTTCGACGGCAAACGCCTCGACGGCATGGCGCAGCACCACATCACCGCCACCGGCATCGCCTATGTGCCGGAGAACCGCCGCCTGTTCCCCCGCCTGTCGGTGCGCGACAATCTTCGCCTCGGCAGCTACCTCTATCGTGGCGAAGCGGGTCGCGAGGGGCCGCTCGATCTGGTCTTCAACCTGTTTCCGCGCCTGTCCGAACGTTTGGAGCAGCGCGCCGAGACGCTTTCGGGCGGCGAGCAGCAGATGCTCGCCATCGGCCGCGCGCTGATGACGCGCCCGCGGCTGTTGATGCTGGACGAGCCTTCGCAGGGCATCATGCCAAAGCTCGTCGACGAGATCTTCCAGGCGGTGAAGCGCATCCGCGACGCCGGCATGACCGTGCTGATCGTCGAGCAGCGCATGGCCGAGTGCCTCGAGATCGCCGACCGCGCCTACATCCTGCAAACCGGTCGCGTACTGATGCAGGGGCCATCGGCGGAGATCAAGGGCAATCCGGACGTGCGCAAGGCGTATCTGGGGCTGTAGGGGTCTCACCGTCATTGCGAGGAGCGAAGCGACGAAGCAATCCAGAATCTTTCGGCGCGCAATGACAGGATTGAGGCGGCCCTGTCTTGCTCGCGACCGTCTGGTTCTAATGCGCGTGGCCATGCTCCGGCAGCGTCACGCCGAACACCTTCACCAGATCAGCCACCTGCTCCGGTGACAGGTGGCGCGGATTCATCCCGCGCAGCAGCAGATACAGCTTCGCCGTCTCCTCCAGTTCCTCGGTCGCGAACACTGCGGCTTCAAGCGTGTCGCCGGCGACCACCGGGCCGTGATTGGCGAGCAGCACGGATGAGTATTTTCCCGCCAGCCCCTTGATCGCATCAGCGACCGCTGGATCGCCGGGGCGGTAATAGGGCACGAGCGCGGTGGCGCCGCATTTCATGAGGTAATAGGCCGTCATCGGCGGCAGCGCGGCGCGCGGGTCGATCTCGGGCAGCATCGAAAGCGCGACCGAATGGGTCGAGTGCAGATGCACGATCGCGCGCGCGCTCCCGCGCGTATCGTAGAGCGAGGTGTGCAGCGGAACTTCCTTGGT
>JAEYRD010000050.1 GCA_023435725.1 Pseudomonadota bacterium | reverse complement strand
GGCGTGCCTTTCTCCCGCAGCAACGCGCGGACGGGGATGTCCATGGCCTTGATGAGCTCGACCAGTCTTTCGCGGGAGGGCGGCGTCTTCAGATACTCGATGACAACAGGCTCGACGCCGCTCTGCCGGATCATCGCAAGCGTGTTGCGCGAGGTGCCGCAGTCCGGGTTGTGATAGATCGTGATGCTCATGGTCGGGTCTCCAAGCCTCATTGGCGGGCCTCTAAGGCTGTCGGGGCTTTGCCAGCGCCCGCTTCGTACCAGCCCCGGGTCGCCTTGACGATCCGGACGACGGACAGCATCACCGGTACTTCGACAAGAACGCCGACGACGGTCGCCAGTGCAGCGCCGGAGTCCAGGCCGAACAAGCTGATCGCAGCGGCGACCGCCAGCTCGAAGAAGTTGCTCGCACCAATGAGGGCGGCTGGAGCGGCGACGCACCACGCCACGCCAAACCGTCGGCTCAACCAGTACGCCAAGCCCGCATTGAGGTAGACTTGGACAAGAATCGGCACGGCGAGAATGGCAATGACGCTAGGCTGCCTGACGATCTGTTCTCCCTGGAAGCCGAAGAGCAGAACCAATGTCGCGAGAAGCGCAACAAGCGAAAGTGGCTGTAGCATTCGCATAACGCGGTCGAAACTGTCGTCGTCCCTTCGCAGCAGCACCTTGCGCCACAGCTGTGCGACGATTACCGGAACCACGATGTAGAGCAGAACGGAGAGTAGCAGCGTGTCCCAGGGGACGCTGATCGAGGCCACTCCGAGCAGCATCCCCACGAGCGGCGCGAACAGGAAAACCATGATCACGTCGTTTAGTGCGACCTGGCTCAGGGTGTAGTGGGGCTCGCCCTCGCACAGATTGGACCACACGAAGACCATCGCGGTGCAGGGCGCGGCCGCAAGCAGAATCAAACCGGCGATGTAAGACGGGATCTGGCCGGACGGTAGCCACGGTGCGAAGAGGTGGCCGATGAAGAAGGAGCCCAGCAGCGCCATCGAGAACGGCTTCACGGCCCAATTGATAAAGAGGGTGACGCCGACGCCGCGCCAATGCTCCCGCACCTGGCCCAGTGAGCCGAAGTCTATCTTCAGCAACATCGGCACGATCATGAGCCAGATCAGCATAGCTACCGGCAGGTTGACCTTGGCGACCTCAGCGGCTGCGACCGCGCCGAAGAACCCGGGTATGACGTGTCCCAGTGCCACGCCCGCGACGATGCAAAGCGCAACCCACAAAGTGAGATATCGTTCGAAAATACCCATCGTCATGCCACGTTGTTTTTGCTGGATGTCGTCCCTTCGGAGCGACCGATCTCGCGCAGCCTGGTGCCGAGCGAGAGCTTGTCGATGCTCCTCAGTGGGAGGTTCACGAAGGTGTCGATCCGATTTTTGAGATAGCGGAATGCGGTGATGAATGCCGCCTGCTTTTCCAGCTCTGAGCCTTCTACCGCGGCGGGGTCCTCGATGCCCCAGTGCGCCGTCATCGGCTGACCCGGCCAGATCGGACAGGCTTCACCGGCGGCGTTGTCGCAAACGGTGAACACGAAATCCATCACCGGCGCATCGGCGGCGGCGAATTCCAGCCAGCTTTTCGAGCGCATCCCAGCGGTCGGGTAGTCCATGGTCTGCAGCGCATGCAGCGCCAGCGGATGTACCGCGCCCTTCGGCGTGCTCCCGGCGGAGAACGCCTGAAAGCGGCTGGCTCCGTCCTTCCGCAGAATCGACTCGGCAAGGATCGACCGCGCCGAATTGCCGGTACACAGGAACAAGACGTTAAACCTGGGATCGGACACGGCTTCGCTCCTTTCGCTTTGGAGAGCAGCAGGATTGCAGGCTTTCAACCACAGGCTCGCAAACTTCGGGGCGTCCACCGCAGCAATCCCGCAGGAGGAAAACCGCGACGTCCCGAAATTCTGAGAGGTTGGAGCGATAGACAATCGAACGGCTGCGCCGCTCGGATGTCACGAGACGCGCGCGCGTCAGGATCGACAGATGAGCCGAGAGCGTATTGGCCGGGACTTCCAACAGGCGGGCGAGGTCTCCGGCCGCAAGGCCATCAGGCTCGTGTCTGACCAGCGTCCGGAAGGCCTCCAGACGGGTCGGTTGGGACAGGGCGGCAAGCGCCAGGACGGCTTCTTCTGATTCCATATATCCAGATTTATGGAATTATTGGGAGAGCGTCAATCTGAAATCCGGAAGACCACCCCGGCGTCATATTTCGAATGTTCTAGAAATATGGTTGACGGCTGGCAGGATGAGGCGCATCGTGCTCCTTATGAAGATCGACGACGCAGCAGCACGTCTGGAAGCCCTGGGTAACCGGACGCGACTCCAGATCTATCGCGCATTGGTCCGGGCAGGGCGCTCGGGCATGCCGGTCGGCCGCCTGCAGGAAAAGCTGAAGATCCCGGCATCGACGTTGTCCCATCACATCAAGACTCTGGTTTCGGTCGGGCTCGTCAGTCAGGTCCGGGAATCCACGAGCCTTGTCTGCCACGCGAACTACGACGCGATGCAGGGGCTCGTCGATTTCCTGGTCGCGGAGTGCTGTGCGGACGAGGTCGGATGCAAGGATGCGCAAACGGCGGCATGATTTTTTTGTCGCCTTATTCGATGATTCTAGAAAGATCGGAGAAGTCAAATGAACGCGAAAACGGTGGCCATCGTCGGGGCGGGTCCCGTCGGTCTCGCGGCGGCAGCGCACGTGCTCGAACGCGGCATGTCGCCGATCGTGCTCGAGGCCGGGCCGGAAGCCGCGCACGCGGTCCGTCAGTGGCAGCACGTTCAGCTCTTCTCGCCATGGGAATACAACGTGGACATGGCCTCGGCGCGCCTGCTCGCGCCGACGGGATGGAATTCGCCGGACCCTCAGTCCTATCCAACCGGCGGCGAGCTGATCGACCGATACCTCGCTCCGCTCGCAACGCGGACGCCGCTGCGCGAGACGATCCGGACGTCCAGCCGCGTCACGGCCATCAGCCGCGCCGGCTTCGACAAGGCGAAGACGAAGGGGCGAGAGCAAGCGCCCTTCGAAATCCGGTATCAGAACGGCAAGGGCCCTGAGGTGCTGCGCGCCGATGCCGTGATCGACGTATCCGGCACGTGGTTCTCTCCCAACCCCGCCGGCAGCAACGGCTTGCCCGCGATCGGTGAACGCGAGCGCGCTGACCGCATCGCCTATGGCATGCCGGATGTGCGAGGCGCCGATCGTGCCAGATATGCCGGCAAGATCGTTGCCGTGCTCGGTGCCGGTCATTCCGCGGTCGGCACGCTGATCGACCTCGTGCAACTCGCCGACGAGGTCCCCGGCACGCAGCCCGTCTGGCTGCTCCGCGGCGCCGATCCCGCAAAGGCATTTGGCGGCGGCAGCAATGACAAGCTTGCCGCACGCGGCGAGCTGGGCAGCGCCTTCGCCGCGCTCGTGGCTGCCGGGAAAATCAGGGTAGAGACTGGATTCGGTGTCACTCACCTCTCGGACTCCGAAGGTCGCCTCAGGATTTCAGCAGGCGCCTGCTGCGGCGCGCGCAGTGTGGTGGCCGATGAGTTGGTCGTCTCGGCCGGTTTCCGTCCCGACCTTTCGTTCCTGTCCGAACTGCGGCTTCGGCTCGATCCGGCGATCGAGGCGCCCATCGCGCTCGCGCCGCTGATCGATCCCAACGAGCATAGCTGCGGCACGGTCCGTCCTCATGGCGCCCGCGAACTCGCGCATGATGAGCCGGGATTCTACATGGCCGGCATGAAATCCTACGGTCGTGCTCCGACCTTCCTGATGATGACCGGATACGAACAGGTCCGCTCGATCGTCGCTGACATCGCGGGCGACAAGGAGGCCGCGGCACGCGTCGAGCTCGTGCTGCCGGAGACCGGCGTCTGCACACGCGGTGGCGTCGAAACAGCCGGCGCAGCGGGATGCTGCGGCGGCCCGCCGAAGGACGAGCCGTCAACCTGCTGTGCTGCCGATGAATCGGCCAGGAAGGCTGGCGCGGCGGGATGCGGTTGCTCATGAAGCAAGCCCCTGCGGGCCAGGCGACAGGTCCGCTCGCTGTTGTCGTTGCGCTCGGCACCGCTCAGACCGTTGCCTGGGCGTCGAGCTACTATCTCCCTGCCATCCTGGCTGCGCCGATTGCGCGCGATCTCGGTCTTGCGCCGACATACGTGTTCGGGGCGCTGTCAGGAGCACTCGTCGTCTCCGGGCTGCTCGGCCCGCGAGTCGGGCATGCCATCGATACGTTCGGAGGGCGAAGCCTGCTTGCCATCTCGAACTTCGTCTTTGTGGCAGGCTTGCTCCTCCTGTCTATGGCGCACGGCGTGGCGGTGCTGATCGCAGCCTGGATATTGCTTGGGATCGGCATGGGCATGGGCCTCTATGAAGCGGCCTTCGCGACGCTCGCTCGCATCTATGGTGCCAATGCGCGAAGAACCATCACCGGCATTACCCTGATCGCCGGTTTCGCCAGCACGCTCGGTTGGCCCCTCACGACGTGGCTCGCTTCGGAGTACGGCTGGCGCGCAGCCTGCCAGGTGTGGGCGGCGATCCATATCGGCCTTGCGCTGCCACTCAATCTTTCGCTGCCGCGTGCCGCTCCGTTGGATCAGGAGTCTCGACCGAAAAGGGGCTCGAGCCAACAATCCGGACGTCAGAGCGAGACCTTTGCAATGGTGCTGCTGGCTTACATGTTTGCGGCAGCAAGTTTCGTCAGCTCGGGAATCTCGGCAATTCTGCCGACCATGCTGGTTGGGTTCGGCGCAACACCGGCACAGGCCCTGTTCGCAGGAGCGTTGGTCGGACCGGCTCAAGTCGGAGCCCGCCTTCTGGAAGCAGGATGGCTCGGCCGGTTTCATCCGCTTCTTTCGGCGAGGTTGGCCATGCTCATGAATCCGATCGGTGTCGTTGCGCTGGTCGCGGGCGGACCCTTCCTCGCGTCAGCCTTCACGGTGCTGTATGGAGCGGGCAACGGCATCATCACCATTGCCCGTGGGACGCTCCCATTGGCGCTCTTTGGGCCGGCAGGATTCGGCAGACGTGTCGGCATGATCTCGTTACCCTCCCGGGCAACGGGTGCCTTCGCGCCGCTTGTGCTGGGGTTGATGGTGGAACATATCGGCAGCAGCGCGCTGTGGATCAGCGCGCTGGCCTCGATCTCCGCGTTTTTTGCGCTGCTGCTGCTTCGTGCGGAACAAACAACATAGGGGGCACCGGATGGGAGGCGAGCATTCGTAGCTTGAGCGGCTGGCCGCTGATTGCGGTCATGTGCATCGGCCAGGTCGGCAATCTGCTGCCGCACGTCACGCTTTCCGCAAATCTGGCGCAGCACCTGATGCCGGCATGGGGACTTTCCGCCGCCGAAGGCGGGCTGATGGCGAGCGGCTATGCATTCGGCTACATGCTGGCAGTGCCCGTGCTGACGACGCTGACCGACCGCATCGATGCGCGGATCGTGCTGCTGTGCGGCTCCATCGTCAGCGGACTTGCGACCTCGGCGTTTGGCATCTTCGCAGAAGGGTTCTGGTCGGGGACCATCATCTGGTCGATTGCAGGGTTGGGCTTTGCAGGCGCCTACATGCCGGGGCTCAAGGCGCTGACGGATCGATTGCCCGCCGGCGACACGTCGCGGGCGGTGACGCTGTACACGTCGAGCTTCTCGCTGGGCGTCGGCCTGTCATTCCTTGTCGCGCAAATCCTCGCCGATCGCTGGGGCTGGCGGGCCGCTTTCTATGTAACCGGCATCGGTCCCGTCGCGATGGTTGTCGCGTGTCTTCTGATCGAGGGCCGTCGTCCCGCTCCGAAAGCAGGACGTCTGTTGAACTTCGGGCCCGTCTTCGCCAACCGCGAGGCTCTTGGTTACATCTTCGGTTACGGCGCTCACTGCTTCGAGCTTTACGGCATCCGCACCTGGCTGGTCGGATTCTGGACCTTTGTCGTTGCACATCAAGATGCGCCGTCCTGGTTGACGCCTGTGCTGATGAGCTTCTGCTTCGCGGTGATTTCGATGCCGGCCAGCATTCTCGGTAACGAGGCCGCGCTGAAATTCGGACGACATCGTGCGATCACGGTGGTGATGATTGCTTCGGCTTGCGTTGCGGTCATCATAGGCCTCAACGCAACACCCCTGCATGGGTGCTCGCGATGCTGCTGATGATCTATGGCCTGACGGTGCCGGCCGATTCCGGCGCGTTGACTGCCGGCATGTCCGCCGCGGCCATCTCCGAGCATCGTGGTGCAACTCTGGCCCTGCACTCCACCGTTGGCTTCGGCCTCTCAGCGGTTGGCGCCTGGGGGACGGGCGCCGCGCTCGACATCGCAGGCGGACCGCAGAGCGCGAACGGCTGGCTGCTGGTGTTCATCGTTCTCGCGGCGGGGATCCTGGTGGGACCGTTGGCGCTGCTGTGGGCACGGATGGCTCAGCCCGTGAAACGACTACGTGGCGTGAACTCGAAATAGCCAAGGCGTGTACTCATGATAAACAGTCGATGTCTGCTTTCTGGAGTAACGCGGAAATGCGCCAAAGGCACGGGAATTTCGCCTTTTGACCCCGAAGCGGACAAAGGCAACCTGCGCTAGTGGCGCAGACTGCGTGGGACACAGCGGGTCGAACGTCTCCCAAATGTCCAGGTTCGGTGCTGGTAGAGAACGGGTTCGCGTCAGTGGCGCCCGGAAGCGTCCTATTCAGCCGCGCTGCCGCCAGATGGCTGCGGACCCGGAGAGACCGTCCCCGGAGGTACTGGCTGCTCCGCGTGCTCCCACCGCGCCGCAAGCTGCATGATCTGCTTGAAGTTGAGGATCGACTGCGACAGTTGGCCCTTTCGGACTATTATCGCCACATCGCGATCTTCGGGCAGCAACGCCATCGCTCTCGCGACCGCAGAGCGCAGTCTCATCACTCCGTGGTTGGCCAGGACCACAATCTCTTCCGGGTCTAAGACTGCGGGCATTGTCCGTCCTCATGCTGGTCGCGAGCCAGCAACCAGCCGTTGATGATTTCCCACTTGTCTCGCCCCCTCGCATGAAATTTCAGGAGCGGGGAGCTCTTGTCCTGTAGTTCGCAAAAGAAACTCAAAGTATCGCGGGCGGTGACTGCCCCACGATCGATTGGCCGAGCCTGAAGCCAACGCCGCCATTCGCGAATGATCAGCAGTTTGCGTTGGGTTTGATAAGTCGACGCGCGTCTCCGCCCCATGAGGCAGGCCCCCGGAAGGTCTGTAAGTCGCGCTGGCTTTGATAGAAGGCTCTATTCGAGAGCGTTAATAGGCATCCAGACGGTACCGGGCATCCGCCGTGCCGATGGCACCATCGAACCGTCAATATGAACGAGAGACCTTAAGGTACTCTAAATCGGGATATGACGCTGTCGGATTTCGACAGACCGTATTCGCACCTGCATGGCAGCGAGATCAGAATTATTCCCGAATGCGTCGGCACGGAGCAAGTCCGGTCTCTCACGGTGGACGTGAGCGACTGCAAGTGTTGTCGCCATGGCGTGTGAACGCGGATGACGCACAGCATTGTCACTTTGACGTGTGTCGGAGTATCCGTAGCCGGCCTTTAGAACGTGCAGCTCAAGCCCGAGGACGCGCGCTGCCTCCAACAGATCTCTCGATTCGGTCTGCGCAAGCGGAGTGGAGGGATTGACAATCAGTGCGAAGACGGTTGCGGCCGGCATCAACTCGTGGAGGAGTTGGAGCCGCTTCGGCCCAACCTCAACCGTCAGGTTGGTGACCCCCGTGATATTGCCGCCGGGCCGGTTAAGACTGGCGACCAGCCCAAGTTGCACCGGATCGCCGCCGACGAAGAACACTATTGGGATCGTCGTGGTTGAGGCCTTCGCGGCAAGCGCGGCCGGGGTATTGCCGGGTGCTGCCAAGACGTTGATCCCAAGGCTGACCAGCTCGCGGGCTAGCTTGGGCAATCGCTCAGTCTGGAATTCGGCCCTGCGATATTCGATTGTTGCGTCGCGTCCCTCGACAATTCCGGCTTCTGCAAGGCCCTGGCGAAATTAACGGACGCGATCTGGGCCCACCCCAGCAGAGCTAAAGACGAGATATCCGATCACCGGCATTCTCGCCTGCAGCGCCCGTGCGCCGACGTAGCTTGCCACGGTCGCGCCGCCGAGAAATGTGATGAACACGCGTCGTCGCATGTGACCCCTCCGACAGCGGGCCTGACGCAATCCCGAAACTATAGCAGCTTCGAGCGGCAAATGGCGCGAAACGGTGCGGGAAACCGAACAGGCTCCAATGTCCGAGACGGGGTCCACAATCGGAAGTCGGGATCGGCCCCAGCTTCGGTCTGCTCCTACCCCGAAAGCGCACTATCGCGCCGCGCTCGGCCGAGGTCAGCTCAGGGGCTAAAAGCAGCAATCACGGCAAGTGCTCGTCGATGTCCGGGTCCGGTCTAGCCCAAACAGCTGCCGTTGCGGCGGTCAGTGGGCACTTCTGTTCAGGGCCCCAACTCGGACCTCCGGAGATGTTCGCTTCGCGCAGCTGTTGGGGGGTAAGCGGACATCAGTCGGCCAGCCGGCTGATGAGTGCACGACCTCATCCATGGGAAGGGCCGCCTGTTTTACCCTCGGTACTCCAATTTGTGAAACAGCGGTGATCTGGGTTTGATCTTCATACCTCACTCGTCATGCGGCCCAAGGAATTGAGGCAATCGAGAATTCGTGTCGCTCAGTACAGCGATTGGGTTAGCCCGCGAACGAAACTTGTAGAATGCGTTCAAGAGAAGCTTGGGCTCTCTTCCCGGAGACTTCGAATATTCCTGCCTGATCCTGGATCATCGGGAGTACGGGATGACGGGCCACGTGACGGTGAAGTGAAAGGGAGGGGACGATGACGAAGCCCGCTCCAGCGATGGCGCTTGCCGTCGCGAAGCGGAGCTGGAAACGGCAAGTCCTACGCAGAGGGGGCGCTGGCCCCCGAGCGTTGCCAGTTCTTCGATGATGGTATTGTGCGCCTGTTTTGCCCGACGTGTCAAAGGACGCGCAGATGCGCTCGCGGTCTTGCTCGCAGGCCCATCCGCTTCTCGCGACGTGGACCATGACTTTGGTCGGGTCCCACCGGACCTTGCGCAAAAGGCGCAACATCGGGCAAGCGAAGGCGGGTCTCCTCGCCACGACCGGCAAGCGCTCCGTTGACCCGAAAGCCACAATGACTGGAGCGCCTTGCACCTGATCAGTCAGCGCCGGTGCGATGACCCGCCGCTACTGTGCATGGGGTTGTTTTTCAGTTTTTTGTTTCGCGATGCCGAAACGGCCCGGTCAGCGTCGGCCGCGCGGCGCCTCGGCCTTGGCCGGCGGCTCGGTCTGCGGCGCGCAGGTCGCGGCCGCAAGCGAGGCCTGCGCCTGCTGCATCAGGCCGGGCTCGGCGGCGAGCGCCTTCATCACGATCAGGCCGGTGGTAGCAGGGGAATCGATGATCAGGCGGTCGGCCGCGGTGACCTCCTCGTCCTCGGGCAGGCCTTCATGCTGCGGCTCGGTCATCAGGTCGAGCTCGATCACCTTCTTGCCGGCCGAGCGGTCGTTGATGGCGTAATAGGCGATCTCGTTGCGGGTGTAGAACGACACCGACGTGTAGGCCTGGCTGACGGGGACCGTCAGCTTGATCGGCCCGCCCGACAGGTCGTAGCGGCAGATCGCGATCGCGAAGGCCGGGTCCATGAACGGCATCGGAGAGGTGTTGGGATCGGCGAGGGGAAGCTGCGTGACGTCGTTGAGCTTGGTCATCGGCGTCAGCCGCGAATAGGCGTCCTGCGTCGCGATCCGCGGCAGCGCCAGCACGCTGACGAGATGGACCACGAGGCCCAGCAGCACGCCCGCAGCGATGGTGAAGAGGAGCCGGATCATGAGCAGCCCACCGTCTTGATCGTGGGCATCGGTGCATCGCGCTGGGTGCGGGTGGCGACGCCGACCGGCGTATCGTAGAGGCGCAGCATCAGCGCGTAGCGCTCGATGCCGCCGGTCGGAAGCCAGTTGCCGGAGCGCGAGCGCGAGGCGATGTGGATCTCGAACGAGCCGTCGGACTGCCGCACGATCTCCTGGCTGGTGAAGCCGTAGCGCTGCAGCGCGTTGGCGACGAGGTGGCCCTTGCGGTCATAGAGCGTCAGCGTCCAGAACCGCGCCGGCGGCGTCACGCCGGAGACGACGACATCGCAGCGGCCGTCGAGCGCCTTCTTTCTGTCGTCGGCGGTCGCGGTGAAGGCGACGCCGTCGCCGGTGCCGATCGGCAGCTCGCCGTTGCGCACGATGGTGGCGCGCGAATAGGGATCGACGTCGGCGGTGCCGGTGCGCGGCCGCGCGGTCCAGGCGCCGATGGTCAGCGCGCCGATCTCGGTGCCGCGCGTCGTCGTCATCCATGTCGCGCCGACGCCGACCACGGTCGCGAGCAGGAGGGCCGTCAATGTGATCAGGATCAGCCGCACGGGTTTCGATCAGTTCTTGCGCGGGGCGGATGCGTTCGCATTCTCTTCCGCATAGTTCTGCGGGAAGGCGAGCGCATTCGTCGACGGCGATGGCTTGGCTGGCCCGGCGTCGTCGGCCGCCGACTTGTTCGCGGTCTTGGCCGCGTCATCGAGCATCTTCTCGACGCGCACCAGGATGTCGGCGCCGCGCTTGGTCAGCACGGGCGGCGGGCCGGGCTTGGTCTCCAGGATCTTCGGCGCAGCATTGGCCTGCGCGTTGGCGACTTTCTCCGGCGGCAGCTTCTGGCCCATGCCGATGCCGGGAATCTCCCGGACCTCGACGCCCTGGTGCGCCGCGACCATGATGTCGTGCCAGGTCTGCGCCGGCAGCGAGCCGCCGGTCATGCGGTTGGTCGGCGAATAGTCGTCATTGCCGTACCAGACCGCGCAGGTGAAGTTGCCGGTGTAGCCGACGAACCAGGCGTCGCGATAAGCATTCGTGGTGCCGGTCTTGCCCGCGGTCGGGATGCCGTCGAGGGCTGCGCGGCGCGCGGTGCCTTCGCTGACGACGTGGCTCATCATGCCGGCCATGTCGGCGGCGATGTTCGGCGGAATGGCCTGTTTCGGCTTCGGGCCGTCGCGGTCCCAGCGCCAGACCAGATCACCGGCGCCGGTGCGTACCTCCAGCACGGAGTGCGGCGTCACCGACTTGCCGCGGTTCGGGAACGTGGCGTAGGCGACGGCGTGCTCGAGCACGGTGACTTCGTCCGAGCCGATCGGCAGCGACGGCGTGTCGGGCAGCGGCGCCTTGAGGCCGAAGCGGCGGGCGACCTCAACGATCTTGGCGCGGCCGATCTTGGCCGGGTTCGGCGCCTTCGGCTGTTCCTTCTGGCCGATCGCGATCGACAGCTTGACGGGCACCACGTTGATCGAGCGCGTGATCGCCTGCGTCAGCGTCACCGAGCCGGAATAGGAATGGCCATAGTTCTGCGGGCACCAATTGCCGATGCAGACCGGGCCGTCGACCACGACCGAGTTCGGCGTGAAACCGTTCAGGAGCGCCGTGGTGTAGACATAGGGTTTGAACGACGAACCGGGCTGGCGATAGGCGTCGGTCGCGCGGTTGAACTGGCTTGCGCCGTAGTCGCGGCCGCCGACCATGGCGCGGATGCCGCCGTCGAGATCGGAGACGACGGTCGCCGCCTGCGTCGCGTGATAGTCGCGGCCGAACTGGCGGAGCTGGTTCTCGATCGCGTCTTCCGCGGCCTTCTGCACGTTGGTGTCGATCGCAAGGCGAACCACGAACACGCGCTCGGTGTACGATTTCGGGAAGGTGTCGACGAGCTTGCGCATCTCGTCGAAGGCGTAGTCGAGATAGTAGTTCGGCGAAGCTTCGTCGCGGCGATCGACCGCGAAGGCCGGGTTGCGGCGGGCGCCGAACACCTGGCCCTCGGTCATGAAGCCGGCATCGACGAGGTTGTCGAGCACGACGTTGGCGCGGGCGCGCGCGGCGGGCAGGTTGATGTGCGGGGCGTATTTGGTCGGCGCCTTGAACAGGCCGGCGAGCATCGCCGCTTCCGCAAGCGTCACGTCGCGTGCCGACTTGTTGAAGTAGAAATGCGCCGCGCCGTCGACGCCGAACGTGCCGCCGCCCATATAGGCGCGGTCCAGGTAAAGCTTGAGGATCTCGTTCTTGGTCAGGCGCCATTCCAGCCAGATCGCGAGGAACGCCTCGTTGATCTTGCGCTCGATGGTACGCTCGTTGCTCAGGAACAGGTTCTTGGCGAGCTGCTGGGTGATCGACGAGCCGCCCTGGCGGACGCCGCCGGCCTGCGCGTTGGTGACGAGCGCGCGCGCGGTGCCGGCGATGTCGATGCCGAAATGGTCGTAGAAGCGGCGGTCTTCGGTGGCGAGCGTCGCCTTGATCAGCACGTCCGGAAAGTCTTCCAGCGGGATCGAGTCGTTGTGCTTGATGCCGCGGCTGCCGATCGGATTGCCGTAGCGGTCGAGGAACGTCACCGCGAGATCGGATTTCTTCAGCCAGTCCTCGTCCGCGGTTTCGCGGAAGGCGGGGATGGCCAGGGTGAGCAGCAGTACCAGGCCACCGAGCCCGAGGGTCGCGGCCTCCGACAGCGGCTCGATGAACACCCAGCGCTTCCACCGCCCGACGTAGAAGCGGTCCATGAAGGTCGAGTAGCGCTCATAGAGCTCGCGGATGCCCCTGCCAGAGGAGAACAGCGAGGAGTCGATGCGCGCATCGAGGTCCAGGAAGAAATTCCGGACGCGGCTCTTCCAGTTGGATGGTGTGTTTTGGACCACCTAGAACCCTTGAGGCTCGGTTCGAAAGCGTTCAAGCACCCGGCCGGGGCGGCATCGAGACGTCTTGAGGGATTGTTGCGGCAAACCCAAGGCGCCCGTTTCGCGTCCGAGGGGACTTGCTGTTCTTCTAGCCGAGCGTAGCCTATAAACCAATGGCTAGGCTCGCGATTTTGAACAACAGGTCTAATTGAACACCGGTTCATTACGGGCCTTGCGGGGTGTAACTTGCAGCACCATGGCTGCACGCCCTAGATGGCACGAGCCGTAGCTCTTTTGAATCCTGTTGAGGCGCATGACCGCAGCTCCCAAACGACCCTCAGGCCAGGAGGGATTCTTCTGGAAAACCAAGACGTTGGAAGAGATGTCTGGGGACGAATGGGAGAGCCTGTGCGATGGCTGCGGCCGTTGCTGCCTGAACAAGCTCGAGGACGAGGATACCGGCCAGATCTATTTCACCCATGTCGGTTGCAGGCTGCTCGATGCCGGGACCTGCGCCTGCAAGGACTATCCGAATCGCTCCGACAAGGTTCCGGACTGCGTTCGCCTGACCCCGGCCAATGTCCGCATCCTGAACTGGTTGCCGCCGAGCTGCGGCTACAAGCTCGTTGCGGAGGGGCGCGACCTCTATTGGTGGCACCCATTGGTCTCGGGCGATCCCAACACCGTGCATGAGGCCGGCGTCTCCGTGCGCGGCCGGGTCGAGGGCAGCGAGGAGGAGATTCCGGACGAGGATCTCGAGGATCACATCGTGCAATGGCCGGCGGTGCTGCCGAAACGAGCGCGCCTGAAACGACGTCCGAAGGACTGATCCGTCGTCCGAACTCGGATCACGTCTTCGGGATGACCCGGCGGCGGGATGCACCCATGCACCGCGGTGCCTGCCCGAGAAGAACTTTACTGCTAGATTGGACTGCATAGAACGAATCCTTCGCGGCGTTGCGCCGCCACACCGCGTCCGATCGAGATGAACAAGTTCGAACGGCAGAGCACTGCCGACGTCCAAGCTTTGCCCGACGATATCGCCGAAGAGCTGTCTCGCCTTCCGTCCGAGGTTTTGAGCGTCGATGACGCTCCCTCGCTCGCGCCGCCGGCGCCGCTGTCGCAGGACGAGGTCCGCACCATCGTCATCAGCCTCATGCTGACGATGTTCCTGGCGGCACTGGACCAGACCATCGTCGCGACCGCGCTGCCGACCATCGGACGCCAATTCCACGACGTCTCGAACCTGTCCTGGGTGATCACCGCCTATCTGCTTGCCTCGACCGCGGTTGCGCCGGTGTTCGGGACGCTGAGCGACATCTACGGCCGCAAGGCCATGATCATCACCTCGCTCAGCCTGTTCGTCGCAGGCTCGATCCTGTGCGCGATAGCGCCGAACATGCCGATGCTGATTTTGGCGCGCGGCCTCCAAGGGCTCGGCGGCGGCGGCATCATGCCGGTGGTGCAGACCGTGATCTCCGACGTCGTTTCACCGCGCGAGCGTGGCCAGTATCAAGCCTATTTCTCCAGCGTCTGGATGGTCGGCGGCATCCTCGGCCCGGTCATCGGCGGCGTGTTCGCCGAGCATTTGCACTGGTCGATGATCTTCTGGATCAATGTGCCGCTCGCGGCCGCCGCAATCACGCTGCTGCTGCCGAAGATGAAGAAGATCCCGGTGTTCCACCGCAGGCGCAAGGTCGACTGGCTCGGCGGCGTCCTGCTGATGGCCTCCGCGGTCGTCTTCATGCTGGTGCTGACCTGGGGCGGTACGCGTTTTCCGTGGCTCTCGCCAACCGTTCTGTCGATGATTGGCGGGGCTGTCGCACTTGCGGTCGCGTTCGTCTGGCATGCGCGCCGCGCTGACGAGCCGTTCCTGCCATTGCCGCTGCTAAGGGGATCGGTTGCGCCTTTCGCGCTGACGGCCGGCGGCTGCGGGCTCGGTGCGATCACGGGCCTCACCGTACAGCTCCCGCTTTATTACGAGCAGGTCTACCATCTCAGCGCCAGCGAGGCGGGGCTTGCCCTGATTCCGCTCGCCGCGGTCTCGACCTGCGGCGCGGCGATCGCCGGCCGCACCATGGCGCGCGCCAAGCACTACAAGCGTGTCGCCATCATCGGCACGTCCTGGGCCGCGCTGTGCGGCCTCGGCCTCACGCTCACCACCTTGCCGCTGTGGGGCCTCCTGACGCTGATGGCCGCATTTGCGCTCGGCCTCGGCACGACGTTCCCGGTCTGCGTGGTCTCGCTGCAGAATTCGGTCGCGCGTCCGCAAGTCGGCACCATCACCGGCGCGATGAATTTCTTCCGCTCGCTGATGTCCTCGTTCACGGTTGCGGCGTTCGCGGCGATCCTGTTGATCGCGCTCGGCGCCGACGTTCCGCTCGCCGGCGAGCATCACGTCGCCGGCGCCGTGGCGATTCCCGCAGACGAGATGCGGCATGCGTTCCGCTACGTCTTCGGCGCCGCCACCGCGCTGATGAGCACCGCAGCGCTCTGCCTGATCATGATGGAGGAGCGGCCGCTGGCCGGTCCCACCGTCACCCGCCAGGTGGAGATGGCGGAGTAGGGGCTCAGCCGCCGCGATCCTCGTACGGATCCTCACTGGCATTGCCCGCAGCGGCCTTCCGCGCTGCTGCCCCAAGATGGCTCTTGAGCCGCGCCAGCGCGTCGGCGGACCAATCATGGACATCGGTCACCGCGACCCAGGCATCGACGTAATCCTCGGGCGCAAAGACGTGGCCGAAGCCCATCGGCGTGCCGTTCGCGACGGCCATGTCGACGGCGAGCTGCAGCATCGTGACGATCGGATACCATCGCAGCTCCGGCGACACGTCGGGCCCCCGCGGCGCCGTCATCCAGGCAGGCGCCTGGAAGGCATCCCGGTAATTGAAGAAGGTAATCGCATCACTTGCGTATTGCAGGTAGACAACGCGCATCGGGCCCCAGGGCGTGTCTGCCGGCACCGTTGGCCCGTTCTGGTTCATGAAGCGCACGAAGCGGCTATCGCGGAATTGCGGCAGCCAGGCCGGCGAACCCGGATTGCGGTTCGCAGTGATCGAGCTCCAGATGCGACTCGCGAACGGTGGCCCGCTCCAAAGCGCACCGGCGATCGGATCGCCGATCATCTCGAAAAGCTCGGCGGATTTTTCCGAGTTCAAGGCGCCGAGGCTCAGCCCATGCAAGTACAGCTTCGGCCGCCTGTCCTTCGGCAGTGTCGTCCAATAGCCGTAGATTTCAGCGAACAAGGCGCGCGCCGCCTCGGCACCATATTCGGGCTGAAACAGCAGCGATAATGGACTGTTGAGATAGGAGTACTGGACCGCGACGCTCGCGACATCGCCATGGTGGAGATATTCGACCGAATCCATCGCGGCCGGATCGATCCAGCCGGTGCCGGTCGGCGTGATGACGATGAGGTTCGCGCGCTCGAAACCGTGCTGCCGCTTGAGCTCGTCGAGCGCAAGCCTGGCGCGCGCCTGCGCCGTGTCGGCGCCGGCGAGGCCCACATAGACCCGCACGGGATCCTGCGCAGCCTGCCCCGTGACGGCGCTGATCTCGGCTGCGGTCGGACCTGAGGCAATGAATCGGCGCCCCGTGCGCCCGAGCTCCTTCCACTTCACCAGCGATGCCGGACCTCCCGTTTTTCCCGGCGCTGCCGGCTGTCGTCGCTCGGGCTCGAACAAGGCGTCGAATTCGCGGAAGGACGAATCGAGCGCGTGAAAAGCCGTGGTGATGAGGAGATTGTTGGCAATCGACCAGAAGAGCAGGCCTGCAATCACCACGCCGATGACATTGGCGACCTTTCGCGGAATGATGCGCTTCGAGTACACGGCGACGAACCGCGAGACGAGCACGAACAGCCGCCCCAGCGCCAGGAGCACGACGAACGTGATCACGGCGATGGCGCAGACCTTGAGCGGATGCGCGGTCTCGACCGGCGCCATCTTCATGGCGGCGCGGATCGAGTTCTGCCATTCGGCTGCCCGCCACAGATAGATGATGACCACGATCAAGCAGCCGGCCGCGACAAGCGCATTGGCGCCCGATCTCAGGCGCGCCGAGGGCTCAGGCAGCTCGAGATAATGCCACAGCCAGCGCCAGAGGTTTCCAGCGAGGTAGCCGATCGCAAAGCAGGCGCCGGCAAGGGCGCCTTGCGTGAGATAGCTCCGTGGGACCAGCGTCGGCGTCAGCGCGGCCGCGAAGAACAGGGCGCCCAGCATGAGGCCGATGCCGGACAGCGAGAGCAATTGCTGCCGGATGAGCCAGATCAGTGTCCTGAAAGCACCCACCGGCAAGGCTATCCTCTGCGGTTGTCTGAAAAGCCGCTCTTGCGCGGCAGTACGATCGTGAATTCGGTGAACCCGCCCGGCTCGGTCGCGACGTCGATCGTGCCGCCGTGCTGTTTAACGATGATATCGTGGCTCATCGACAACCCGAGGCCGGTGCCTTCGCCGGCCGGCTTCGTGGTGAAGAACGGATTGAACATCTTCCCCTTCACCTCGTCCGGAATGCCGGTGCCGTTGTCGCGGATGCGGATCTCGATGCGCTCGCCGCAGTCGCGGGTCGCGGCGGTCACGACCGGCTCGTAGCCGGCCGCGCCGTTGTCCGCCCTGCGTTTGGCCACCGCGTGAAAGCCGTTCGAGATCAGGTTCAGCAGCACCCTTATGATCTCCTGGGGATATACGTCGGCGAAGCCGGCCGCCGGATCGAGCTCGCGCTTCAGCGTCACGTCGAATTGCGGCTTCTCGGCGCGCGCGCCGTGATAGGCGAGGGTGAGGCTTTCCTCGACCAGCGCGTTGATGTCGCTCAGCCGATGCTCGCCAGAGCCCTCGCGCGAATGCAGCAGCATGTTCTTGACGATGGAGTCGGCGCGGCGGCCGTGCTGCACGACCTTTTGCAGATTGTCTTTCAGAAGCCCGGTCAGTTCGTCGACTTCCGCGCGAACATCTTCCGCGAGCGAGATCGGCGCAAGCGCCTCGTTCAGCTCGTCCGTCAGCTCGGCGGAAAGCGAAGCGAAATTGTTGACGAAGTTGAGCGGGTTCTTGATCTCGTGCGCGATGCCGGCGGTGAGCTGGCCGAGCGACGCGAGCTTCTCGGTCTGCACCAGGCGGTCCTGCGCGGTACGAAGGTCTTCGAGCGACTGGGCGAGCTCGCGGGTGCGGTCCTGCACCTCGTTGAACAGGCGCGTGTTCTCGACGGCGATCACGGCCTGGTCGGCAAACGTCCTGAGCAGGTTGATCGCCTTGTCCGGAAAATGTCCGGCCTCCGGCCGCGTCACGCCGATGGTGCCGATCGCAATGCCGTCGCGCAGCATCGGGATCACGAGGATGCTGCGATAGC
The DNA here is from genome assembly GCA_023435725.1 of Pseudomonadota bacterium. Lineage (GTDB taxonomy): Bacteria > Pseudomonadota > Alphaproteobacteria > Rhizobiales > Xanthobacteraceae > Bradyrhizobium. Next base: position 73,574 of record JAEYRD010000050.1, on the reverse strand, counting down.
CTCTGGTCCGCGCCAGCTCCCGCATTGCCTCCGTGAGGTCGGGCTCGTTCTGCATGTTGCTACGAAAAGCATATTCTCCGCTCGTCGCCACCCGGCTGTGAATGCCCGACGCCGACAGCGGCGTGGGAAACGAGCTGAGCAGCTCCTCGTTGCCGGCTTCATTGTCGGTGGTGAAGGCGGCCAGATGCAGCATGCCGTCGATGACGCGGGTGACGGTGGAGGAATGCCCACCGATCAGCGCCTTGGCGCTGTCGGAGATGGCCTGGAACACCGGCGTGACGTCGGAAGGCGAAGCGGCGATCACCTTGAGGATGTCGGCGGTCGCGGTCTGGCGTTCCAGCGCTTCCCTGGTCGCGTTGAACAGGCTCACATTCTTGATAGCGATCACCGCCTGGTCGGCGAAGGTCTGCAACAGCCGGACGTGATGCTCGCCGAAGGTCCCCGTCGCCCGGCGCGTCGCGATGATGACGCCGATCGCTTCGCCCTCGCTCATCAGTGGCGCGAACAGCATGCTGCGAAAGCCGCGGGCCCGCGCGATGTCGCGCGCTGCCGGCTCGAGCTCGGTGTCGGGCAGTTGCGCTGCCGCACCATTGGCCACGAGCTGGTAGGCCGGGAACTGCGCGAACGGTACCGGGAACGAGGACTGCAGCATGCGGTCGCCGGCCGGATCGGTCGGGGTGAATGCCGCAAGGTGCGCGGCGCCGTCGATATAGCGGAGCACCGCCGTGGAAAAACCGCTGATCAAGCGGTTGGCGTTGGCGGCGATGGCGTCGAACACGGGCTGCACGTCGGATGGCGATCCAGCCATCACCTTCAGAATGTCGGCCGTGGCGGTCTGGCGCTCCAGTGCCTGATGTGTCTCGTTGAACAGCCGCGCATTCTCGATCGCGATCACGGCCTGGTCTGCAAACGTCTGGAGCAGCCGCACGAGGTCGGGCGCGAACGCGCCGGGCTCGGCGCGCGTGACGCTGATCATGCCGACCGCCGTGCCGCGGTTCATCAGCGGCATGAACAGCACGCTGCGGAAGCCGCGCAGCCGCGCCAGCTGGCGGTTCGGCTCCGGGACGTCATCGGTCTCGCTGTCGGGGAACTGGATGGTCTCGCCGCCACGAACCAGGGCAAAGGTCGGGAAGTCGGCGATGCGCCGGGGAAACGAGGCCTTGAGCCCTTCATCCGCTTCCGGGCTGGTCGGCGTGAACGCCACGAGGTGCAACTCGTCGCCGATGAACTGGAGCACGGTCGCGGAGAAGCCCCCGAGCAGGCGCTTCGAGCTGGACGCGATCGCGGCGAATACCGGCCGCGCATTGGAGGGGGAGGCCGCGATGGTGCGCAGGATCTCGGCGCTGACGCTTTGGCGATCTCGTGCAATCGCAAGTTCGGTTCGCAGCTGCGCGTTCTCGGCAGCAGTCGACTGCAACTGCCGTTTGAGCTCGTCGATCCCGGCGACGTCGTTGGAAGGGGCGGTCATTCGCAATCCGGCTCAGTGCCGCGATGTACGGGGCACCGAGCCGGATTATCACATCTCCCGCGGTCGGAGCCAGCGCTTGCGGCCGCAACCTGGCCGCCGAAACCCGGCCCGTCTCACGTGCCCGGCCGCGACACCTCGGTTTCCTTGCTGGTGATGAACTCCAGCAGCACTGGCACGCCCTCCTGCGTTTTCTGGATGCCGCGCTTGATCGCCGGGATGATGTCTTCCGGCTTCGTCACCCGCTCGCCATGGCCGCCGAAGGCGCGCGCCATCGCGGCATAGTCGCCGGAAATGTCCGTAGAGCGATACTTTTCGGTCGAGACCGGCATGACCTTCAATTCGATCGCCATCGAGAAATTGTTGAGCAGGATCGACATGATCGGGATGCGCTCGCGCACCGCCGTCTCGAAATCCATACCCGTAAAACCAATTGCCGCATCGCCCCAGACATTGATGCAGAGCTTGTCGGGCTTTGCCAGCTTGGCACCCATCGCCAGGCCGAGGCCGTAGCCGAGTTGCGTCGTCTTGCCCCAGCCGAGATAGGTGAGGGGTTCCACCGATTTCCAGAACGGCGAGAGCTGATCGCGCGGGCTGCCGGCATCGTGCGTGATGATGGTGTTGCGGATGTCGACGGTGTGCTGGAGGTCCCAGAGCACGCGGTAGGGACTGAGCGGCGCGTCATTGCTGGTGAGCTTCGGCATCCATTTCGCCAGCCACTCCTTGTGCGAGGCGGCGATCTCGGCCGCGACCGCCGATGCGTCGCGATCGGAGGTGACGGTCTTGCCGATCTCCTCGAGCAGCGCATCGAGCACAAGGCCGGCATCGCCGACCAGGCCGATCTTCGCCTCCACATCCTTGTTGAGATGGTTCGGGTCGAGCGTGGAATGGATGATGGTCTTGCCCTTCGGCATCGCGATGCCGAAATTGGTCTCGGTGAAGGAGCAGCCGATGCCGAAGATGACGTCGGCTTCCGCGAGGAACTTCGGAACCGCGCGCGGCACCGCGAGGCCGCCGGAGCCGAGCGAGAGCGGATGCGTTTCCGGGAACGACGATTTGCCGCCGAGGCTGGTCGTCACGGGGATGGCGAGCCGCTCCGCGAGCCGTCTCAGTTGCGGCCAGGCCTGCGCGTAGTGCACCCCCTGGCCGGCATAGATCACCGGACGCTTTGCGTTGACGAGCAGGCCTGCTGCTTCCTTCACGTGTACGGGATCGGCGCCGTAGCGGGTGCGCAGCACCGGCGTGTAGTTGAGCGGCTCCGGCACCTCTTCGTTCCACATGTCGGAGGGAATCTCGACGATGACGGGCCCGCCGCGGCCGTTCTTCAGCTTGGTGAAGGCGCGGCGGAAGATGTTGGCGACTTCAGTCGCCAGGATGATCGGCTCGGACGACTTCGCGAACGGCTTCATCGCCTCGCTGGAATTGAAGTTCGGCTCGACATGCGAAAGCCGCCGTTGATAGCCCATCGGCAGCACCAGAACGGGAACGGATTCGCCATAGCACTGCGCGACGCCGCCCATCGCGTTCTCCGCGCCCGGCCCATGCTGCATGCAGAACGCGCCGATCGAGCGGCCCGACGTCACGCGCGAGATCGCGTCCGCCATGTGAACTCCGACGCGCTCCTGCCGCACCATCACCGGGCGGATGTCGGCCTTCGCCGCGTGCTCGATCAGGTGATTGACGGGATAGCCGCAGAGGATCTCGATCCCCTCGCGCCTCATGATTTCCGCAATCGCGGCGCCGAGCTTCATGGCGATTCTCTCCTCAGGCCTGGCCGGTTGATCCGGCCGATTGAAGGAGAGAGGATCAGGAATTCGCGCGAGGGTAAAGTATGGCGCGGCGCTCATGCGGTAGGTCTGCCATGCAGGACAGCCTCACCGATCGACGTTACCGGGCGCCGGCCAAACGCCTCCTGCGAATGAACGCGACGATTTGCCCCGCTCTCGGGTGAGCTTGACCCAAGTCAAGCCGGCGGCCGGTCGTCGCATGGCATCATGACGGCAGTGGTGAGATGATGCACCCGCATCGCGCAATTGCTTTTAGGGGACCCGAATGAGCTACAAGGACCTGTTGCTGAGCCTGGCGAGCTATCCCGACAGTACTCCGCCAGAGGCTGTCCAAGTTGCCGTCGATGTCGCCGGCAGCATCGGCGCCAAATTGTCGGCAATCGCCTGCGAGATCAGGATCGAGGTGCCGGGCAGCTTCATGTCGCCGGCATTCCTGAATGTGCCCGCGCTTGCCGACGCCGAGGCCAAGAAGGGGCGGGCGCAGGCAGAGGCGGCGCTCGCCGCATTCCAGAAGATGGCAGAAGACAAGGAAGTTTTTGGCGAGCAGATCCTCGAACGGTGCCATGCCCCGGAGCTTCCCCGGATGCTGGTCGACTATGCCAGGCTCCGCGACCTCACCATCGTTCCCGCCGAGGCGAATGAACTCGCCGATCAGCCGACCGCAGAGGCTCTGATCTTTGAATCGGGCCGACCCGTGCTGATGCTGCCGCGTCAGCCGCGAAAGCCTTTCGCGCTCAATACCGTGACGGTGGCCTGGGATTTCAGCCGTCCTGCGACGCGCGCGATTGGCGATGCGATGCCGCTGCTGACGAAGGCAACGCGCGTCCACATCGTCACCGTGACCAATGAAAAGCGCATTGATACGCCGCGCTCCGGCCCGGAATTGGCGAAGCATCTCGCCCGGCACGGAGTAGACGTGATCCTCGAGACCGTGGACGCTCGGGGCCGCCCCATCGGCGAAACGCTTGAGGCCGCCACACGCGGGCATGACAGCGACCTGCTGGTCATGGGTGCTTACGGACATTCGCGTCTCCGCGAGTTCGTGCTGGGCGGCGCGACGCGCAGCATGATTGCCAACCCGCCGCTCCCCGTGCTGTTCTCGCACTGATCGCCGGCGATGCAGGGACTGACCGCGTCCGAAGCGCAGGCACGGCTCAAGGCCGAAGGCTTCAATGAGCTGCCTCGCTCGGGCCAGCGAACGATCTTGCGCCTCATTCTCGAGGTGCTGCGCGAGCCCATGCTGCTGTTACTGCTGGCAGGCGGGCTGATCTACTTCGCTCTGGGCGATCTCGGCGAGGCGCTGCTGCTTCTCGTGTTCGCATCGATCTCTATCGTGATCACCATCGTGCAGGAGGCGCGCACCGAACGCGTGCTCGACTCGTTGCGCGATCTGACCAGCCCCCGAGCGCTCGTGGTCCGCTCGGGCGAACGCACCCGTATTCCCGGCCGCGAGGTCGTTCGCGGCGACCTGATCGTGCTGTCCGAGGGAGATCGCGTGGCGGCGGACGCTACGGTCCTTCAATGCGACGATCTGCTGCTGGATGAATCGCTGCTGACAGGCGAGTCCGTTCCGGTCCGAAAGCAGCCGCGGCCGGCGCTCGAAGAGCCGGTGGCGCCGCACGTCGGCGGCGACGACCAGCCGTTCGTGTTCTCCGGCGCACTTGTGGTGCGCGGCAGCGGCGTGGCCGAAGTCACTGCGACCGGAGTCCGGAGCGAGATCGGCAAGATCGGACAATCGCTCGGCTCGCTGGCGACGGAAGCCCCGCGCCTGCAGCAGCAGACGGCGCGGCTGGTGGCGATGTTTGCCATCGGCAGCGCCTTCGTCATCGCGTTGACCGTACTTCTGTACGGGCTCTACCGCGGCGGCTGGCTGGAGGGCGTACTGGCCGGCATTGCGCTCGGCATGTCGATGCTTCCCGAAGAATTCCCCGTCGTGCTCGCGGTGTTCCTCGCCATGGGCGCATGGCGCATCTCGCAGGCTCGCGTGCTGACGCGGCGCGCCGCGGCCATCGAATCGCTGGGCGCGGCAACCGTGCTCTGCACGGACAAGACCGGCACGCTGACGGAAAATCGCATGACGGTCGCGCGATTGGTGCTGCCCGATGGCACGCAATACACGCCGGACGCCGCGGCACGCACTGAGCCTGCGTTCAATTCGTTGATCGAAAACGGCGTTCTGGCCTGCGTCCCGGAGCCGTTCGATCCCATGGAGAAAGCGCTGCATTCGCTCGGCGCGGGTACCGGAACCGGCCGGCGGCTCGTACGCAGCTATGGGCTTCGTCCCGACCTCCTCGCCATGTCGAACGTGTGGCGTGGAAGCGGTGATGAATGCGTCGTCGCGGCAAAGGGCGCGCCCGAGACGATCGGCATGCTGTGCGGAATGAGCGCGGAAGAGCTGGCCGAATTGCGCGCTCGTGTCGACGCGCTCGCGCGGGAAGGGCTTCGCGTGCTCGGCGTGGCGCGGGCAATTTGCGCGGAGAGGGATCTTCCCGAGACGCAACGCGGCTTCTCCTTCCGCTTCTGCGGCTTGACCGGCTTTGCCGACCCGCTTCGGCCTGAAGTCAAGGGCGCCGTCGCCGAATGTCGTTCCGCCGGCATCCGTGTGGTCATGATCACCGGCGACTATCCCGCGACCGCGTCTGCGATCGCGACGCGAGCAGGCCTCGATCCCGAACGCATCCTGACAGGGGCTGACGTCGAAGGCATGACTGACGCCGAGCTCGCCCAGGCGGCACGGGGACAAACCGTCTTCGCGCGAATTGCGCCGGCCCAGAAACTGCGCATCGTCAACGCGCTCAAGAGCGCCGGCGAGATCGTTGCCATGACGGGCGACGGGGTCAACGACGCGCCTTCGCTCAAGGCTGCCCATATCGGCATCGCCATGGGCGGGCGCGGCACCGACGTCGCGCGCGAGGCGTCCTCGATCGTTCTGCTCGACGACGATTTCGGCTCGATCGTAAAGGCGATCCGGCTCGGCCGCCGGATCTATGACAATCTTCGCAAGGCCATGAGCTTCATCCTCGCAGTCCACATCCCGATTGCCGGGCTTGCGCTGCTGCCGCTGCTGACCGGAATGCCGTTGCTGTTCGGGCCGGTCCACATCGCGTTTCTCGAAATGATCATCGATCCCGTCTGCTCACTGGTTTTCGAGGCCGAGACCGAAGAGCGCGACGTGATGCGGCGGCCGCCGCGCTCGCCGGACGAGCCGCTGCTGCCAAAATCCCTGGTGGTCTGGTCGGCGCTTCAAGGTGGGCTCGCGCTGGTCCTGACTGGCGGCCTCATGGTGACGGCGAATGCCTATGGCATGCCGGCGAATGAGGTGCGCGCCTTGACGTTCTTCTCGCTGGTGCTGGTGATCGTGAGCCTTATCTTCGTCAATCGCTCGTTCTCGACATCGCTTGTCGAAGCCTTCACCCGGCCAAACCGGACGCTGGTCATCATTGTCGTGTTCGTGACCACCGTGCTCGCCTCAAGCCTTGCGTGGCCGGCCGCCGCGGAACTGTTCCGTTTTGGTCCACTGCATGCCGATGATCTCGCCATGACGGTGGCGGCAGCGCTCGTATCCCTCGTGTTGCTGGAACTGTCGAAATACCCGTTGCGTCATCGCCTGGCTGTCTCAAGGCCGTAGCCCGGATTACGCTGCGCTCCATTCGGGCTACGAGCTTGCCAGCCGCCCCGGCCGCAGTCGGCCTCACTAGCGGCTGACAAACGTCCTATTTGCAGTTTTTGCAGATCGTCAGCTTTCGTCTCAACGCCTCATCTTCCCGATCGATCGATGACTGCCCGCCGAGGTCATTTGTATCCAGCTTGGACTTGGAGCCCCTTGCCGCGCGCGACCTCACCTGACTTGAGGTGTCGTTGTCGTCAACGGTGCCTACGCTGAAGCCATCGTAATCGGCCGCCGGATTCGGCAAGGGCGCAGACCCGCCGATCACAGGTGCCGAAGCCGGTTTGCCGGTCGCGGTCGGCGGAACTCCGGAATTCTTGGCGCTTGCGCGTGGCGGCGATGCCTGGGGTGGAGCAAGCGAAACCGGCGGGGTAGTCGACGTCTGTCCTCTCGCGCTGTCCTGCGACCAGACGCCGACAAACACGAGGCTGAGAGCCAGGAGCGTCGCGCTTCTCATCCGAATCCTTCAAATTGATCTGGTTCAGAAATTGACAACATGACTCGTGGAGCCACGTTGTGTTGAAGAATATCAGGACTCAAATCGCCGTCAAAGTCGACGGAGCCCGCATGGAGCGCAGCAAAATTCGGGGTAACTGCATCTGCTTCGCCCGGTCCCGAATTTCGCTGTGCTCCATCAGGGCTACGATCCGTGGGGTTGCCCGACGGGCAAGACACGCAGGCGCTAGGTCAATCGTTATTCGTCAAAATATTCGTATTTACAGAAATTCTGTTTTGCCGTAGAGGTCGAGACATCCTGGCCCGCCACAAGGGGCGTTTCGCGATCGTCACGAGACGCGGGCCGGGAGGCGGTGGCCGCGACGGCTTCGGCGTGCAAGGCTGGCTGCAGGGCGGGACTCCCGTGAGCAGCGGCAGGCGCGATATGACACGATGCTGACAGTGTCTTCGCATGGCCTCGACGGTGAGCGCACGCCAGCCGTGGAGGGTCCAGCAAGGATGTGCGCGGACGGAGAAGTCGTGTGGTCCTGGCGCCCGGAGTCTGCGCGTCAAGTCCTGCGGTGATGTTGCAGCCCGACCGGGCGCGCGCATCAGCCATCTGCATGGCGACGGGGGCAATAGTGCATCGCTCCCCGGGGAGAGCACGAAGGACACCGTTAAGACCATCCGCGCAGGGAAGGCCGGGATGTCCCGGCGTCACCTGTGGTCCGCCCGTGCGCATTTTAAACCCGCACACGGGACTTCGGGTGCCAGCCGGCGCCCGGCCTTCCCTGCGCCCTTTCTCGAAAGGGCCGAAAGCCAAGGCCAAAGCTCGGGCGAAAACCGCCGCGAGAGCGCGAGGTATGTCCGCGGGTGAGAATGCGAATGGAAGAGCCGCACAATCGCCGCTCCGTCATTGCGAGCGTAGCGAAGCAATCCAGAGATTTTCCGATAGGGGATTCCGGATTGTCTCGTCGCTTCGCTCCTCGCAATGAGGAGTTTGCGGAGATGTTGCGCCGCCAAACGTCGTCCGGTGCCTCTCTACTGGGTCTCCTCCAGTGCGCGGCGCAGCTTTCGGATGATGACGCCGCGGGCGCGATCGTCCGCGGCCGCCCCAATTCTGTCGTTGATGTCGAGCATGAGCTCCGACATTTCATTGTGCCAGTCGAGGCGGGTCACGGCCTCCGGCGCAAGCCGGCGGCGATGATCGACGTCGAGCACGCGCGGCTCGGGCGCGGCGAGTTCGTAGATGTCGTCCAGTACGGGTTGATAGATCCTGGCTGTCGGAATGATGCGTTCGGCGATGCGCTCCGCAAGCCCCGTGATCGCGCTTTCTTCGCCGTGCACCAGGAACAGCCCGCGGGCGATGGGGCGGCGTGCCGCGATCCAGCTGGCTATGCCGGTACCGTCGGCATGGCCCGAATATTCGTCGATCATGCGGATTCGCGCTGCGACCCTGATCTCCTCGCCCTGGATCCGCACGGCCTTGGCTCCGTTCTGCAGGAAGCGGCCAAGCGTGCCGTTGGCCTGGAAGCCGGTGAGCAGCACGGTCGCGCGCTCGTTCCAGAGCCAGCGCTTCAGATGATGGCGGATGCGGCCGGCGTCGCACATGCCGCTCGCCGCGATGATGATGTGAAATCCGCTGAGCCGCATGATCGCTTTGCTCTCGTCCGCCGTTTCGGTGAATTTCAGATGCGGCGAGTTGAGCAGGCGGGCGGCATCGACGGACGGGTCGAGGCTCGCGGCATGCCGGCGGAACACCTCGGTGGCGCGGATCGCGAGCGGGGAGTCGAGGAAAATCGGCGCGGTCGGGATCTCGCTGTGCTCCATCAGTTCGACGAGATCGACGATCAACTCCTGCGTGCGCTCGACCGCGAAGGCAGGTATCAGCAGCGCCCCCCCGGCCGTCGCCGCATCGCGCACCTCGGCCGCGAGGTGTTGCCGGCGGAGCGTGGGTGTCGTGGCGGCACGCACCCGGTCGCCATAGGTGGATTCCGAGATGACATAGTCGAGGTCGGACGGTGCTTCGGGATCGGGCTGGAGCAGCTTTGCCTCGGGCCCGACATCGCCGGAGAGCAGCACGCGCAGCGGACGCGTCGAACCCTGCTCGGCGATTTCGAGCTCGATCGAGGCGGAGCCGAGCAGGTGGCCGGCGTTCCAGTAGCGTGCGCGGACACCCGGGATCACGTCGGTCCAGCGTTCATAGTCGACTGCGCGAAACGATCGGAGTGCGGCAATCGCATCGGCTTGCGTGTAGATCGGCTGCACTTCCTTGCGGCCGCGCGCTGCGTTGCGCCGGTTGAGCTGTGCGACTTCCGATTCCTGGATGTTGCCGGCGTCGGGCAGCATCCAGGAGCAGAGGTCGATCGTGCCGCGCGTTGCCAGGATCGGTCCCTCGAATCCCGCGCGCACGAGCTTCGGCAGCAATCCGCTGTGGTCGATATGCGCGTGCGTGAGCAGTACCGCGTCGACATCGGCCGGACGGAACGGAAAGGCGCCGTAATTGAGCTCCTTGAGCGTCTTCTGGCCCTGGAACAGGCCGCAATCGACCAGGAAGCGGCCTGTGGCGGTCTGGAACAAATAGCTCGAGCCGGTCACGGTGCGGGCAGCGCCGCAAAATCGGACGGTAATGCTCATGTCGTCGTCTCCGGCAAATGTGTCTTACTCAGTTCGGACCGCAGGGCGTCTGCGAGAAGCTCGTCCAGCGCGATCGCATTGGTCGGATGCGGCACGCTGTCGGTCGAACGGATCGACCGGATGCCGGCGTCGGCGAATGCAGTGACCATCGCGGGTGGAAACAGCGCGTGCGTCACGACCGCATCGACGGCGGTCACGCTCATCGCTCTCAGGGCTTTCGCCGCGACCATCAGCGTCGTCCCGGAGGACACGATGTCGTCCACCATCAGCGCAGGGCGCCCTGCGAGCAGGGCGGGATTGGCAAAGGTGATATCCACGGAACGATCGTCGTGTCGCATTTTTCGCGCGACCGTGTGCTGCAATCGCAGCCGGCCGGCGAGATCGATCACCCAAGGTTCGGATTCCGCGTCTGGACCGATCACGACGGTTGCGGGATCGATGCCGCCCGTCGCCAGCGCGTTCGCAATCGCCGGCATGGCAGACAGGTTCTCCGCTGCGATCCCCGGAAATACGGACCTGATGTCAGGGGTGCGATGCAGGTGCGCATCCACGGTGACGACACGGTCCACGATCGTCGCAAGCAGAGCGCCCATGGCGCGCTGGCTGATGGCCTCGCCCGCATGAAACGCAGTGTCCTGCCGCATATAGCAGAGATAGGGCGCGACCAGGACAAGCTGCTTCGCGCCGCCCCGTCGCAGTGCCTCCGCAGCAAAGAGCAGGGCGATCAGCTTGTCGTTGGGTTGATCGAGCGGAATATAGAGAATGGTGGTGTCCGCCGCCGGCGCGACCGTGACGCGCAACTCGCCGTCCGGAAAGCGATGCAGGGCGATTTCGTCGCAGGCAATCCCGAGGCGCGCCGCCAGCCGCTGTGCCGCCTCGGTGCCGGACGGCAGGGTCTGAAGCGAGATCCTGCTCACGACGACGCCTTGCCCGGGAGGCCGTCGTGGCCGTCGAGGACGTAGCCACTTACCGCTGTAGCGGCGGAGGCGGCCAGGTCGCGCTCCGGCTGATCGAAAGTGTAGACGCGGTAAAGCGGTTCGCCCTGCTCGACGCGGTCGCCGACCTTCTTGAACAGGCGGATGCCGGCGCCCTTGTCGAGTGGTGCGCCGGCGGTGCGTGCGAGCCGATTGAGGCGCAGGCAATCGATCGCGGACACCACGCCGTCACGCGCCGCCTTGACGTCGAAGCTGAGCGGTCCCAATTCTCTGCTGCATGTCGACGGCCCCTGGGCGTCGATGATCCTCTGCATCTGCTTCAGCGCCGCGCCGCTCTCGAGCAGTTCGCGCGCCCGGGCATAGCCGGCTCCGCCGCGCAGCTTCGGATCGCACTCCAACAGGTGAGCGGCGAGCCGCAGCGATTTCTCGCGCAGGTCGCGCGGAGCGTCCGGCTCGTTGCCCAGTACCGCCATCACGTCATTGGCCTCGAGCACCGGCCCGATGCCGTTGCCTATCGGCTGGCTGCCATCGGTCGTGATGACCTCGACCGAGCGGTCGAACCGGTCGCCGACGAATTCGAACAGTTTTCGTAGCCGCATCGCGTCGACGCCGCTGGTGACCTTCGCGGTCGGCCCGACCGGAATGTCGATCAGCAGATGCGTCGAGCCTGCCGCGATCTTCTTGGACATGATGGACGCGACCATCTGCTCGCGGGTATCGAGGCTCAGGGGGCGTTCGACCGAGATCAGAACGTCGTCGGCCGGCGACAGGTTGACGTGTCCGCCCCAGATCAGGCAGCCGTTGCAGGCCGAGACGATCGCCTTCATCTCCTCGACGCCGACATTGACGCGCGCCAGGACTTCCATCGTATCGGCCGTTCCGGCGGGCGAAGTGATGGCGCGCGAGGAGGTCTTGGGGATCGGCAGGCCGTGCGCGGCGACGATCGGCACCACGACCATCGAGGTGCGATTGCCGGGAATTCCGCCGATGCAGTGCTTGTCGACAACAATCGGGGCCGGCCACACCAATTGAGTACCAGCCTCGGCCATCGCCCCGGTGAGGGCCAAGAGCTCATCGCTGGTGATGAAGCTCGCCGAACCGATCAGGAAGGCCGCGATCTCCATGTCCGAGTAGCGATAATGCGCGAGATCGTTGATGATCGCGCGGATCTCCGCCTGGCTCAGTGTTCGGCCATGGATTTTCGCGCGCACCGCTTCCAGGCTCTCCGGAGGCGAGGCGGGCGTGACCGAAACCTGCGTGCCGGCGGCCTGCGCGAAGCGCCGGAAAGCTGGTTCGGAGAGCCCGATCTCGTCCGGAGCCACCAGCGTGTCGTCATCCGTGATCAGTAGCGTCGCCAGAAGCACCTTGCCGTTGATGCGAAGCTCGACGCGGCTGAAGCCGCGGAAGATCTCCGCGCGCAGCGCTTTCGATTGCCTGGAGATGACGACGACATTCTCGCGGCCAGTATCGAGGCGGACGCGGCGAATCTTCAGTTGGGAGTGCGGGAGATCTGGATGCATGAACGGGCCGGCAGGAGGGAGCTTGGTCTGCAAGCTTAGCCGTCGCTGTCCCGGCGCTGTTGACCCAGATCATGGCCGCGACACCGCTGACCTGGGCGAGCGGTGCGGCGCGCCGTGGCGTCGCGCTGGCTATCGCAAGCGCGGCAAGCTGGAATGGCGAGGGGAGGCGGCGAACGCCGTGGCGATAGTGCCCCTGTCGGAAGGCCGCATCCGCCGACCTGCCGGTTACTTCATCGCCGAGCTGACGGAGTTGAACTTGTTGTTCAGGAGTGTGCTTCCTGTGTTGTTCACAACCGTAACGATCGCGAGCGCAATGCCGGCGGCGATCAGACCATACTCGATGGCGGTCGTACCATTTTCATCGACAAGGAAGGACCTGAGCAAAGCCATCTTCAACTCCTGTTCATCCGTCCAACGTAGGCTGACGCCGTTTTCAGAATGGTAAATTGATTCACTAAATTGTCGCGGGGCGCGTCATCGTGCAGGTCGGAGGTCCTCACCTGCGGCCTCCAATGCTGCCATCCATTGGTTTAAGGTTTCGTCACCGAGTTCAGGGCGATTCGACGGTATCGTCGCCTTTCTCAGGACTCGATCGCGCGTCCGGCGTCGGCCTTGACGGGGCGCCTCAGCACGGCTGCAAGGCGCTTGGCCAGATAACTCATGACGGGGGGCTGCGACCGCGCCGCGTTGTCGGCGAGGCGCTCTTCCTCGGTCGCATCGTTCACGAGGCCTATGTAGTTCTTTCTGGCGTCCTGCTGCTGCACGGGCGTGCTCTGGTTCAATCCACGTCGCGACCATGTTGCGTGCAATGGGAATCGACGGTTAATTTTGTCTCCCGTAGGACTACTTGGTCTGTCCACGATGGGAGGCGGGCGCTGAAAGCGACGGCGCTGCTTAACGGATTATTGACCGTTTTTCAGCGGGCCTGGGTCACTTGCGACGAACGTCCGCGTTCAACGCCCGCAACATCGCGATGCGGGCGAACATCATCCAGCCGCCGCCGGCCTCGGCCGCATTGATCAGGGTCTCGATCGCCGTCTGCCAGTGGCTCGCGTGCTGTGCCTCCTCGGGCAGCTGCATGATGTGATCGGCCGCCTCTTGCAGCGTCCGCAGCTTGCGCCCGGTGCGCAAGGAAATGGGATCGTCGAACGCCGCCGACCAGGGCATGTCAGGCTGGCCGACCAGTGAGGGGAGACATCACGGCGCAATCGCAGATGTGGCGCTGTTAGCCGGCCTTCTTCGCCCGTGCCGGTGCGCGCGCCGGCTTGTCGGCCTTCTTCGAAGCTTCCTTCGCGGCGACGTCCTTGCCGCCCTTGCCGGCGATCGGCAGCAGCATCTCGCGCTGGCCTTCGACGCGCTTCTTCGGCTTCTTGGCCTTGACGGTCTCTTTGGCGACCTTCGCTGCAGGCACTGCGTCCTTCTCGCTCGCGATGCTCTTCTTCAGCGCGTCCATCAGGTTGATGACGTTGCCGCCGCTCTTTGGCGCCGCCTTGGCCGCGATCGGCGCGCCGCTCCGCTTCTTGTTGATGAGGTCGATCAGGGCGGTCTCGTAATGGTCTTCGAACAGCTCAGGCTCGAACGCGCCGGACTTCTTCTCGACGATGTGCTTGGCGAGGTCGAGCATGTCCTTCGTCAGCTTCACGTCCTGGATGTCGTCGAAATATTCCGTCTCGCTGCGGACCTCGTAGGGGTAGCGCAGCAGCGTGCCCATCAGGCCGCTCTCGAGCGGCTCGAGCGCGATGATGTGCTCGCGGTTGGTGAGCACCACGCGGCCGATCGCGACCTTGTCCATGCTGCGGATGGTCTCGCGGATCACCGCATAGGCGTCATGGCCGACCTTGCCATCAGGCACGAGATAATAGGGGCGGATCAGGTAGCGGTTGTCGATGTCGGTCTTCGGCACGAACTCGTCGATCTCGATCGTGTGCGTCGAGTCGAGCGCGATGTCGTCGAGCTCGTCCTTGGTGACCTCGATATAGGTGTCGGTGTCGACCTTGTAGCCCTTGACGATGTCCTCGGAGGTCACCTCGTCACCGGTTTCGGCGTCGACCTTGAGATACTTGATCCGGTGACCGGTCTTGCGGTTGATCTGGTTGAAGGAGACCTTCTCGGTATCCGAAGTGGCCGGATACAGCGCGACCGGGCAGGTCACGAGCGACAGACGCAAAAAACCCTTCCAATTGGCGCGGGGGGCCATGGGCTACTCCAAACGCAACGGGCACGGCTTATGACTTTACCATCGGGGAACACCGAATCATACACGGCTCGGCGTGAAATCTTGCAACTGCGTTAACCGGCCGTCGGCCCTGAGGTTGCTGCCGGATCGGACAGCAAGAACCGGAACATCGCATCGGACCGGGAGTTGGCTCCGGACACAAGGCCGCGAGGAGATCGCGGTCATCGGAGGCTATACCCAGAGATTGAGGGCAACATGGCAACCACGCGGGAGCAGCGTCAGATCGTGGAAACTCCGACGGAGGCGCGGCAGGGCGAGCCCGGGCCTTCGGTGGCGGCGCTGCTCGCCATCTCGACCGGGCTTGCGATCCTGATCCTCGCCGTCATCTGGTTCGTGTTCTTCCGGACCTGACGGCCCAGCCTGCGCCCGGACCTTTCGACGCGCCGCGTAACGCGGCACATTGCGCCCGCCATGTCGCCGGCTCGCCCGGCTGGCCTGGCGGGCGCAGTCGCGTGGGAGGTTCTGTAAGGCCAAGCCATACGTGACTAAAAAGTCCGTATATGACTAAAAAGTAACGTCCGCGGGTTCCCCGCGTTCATATTCAGTTCACGCCGGAATTGATCATCTCTGGTGATCGATCGTGCAGCCTATTTCTGGAGAGAAGCGTGCGCCTGCTTGTTGTTGAGGACGACCCCGATCTCAATCGCCAGCTCACCAAGGCGCTGACCGACGCCGGTTATGTCGTCGATCGCGCCTTCGACGGAGAGGAGGGGCACTATCTCGGCGACAACGAACCGTACGATGCCGTCGTGCTCGACATCGGTTTGCCCAAGAAGGACGGCATCTCGGTGCTGGAAGCCTGGCGCCGCAATGGCCGGACCATGCCGGTCCTGATCCTCACCGCGCGCGACCGCTGGAGCGACAAGGTGCAGGGCTTCGATGCCGGAGCCGACGACTATGTCGCAAAGCCCTTCCACCTGGAGGAGGTGCTGGCGCGCATCCGTGCGCTGCTGCGCCGCTCGACCGGTCATGCCCAGAGCGAATTGAGCTGCGGCCCCGTCACGCTCGATACCCGCACGGGCCGAGTCAGCGTCTCCGGCAATCCCGTCAAGATGACCTCGCACGAATATCGCCTTCTGGCCTATCTGATGCACCACTCGGGGCGCGTGGTGTCCCGCACCGAGCTGGTCGAGCACCTTTACGACCAGGACTTCGACCGCGACTCCAACACCATCGAGGTCTTTGTCGGCCGCATCCGCAAGAAGCTCGACGTCGACATCATCCAGACCGTCCGCGGCCTCGGCTATCTCCTGACCCCGCCGGCCCCGGGAGCCTGAAGGGTCCGGACTTGACGGGCGGCCTGACACGGGCCTTGGTCCGGTCATGACGTCCGACGCCATGCCACCCCGCGCCCCCGGGATCATTCCGATGCCCGCCAGCTCGCTTGCGAACCGCCTGTTTCTGTCGGCGACCGCCTGGCTCGTGGTCATCCTGGCCATCACCGGCGTAGTGCTGTCGTCGGTCTACAAGAATGCGACCGAGCGCGCCTTCGATCGCCGGCTCAATTTGTATCTGCGCACGCTGATCGCCGAGGTTGCGACCCCCGACGAGCCGCCGGACCGCCAGTTCCAGTCGCTCGGCGAGCCCCTGTTCGAGCTGCCGTTGTCCGGCTGGTACTGGCAGATCACCCGGACCGACACCGAGAAGCCGGAGGTGCGCTCGTCCCGCTCGCTCTGGGACAAGAAGCTGCCGAAGCTGGAGGAGCAGGGCACCGAGCTCAGCGCCGCCGGCATCCGGCTCGCTTATGTCGACGGTCCCGAGGGCCAGAACCTGCGCATGGTGGAGCGGCCGGTCGACCTCGGCGCCGACGGCAAATTCCTCGTCAGTGTCGCGGGCGATGCCACCGAGATCTTCGACGAGACGCGCAGCTTCGATTATTACCTTGGCGGCACCTTCACCGCGCTCGGCGTCGTGCTGCTGCTGACCACGGTGTTCCAGGTCCGCTTTGGCCTGGCGCCACTCAAGCGCATCTCGGAGTCGATTGCCGACATTCGCTCCGGGCGCGCGGAACGCCTCGAGGGCGAATTCCCGGTCGAGATCGCGCCGCTGGCGCGCGAGACCAATGCGCTGATCGATGCCAATCGCGAGATCGTCGAGCGCGCGCGCACGCACGTCGGCAATCTCGCGCATGCGATCAAGACGCCGCTCTCGGTGATCGTCAACGAGGCCGGGGCCCACACGGCCGATCCATTTGCAGCCAAGGTCATGGAGCAGGCAGACGTGATGCGCGACCAGGTCGCCCATCATCTGGAGCGTGCGCGCATCGCGGCGCGCGTCTCGGTCGTCGCGACCGTCACCGAGGTCGCGCCCGCGATCGAGGCGCTGCGGCGGACCATGGAGAAGATCCATCGCGACCGTGGCATCGTGGTCGAGGCCAAGGCGGATCCTGCGGCGAAGTTCCGGGGCGAGCGGCAGGACCTCGAGGAGATGGTCGGCAATCTGGTCGACAACGCCTGCAAATGGGCGGCCTCGCGGGTCTTCATCGAGGTCTTGGTGGAAGCGCCGCACTCGACCGGGGCGGGCCCGCGTCTGCGGATCATTGTCGATGATGACGGTCGCGGCCTGTCCGAGGCCGAGCGCGCCCAGGTCTCGCGGCGCGGCCAGCGCCTCGACGAGTCCAAGCCCGGCTCGGGGCTGGGGCTGTCGATCGTGGTCGATCTCGCCGCGCTTTATGGCGGCAGCCTCTCGCTCGGCAGCGCACCAATCGGCGGCTTGCGGGCCGAGCTGGTCCTTCCCGGAATATAATCCTTTGTTCTGACGCGATTATTTGGTTTGCCGGGCCTCGATCCGTCCGAAACCGAAGCTATTCGGGGCGACTTCCTAAACGGCTTCTTAAGTGGGGCCCACCTATGATCGCGCAGGACGCATCCCACGTCCGCCAATTTACATGCATTACCCGGGCGCATGAGCCAGACATCGACCGAGCGGCTGAGGGAATATCTCGCGCAGCTCCCGCCGCAGTCGCAGGCGCTGCTGATGCGGGAGTTCGAGCGCGCGCTCGAGCGCGGCCAGGACACGTCCGTCGCGACCCTCGTACTCGAGCAGTTGCGCAAGATCGTCCGCAAGACCGAAGCCGACGAAGCCCAGCCGCCGCGCACCGACGATCTGTCTCGACTTCTGTTTCAGGTGCTGGAACCGTTTCTGGTGGAGGCGGGTGCGCCAATCCGGGTCGGACAGATCCGCCGCTCCTCGCTGCATCCAATCTGGCAATGGCTAGTCCGTGACGGTGCGCCGGACAAGGTGAACGAGTTCGAGGCGGCACTGGCGCGCATGCCGGCGGATAGCAGAGGGCAGGTCGAGGCTCTGGCGCAGAAGCTCCAGGCGGTGGCCGCGGATGCCATCTGCGAGCTGACGGGGCCGGGCGGCGGCGACAAGTCGCGCGCGCTCGCGCGCGTCGGCCCCCCCAGCGTGATCGAGGACCTTTATTCGGTCGGAGCGGTGCTTCAGATCCGGGAAGCGATCGCCATTCTGAACGAGAAGCTGCCGCGGTTCCTGCGCACCTTCGGCGAGTCCCAGATCGGCTCGGTGACATCCGCGCTCAACATTCCCGTCCTCCAGACGCCGCAGCTGCTGCCCTTCGCGCTGTCGATGGTGGTACAGCGCATGACTGCGCCGTGGCAGATCATCCGCCTCGCCATCAAGATCGCCGCATCCGACGACGAGATCCGCGTCGCGGCCACGCCCTATGGCGTCGCCGTCACGATCGCCCTGCACGACTTGTCCTGCGTTGCCGCGATCCTGCGCATGGACATCAAGCGCGGCCACTTCGATAACGTCGCCGACAATCTCAAGGCGCTGCACGACGGCGTGCGCGGCCTGCGCACCGAGCTCGACCTGCGCAACGATTCGGCCTGGGGCAAGCAATTGGCCGCGATCCGGGCCGACATCTCCAATGCGCTGCAATCCGAGATCGACAGCGTTCCCGGCCGCGTCCGACGGATCCTGCGCCAGCGCCCCGAGAAGGACATTCCGCCGGGGGCGCGGATCGACAGCACCGAGGTGGAGGAAACCGCGGCTCTGATCGATTTCGTCGCGACCTGCCGCAACTACGCCAGCGAACTTGCGATCAACGAGGTGACGCTGCGCACCTATTCCGACCTCCAGCAATACGTCGAACGTTCGACCGAGCAGCTGGTGCAGTCGCTGCGTGCCGCCGATCTCAAGGTCCGCAGCTATCGGCAGCAGCAGGTGCAGGCCGCGATCCGCTTCTGCCAGGTGCTGTTCGGCGATGATTATGCATCGCTGATGAATCGCGCTGCCGAGAACGCCCTCACGGGTGAGCGCAAATCGTCGCGCGCAAGCTAAGAAAAGTGCATTTATCTACTATTGCAATTTATAGTTGACCACGCGGCGCGCAGGCCGTACGATCTCGTGCACTTTTTGAGAATTGCTATCTGTGGACGCATGAAACCCATTTTGAGCTTCGTTGAAATTGAAAATCGCGTAATCGTTGCGAAATACCGGAGATTGATGGTCAAGGCGAAGGTGGTGCTGGTCGAGAAGACGAGCGGCCGCCAGGTGCCGGAGACGGCCACCATGATCGCATCACCGGTTCCCGTCGGCGCGTTGCGCATCCGCTTGCCCGAGGCAATCCAGCCGGGAACGTACTTTCTGAAGGCTTTCAACGGACACGGCGAGGACGCCGCTCAAAGCGTGGACTTTGAGGTCGCCTAAGTCGTTGGATTTTCTCCGATTCGGGGGCTCCCTCCGGTCGCGCCGAATTGACAATTGTCAATTGCCGCATCGTCCGGCCGTGGTGTAAAGCCACCTACAGGCGCGGTTCGCGCGCTGCCGGAAGCTTGCCAGATGACGCTATGGTTCGTGTTCGCGCTGATGACGGTCGCGGCGATTTTCGCCGTGCTGTGGCCGCTCGGCCGTGGCGCGCGCGCGCAGGATCAGGGCAGCGAGGTCGTCGTCTACAAGGATCAACTGGCCGAGATCGAGCGAGACCTCGCCGCGGGGCTGATCGCGGCACCGGAGGCGGAGGCAGCGCGGGTCGAGATCAGCCGCAGGCTGCTTGCCGCGGCCGGCAGCGAGCCCGTGTCGGAGCCCAAGGTCCAGCTCAAGTCGAGCCTCAAATGGCGTCGCGCGGCGGCCGTGCTGGCGCTCGTCGGCCTGCCCCTCGTTGCGATCGGCGTCTACATGCCGCTCGGTTCGCCCCTGCTTCGCGACTTTCCGCTGGCGCAACGTGAGCGCGGCTCCGGTTCCGGCATGGCGCAGTCGCTCGAGAATCTCGTGGTTCAGGTCGAGCAGCATCTGGAGAAGAATCCGACCGACGGGCGCGGCTGGAGTGTGCTCGCACCGGTGCTGGAGCGGCTCGGCCGCTTCGACGATGCGGTGCGCGCCTATCGCAACTCGCTGACCTACAACGGCGAGAGCGCGGAGCGCAGGTCCGATCTCGGCGAGGCGATCGCGGCTGCCGCAAGCGGCGTGGTGACTGCCGAGGCAAAGGCCGAATTCGAGCGCGCGCATGCGCTCAATGCCGACGATCCCAAGGCCAACTACTTCCTCGGGCTTGCGGCTGAGCAGGACGGCCGCAAGGACGACGCAGCCACGATTTGGCGCGCGCTGCTTGCGAAGGCACCGGCGGACGCGCCGTGGCGTACCTTGGTGCAATCCTCGCTCGCGCGGGTGGGGGGCGGCACGGTGCCGGCGCTGTCGGACGAGACCGTCGCTGCTTCCAAGGACATGAACGAGGGCGATCGCAACGCGATGATTCGCGGCATGGTCGAACGTCTCGCCACGCGCCTCAAGCAGAACGGCGACGACGTCGAGGGTTGGCTGCGCCTCGTGCGCGCCTATCTCGTGATGGGCGACCGTGACAAGGCGCTGGGGGCATCGACCGATGCGCGCCAGGCCGTCGCCAACAATGCCGAGCGACTGCGGCAGCTCAACGAAGGACTCAAGACCCTCGGGCTCGACGGATGACGATTTTGCGGCGAGACGAGCGGAGAACGGATACGCCATGACGCGCAAGCAGCGACGTATGACCATCATCGGCGGCTCGCTCGCCGTGCTCGCGCTGGCCGCCGCGCTCGTGCTCAACGCCCTGCGCGACTCCATCGTGTTCTTCTCGACCCCGACCATGGTCGCCGAGAAGCATGTCGCACCTGGCAAGCGGTTTCGCCTTGGCGGCCTGGTGCAGCCCGGCTCGCTCCAGCGCGGCGACAATCTTGCGGTGACCTTCGAGGTCGCCGACGGCAGCGCAAAGCTTCCCGTTGCCTACAAGGGCATTTTGCCGGACCTGTTCCGTGAAGGGCAGGGCGTCGTCGCCGAAGGCGCTCTCGACGCCAACGGCGTGTTCAAGGCCGACACGGTCCTCGCCAAGCATGACGAGACCTACATGCCCAAGGACGTCGCCGACGCCCTGAAGAAGCAGGGCCACTGGAAGGACGATTACGGTGGCAAGCCAGCCGCCACGACCGCGCAGGGCAATCCGCAGGGAGCCGTGCGGTGATCGCAGAATCCGGACATTACGCACTTGTGCTGGCGCTCGGACTGGCGCTGATCCAGTCCATCGTTCCCCTGATCGGCGCACGCCTGCGCGATGCCGCGCTGATGAATGTGGCTCGCTCGACCGCGCTGGCGCAGCTTCTATTTGTCGGAGCGTCGTTCGTCGCGCTCGTGATGTTGCATGTGACGTCGGACTTCTCCGTCGCCAACGTCTACGAGAATTCCCACTCGATGAAGCCGCTGCTCTACAAGATCACCGGCGTGTGGGGAAATCATGAAGGCTCGATGCTGCTCTGGGTGTCGATCCTGGCGCTGTTCGGCGGACTGGTGGCGGCGTTCGGCAACAATCTGCCGCTGTCGCTGCGCGCGCACGTGCTGGCCGTGCAGGCCTGGATCGCGAGCGCCTTCTACCTCTTCATCCTGATCACCTCGAATCCGTTCCTGCGCATCGTCAATCCGCCGATCGAGGGACGCGATCTCAATCCGGTGCTCCAGGATATCGGTCTCGCCGTCCATCCGCCGATGCTCTATCTCGGCTATGTCGGCTTCTCGATCTCGTTCTCCTTCGCGATCGCGGCGCTGATGGAGGGGCGGATCGACGCGGCGTGGGCGCGCTGGGTGCGGCCGTGGACGCTGGTTGCCTGGATATTCCTGACGCTCGGCATCGCCATGGGCTCTTACTGGGCCTATTACGAGCTCGGCTGGGGCGGCTGGTGGTTCTGGGATCCGGTCGAGAACGCCTCGCTGATGCCTTGGCTCGCCGGCACCGCGCTGCTGCACTCGGCTCTGGTGATGGAGAAGCGCAACGCGCTCAAGGTCTGGACCATCCTGCTGTCGATCCTGACCTTTTCACTGTCGCTGCTCGGCACCTTCCTGGTGCGTTCCGGCGTCATCACCTCCGTGCACGCCTTCGCCACCGATCCGACCCGCGGCGTGTTCATCCTGCTGATCCTTTGCCTGTTCATCGGCGGCAGCCTGTCGCTGTTCGCGGGGCGCGCGACCTCGTTGAAACAGGGCGGCCTGTTCGCGCCGATCTCGCGCGAAGGTGCGCTGGTCCTGAACAATCTGCTGCTCACGGTGGCCTGTGCGGTCGTGCTGTTCGGGACGCTCTATCCGCTGGCGATGGAAGTGCTCGCCGATTTCAAGATGTCGGTGGGCGCACCGTTCTACAATCTCACCTTCGCACCGCTGTTCGCGCTGCTGCTGCTCGCGGTGCCGTTCGGGCCGATGCTGGCGTGGAAGCGCGGCGATCTGCTCGGCGTCACCCAGCGCCTGCTCGCGGCCGGCGTTGCCGGGCTCGTCGCCGTCGCCATCGCCTGGGCCTGGGCGCGCGGCGGCAGCGCGCTGGCGCCGATCGCGATCGGACTTGGCGTTTTCGTCATCGCCGGTGCCGTCACCGACATCGTCGAGCGGACGGGCCTGGTCCGTCTGCCGTTCGCAACGGCGCTGCACCGGGCGCGCGGCCTGCCGCGTTCGGCCTGGGGCACGGCGTTCGCGCATGCCGGCCTCGGTGTCGCGCTGATCGGGATCGTCTGCGAGACCACCTGGAACAGTGAATACATCGCGACGATGAAGCAGAACGATGTCGCCCATGTCGCCGGCTATGATCTGAAGCTCGACGGACTGTTCCAGCGCCAAGGGCCGAACTACCGCGAGATGATCGCCGAATTCAACATCAGCCGCGACGGCCAGACGCTGAGCGTCATGACGCCGTCCAAACGCAGCTTCACCACGCGCGGCTCGTCGACGACCGAGGCCGCTCTGCTGACCCGCGGCGCGAGCCAGCTCTACGTCTCCCTCGGCGACGCCACCCCCGAGGGGGCTATCGCCGTGCGCATCTATCACAAGCCACTGGTCCTGCTGATCTGGTGGGGACCCGTACTGATGGCCTTCGGCGGCGTGTTGTCGCTGTCCGACCGGCGTTTGCGCGTTGGCGCGCCGAAACCGGCGCGGGCCAAGCAACGCCTGCAGCCGGCGGAGTGATCCGATGCGTCGGATGATGACCGTTCTTGTCGCGCTGATGCTGCTGGCCGGGCCTGCGGCCTACGCCGTGCAGCCCGACGAGATCATGTCGGACCCCGCGAAGGAAGTGCGCGCGCGAGAACTGTCGCGCGAACTGCGCTGCATGGTCTGCCAGAACCAGTCGATCGACGATTCCGACGCGCCGCTCGCGCGTGACTTGCGGCTCCTGGTGCGCGAGCGCATCGCCGCCGGCGACAGCAATTCGCAGGTGCTCGACTTTCTGGTCGCCCGCTATGGCGAGTTCGTGCTGCTCAAGCCGCGCTTCGAGCGCCAGACCATGGTGCTGTGGCTGCTCGCACCTTTGCTGCTGATCGGCGGCGGCTTGGCGCTGTGGCTGCAGATCCGGCGGCGCTCGCGGAGCGGTGCAGATGTACCAGCCCCGCCGCTGACGCCCGACGAAGAGGCGCGGCTCGCCGCATTGATGTCGGACGAAGCCAAGTCTTCCTAGCGACGCCAAGTCTTCCTAGCGAAGCCAAGTCTTCCTAGCGAAGCCAAGTCTCCCTAGCGAAGCCGTCTTCTTAGCTACGTAATGATACGTAAGCCGCACCACGCAGCTCGGTTCATGCTCTGTTGACCTTTGTCTGGAAGCTTGTCGCGAGATTCGATTCCAGACTTTGAGTCCTCGGCGATGTTCATGAACAGCAATCTGACGATCCGCTTCCTGGTCGGCGCCGTCGTCGCGGCATTATTGTTCCTGCTGGGGATCGGCGGGGGGACCGGCTTCGTCGCGGTGCTCTATCTCAACAACGAGATCACCAGCCTGTCGTCTGACTTCGCCGCGCTCAGCGGCCCTGCGCGCGACCATGCCATGCAGATCTACCAGCAGGCGCAGGCCGCATTCTCCTATTTCCTGGTTGCGTGCGGCGTGATCGCGGTGGTCGCCGTCGCGATCTGCCTCGCCACCTGGTTTGCCGTGCGCAACGGCATCCTCAGTCCCCTGGCGGCGATGGTGCATGCCATGCGCGAGGTCGCGGACCAGAAATTCGAGACGCCCGTTCCGGGGCTCGGCGGCACCAACGAGATCGGCCTGCTTGCCGGTGCGCTTGAGGTCTTCAAGACCAATGGCCTCGAGCGGCGCCATCTCACCGAACAGCAGTTGCACAAAGCGCAGCACCAGGCCGAGCGGTCGAAATTCCTCGACGCGCGGATCAAGCGCTTCAACGATCTCGTCGCCAGCGTTGTCGACAGCGTGGCGTCGTCGGCCGTGCATCTGAAGAGCAACGCCGAGACGCTGTCGCGGACCGCCAACGACACCAGCAGCAAGGCCAATGCAGTCGCGAGCGCCGCGAGCCAGGCCAGCGCCAGCGTCCAGACGGTCGCAGGCTCCGCTGAGGAAATGACGAACTCAATCGGCACGATCAGCCGCCGCGTCACGGATGCGACCCAGCGCGCCGAAGGCGCAGCGACGCAAGCCGAGAAGAGCCGCGACACCATTCACACGCTGTCGGATGCGGCCGACAAGATCGGCGAAGTCGTGCAGCTCGTGCAGGCGATCGCATCGCAGACCAATCTGCTCGCGCTCAACGCCACCATCGAGGCGGCGCGGGCAGGGGAGGCCGGCAAGGGCTTTGCCGTGGTCGCCTCCGAAGTGAAGAGCCTCGCGCACCAGACCAGCAAGGCGACGGAGGAGATCACCTCGCATGTCGCGAGCATCCAGGGCATCACCGCGGAGACGCGCGGTGCGATCGACGGTATCTCGAAGACGCTGTCGGAGATCTCGTCGATCATGTCCGGCATCGAGGTCGACACCGCCCAGCAGCGCAACGCCACGCAGGACATCACCCGCAGCGCGCAGGACGCCGCACACGGAACGCTGGACGTCTCCAATCACATCGCCCAGATCACCTCGACCTCCGCGGAGACCGGACGCATGGCTGCCGAGGCGCGGGATTCCGCCGTCGACCTGTCGCAGCAGGCCGAGACCCTCAAGCGTGAAGTCGACGAGTTCATCGTCAGCGTCAGGGCAAGCTGAGGCCGGTCGGGAGCGTTGTTCCGCGTCCATTCACCGGAACTCGATTAAGTTCCTGTAGTGCCACGACTTTTCGTGTGCGATAAACTGCCGCATCCGGCCCAGCCTTCATTACGAAAGTTTAACCCCGCCGCCAGCGCACGGTAAGGCGGGAGCCCCCATCTTCAGGTCGTAAGGTGCTGGCATCCAGCACCAAAAGGATTTCAAGGCCCTGGAGATCTCTGCATGACCGACCGTCACGACCTTTCGAATCTTCCATCCTACCGGCAGCGGCGCCGGTCGGTTTTCTCGGCCCGCAAGATCGCGCTGATGGCCTCGGTCGTCGCCGGCCTCGGCGCCGCCGTCTACGGCGTCAGCCCCTCGATGTCGCCGGCCGACCTGTTCTCGAGCCCGGCGCATGCGCAGGTCAACAACGAGGTCCGCAAGGTCGAACGCCCGATCGGTTTCGCTGACATCGTCGAGCGCGTGAAGCCTTCGGTGATCTCGGTGAAGGTCAACATCAAGGAGAAGGCGGCCAGCAACGACAGCGGCGACGACGAGTCCTCGCCGTTCCAGCCGGGCTCGCCGATGGAGCGCTTCTTCCGCCGCTTCGGCGGTCCGGATGGTTTTCCGGGCATGAAGGGTGGCCGTGGCCGCGTCGTGCAGGGCCAGGGCTCCGGCTTCTTCATCTCGGCTGACGGCTTCGCGGTGACCAACAACCACGTGGTCGACGGCGCCGACAAGGTCGAGGTCACGACCGACGACGGCAAGACCTATAGCGCCAAGGTGATCGGCACCGACCAGCGCACCGACCTCGCCTTGATCAAGGTCGAAGGCGGCTCGAACTTCCCGTTTGCCAAGCTCGCAGACAGCAAGCCGCGGATCGGCGACTGGGTGCTTGCGGTCGGCAATCCCTTCGGCCTCGGCGGCACCGTGACCGCGGGCATCGTCTCGGCCAGCGGTCGCGACATCGGCAATGGTCCGTATGACGATTTCATCCAGATCGACGCGCCCGTGAACAAGGGCAATTCCGGCGGTCCTGCCTTCAACACCGACGGTGAGGTGATGGGCGTCAACACCGCGATCTACTCGCCCTCCGGCGGCAGCGTCGGCATCGCATTCTCGATCCCGGCCAACACCGTGAAGAGCGTTGTGGCGCAGCTCAAGGACAAGGGCTCGGTCAGCCGCGGCTGGATCGGCGTGCAGATTCAGCCGGTGACATCAGATATCGCCGACAGCCTCGGCATGAAGAAGGCCGAAGGCGCGCTGGTGGCGGAGCCGCAGGCGAACGGTCCGGCTGCGAAGGCCGGCATCGAGTCCGGCGACGTGATCACTTCGGTCAACGGTGAGTCCGTCAAGGACGCCCGCGAGCTTGCTCGTACCATCGGTGGCATGGCGCCCGGCGCGACCGTGAAGCTCAACGTGCTCCACAAGGGCCAGGACAAGGTCGTGAACCTCACCCTCGGCCAGCTGCCGAACACGGTCGAGGCCAAGGCTGACACCGAAAATGACAGCGGCAAGGGTGCGAACCGCGGTACCGACGTGCCCAAGCTCGGCATGACCGTTGCGCCCGCGAACTCCGTGGCCGGCGCCGGCAAGGAAGGCGTCGTGGTCACCGAAGTCGATCCGAAGAGCGCCGCGGCCGAACGCGGCTTCAAGGAAGGCGATGTAATTCTCGAGGTCGGCGGCAAGAGTGTGAGCACGGCCGGCGACGTCCGCGAAGCCATCAATGCGGCGCGGACCGACAACAAGAACAGCGTCCTGATGCGCGTGAAGAGCGGCGGCCAGTCGCGCTTCGTCGCCGTGCCCATCGCCAAGGGCTAAGGCCTTCAGGAGGCTTACGAGATGAGGGGTGTCGCCGGCATTAGTCGCCCCCGCCGCCGACGCCCTTCGGGGAAGCAGCGCAACGTTCGCTTCCCCTTTCTACCTTCCGGTGGAATTACGCCCCCCTCCGTCGGAAGGACTAGGGCGGTGAGGTCCCCCCAGCTTCACCGCCCGCCTCTTTCTCGTTCCGAGATTCGTCCGCTCGGCTTGCATGCGATTGCCGCTCGCGCCATGTTCAGAGAAGGTTGACCCCCTTGACCGCTGCCGAACGCACGATGCGCCTCCTCATCATCGAAGACGACCGCGAATCCGCCGATTACCTCGTGAAGGCGTTTCGCGAAGTCGGACACATTGCCGATCACGCCGCCGACGGCGAGGAAGGCCTCGCCATGGCCGAGAACGGCGATTACGACGTGCTGGTGGTCGACCGCATGCTGCCCAAGCGCGACGGCCTGTCGCTGATCGGCGCGCTCCGCGACAAGGACAACACCGCGCCGGTGCTGATTCTCTCCGCGCTCGGGCAGGTCGACGACCGCATCAAGGGCCTGCGTGCCGGCGGTGACGACTATCTGCCGAAACCCTATTCCTTCGCCGAGCTCCTGGCCCGGGTCGAGGTGCTGGCGCGCCGGCGCGGCGGTCCGGCCGAGGACACGCTCTACCGCGTCGGCGATCTCGAGCTCGACCGGCTCTCCCATCGCGTCGCCCGCGGCAAGGACGAGCTGACGCTCCAGCCGCGCGAATTCCGCCTGCTCGAATACCTGATGAAGCATGCCGGTCAGGTGGTGACGCGCACCATGCTTCTGGAAAACGTCTGGGACTATCATTTCGATCCGCAGACCAATGTGATCGATGTGCACATCTCGCGGCTCCGCTCCAAGATCGACAAGGGCTTCGATCGGCCGCTGCTGCACACGATCCGCGGCGCCGGGTACATGATCCGTGACGGCATTCGGTAAACTCGTCCGCACCACGGCGTTCCGGCTGACGCTGGTCTATCTGTTGCTGTTCGCGATGTTCGCGGCCTCGCTGCTAGGCTATTTCGCCTGGAATACGCGGCGGCTGATCACCGAAGAAATCACGCAGACGGTGAATGCCGAGACCTCGGAGATCAACGAGATCTACGGCCGCCGCGGCCTGGTCGGTCTCGTGCGCGCGATCGAGTATCGGGCGCTGCGGCCGGGCGCCAATCTCTACCTGGTGACCACGCCGACCGGGCAGGCGATCGCCGGCAATGTCGGCTCGCTGGCGCCCGGCGTGATGGCGACGGCAGGCTGGTCGGAGACGGCCTATCGGCGGATCGAGGACGCGGACGAACGCGATCACCGTGCATTGGTGCGCGTCACCGAACTCGAGAACGGTTTTCGGCTCCTGATCGGCCGCGACCTCGACGAGCGGCGGCGTCTGTTCGGCATCGTCGCCAAGGCGGCGCAATGGTCGATCCTGATCGTGGTCGTGCTGGGTCTGGGCGGCGGCATCTTCGTGGCCCGCCGTGTGCTCACGCGCATCGATGCGATGACAGGCACCGCTCATCGCATCATGACCGGCGATCTCAGCGAGCGCCTGCCGGTGGGGCGCAGCGGCGACGAGCTCGATCGCCTCGCCGAGAATCTCAATGCCATGCTGGAGCGGATCGAGGCGCTGATGGTGGGGTTGAAGGAAGTCTCCGACAACATCGCCCACGACCTCAAGACACCGCTGACGCGCTTGCGCAACCGCGCCGAGGAGGCCTTGGCGAAATCCGGTTGCGAGGCCGATTACCGCGCCGCGCTGGAGCGGACCATCGAGGAGTCCGACGGGCTGATCCGCACCTTCAACGCGCTGCTGATGATCGCGCGCGCCGAGTCCGGACAGGCGCGCGGCAATATGGATGATTTCGACGCCGCCGATGTCGCCAATGGCATCCACGAGCTTTACGAGCCGCTCGCCGAGGACGACGGCATGAGCCTGAAGGTCAAGGCCGAGCCGACGCCGGTTCACGCCAACCGCGAGTTGATCAGTCAGGCACTCGCCAACCTCGTCGAGAATGCGATCAAATACGGCAAGCCGGTCGCACAGACGGGCGGAACCGTGGTCAGCATGGAGGCCCGGCAGATCATGATCGAGGCGCGGCGCGAGGGCGACCAGGTGCTGCTCAGCGTCACGGATCGAGGTCCCGGCATCCCCGAAGCCGACCGCAAGCATGCCATCGAGCGATTCGTGCGGCTGGAGGCCAGCCGCACGCTGCCGGGCTCCGGCCTCGGCCTTAGCCTGGCCTCGGCAGTTGCAACGCTGCACGGTGGCGAATTGCGGCTCGGTGACGCCCATCCCGGTCTCGTGGCCACGCTGGTGCTCCCGGTGCGCGCCGGCGCCGGCGATAGGGTTGCCCCTCCAATGCAGGATGTGCCACAGAAGGTGGCATGAACCACTCCGCGCCGGGATACGCGGACAAGCATGGCGAGAGACTGGCCGCGCGCTTTGCGGAGGCTCCCCATATTGCCGCGTCCGCAACCGACGAACGACGTTTTGAGAACTGGCTGGCCGAACTCGAGCCGGCACAATCGGCCCGTATCCAGGCCCTGCTGACCCATCCCTTCGCGCGGGATATCCTGGCCGGCATCGCGGAATTCTCACCCTATTTGTTCGATCTGGTGCGCACCGATGCGCTGCGCCTGATCCGGCTGCTCGAATGCGATCCGGATGCGCATCTGCCGGCGCTGATCGCGGAGGCGAGGGGCGCTGTGCTCGCGGCGCCCGACGAGGCCGAAGTGATGCGGCTGCTCCGCCGCATGAAGGCGGAGGCGGCGCTCCTGACTGCGCTGTGCGACATCGGCGGGGTCTGGCCGGTGATGCGGGTGACGGCGGCGCTCACCGACGTCGCGGTCTCGTCGGTGCAGGCGGCGCTCCAGTACCTGCTGCGGCACGAAGCCGCACGCGGAAAGCTCGCGCCGCCCAATCCCGAGGTGCCCGAGGAAGGCTGCGGCCTGATAGTGCTCGCCATGGGCAAGATGGGCGCGGGCGAGCTGAACTATTCCAGCGATATCGATCTGATCGTGTTCTTCGATCCCGAGGCCACGACGCTGGCGCCGGATATCGAGCCCCAACCGTTCTTCGTCCGGGTGACGCAGGGGATGGCACGCATCCTCCAGCAGCGCACCTATGACGGCTACGTCTTCCGTGTCGATCTGCGGCTGCGCCCCGATCCGTCCTCGACGCAGGTGGCGATCTCGCGGGACGCCGCGCTGAACTATTACGAGCGGGAGGGGCGCACGTGGGAGCGCGCGGCGATGATCAAGGCGCGCGCCTGCGCCGGCGATCCCAGGGCGGGTGAGGCGCTGCTCGCCGAAATCGCGCCCTTCGTCTGGCGCAAGCATCTCGACTTCGCCGCGCTCGCCGACGTCCACGACATGAAGCGGCAGATGCAGACCTATCGCGGCCAGAGCGAGATCGCGGTCGAGGGACACAACGTCAAGGTCGGTCGTGGCGGCATCCGCGAGATCGAGTTTTTCGCTCAGACGCAGCAGTTGATCGCCGGCGGACGCCATCCGGAATTGCGGGTGCGGCCGACGCTGGCCGCGCTCGACATTCTCGCCTCCAGCAACTGGATCACCTCTGCGGCACGCGACGAACTGACCACGGCCTATGAATTCCTGCGCCGGGTCGAGCATCGCATCCAGATGATCGCTGACGAGCAGACCCATGCGCTGCCCGAAGAGAAGGAGGCGGTCGAGCGCTTTGCTTGCTTCTTCGGCTATGCAAACCGCGAGGCTTTTGCCCACGATCTGCTGCGGCAGCTTGAGATCGTCCAGGGGCACTACGAAAAACTGTTCGAGGGCGACGATCCGACCGGAACGGCAAAACTGCCGGCGCTCGACTACAGCGCAGGTCCCGACGATCCGCGCCTTCTGCAATATCTGACGACGCTCGGCTTCAAGAAACCGGCCGCGGTCGCGCAGACGATGCGCGACTGGATCACCGGCGATTACCGCGTGTTCCGCAACGACCAGACGCGAAGTGCATTCGTCGAATTCGTGCCGGCGCTGATCGACGGCCTCGCGCATGCCGAGGAGCCGGATCGCGCCGTCGTTGCGTTCGATCAATTCCTCCAGGCGCTCCAGCGCGGCGGCCGGCTGATCACGCTGCTTGGCCAGAACCGCGATCTCGTCGCGCTCGTGGCCCTGGTGTTGGGCGCGGCGCCGCGGCTCGGTGAGATGCTGGCGCGGAAGCCGCAGCTCATGGACGGCCTGATCGATCCGCGCTTCTTCGGCGCGATGCCCGATAAGCAGGAGCTGTCGGCGCGGCTCGCAGCCACCGTGCAGGACGCGGGCTCATATGAGGAATTCCTCGACCGCCTGCGCCTGTTCGGGCAGGAGAGCCTGTTCCTGATCGGCACGCGCATCCTCTCCGGCACGGTTTCGGCGCAGCAGGCGAGCACGGCTTTTGCGGACGTCGCCGAAGGCATCGTCCATACCGTGCATGGTCTCGTCGCCGATCGCTTCGCCGCCCAGCACGGCCGGATCAAGGGGCAGGAGACCGCGATCATCGCGATGGGGCGCCTCGGCAGCCGCGAGATGACCGCGTCATCCGACCTCGACCTGATCCTGCTCTACGATTTCGACAGCGAAAATCCGGACTCGGATGGGCCGAAGTCGCTGCAGGGGGCACATTACTTCGCGCGCCTCACCCAGCGTCTGATCAGCGCCTTCACCACGCGCACCAATTACGGCGTGCTCTACGAGATCGACATGCGGCTGCGTCCGTCGGGGCGCGCTGGCCCCGTGGCCTCGAGCCTTGCCTCCTTCGCGGATTACCAGGCCAACGAGGCCTGGACCTGGGAGCACATGGCCCTGACCCGCGCCCGCGTGGTGTCGGCATCTCCCGAATTCCGCGAGCGGATCGAGGGCATCAT
Organism: Pseudomonadota bacterium; assembly: GCA_023435725.1. GTDB lineage: Bacteria > Pseudomonadota > Alphaproteobacteria > Rhizobiales > Xanthobacteraceae > Bradyrhizobium. The sequence continues at coordinate 41,760 of JAEYRD010000050.1, read as the reverse complement.
CCGCGAGGTGCTGACCCGCCGCCGCGACCAGGGCATCATCGCCAACGATGTTGCCGATATGCGGCGCGCGATCGCGCAGGAGAAGGGCGAGAGCGACCATTGGGATATCAAATACGCCGCCGGCGGCATGGTCGATATCGACTTCATTGCGCAATATCTCCAGCTCGTGCACGCCCACGACAAGCCGGAAATTCTCGACATCAGTACGATGCAGGTGCTGGACAATGCCGCCAAGCTCGGCGTGCTCCCGCAGTCGGAGGCCGAGATCCTTCGTGCCGCGGCGCGGCTCTATCACGATCTGACGCAGATCCTGCGGCTCTGCGTCAGCGATCGCTTCAAGCCGGAAACCGCCGGCACTGATCTTCAGCGCGTGATGGCACGCGCCGGCGATGCGCCGGACTTCTCGTCGCTGGAGGCGCGCGTGAAGGAGACCCAAACCGAGGTGCGGCGGGTGTTCAGCGCGCTTCTGGAAGGGACGTAGCCTGCTTCAGCGTGGTGAGAGCTTCGAGCACGTTCGGCTCCAGGCCCGCGCCGCCCGCGTCGAGATGGGCGAAGATCGCGCGCTTCATGCGGGGATCCCAGAACTTCTTGATGTGCTCGGCAATCCCCGGCACGGCCTTGTCGTGGCCCTGGCTGCGGAAAAACGTGCCGATCTGGTTGGCCATGTAGATCAGGCGGTCAGGCGACATCGGCAACCTCCTCGGCATGGCGACGGATAACCCGGCTGCCATGCGAAAACACTTCGAACCCGTCCTGGCGGGCAATGGCGACCAGCGTGATTCCGGCGGCTTCCGCCGTGCGGACCGCGAGCGCGGTCGGCGCGGACACCGCGACCATCACCGGTGCGCCGATCGCTGCGGTCTTCTGCACCATCTCGACCGAGACGCGGCTCGTCAACAGCACCATGCCGCTACTTGCGTCCGTGCGGCTGCGCGCCAATGCGCCGGCGAGCTTGTCGAGCGCGTTGTGGCGGCCGACATCCTCGCGCAGCGCAACGATGCTTCCGGCAGGAGACCAGAACGCGGCGGCGTGAACGGCGCGCGTCTGCAGGTTGATCGATTGCAGGGGAGCGATGGCTTGCATCGCCGTCATGATCTGGTTGGGCGTAAAGGTCTGACCGTGAGGGACGGTAGCGGCGGGCCGGATGGCCTCCGAGATCGAATCGACACCGCAGATGCCGCAGCCGGTCGGACCGGCAATGTGGCGACGGCGCTCGCTGATGCGCGCGGCCTCTTCCGGCGCAAGCCACATGCGTAGTTCGATGCCATCGTCGAGGCGTACCGTTTCGAGAGACCGGATGTCGTCGGCCGATTTGACGATGCCTTCGCTCAAGCTGAAGCCGACGGCGAAGTCCTCCAGGTTCTGCGGCGTTCCCATCATGACGGCGTAGGTGCCGCCGTTATACGTCAGCGCCAGCGGCGTCTCCTCGGGGATCAGCCGCGTGCCCTCAGAGGTCGCGCCGTCGCGCCAGATCTCGCGGTCGATGGCCTGGACCGGCACGTGCATGCCGCTACTCCGCAGCTTCGGCCGGCGCGATGCGGCGGGATTGCCGCGCCTGCGCGTCGTAGGCCTTCTGCCAGTCCGACGGGCCGTTCGAGGGCGACACCTGCACCGCCGTGACCTTGTATTCGGGACAGTTGGTCGCCCAGTCCGAATAGTCGGTGGTGATGACGTTGGCCTGCGTGTCCGGGTGGTGGAAGGTGGTATAGACGACGCCGGGCGCCACGCGGGCGGTGATCTCCGCACGGAGCGTGGTCTCGCCGGCGCGGCTCTTCAGCCGCACCCAGTCGCCGTCGCGCACGCCGCGCTGCTCGGCATCGTGCGGATGGATCTCCAGCCGGTCCTCGGCATGCCAGACCACGTTTTCGGTGCGCCGGGTCTGCGCCCCGACATTGTACTGGCTGAGGATGCGGCCCGTGGTCAACAGCAGCGGATAGCGCGGGCCGGTGCGTTCGTCGGTTGCGACATATTCGGTGACGACGAATTTGCCCTTGCCGCGGACGAAGCCGTCGATGTGCATCACCGGCGTGCCCTCGGGCGCCTTCTCGTTGCAGGGCCATTGTACCGAGCCGACCTCTTCGAGCTTGGCGTAGGAGACGCCGGCGAAGGTCGGCGTCAGCGCCGCGATCTCGTCCATGATCTCGGAGGGATGATTGTATTTCATCTCGAAGCCCATGGCCTTGGCGAGCGCGATCGTGACCTCCCAGTCGGCCATGCCGTTCTTCGGCGTCATCACCTTGCGCACGCGCTGGATACGGCGCTCGGCGTTGGTGAAGGTGCCGTCCTTCTCGAGGAAGCTCGAGCCGGGCAGGAAGACGTGGGCGTAGTTCGCGGTCTCGTTCAGGAAGAGATCGTGGACGATGACGCACTCCATTGCCGACAGCGCCGCCACGACGTGGGAGGTGTTCGGGTCGGACTGGAGGATGTCCTCGCCCTGCACGTAGATGCCCATGAAGGTGCCTTCGACCGCGGCGTCGAACATGTTGGGAATGCGCAGGCCCGGCTCCGGGTTGAGCTTGACGTCCCACATCGCCTCGAACTGCTCGCGCACGGCATCGCCAGCGATGTGGCGGTAGCCGGGGAGCTCGTGCGGGAAGGATCCCATGTCGCAGGAGCCCTGCACGTTGTTCTGGCCGCGCAGCGGGTTCACGCCGACACCGGGACGGCCGATATTGCCGGTCGCCATCGCGAGGTTCGCGATCGCGATCACGGTCGTCGAGCCCTGGCTGTGCTCGGTGACGCCGAGCCCGTAATAGATCGCGCCGTTGCCGCCGGTGGCGTAGGTCCGCGCCGCCTCACGAAGATCCTTGGGATCGACGCCGGTGAGGATGGCGGTGGCTTCGGGGCTATTGTTCGGCTGGGCGACAAAGGCCGCCCATTCCTCGAACTCGCTCCAGTCGCAGCGCTCGCGCACGAAGGCTTCGTTGACGAGGCCCTCGGTGACAATGACATGCGCCAGTGCGGTCATGACCGCGACGTTGGTGCCGGGCATCAGGGGCAGGTGCAGCGCCTTCACATGGGGCGATTCCACCATCTCGGTGCGGCGCGGATCGATCACGATCAGCTTTGCGCCCTGGCGCAGCCGCTTCTTCAGCCGCGAGGCGAACACCGGGTGCGCCGAGGCCGGATTGGCGCCGATGACCACGACGACATCGGTCTCCTCGACGGAGTCGAAATCCTGCGTGCCGGCAGAGGTGCCGAAGGTGGTGGCGAGGCCATAGCCCGTCGGCGAGTGGCAGACCCGGGCGCAGGTGTCGACATTATTGTTGCCGAAGCCGGCGCGGATCAGCTTCTGCACCAGATAGGTTTCCTCGTTGGTGCAGCGGGACGAGGTGATGCCGCCGATGGCGTCGCGGCCGTATTTCTTCTGGATGCCGCGCATCCTGGTCGCGGCAAACGAAAACGCTTCATCCCAGGACACCTCGCGCCAGGGCTCCTCGATCCGCTCGCGGATCATCGGCTTGAGGATGCGTTCCCTGTGGTTGGTGTAGCCCCAGGCGAAGCGGCCCTTGACGCAGGAATGGCCGCGATTGGCCTTGCCGTCCTTCCAGGGCACCATGCGCACGACCTCCTCGCCGCGCATCTCTGCCTTGAAGGCGCAGCCGACGCCGCAATAGGCGCAGGTGGTGACGACGGAGTGCTCGGGCTGGCCGATCTCGATCACCGACTTTTCCGTCAGCGTCGCAGTGGGGCAGGCCTGCACGCAGGCGCCGCAGGAGACGCATTCGGAGCCGAGGAAGCTCTCGCTCATGCCGGGCGAGACGCGGCTGTCGAAGCCGCGGCCCGAGATCGTCAGCGCGAAGGTGCCTTGCACTTCCTCGCAGGCGCGGACGCAGCGCGAGCAGACGATGCACTTCGAGGGATCGTAGGTGAAATAGGGGTTGGATTCGTCCTTCGGCATCCAGGCGGGGTTCACATCGCCGTTGGACTTGGCGAAGACGTGGTTTTCGCCCTCATAGCCGTAGCGCACGTCGCGCAGGCCGACGGCGCCGGCCATGTCCTGCAATTCGCAATCGCCGTTGGCGCCGCAGGTGAGGCAGTCTAGCGGATGGTCGGAGATGTAGAGCTCCATCACGCCCTTGCGCAGCTTCTTCAGCCGCTCGGTCTGGGTGTGCACGATGAGGCCGTTCATCACCGGCGTGGTGCAGGAGGCCGGCGTGCCGGCGCGGCCCTCGATCTCGACCAAGCAGAGGCGGCAGGAGCCGAACGCGTCGACCATGTCGGTCGCGCAAAGCTTCGGGATCTGGTGCCCGGCGTCCATTGCCGCGCGCATGATCGAGGTGCCCTCGGGCACCGAGACCTGCTTGCCGTCAATGGTCAGCGTCACCATCGTTTCCGATTTGGAGCGCGGCGTGCCGAAGTCGATTTCTTCGATCAGAGACATTTTCGTTCTCCTATTCCGCGGCCTGAAGCGTGGTCGGCGCCGGGACGAAGTCTTCCCGGAAATGCTTCAATGCGCTGAGCACCGGGTAGGGCGTGAAGCCGCCGAGTGCGCAGAGTGAGCCGAATTTCATGGTGCTGCAGAGGTCCTCGACCAGCGCGATGTTTTCGATCACGCGCTCGCCGTTGATGATCTTCTCGATGGTCTCGACGCCCCGGGTCGAGCCGATGCGGCAGGGCGTGCACTTGCCGCAGGATTCGATCGAGCAGAACTCCATCGCGAAGCGCGCCTGCCTGCGCATGTCGACGCTGTCGTCGAACACGACGATGCCGCCATGGCCGATCAGACCGTCGCGCGCGGCAAAGGCCTCGTAGTCGAACGGCGTGTCGAACAGCGCGCGCGGGAAGTAGGCGCCGAGTGGGCCGCCGACCTGCACCGCGCGGACCGGTCGGCCCGTGAACGTACCGCCGCCGATGTCGTCGACGAGCTCGCCGAGCGTCACGCCGAACGCCGTCTCGAACAGCCCGCCGTAACGGAGATTGCCGGCAAGCTGGATCGGCATCGTGCCGCGCGAACGGCCCATGCCATAATCCGCGTAAGTCTTGGCGCCTTCGGCAAGGATGAAGGGGATGGCGGCCAGTGACAGGATGTTGTTGATGGCAGTCGGCTTGCCGAACAGGCCGCGATGGGCCGGCAGGGGCGGCTTTGCGCGCACGACGCCGCGGCGGCCTTCGAGGCTCTCCAGCAGAGCGGTCTCCTCGCCGCAGACATAGGCGCCGGCACCGACGCGCACTTCAAGGTCGAAGCTGTAGGTCGAGCCCCCGATGTTGTCTCCGAGATAGCCGCCACGCCTCGCCGCCAGGATGGCGACGTTCATGGCCTCGACTGCATGCGGATATTCGCTTCGGGTGTAGATGTAGCCCTTGGTTGCGCCGACCGTGATCGCGGCGATCGTCATGCCTTCAATGACCAGGAAGGGATCGCCTTCCATGATCATGCGGTCCGCGAAAGTGCCGCTGTCGCCTTCGTCGGCGTTGCAGACGATGAATTTGCGATCGGCCTTCGCCTGGGCGACCGTTTTCCACTTGATGCCGGTTGGGAAGCCCGCGCCGCCGCGGCCGCGCAGGCCGGATGCGGTCACTTCGTCGAGGGTCGCATCCGAGCCGAGCGACAGCGCGCGCTCCAGGCCCTTGTAGCCGCCATGGGCGCGGTAGTCCTCGAGCGAGCGCGGGTCGATCACTCCGCAGCGGGCGAAGGTGAGGCGAGTCTGGCGCTTCAGCCAGGGGATCTCATCGGTCGCCCCCAATCGCAACAGATGCGGTGTGTTGCTGGCGAGTGCGTCGAGCAGGGAGGGTACATCGGTCTCGGTGACCGGGCCGAAGGCGATCCGGCCCTTCGGCGTTGCGACCTCGACCAGCGGCTCCAGCCAATACATGCCGCGCGAGCCGGTCCTGACGATCTCGACCGCCACGCCGCGCCTGGCCGCAGCCTGTTCAAGTGCCAGCGCAACCTCGTCGGCGCCAACGGCAACCGCACCGGCATCGCGTGAGACGAAGAGACGCATGCTCATCGCTGTGCCTCCGCAACCAGTGCATCGAGGCGCTTCTCGTCGAGCCGACCGATGAGGCGACCATCGAGCATCGCAGACGGCGCGGTCGCGCACAGCCCGAGGCAGTAGATTGGCTCCAGTGTGACGCGATCATCTGCGGTGGTGTTGCCGAGCGATACGCCAAGCCTTGCCTCCGCGCGCGCAGCCAGCGCATCGCCGCCCGCAGCCTGACAAGCCTCGGCACGGCACAGCTTCAGCACGTGGCGGCCGGCAGGCTTGTGCCTGAAATCATGGTAGAACGTGAACACGCCATGGACTTCGGCGCGCGACAGGTTCAGCGCCTGCGCCACCATCGGAACGGCCGCCTCCGGCACATATCCGAATGCCTCTTGAAGGGCGTGCAGGATGACGAGCGTTGCACCTTCTTGCTTGGCGTGTTCGGCGATGATTTCGGCGCCGCGCGTCTCGTCCCAAGGCTCGTAAATCGGCTCGTAAACCGCTGTCATTTTTCGTTCTCAACCAGAGCGTCCCTTCGAGCAAACTATTTGGAATCGTTCGAAGATCAATAAAGCTGTCTCATGCTGCGATTGCGAATTCCGATCGATTGGCGAACTCGATCGGTCGATACGAAATCGCAATCAACACTATTCCTTCGAACCGTTTTTGCGTGTTGGCAGGGGTGGGGCGTGCTAGCTTGCATGCCACCACGGAATCCGAGGGGGCTGCCGGTTGATCGACAAGCTTGAACTGCTGCTGGCGCTGGCGAAGGAGCGGCATTTCGGACGCGCGGCCGAGGCTTGCGGCGTGACGCAACCGACGATGTCGACCGGGCTGAAGCAGCTCGAGGAGGTCCTCGGCGTGATGCTGGTTCAGCGCGGCTCCCGCTTCCAGGGCTTCACCCCCGAGGGCGAGCGGGCGCTGGACTGGGCGCGTCGCATCGTGGGCGATGCCCGCGCGATGCGCCAGGAAATCAACTCTCTGAAAGACAAGCTCTCGGGCGAGATCCGCATTGCGGCGATCCCGACCGTGCTCGGCATGGTTGCCGCGCTGACGACGCCGTTCCGCGCAAAACATCCCGAGGTGCGCTTCCGCATTCAGTCCACCACCTCCTCCGAGGTGCTGGGGCTCCTCGAAAATCTCGAGGTCGATGCGGGGCTGACCTATATCGAGAACGAGCCGATCGGCAAGGTGCGCACCATTCCGCTCTACAACGAGAGCTATCGCCTGCTGACCGCGCCCGACGGAATGTTCGGCGACCGCGCGACGGTGACATGGCAGGAGGTCGGGCAGGTGCCGCTGTGCCTTCTGACGCCCGACATGCAGAACCGCCGCATCATCGATCGCGCGCTACGGTCAGTCGGCGCGGAGGCGACGCCGACGCTGACCTCGAACTCGCTGCTCGTGCTGTTCACGCATGTGAAGACGGGGCGCTGGGCGAGCGTGATGCCGGCCAAGCTCGCCGAGACGCTCGGTCTTTCCGATACGGTGCGTTCGATTCCCATCACCGATCCCGACGTCAATTACAGCATCGGCATGGTGATCCCGCAGCGTGATCCGATGACGCCGCTGATCGCGGCGCTGGTCAATGTCGCGCGTGAGGTCGCGCCGTCGCTGCAATCATAGGGTTCAAGCCGCAGCCGATATCCTGGCCGCCGCCTTGACCGCATCACGCGGCAGGGTCACGCGGACGACCGTGCCCACGTCGATCTTGGAGCGCAGCCGCATCGAGCCGCCGTGAAGCTGTGCCAGCGAGCGCGCGATCGCGAGCCCAAGGCCGGAGCCGTGATAGGTCTTGGTGAGCTGGCTCTCGACCTGCTCGAATGGGCGGCCGAGCCGCGCCAGCGAATGTTGCGCGATACCGATGCCCGTGTCGGCGATCATCAGCACGACCCTGTCGTCGAGCTGCCGGCTGCGGACCACGACGCGTCCGCCGTCGGGGGTGAACTTCACCGCGTTGGAGAGCAGGTTGACGATGATCTGCTTGGTGGCGCGGCGGTCGGCAACGACCGAGATGGATTTTGCGATATCGGCGTCGAGCGTCAGGTCCTTGTCCTGAGCCCGGCCGCTGACGACCCGCAGGGATTCCGCCAGCGTTTGCGCCAAATCGAGCTCTTCCATATCGAGCTTCATGCGGCCAGCCTCGATCTTGGACATGTCGAGGATGTCGTTGATGACCTCGAGCAGATAGTGGCCGCTGGTCAGGATGTCCTGGCAGTATTCCTGGTACTTTTCCGAGCCGAGCTCGCCGAACATGCCCGAGCCCATGATCTCGGAAAAGCCGATGATCGCGTTGAGCGGCGTGCGCAGTTCGTGGCTCATATTGGCGAGGAACTTCGACTTGGTCTGGTTGGCTTCCTCGGCGCGGGTTTTCTCGCGCTGATACTTCTCGGCGAGATCGGCGAGCTCGATGGTCTGGCACTCCAGCGCCGCCTGTGAGCGCTTCAGATCGATGACGGTGGCGCGCAGGCGCAGGTCGTTGTCGACCAGCTTCTGCTCGTGCTCCTTGATGCGGGTGATGTTGGTGCCGACCGAGACGTAGCCGCCGTCCTTGGTACGGCGCTCGCTGATGTGCAGCCAGCTGCCGTCGTCGAGCTGCGCCTCGAAGGTGCGCGCGCCCGGGCCCTGGCTGGCGGTCTCGTTGTGGCGGGTGCGCACCTCCGGCATGCGTCCGACCTCGAGCACCGTCTCGTAGGAGGTGCCGGGGATGACGGCGCTGTCGGGCAGCTTGTGCAGGCGCTGGAAGTGCGAGTTACAGAGCACGAGGCGGTCGCTCGCGTCCCACAGCACGAAGGCCTCTGGAATGGTCTCGATCGCGTCGCGCAGGCGCAGATCGGCTTCGACGGTCTTCTGGGCGAGACTCTTCTGCTCGGTGATGTCGACCGCGATTCCGATCAGGTGCACGCTGGAATCGGTCGCACCGCGCGTCTTTTCACAGCGGACGCGCAGCCAGATCCAATGGCCGTCGACATGCTGCATGCGGAAGGTCTGGTCGATGTGGTCGATCTTCTCGGAGATGAGCTGGTCGGCGATCTCGAACAGGTCGATGTCGTCGGATTTCACCAGGGCATTGACCTCGCCGAAGGTGAGAAGCTCGTTGCGGCCGTCGAGGCCGAGCATCGAGAACATCGATTGTGACCAGAAGATCCTGCCGCGCGACAGGTCCCAGTCCCACAGCCCGCAGCGGCCGCGGTTGAGTGCGGTGTCGATCCTGCCACGCACGGCGTCGTTGATGAGATCACCCTCGCGGGCCCGGGTCGACTGCCAGTGGAAGGCGAAGCCCAGAATCAGGACGACGAAGCCTGTCGTGGCCGACAGCGTCACCGATAGCGCGGCGTCCGAGCCCCAGATCGGCTCGTTGCGCTCCTGGATCACGGTGACGAAGCCAGGCATCGACTTGACCTGCCGCGAGGTTGCCATCGCGGCGTTGCCGCTCGGCAGCGTCATGTCGGAGATGCTGTTGTCCCGTGGCGGTGCCGCGATCAATTGAGCGGTCGTGATCGCATCGAGCAGGCGGTCGTTGCCGGCCGGATCGCTGTCGATCGGAATGCGGGCGAGGATGCGGCGGTCGACACCGGCCGAGGTGACGATGACGTGGCGGCCCGTGGCCGTGCCCCAGGAGGGAATCAGGTCGGGCAGCAGCGTCGGCAGGTGCTCGATATTCTTCTGCCGCTCAAGGCGCGATGAAGCGAGGCGGTCGATGCGCTCGGCGAGCAGGTCGGCGAGAGCCGAGAGGTCGTGCTGGATCACCAGCCGCTTCTGGCGCGTCTGGTCGACGACCTGGACGAACGCGCCGAGGCAAATCGTGATGAGGAAGGCGATGATGAGCGTCGGCACGGCACGGCGCAGCGCCGGCTCCGCGATCAGGAGCCGATGATAGGCAGGTTTCGCGATCGATTGCGCCAATCCCTTGATCGAATCGGATTGGGCACACGCGTTCGCTGCGTCTGCGCGCGCCATGCCTTCTGCCCCCTGGAAATCCTGCTGCAACTCAATTCGAAAGCAGCCCCACGTCGCTTTCGAATCACAGCGATTTGAATCCAGTTTTCCCGGGCTGTCGAGAGTCAACGAAAGGTTAACGCGAAATAAATCTTATCCAATGGAGAGTTTGCGTCTCGTGCGTCCGCAAATCGACCTGCGCGATGAGTCCGAACCGAGAACGGGTGACTCCTCGCACCCTCTGCGTCACGCGCGCGGTGGTTCGGCATGGCTGATGACGCGCTTCACGCTCGGGTAGGCGCGACGCAGCGCGCGCTCGATCGCGTCGACATGCTCGTGCACCTTGATCACGCTCATCGACGGCGCGGCGCGGCAGTGGAAGTTGACGATCTCGCCGGCGTCGGTGTTGCGGACGCGGACATTGTGGATGTCGTGGATCTCGCTGCCGGCGGCATAGCCGGTGAGGGCGGCGGCGATGGCCTGCACCCGTTCCGGCGCGGCATCGACCCCGAACGGCAGTTCCGGCTCCAGGGGCTCGATATGGACGTCCACCTCGACGTCCTCGCCGAACTCCTCCTGAATGTTGCGCTCCAGCGTGTTGGCGACCTCGTGGGCGGCGTCGAGCTGCATGTTGGCGTCGACCTCGAGGTCGATGCTGACGATCAGCTTGGCGCCCAAGTTCTGTACCGTGCCTAAGTCGTGCACCGTGACGTGGTGGATGGCGAGGCCCGAATTGCGGGCGATCACCATGATGCGGTCGCGCACGGTCTCGTTGTCGCGGGCGACAGGGACGGCGGTGAAGCTGAGATCGGCATCGCCGAAGGCCTTGCTTACGGCCGCCTGCGCGTTGCGCTTGATGTCCTCGACGCGGTCGATCGGATAGGTCCGCGGTACATTGGCGATGGTGTCGATGAACGTGGTCGCCCCGACCATGCGCACGCGCAGGCGCTCGACGTCGATCACGCCGGGGACGCTGCGGATCGCGGCCGTGGCCTTTTCCTGCGCACCTTCCGGGGCGCGGTCGACCAGCGTCTGCACGGTCGAGCCGGCCATGCGCAGTCCGAGCAGGGCAATCATCACGGCGACTGCGGCGGCGGCTGCCGCGTCGCCCCACCAGAAGCCGAGGGCGGCGAGGATCAGGCCCACGATCACGGCGAAGGAGCCCATGACGTCGGAGGCGAAATGCAGCGCATCGGCGGCGAGTGCCTGGCTCCGCGTTTCCCGCGCGGCACGGTGCAGGGCGCGGGCCCGCCAGAGATTGACGACGATGTCGATCACCAGCACGATGAATGGCACGGCCGAGATCGTCGGCGGCGTGGTTCCCTCGCGCAGCCGGCTATAGGCCTCGACCAGGATGCCGCCGGCGAGCACATAGAGCAGGGCGGTGACGCCGAGCGCGGAGATGCTCTCAAGCTTGCCGTGGCCGTAATGGTGCTCGTCGTCCGCCGGCTTGTCGGACACCCGCACCACCGCCCAGGTGATGATGGTCGCGATCAGGTCGATCGAGGAGTGCAGGGCTTCGGAGATCAGCGCGAGCGAGCCGATCGCGATGCCGACCACGAATTTGGCCGCCGCCATGCCGCCGCTGGCGAAGATCGAGATCGCTGCGACCGATGTCTTGCTGTGCTGAGAGGTCATGGCCGGGGATTTAGCAGTCCACGGCTGAACATCAAGCGACAGTCCACATGTGTAGTCGCTAGTGAGTTGCAGGAGCGGTGTTGGCGCCCTCACCGTCGTGCCCGGGCTTGTCCCAGGCATGACGTTGTTCGTGCCAGGCCGCCAGGGCGTGGATGGCCGGGACATTTGGGCGAAGACGCGCTTCGCACTTTTGCCCGGCCATGGATCACAGTCTCACGACGATCTTGCCGAGGTGCTTGTTCGCCTCCATGTGCTCGAACGCCTTGTCGATCTCGTCGAACGTGTACACCTTGTCGATCGGCAGCTGCAGCTTGCGCGATTCCACCGCGCCCCAGATGTCCTTGCGGACTTCGTCGAAGATCTCGCGGACCTCCTCGATGGTGCGGGTGCGGAAGGTGACGCCGACGTAGTCGATGCGGCGTGCAGCGTGCAGGTCGAAGTTGAAATCGGCATGGGTGCCGCCGAGCCGGCCGACATTGACGATGCGGCCCTTGATCTTCGTCGCGGCAAGGTTCTGGCTGGCGACCTTGCCCGAGACCTGGTCGACGATAAGGTCGACGCCTTCGCCGCCGGTCGCCTTCAGCACCTCGTCGACCCATTTGGGATCGGAGGAATCGACCGCGAGGTCGGCGCCGTACTCCTTCAGCCGGCCACGGCGATAGGGATCGGTCGACGAGCCGATCACGAGCTTTGCGCCCTTGAGCTTGGCGATCTGCATCGCCATCAGGCCGACACCGGAGCTCGCGCCCTGGATCAACACGGCTTGCCCGGGCTGCACGCCGCCGACCGTGACGACGGCGTTGTGCATGGTCGCGAGCGCGACGGGCAGGGTGGCGGCCTCCTCGAAATTCATGTTCGAGGGTGCGCTGAATAGCCGGCCGTGGTCGGCGAGCGTGTATTCGGCGAAGGCCGCGCCGCCCGAGCCCATGATGCGGTCGCCGATCTTCACGCCCCTGGCATCCGGTCCAAGCTCGGCGACCTCGCCGGCCCATTCCATGCCGAGCACGGTGCCGACGCCCCCCGCCGCGCCATGGGCATGGCCCTTGCGCATGCCGGTGTCAGCGCGATTCAGCCCGCAGGCGCGGACGCGGACCAGCACCTGCGTGCCTTTAGGCTTTGGTTGAGCGACGTCGGAAATACGAGCTCCGTCAGGGCCATAGACATAAGCCTTCATGAATTACTCTCGCTTCTTGAAGTGATCATTCCGCTGCTTGCGCGGTAGGATGAACGATCATGCCTTCGAGCCGGCTTCTGATGATCGCTTCGGCTTCGCGCACGATGCGGGAGACGAGTTCGGCGCAGCTCGGGATATCCTGGATCAGGCCCTGCACCTGGCCGGCCGACCAGATGCCTTCGTCCGAATTGCCAGTCGCGTAGACCATCTTGCCGCGGGCGCCCGCGACGAGCTCGCGGATGTCCTCGAACTTCGCCCCTTCCTTCTCCATGGCGACGACCTTGGTCGAGATCTCGTTCTTGGCGACACGCGAGGTGTTGCGCATGGTGCGGAAGATCAGCTCGGTCTCGCGCTCGTCATTGGCGACGATCTTCTCCTTGATGAGCTGGTGGATCGGGCTTTCCTTGGTCGCCATGAAACGGGTGCCCATGTTGATGCCCTCGGCGCCGAGCGCCAGCGCCGCCACGAGGCCACGCGCGTCGGCAAAGCCGCCGGAGGCGATCATCGGGATCTTGATCTTGTTGGCGGCGGCCGGGATCAGGATCAGGCCGGGCGTGTCGTCCTCGCCGGGGTGGCCGGCGCATTCGAACCCGTCGATCGAGATGGCGTCGACACCCATGCGCTCGGCCGAGAGCGCGTGGCGGACGCTGGTGCATTTGTGCACGACCTTGACGCCGTGCTTTTTGAACTCGTCGACATGTTCCTGCGGCTTGTTGCCGGCGGTCTCGACCACCGTGACGCCGCTCTCGATGATCGCGGCGCGATATTCGGCATAAGGCGGCGGCTTGATCGCGGGCAGGATGGTGAGGTTGACACCGAATGGCTTGTCGGTGAGGTCGCGGCAGCGCGCGATCTCCTTGGTCAGGTCCTCCGGCGTCGGCTGGGTCAGCGCCGTGATGAAGCCGAGCGCGCCCGCATTGGCAACGGCTGCAACGAGCTCGGCGCGGCCAACCCACTGCATGCCGCCCTGGACGATCGGATGTTGGACGCCAACGAGCTTCGTGAACCGTGTCTGCAACATGATCAGTTTCCCCCGCCTGGTGTTATGCAGGCTCTGTTATTGGCTGGTTTCGGCGTCAGGATGCCGTCCGCGTCGGCAAAAGTCTATGTTTGCGGAGTGCGGTGGAGGCAGGGCGATCATGCGCGGGCGGCGGATGTTTCCATGGGACGGATAATTCGTGCGTCCTGATGTCGTTCTGTCGTGAACCAAACGAAATTCCGCGTTTGCGCCGGCGTTCGACGTTGGAGGGCGGATTGCGCATCTGGAGCGCGTTCTCATAATCGGGACGTCATGCTCACCCGACCATCGCAGAGCCAACAAAAGGGCCCCGGACTTCAGTCCCGGGACCCCGGCACTCGCGAGTAATTGGGTCACGTTCCGTCAACCTTGGCCACGAAGCCTCAGAAGTTGCGATGGAATGTACTCGACGTCGATACTGACGCCATCACCGCTCAGAGGGTTCGCCGTGTAGACCACGGAGACGGACAGTTCGAACTGGCTCACGATCGTCAGGATGGCGATGGTGAGCGCAGTGTCTCCGTTCGGGGCCGCTCCCAGCAGCAACTCTGCGATGCGGCAACAATCGTCCATCGTCGCTCCCAGTGGGGGAAGCTTGATGACTTCGGCCTGGTGTCCAGCAAGCGTGGTGGGATCGGCGACGTTGGGCTCGCGCGCAACAACGGCGCCCGAGTTGATCAGGGGCAGAACGAACTTCAGAACCGGCGCGGTCACGAGATTGAGATTCTGAATGTTGACCTCGGTCGCGTACACGCCGGGACGGGCGCCTGCGACACAACAACAGTTTGTCGCAGTCTGTTTACCGCATACGATCTTGGCGCTGTACGCGAAGAGACCCTCGGCCGCAGCCGGTATGGTGCCGAGCCTTTCGAGAAGGGGATGCTTTAGCCGCTCAGCCTTCGAGCCCGTCTGATTGTTAGCCATCTCGACCTCCGTCAAAAATCTGTGGAACGGATGAGCGGGCACCTGGGCGCGTTGTGTTATTCCTCGATCTGGCGTCGACGTTTTCGAGCATTGTTTACGGAACGCTTTCCGCAGCGCCTGCTCACGACCTAGAATAGCATCAGCCGGTAATGCTCGTAAATCGGCCCGATTCCAAAATGGTCGTGGATGGTTGAATAATCGCTGTATGCAACCTTTCCTGATCCGCTGGCGCGGGCGGCCAGTATCATTGAAGGAGCCCACGCGCGGAGGCGGACCTCACTTTGGCATGCGGGGTGCTGCGGGAGAGGTCGCGTATCGCTTCGCTCGTCCGGGCTACGAAGCAGGGAGCTGCTACTCCGCCGACAACCGCACCATCTGGCGGCCGCCGTTCATTTCCTTCAGCCTGTTGACGAAGTTTTCCGGACGCTGCCAGCGGTAGGGGACCTGCAGTCCCATGAACTCGGCGATGTCGCCGATGAAGCCGGTGCAGTTGGTGGTCTCGGCGTTCCAGACCGGCGAGCTCGCCTGCAACTTCTTGATATACGCGAACACGCGTTTGGCGTCGGCTTCGTTCAGATAGACGCGATAGCTGGCGGTCAGATATTCCGGATCGAGATCGCCATAGCTCGCGCCGGTCTCGGACGGCACCCAGGTCAGGTGGCCGAGCACGTAGGCCCAGGTGTCGCCGGCAGGCGTCAGGCCTGCGACCTCGACGGCGCGCTCGCTGGTCTTGCCGTACCAGACGAAGGCATGACCCCAGCTTGCGGCCGTCCGGGCACGGAAGTCGACATAATAGGGACCTTTCTCCGCGCGAGCGACGGGGCGCCGCGTCGATTGCGGCGCCGGTCGTGGTGCGGTGTCGGTCGAGACAAGCGCATTGGCGTCGGCCATGCGCTTGTTCGCTTCGTGGGCCGAGGCCGGCGGCATCGTGCATCCGATCACGGCCGCAAGGGCGAATCCTGCGAGTGCGCAGGATCCCGGTCGATCCGATTTGTTCGTCACGTTATGCCCCCTCGGCTTGTCGGCCGTTCACGCTGATGCAGCGATTGCGGTGCTGCGCGTCAGTAGCGTGAGACAACCGGGCCGGGCGCCTTGCCGATCGGGGCCTTTCCAACCGGGCTCTTGCCAATCGGCATCTTGCCGATCGGAGCCTGCTGCTGGACGTAAACGGGCTGCCGGTGCGGCAAGTCCGCGGCGTTCGCTGCCGTTACCAGAGCAAGCGTGGCACCAAAGACAATTGCAATCTTCTTCACAGTCATACCCCTGAAGGTTTGGTCCGAGCACAGCGATACCGTGCCCCCCAGACACACCTCATAGAGGGGCGTCGGAATGCGCCCACAGTGCGGCGGGCGTGGGACATGTTGGCGGCATATCTCGGGCGCGCGGAGATTTGATGTGTCAGATCGTTTCGCCGCTGCGCCGCACGCTCATCAGCGATCGGCACTGAGCCGAAAATGCATTTCGATCTTGGTGGGCGATGGTTCGCTCGCAACGCGCCAGGGCGAATAGCCGGGCGTCGGATCCGGATCGGAGGGGAGATCGACGAGCCAGCTTTGCGTTGGAATGCCCGGGAGTGTCAGGCTGACCGCGCGATGCCGCGTCTTGTACATCAACGAGGCGGAGGCAATGATCGCCGGACGGTCGCCGTCATGGGCGCGCCAATTGGCGGGCAACAGGGCGGTCGCATATCCCTGCGCTTCCTCCACTTCGATCCTCACGTCCTCTTCCTTGTCCGGCAGGTTGGTGCCGGCGGGAAGGCGGAACTGGAGCTCGAGCGTCATGAAGCCGTGGCTGAGATTGGGCGAACGGATGAGTTCGTACCAGGCCCACCAGGCGAGGCTTGCCGCGACGCAGAGAACGGTGACAGCAAAGGGATAGGAGAGCCGTGCGGCCTGGCGAGGCGGGGCATCGGCGCTTTCCGCGGCGGATGGCCACGCTGCCCTTCGAGCCAGGCCGAAACGCATGAACAGCCAGATCCCCGCGATCAGGCCGGCGACGCCGCCGATCGGGCCGATGTTGAAGACCGCGCCCATGGCGATGCCGCCATCGCGGTCCGGCCCCGCCAGCATGATCACCAGCGCGGCAAGGGCGGCCCAGCCGGCAAGCATGCCGAGCAGCGCAGACAGGAGACCGAGGATAAGGCGCATGTGCGGGGAAGCGGGGTCAGCCCGGCGAGGTTGAATGCACGGGTTGGTCGCCTTCAGTTGCGTTCCGGTTCGAGTTCAGCAGGCCGGATAAGTGGCGCCTCACCCGATCCGGTTCAGGCTGTTCCGGATCGTCGAGAAGATGCCGCCGGCTGTCATTCCGGGGCGGCGCGTAGCGCCGAGCCCGGAATCCATTTATCCGCGTCACTGCCGCTCGATGGATTCTCAGATGCGCAATTGCGCATCGTAGCTCGCGACTTCGTCGCGCCCCGGAATGACAGAGAGAGCGGCTACAGCCGAAACTCGTTGGTCAGCTCGCCGATGCCATCGATGGCGACCGTGACCGTATTCACCGGCTCCTTCATCACGCCGACACCGACCGAGGTGCCCACCGCAATGAGGTCG
The DNA here is from genome assembly GCA_023435725.1 of Pseudomonadota bacterium. Taxonomy (GTDB): domain Bacteria; phylum Pseudomonadota; class Alphaproteobacteria; order Rhizobiales; family Xanthobacteraceae; genus Bradyrhizobium. The sequence continues at coordinate 24,591 of JAEYRD010000050.1, read as the reverse complement.
CCGGGGAGCAGGGTCATGTCGTGGGAAATCCTGCTGACCAACGCCTGCGCGCTAAAGATCATGTCCGATACCGGGTAGTTTTGCCGCTCGGCGCCGTTGAGGATGGTTCGCACCACCAGTCTTGAGGGATCAAGGCCGGTCGCGATCACCGGGCCGAACGGGCCGTAATCGTCGATGCCCTTGGCGCGCGCCCATTGGGGAAAGGTGGGATCGCGGGTCAGGATGTCGTTGGCGGTGATGTCGTTGACGCAGGTGTAGCCGAAGATGAAGTTGTCGGCCTCATCAGGCGCGACGCGCGCGCAGGTCCTGCCGATGACGATGCCGAGCTCGCCCTCATAAGTCGTCTTGCCGTCGTAATGAGAGGGGCGGCGGATCACCGCGCCGGGGGCTGCGATGGTGGTGGTGGCCTTCAGAAGATAGAGCGGCTCCGGCGGCTCGGGCTGGTTCAGCTTGGCTGCGAGCGCGTGGAAGTTATTCCAGAGCGCAATGATCTTGCTGGGCGCGCAGGGCGCGAGCAGCTCGACCTCCGACAGCGCCAGCGTCCTACCGGTCGCCGCATGGCGGCCGAACATCTCGCCCTCGTGCACGCTGATGCCTGACTGCGTCAGCGTGCCGAAACCGGTCGACCCGCCATGGCGGTAGCGGAGCCATTTGGTGACTTCGCCGCTCATCATGCTACCGCCAGTGCGCGCGGATCGGCCGGTGTCGAGACGCCGTCGTAGAGCCCGGCGATGCGGGCGCGCTGGGTCACCATCGCCAGCACCGAGTCGAGCGCGGGCGTCGCGATCCCGGTGAGGCGGCCCATCTCCTGCACGACCGTGACGAGCGGGTCGATCTCCATCGGACGGCCGCGCTCGAGATCCTGGAGCATCGAGGTCTTGTGCGCGCCGACCTTGCGGGCGCCCTCGATGCGGCGCTCGACATCGACGCGGAATTTGACGCCGAAGGTCTCGGCGATGCCTTGCGTCTCCACCATGATCGCGCGCGACAGTGCCCGCGTTGCCGGATCGGTGCAGATCACGTCGAGCGTTGCATGGGTCAGCGCGCTGATCGGGTTGAAGCAGACATTGCCCCAGAGCTTGAGCCAGATCTCGTCGCGGATGCGATCGAGCACCGGCGCCTTCAGGCCGGCCGCGACGAACAGATCGGCGAGGCGCTGCACGTCCGACGTGATCTCGCCGGAGGGCTCGCCGAGCGGAAAATTGTTGCCGTAGACGTGACGGATGACGCCCGGTGCCTCGATCTCGGTGGCGGGATAGACGATGCAGCCGATGGCGCGCTCGGCGCCGATTTCGCGCCATTGCCGTCCGCCGGGGTCGATGCTCTCCAGCGTCGAGTTCTCGTAGTCGCCGCCGTGCCTGTAGAAGTACCAATAGGGGATGCCGTTGACGGCGGTGACGATGCGGGTGTGGGGCCCGAGCAGGGGCTGCATCTTCTCGATCACGCCGGTGATCGAATGCGCCTTCAGCGTGATGATGATGAAGTCCTGCACGCCGAGTTCGGCGGGATCATCAGTACAACGCGGATAGACGGTGTGCTTCTCATCGCCTGCGAGCAGCGTCAGGCCGCGCTCGCGCATCGCGGCGAGGTGGGCGCCGCGTGCGACCAGGCTGACGTCGGCGCCAGCGCGCGCGAGCTGAACCCCGAGATATCCGCCGATCGCGCCGGCGCCGTAGATGCAGATCTTCATGAAATCCTCGCGGGAAACCGTAATTTGGAGACGAAAGATCCGGTCCGGCTCGGACATGTCCGAGCCGGGGGCGGTCGTCGCAGGGGATGAATGTTGCCGCTTTTAGGCGGCTTGCGGCGTGCTGTTGGTCATCTCGTCAACGGCAGCGGCGATGTCGCGCATGCTGATGACGGAGACGAGGCTGTACTCGTCGATGACAGGCAGGTGCCGGATGTGGTGGCGGTTCATCAAATGGCGAACGTGCTCGATCGTGTCGCGGGAGGTGCAGGAGACGAGCTGCTGCACCGAGACGAGCTGCGAGACCTTGACGTTGACGGCGCCCGCGCCGTGCTCGGCGACGGCGCGCACCACGTCACGCTCGGTGAACATGCCGACCGCCGTGTTTCCCTCCGAGCGGACCACGTCCTTGACCACCAGAGCGCTGATGTTGTTGGCGCGCATCAGCTTGGCGGCGATACCCACCGTTTCGTTCATTCGCACCGTGACAACGCGCGGTGTCTTCTTGCGCAGAATGTCTCCGACCAGCATTGCAACCTCCTGTGTGAACGACGAGGGAATTGTGGTATACATAATGCCAATCGTCAAGGCGGGATTTGGCTGATCCGAAAATTCTTGCGGCAGTAATGCTGACGTTTGCCGGCGGATAAAAAGAAAAGGGGCGCATCGCTGCGCCCCTTTTCGACTGCTGCAAAGGCGTGTGGTGGCTACGCTGTCTCGGTCTTGGCATTGCCCGCCGCAGTGTCGGCGCTCTCCGCTTCCTTGCCGAGGATGAAGGAGCGGCGCAGCGGCTTGATCACGAACAGCGCCATCAGCGCTGCGGTCGCGTTCAATGCCACCGCCACAACGAACACGGCCTTCCAGCCATAGGCGGTCGAGATCACGCTCGCGAGCGGGACCAGCAGCGATGCGGTGCCCTTCGCGGTGTAGAGCATGCCGTTGTTGGTGGTCGCGAACTTCGAGCCGAAGGTGTCGCCGCAGGTGGCGGGGAACAGCGAGTAGATCTCGCCGAACACGCCGAAGTAAACCGCGGTCGCGAGCACGAACACGATCGGTACGTGGCCGTAGGCCGACAGCGTGAGCAGCATCAACGCGGCGGTGCCGAATGCGATGAACATGGTGTGCTCGCGGCCGATCGTGTCCGAGACAAAGCCGAAGAACGGACGTCCGAAGCCGTCGAAGATGCGGTCGAGCGAGATCGCAAATGTCAGCGCCGCCATCTGGAAGCCGGCGAGCGTAACCGGGGTGTTCGCGATCTTGAAGTCGTGCGCGATCGGGGCGATCTGCGCCGCGGTCATCAGGCCGCCGGAAGCGACCATGACGAAGACGAGATACATCACCCAGAAAATAGGGCTGCGCAGCACTTGCGGCGGAGTGAAGTCGATCTTGGTTTGCGGCAGGTTGAGCTGCTTCTTCTTCGGCGGGATCGAGATCCGCGGCGGCTGGATGAAGAAGGCGAGCGCGAACACGATCACACCCTGGCCGATGCCGAAGGTCAGGAACGCGTGCTGATAGCCGCTCGATGCGATCATGCTCGCGATCGGCACCACGGTGAGCGCGGCGCCCGCGCCGAAGCCGGCTGCAGTCGCGCCGGCGGCGAGGCCGCGGCGGTCGGGAAACCACTTCAGCGCGTTGCCGACGCAGGTGCCGTACACCGCGCCCGCGCCCATGCCGCCGACAACTGCTGCCGCATAGAGCACGGCAAGGCTGTCGGCGTAGGAGTTGAGCACCCAGGAGAGTGCGATCATCACGCCGCCGAACATGATGACGATGCGCGGGCCGTATTTGTCGACGAACCACGCCTCGATCGGCACCAGCCAGGTTTCGGTGACGACGAAGATGGTGAAGGCGAGCTGGATCGCCGCGCGGCCCCAATGATACTTGGCGTCGATCGGATCGACGAACAGCGTCCAGCCATATTGCAGGTTGGCGATCATCGCCATGCAGACGATGCCCATCACGAGCTGGAGCCAACGGAAACCTGTGCGAAGAGGCGCGGCTGTAACGGCGCCATCCGTGCTGGAAATCATCAACAACCTCCCAAGGCGCCTGTCTGTTGGCAACACCGAATGCCAAGATGACCTAGTGTCGCAAATGTTGTGGCTTATCGTCGCAAGCGCGGCGGGCAGCTTGGTATACCATATCCCAGAAAGCAAGCCCTATCTTGGATCGGCGGTCGACAAATTGCTCAGTTCCCTTCGGATTCTATGAAGTCGGGGAAGCTCTGCGCAAAGCGAAAACGCCCGGCCGTGAGGCCGGGCGTCGTGCTTGGATATGCTGCGCTGAGGCGTGTCAGACGGCTGATGACCTGGCGACCACCGTCCTGCGCCAGGGCTTGAGCACCACGATCGCAAGCAGCGAAGCGAGAATGTTGGCGCCGGCTGCGATGATGAACACGTTGTCCCAATTGCCCGAGCTCTGCTGCATCAGGTTTGCGACCGGGACGAGCAGCGCGGCGGTGCCCTTTGCGGTGTAGAGCAGGCCCGCATTGGTGGTCGCGAATTTCGCGCCGAACGTGTCGGTACAGGTCGAGGGGAACAGCGAGTAGATCTCGCCCCAGGCAAAGAACACGAAGCCCGACAGGAGCACGAACCAGACCGGGTCGTGACCCCAGAGATAGAGCATCCAGATGCCGAAGCCTTCCATGCCGAAGGCGATGAACATCGTGTTCTCGCGGCCGATCATGTCGGAGATCCAGCCGAAGAACGGACGCGTCAGGCCGTTCAGCACGCGGTCGATCGTCGCCGCGAACGTCACCGCCGTCATGGTCATGCCGATCAGCGTGACCGGAATGGCATCGACCTTCCAGTCGACCGCGATCGGCTTCAGGTTCGCCGTCACCATCAGGCCGCCGGCGCCGACGATCACGAACATGAAGTACATCAGCCAGAAGATCGGCTGACGCAGCACCTCGGTCGGCTGGTAATTGCGCCGAGTCTGCGCGAGCGCGGCATTCACCACCACTGCCGGCACCTGGCCGGGCTTCGGCGCAAACAGGAAGAAGGCGAGGATGCAGATGATGATGCCTTGTCCGAGACCGAAATAAAGGAAGGTGGTCTGGAAGCCGCTGTCCTTGATCATGGCCTGGATCGGCGCGACGGTGAGGGCGGAGCCTGCACCGAAGCCGGCGGCCGTGATGCCCGCGGCAAGACCGCGCTTGTCGGGAAACCATTTCAGCGCGTTGCCGACGCAGGTGCCGTAGACGGCGCCGGCGCCGATGCCTGCGATGATCATGCCGAGATAGTAGCCGTTGAGCGTCGTTGCCTGTGCGTTGAGTGCCCAGCCGATCGCGCAGAGTACGCCGCCGACCAGCACGACGATGCGCGGACCGTATTTGTCGACGAACCATCCTTCGATCGGCACGAGCCAGGTCTCGAACAAGACAAAGAGAGTAAAGGCCCACTGGATCGAGGCGCGATCCCAACCGAATTTCTTCTGGATGTCGGGGACGAAGAACGTCCAGCCGTATTGATAGTTGGCGATCATCACCATGGCCGCTACACCGATCGCCAATTGCGCCCAGCGATACGAGTCGCTAACGCGCGCGGCTGTAGGGGCCGTTGCCTGCACCATGTCCGTCATAAAGCCTCCCGTGGCGCCTCTGATTTTTATTCGAGCGCTGCGCCGGCATTGTTGTATTCATTATGCCAAGGTTCAAGCGCTGGTCCGGTCACCGTGCGCAAATGCCGCAGGACCTTTCCGGTCGCGGCCGTGACTCGGGACAGTGCAAATAGAAATGGCCCCGTCGTGCGGGGCCATTCATCAAAAGTAGCATGTGGACGGTGCTGAAACCGGCGCGTCGTTCGCGCGCCGTTGGAAGTGCCTGCTTACAGGCCGAAGCGGGGCAGGTCGCCGTTGTGATTCGAGATCTCGGCGCTCGCCATCAGGAGACGGTCGATCGTGGCCATCAGGCGGGCGAACAGCGAGGAGGAGGGCGCGAGCGCGACGGAAGCGGTCTTGGACATCTGAATTCCCTTTCTTGAGACGGTCAGTATTGCTGTCTCATTTCGAAGGGCAATCTATGTATACCAGATTCCAATGTCTATGTATTCCATTGCATGGCAGCATTCAATCTACCGCATTGCAGCATAGCAGTCTGTTAAACGGGGCCGATTTGAGCATAGCACGCCCAAAGGCCGCGGAATCCGGGCGGGCATTTGACTGACGCGCTGCACAATCGGGGCCTTGGCAGGGGCCCGCAAAGCCGGTAGTGGTCTGCCCCCTTTTTCCAATCAACTGTCAGAGTGGTTCATGTCGAGCGCCTCGCCCGCCGTCTCGATCGGCATCGATTTTGGGACCAGCAACACGGTCGTGGCCCTCGCGGCGGACGACCGCCGGGTCGAGGCCATCCGCTTCGATCATGGCGGACAACGGCATAGCGTCTACGTGTCGGCCCTGTGCTTCTGGGAGGACCGGCCGGGCGCCGGAGCTCAGGCCGAAGGCGGCCCGTGGGCAATCGAGCAGTTTCTCGAAGGACGACACGTCTACCGCTTCCTCCAGTCGTTCAAGACCTTCGCTGCAAGCAGCAGCTTCAACACCACCCAGGTGTTCCGGCAGCGCTACAAGTTCGAGGATATTTTGGCGGCGTTCCTGCGGACGCTGGCGCGCCATGGCGGGGACAGGTTCGGCTTCGAGACATCAACCATCACGGTCGGCCGCCCGGTCCGCTTCGCCGGCGGCAATCCCGACGAGGCGCTGGCGATGCAGCGCTACCGGGCCGCGTTTGAGCGCCTCGGCGCCGGCCACGCGCGCTATGTCTACGAGCCCGTGGGTGCGGCGTTCTCTTTTGCCCGCCGGCTGGAGCGTGACGCCACTGTCCTGGTCGCGGATTTCGGCGGCGGCACCAGCGACTTCTCCGTGATGCGCTTTTCGCGCGCGGGAGGTAGCCTGCGCGCCGAGCCGCTTGGACACGCCGGCATCGGCATCGCCGGCGACACGTTCGATTACCGCATCGTCGACCACGTCGTCTCGCCGCGGCTCGGCAAGGGCTCAAGCTTCCGCTCGTTCGACAAGGTGCTGCCGGTCCCCAGCGGCCACTACACCAATCTCGCACGCTGGCATCAGCTGGCGATGATGAAGAGCAACGGCGATCTGCGCGAGCTCCGCGAGCTTGCGCGCACCGCGCTGAAGCCGGAACTGCTCGAGGATTTCATCACCATCGTCGATCTCGATCTCGGCTTTTCGCTCTACCGCGCGGTGTCCGACGCCAAGGTCGCGCTGTCGGGGCAGGACCAGGTGGAGTTCCGCTTCAAAGGGGGCGGGGTGGATATCGGCTCGACCATCACACGAAAGAATTTTGAATCCTGGATAGCCGACGACATCGCCCGGCTGGGCGCCACCGTCGACAAGGTGCTGCACGAAGCCGGCATCACCGCCCGCGAGGTGGAGAAGGTGTTCCTGACCGGCGGCACGTCCTTTGTGCCCGCCGTCCGAAAACTGTTCGCCGAGCGGTTCGGCAACGAACGATTGATGTCGGGAGACCAGTTCGAGTCGATCGCCTACGGCCTCGCTTTGATCGGGCACAGTCCCGACCCGGATCGATGGACCGCAAGCGGTGGGCTCGAGTCGAAGGCGGGCGCGTAGCCCAGCAACGGCCGTCATTGCGAGCCACCGGGTCCGCGCGTAGCGCGGCCCGATGACAGGCTCCGCGAAGCAATCCAGAATCGTTCCGCGGAGGGACTCTGGATTGCTTCGCTGCGCTCGCAATGACGATGTGGGTCGATCTGCGCATGCAATCAAACAGATCGCCCCGGCGGGTGGCCCGCTACTGAATGATCTCGGGCTCGACGAGCCTCGCCAGATTGCGCAGTGATTCCTGCCAGCCGAGATAACAGGCCTCCGGCGGAATGACGTCCGGGATGCCGGCCTGCGTGATGTCAAGCTCGGTGCCGACCGAGACCTTCTTCAGCGTCACGGTGACCTGAAGTTCGCCAGGCAGATTGGGGTCGTCGAACTTGTCGGTGTAACGGAGACGTTCGCTAGGGACGAGCTCGAGATATTCGCCGCCGAAAGCGTGGCTGTTGCCCGTCGTGAAGTTCCGGAACGACATTCTGAACGTGCCCCCGACCTTGGGCTCCAGGTGATGCACGGTGCAGGTAAAGCCGTTGGGCGGAAGCCATTTCGCCAGCGCATCCGCTTCAAGGAAGGCGCGATAGACTTTCTCCGGGCTGGTGGCCAGAACGCGGTGCAGGCGGACAGTGCTGGGCATAGTCGTCATCCCTGTGATTTGCTGGGCCCGACGTCAGCGTCTGTTGCCCATTCATGTCCCGAGGACGAACGAAAGGTCGCCGGTCCGACAGGGCATCTCGAATTTTCTTTGCTGGCGCTTATCGGAAATAGTCGGTAGCGCGCTTGCGCCGAAGTTGCGCATAACGCAGGGAGCGGATCTGCGAAGGCCCGGTTGCTTTGCTATTTCGTTGCGCCGCCCTGGCTGGGAGGATTGTCCAGCAGGTCTTGCCTCGGATGGGCTTTGTCGGCGATCGTCATCAGTTCATCGAGGGAAATTCCGCCCTTCGGCTCGCGCGGCCTGCGCGATCCTCACGCTGCGGCCACATCCTGCGGCGTCATCGTGAAGGCGAGCCGGTAGCGACCGATCGTCGGATTGTCCCGCGCGCCCAGAGTGGCAAGCACCGCCGGCGTTAGCTGGTCGGCGATGACCTGCTCGACCGCATTGGCATCGTATCCTGACAGTAGCACGATCCAGTCGGCGGCGCTGTCCTTGCCGCGGATCTGCTGTTCGGTGGTGGGCGAACTCGTGTTGGGCGTGTCGGTCAGGAGGAGGTGGGCGCCTGTCAATCCCGGCTTCTGCGCCAATGCGCCGAGCGTCTCCGAGAGCTGGACCTGCAGCTCCGTCTCTCGTCCGGCCTGCGGCGAAAGCCTGATGGTTGCGAGCGAGGTTGCAACGCCGCCGCCGAAGCTCGCCGCAACTCGGCACTGACTGCGGACCATGCCGAGATGGTGCGGCATCATCTTGGCCGACCACGGCGTCGGCGCATTGAGCCGATCGAGATATCCCTTCGATGTGAGTATGTCGTACTGCTCCAGCTCGTAGAGCACGAAGAAGCCTTCGGCGTCCGTCGTGCTTGTCCATCGCGAACCGCGCCGGAAGCCGGGAATGCTCATCCGCTCCGGAAAGTGCTCGTGGGAATGCCAGTCGCCGAATTCCGGGCGCTTGTCGGGGCGGACGCTCCACCACATCGCGACGGCTGCCTTGCCTAGCAGTGACATGCTGGCCTCCCTTTTTCGAGCACTTTGCCTCAACGCCAACGCCGGCGGCAAGGTGTCTATGCTCGACGAGTTGAAGCCACAATTCCGCTATCGTTCCCCGTTCAACTCCTGCGCGAAATCAGGGGGGCTTCCGTTGCGCAGCACGCTGTGGGCTTTCGCCGTCATTCTCTGTTGTCTTGGCTCGCCCGCGGAGGCGGCGGGCATTCAACTCCTTGAATCCGGCCCTGCGCTGTCAGGCGCAATCTGGTATCCGTGCGCGGCCGAGCCGACGCATGTGGCGCTCGGCAGTCTTTCGGTCGGCGCCGATTTCGACCTGAAAGGCGTGAAGGATTGCCCCGTCACGGGTGCAAAGCTGCCGCTCGTGATCTTTTCGCACGGCCGGGGCGGGTGGTTCGGTGCAAACCACGACACTGAGGAAGCGCTGGCCGATGCGGGCTTCGTCGTCGCCGCCATCAATCACCCCGGTGACACCTTCAGCGATTCCTCGCGGCGGGATACGCTCTCGGTCTGGAAATCGCGCCCGGCGGACATCGTGCGCCTGCTCGATTTCGTTTTGAACGAGTGGAAGGACAGGGCGGTGATCGATCCCGCCAGGGTCGGCTTCTTCGGCTTCTCGCTGGGAGGTGCGACCGGCTTCGTGCTGATGGGCACCAGGCCGGATTTCGCGAGGGTCGCCAGCTTCTGCAAGGAGACGACCGGCGCTTGCGCGCAGCTTCACAATGGCGAGACGCCGCCTGAGCCGATACAGGATGCGCGCATCCGTACCGCTGTCATCGTCGATCCCGCGCCGGGCACCCTGACGCGGGAGAATCTCGCCGTGGTCAAGCTGCCGTTCCAATTCTGGCGCTCGCAGTTCGGTGGCCCCGGCGTCGGCGACGGTTCAGGCACGGAGCGCGTCGCGGAGGGCTTGCCGGGCAAGCCCGAGATTCACGTCGTGCCGGCCGGGCATTTTGCTTTCCTCGCGCCGTGTTCGCCGGAGCTTGCGGCAGCCGTCCCGCGTATCTGCACCGATACGCCGGCGAGCTTCGACCGGGCGGCCTTTCACCGCGAGTTCAACGCGGCGATCGTGAACTTCTTCCGCGAGCAGCTCGGCGAGCGCTGAACCTCTCGCGATCGAGAGCCGCGAAGCGCTCTTCGTCAGGCCAGACATTCGCTTTTTCGGACAATGGCATAATGCCCCTGTTTTGCCCGACGCGTCAAAGGCTATTTCGTATAATCAGAAATTGGCTTTGTGGCCAAGGGGTTGGCTACTGTGCATGGGGTTGTTTTTCAGTTTTTAGTTTGGGCCCGCACCCGAACGGAAAAAGGGCCGCCCGAAGGGCGGCCCTTTCTTCCCACTCACGGTGATGTCGCTTACTCGGCGGCCTGCTTCTGCGGCGGGTCGAGTGCGCCGGACTTGTGGATATCGGCGACCTGATGGTCGCTGAAGCCGAGAACGCTGCACAGGATCTCGTCGGTGTGCTCGCCGAGCAGCGGGGAACGCTGCACGTCGCTCGGGGAGTCCGACAGCTTGATCGGGTTGCCGACCGAGATGTACTTGCCGCGGGTGGGGTGGTCGACCTCGACCACGGTGCCGGTCGCGCGCAGCGACTGGTCCTCAGCGATCTCCTTCATCGACAGGATCGGACCGCAGGGGATGTCGTCCTTGTTGAGGATCTCCATCGCCTCGAACTTGGTCTTGGTCATCGTCCACTGCTCGATGCGGGCGAAGATCTCGTTGAGGCGCGGCAGGCGGGCGGCCGGCTTGGCGTAGTTCGGATCGGTCTTCCAGGTGGGCTCGCCGATCACGTCGCAGATCTTCTCCCAGACCGGAGCCTGGGTGATGAAATAGATGTAGGCGTTGGGATCGGTCTCAAAACCCTTGCACTTCAGGATGCGGCCGGGCTGGCCGCCGCCGGAATCGTTGCCGGCGCGCGGCACGGCATCGCCGAACGGAATGCCTTCGCCGAACTGGCTGTACTCCTTGAGCGGGCCGTGAGCGAGGCGCTGCTGGTCGCGCAGCTTGACGCGGGCGAGGTTCAGCACGCCGTCCTGCATCGCGGCGGTAACGCGCTGGCCCTTGCCCGAGTGGGTGCGGTGATAGAGCGCGGTGACGATGCCGAGCGCCAGATGCAGGCCGGTGCCGCTGTCGCCGATCTGCGCACCGGTGACGAGCGGCAGGCCGTCGCGGAATCCGGTGGTGGAAGCGGCGCCGCCGGTGCACTGCGCGACGTTCTCATAGACCTTGCAGTCTTCGTAGGGGCCGGGGCCGAAGCCCTTGATCGAGGCGACGATCATCTTCGGGTTGATCGCCTGGATCTTCTCCCAGGGGAAGCCCATGCGGTCGAGCACGCCGGGGCCAAAATTCTCGACCAGCACGTCGCACTTCTTGATCAGCTCGGTGAGGACTTCCTTGCCCTTGGGGTTCTTGGTGTCGAGCGTGATCGAGCGCTTGTTGTGGTTGAGCATGGTGAAATACAGGCTGTCCACGTTCGGGATGTCCTGCAGCTGGCCGCGGGTGATGTCACCCACGCCCGGGCGTTCCACCTTGATCACGTCGGCGCCGAACCATGCGAGCAGCTGCGTGCAGGTCGGCCCAGACTGGACGTGGGTGAAGTCGAGAATGCGAACGCCCGAGAGCGCTTTGGTCATCGTATTGCTCCTGTTACCACTCTGTTTCCGTCATGCCCGCGAAGGCGGGCATCCAGTATTCGCTGTCGTTTCAGTTGGGCTCAGTGCTCACCACCAAGGATGGTTCGGCGATTACTGGAGTCCCCGCCTGTGCGGGGAATGACCCGGCGGTTGCTTACTTCTTCTTCTGCAGAACGCTCTGCGGATTGAGGTTGCCGATGCGGCCGCTCTCCGAACCCGCGGCCGGATCGATGACCGCGTTGATGAGCGTCGGCTTGCGCGACGCCATCGCCTCGTTGACGGCGCGCTTGAGCTCGTCGGGCGAGGTCGCGTTCACGCCGACGCCGCCGAAGGCTTCCATCATCTTGTCGTAGCGCGCGCCCTTGACGAACACAGTCGTCGCCGGATCGGCGTTGGCGCTGTTGACGTCGGTGCCGCGATAGATGCCGTCATTGTTGAAGATGACGATGCAGATCGGAAGGTTGTAGCGGCAGATGGTCTCGACCTCCATGCCGGAGAAGCCGAAGGCCGAGTCGCCTTCCACCGCGAGCACGGGGTTGCCGGTCTCGAGCGCGGCCGCGATCGCCTGGCCCATGCCGATGCCCATCACGCCCCAGGTGCCGACGTCGAGACGCTTGCGCGGCCTGTACATGTCGATGACGCCACGGGCGAGGTCGAGCGTGTTGGCGCCCTCGTTGACGAGGATCGCCTCGGGATGGTCCTTGATGACGTTCTTCAGCACGCCGAGCGCGCCGTGATAGTCCATCGGCGACTTGTTGTTCATGAGCTTCGGCGCCATCTTGGCGACGTTCTCTTCGCGCTTGATCGAAACAGCCTTGGTCCAATCGGCCGGCGGGGCGGTCCAGCCCGACGCCATTGCCTGGTTGAAGGCGGAGACGACCGAGCCGATGTCACCGACGACGGGCGCGACGATCTCGACGTTGGAGTCCATCTCCCTCGGCTCGATGTCGACCTGGATGAATTTCTTGGGCGCTTCGCCCCAGGTCTTGCCCTTGCCGTGCGAGAGCAGCCAGTTCAGGCGGGCGCCGATCAGCAGCACGACGTCGGAGTCCTTCAGCACCGTCGAGCGGGCCGCGCCGGCGCATTGCGGATGCGTGTCGGGGAGGAGCCCCTTGGCCATGCTCATCGGCAGGAACGGCACGCCGCTCTTCTCGACGAAATTCTTGATCTCTTCATCGGCCTGCGCGTAGGCCGCACCCTTGCCGAGAATGATCAGCGGGCGCTTGGCCGCCTTGAGTACGTCGAGCGCGCGCTTGACCGAGGCGGGCGAGGGGATCTGCGCGGGCGCAGCATCAATCACCTTGACCAGCGATTTCCGGCCGGCATCGGCGTTCATCACCTGGCCGAACAGTTTTGCCGGCAGGTCGAGATAGACGCCGCCCGGACGACCCGAGACCGCGGCGCGGATGGCGCGGGCGAGACCGATGCCGATGTCCTGGGCGTGCAGCACGCGATAGGCGGCCTTGCACAGCGGCTTTGCGATCGCGAGCTGGTCCATTTCCTCGTAGTCGCCCTGCTGCAGGTCGACGATCTCGCGCTCGGAGGATCCCGAGACCAGGATCATCGGGTAGCAATTGGTGGTGGCGTGCGCAAGCGCGGTGAGACCGTTGAGGAAGCCGGGCGCGGAGACGGTGAGGCAGACGCCGGGCTTCTTGGTGAGGAAGCCGGCGATGCCCGCCGCGTAACCGGCGTTCTGCTCATGGCGGAAGGAGATCACGCGAATGCCGGCGGCCTGCGCCATGCGGCCCAAATCCGTGATCGGGATGCCCGGCACGTTATAGATGGTGTTGATGCCGTTCAGCTTGAGCGCGTCGATGACGAGATGGAAGCCATCCGTCAATTCCTGCTCGGTGCCCGGTGCTTCGGACTTGGTCGCGGTATTCAGCATGGGCCTTGTCTCCCTGGTCTCAAGGTGCCGTTTTAGGCTTTGGGGGCGAGTGGTTCGCCCTTCTGGTGAGTGTTGCTAGGTGAAGAGTTCCTGACCGTGCGCTTCGACGTAAGCGGCAAGGCCAAGGGTGTGGTCACGGGCGCGCTTCTCGGCGAGTTCGGTGTCACGCGCCTCCAATGCTTCGATGATGCCGAGATGCTCGGGCAGGGAGGTCGCGGTGCGGTCCTTGCGCCCGATGGTCAGTTGCCGATAGCCGCGCACGTGCAGCAGCAAATCGTTGGTGAGATCGACCAGCACCGGGGATTCCGACAGCGAGATCAGCGCCTGGTGGAAGGCGATGTTGGCGCGCGAATATTCCTCGACGTGATCCTCGGGCAGGCGGTCCTTGCTGAAATCCTTGAAGAAGTCACGCAGCGCCGTGATGTCCTTCTTGCGCGCGGTGGTGGTGATGAGGCGGGCCGCCATGCTCTCCAGCGCCGCCCAGGCGCGGATCATGTCGACGATCTCGCTCTTGGTCCGGCGCACCACCATGATGCCGCGGCGCGGAACGGTCTTCACGAAACCGTCCTGCTCGAGCATCGCGATCGCTTCGCGGATCGGGGTACGACTGACACCCAGGCGCTCGGACAGCGCGCGCTCGTCGAGCATCACCGGCTCGGGCGTCGAATAGATGTCCATCTTGAGGATGGCTTCCTTCAAGGCGTCATACGCCTTGTTCTTGAAGCTGCTCTCCGGGGCAATACGAACGATTGCGATATCTGCCTCGGCCATGTTCGGCAACGCCTTGGTTGGTTTCCGCAGTGACACGACGAATCTCCTCCAGTGGGAGTCGTCTTTTACAGGATTATTAACGGGAAAGTTTTTGGCATACCACATGCCAGAATGTCAAGCCGCCTATTTTTTGCGGCGTTCCAAGTCATGCCGCAGCTTGACAAGTTGGCTTCTGGCATACCAAATGCCATCGCCGGCCATTTTGATCCAAGGCGGCGGAGTAATCTCGGCTTTATGCCACTCCGTTCCGCGACATGGAACAGAGCGCGGCGAATGGCAAGTATCACGGGCAGCCGCAACACGCGCGCGCTTTGAAAAGAACGAACTGAGCTCAAGGGAGAAGCCACATGTCCAATTCCAAAGATGCCGTCCGCGAGGTGCTTGACCAGGTCAAGGCGGACAATCGTACCAGCCTGACCGCCCCCGAAGGTAAACTGGTCTGCGACGCCTACGGCATTCCGGTCCCGAAGGAGGGCGTGGCGAAGTCGGCGGGCGAGGCCGGCAAGATGGCGTCCTCGATGGGCTTCCCGGTGGTGATGAAGATCGTCTCGCCGGACATTCTCCACAAGACCGAAGCCGGTGGCGTCATCGTCGGCCTCAAGACGGCTGCCGACGCCGAGAAGGCCTACGAGACCATTCTCGGCAACGCCAAGAAGTACAAGGCCGATGCTAAGATCGAGGGCGTCCAGGTCCAGCAGATGCTGGCTGGTGGCACTGAAGTCATCGTCGGCTCGATCACTGACAGCTCGTTCGGCAAGCTCGTCGCCTTCGGTCTCGGTGGCGTGCTGGTCGAAGTGCTGAAGGACATCACCTTCCGCCTCGCGCCTGCGACCAAGGAAGACGCGCTCTCGATGCTCGACGGCATCCAGGCGCATGAGATTTTGAAGGGTGTTCGCGGTGGCGAGCCGGTGAACCGCAACGCTCTCGCCGACGTCATCGTTAAGGTCTCGCAGCTCGTCACGGATTTCCCAGAAATCGTCGAGCTCGACCTCAACCCGGTGTTCGCGACCCCGAAGGACGCGACGGCCGCCGACGTCCGCATCGTCGTCGACTTCGCCTACAAGCCCAAGCCGAAGCCGCGCCCGACCGAAGAGATCGTTGTGGCGATGAACCGCATCATGCAGCCGAAGGCGGTTGCCGTGGTCGGCGCCTCGGCGGAAGACGGCAAGATCGGCAACTCGGTGATGAAGAACCTCATCAACGGCGGCTACAAGGGCGACATCTATCCGATCCATCCGAAGGCCCCCGAGATCCTCGGCTACAAGGCCTACCAGAGCGTCAAGGACGTACCGGGCGTAATCGACGTTGCGGTGTTCGCGATCCCCGCGAAGTTCGTGGCTGCTGCGCTCACCGAATGCGGCGAGAAGAAAATCCCGGGTGCGGTTCTGATTCCGTCGGGCTTCGCCGAAGCCGGCGCGCCGGAGCTCCAGGCCGAGATCGTCGAGGTCGGCAAGAAGTACGACATCCGCCTGATGGGGCCGAACATCTACGGCTTCTACTATACGCCCGCCAATCTCTGCGCGACCTTCTGCACCGCCTACGACGTGAAGGGCCACGCGGCGCTGTCGTCGCAGTCGGGCGGCATCGGCATGGCCATCATCGGCTTCTCGCGCTCGGCCAAGATGGGCGTCTCGGCGATCGTCGGTCTCGGCAATAAGTCTGACATCGACGAGGACGATCTGCTCGCCTTCTTCGAGCAGGACCCGAACACCAATTTGATCGCGCAGCACTGCGAAGATCTCAAGGATGGCCGCGCCTTCGCGGAAGCCGCCAAGCGCGTCTCCAAGAAAAAGCCGGTCGTCGTGCTCAAGGCCGGCCGTACCTCGGCCGGCGCCAAGGCGGCGTCCTCGCACACCGGCGCGCTCGCCGGTAACGACCGGATCTACGAGGACGTGTTCAAGCAGTCCGGCGTGATCCGCGCCCGGTCGCTGCGCCAGCTGCTCGAATTCGCCCGCGGCGTGCCGGTGCTGCCGACGCCGAAGGGCGAGAATGTGCTGATCATCACCGGCGCGGGCGGCTCGGGCGTGCTGCTGTCGGACTCCTGCGTCGACAATGGACTGTCGCTGATGTCGATGCCGCCGGATCTGGATGCGGCCTTCCGCAAGTTCATCCCGCCGTTCGGCGCAGCCGGAAATCCTGTGGATATCACCGGCGGCGAACCGCCGATCACCTACGTCAACACGGTGAAGCTCGGCCTCTCCGACGACCGTATCCACGCGCTGATCCTCGGCTACTGGCACACGATCGTGACCCCGCCGATGGTGTTCGCCCGCAACATGGTGGAGGTGAAGAAGGAGATGGAGGCCAAGGGCTTCGTGAAGCCGATGGTCGCTTCGCTCGCCGGCGACGTCGAGGTCGAGGAAGCCGCCGAATATCTCTATCAGAACGGTATCCCGGCCTACGCCTATTCGACCGAGCTGCCGGTCGAGGTTCTCGGCGCCAAGTACAAGTGGGCGCGCGGGGCGGGGCTGCTCTGAACTGCTACTTCACCTCTCCCCGCCTGCGGGGAGAGGTCGAATTCGATCACAGATCGAATTCGGATGAGGGGAAGCTTCCGCGAGTCTAACTGCCGCCGTGTCCGCGGAGACTCCCCCTCACCCTAACCCTCTCCCCGCAAGCGGGGAGAGGGGAATAAGAACGAATGCAGGTCGCGATGAGCAAGAACGTGATCCGGCGCAAATCGCTCGAGCCTCGATCGGCATCGGAGGCCGACCGCGACGGCGGGGTGCAGTCCGTCGATCGCGCACTGTCGATCCTCGAGACCCTGGCTGAGGACGACGAAGGCTATCGCCTCAGCGATCTCGCCGTCCGCACCGGCCTGTCGGCCTCCACCGTGCACCGCCTGCTGGCAACGCTCGAAAGCCGGCGCTTCGTGCAGTTCGACCGCGCCGAGTCCAAATGGCATGTCGGCGTGCGCAGCTTCACGGTCGGTGCGAGCTTTGCGCGGCGGCGCAATTTCACCGCGCAGGCAATTCCTTACTTGCGCAAGCTGCGGGATCTCACGCGCGAGACCGCCAACCTTGCGGTGGTCGACGACGAATTCATCATCGTGCTGACCCGCATGGAGAGCCGCGAGATCATGCGCTCGCTGACCAAGGTCGGCGGCCGTGTTGCGATGGTGACTTCAGGCGTCGGCAAGGCGGTGCTCGCGACCTATTCCGACGAGGATGTCGGCGCCGTCATTCGGCATCACGGCATGCCCAGGCTGACGGAGAAGTCGATCGTGCGGCCGAGCGACCTGTTCAAGGAGCTCGCAGCTATCCGAAAGCAGGGCTACGCGCTCGACGATGAAGAGGCCTGCATGGGCCTGCGCTGTATTGCCGCAGTAGTCTACAACGACTGTGCCGAGCCGCTCGCGGCGATTTCCGTGTCGGGCATGACCAGCCGCCTGACCGACGACAGATTGCCGGAAATCGGCCAAATCGTGCGCGAAGTCGCGGGCGAACTGACGATCGCGCTCGGCGGGGTGATGCCGAAGTCTGACTAACAAGGAATCGGGCTCTGTCGCTGGACAGCATCGGCCGTTTTGGCTGATATGCGACCAAACGACACAATGCGGCAAACGTCCGCACGAGCCTGGAGAATGCCCTCATGTTTCAATTTCCCGCGCGCCTTGTCGGCGCAGCCGTTGCGCTGACCCTTGCGCTGGGCACGCCGACCTTTGCCCAGCAGCTTGAGCTCAAGCTGATGGCGCCGGCGGCACCGGGCGGTGGCTGGGACCAGACCGCGCGCTCGATGCAGCAGGCGCTGGTCGCTTCCGGCGTCGCGCGCAGTGTGCAGGTCACCAACGTTCCCGGCGCCGGTGGCAGCGTCGGCATCGCCCAGTTCGTCAACGGCGCCAAGGGCGATGGCAACCAGCTGATGGTCAACGGTTTCGTCATGGTCGGCGCGCTCGCCATGAACAAGTCGCCGGTGACGCTCGAGCAGGTGACGCCGATCGCGCGTCTCACCGAGGAAATCCAGGTGATCGTGGTGCCGGCGAATTCGCCGATCAAGACTGCACAGGATCTGGCCGCTGCGGTGAAGGCCGATATCGCCAAGGTGACCTTCGCCGGCGGCTCGGCTGGCGGCGTCGACCATGTGATGGCGGCGTTGTTCGCGGGCGCCGTCGGCGCCGACGCGAAGAAGATCAACTACATCCCGTTCTCCGGCGGTGGCGAGTCACTGGCGGCGATCCTCGGCGGCAAGGTCACCGCGGGCATTTCGGGGCTGAGCGAATATGAAGGGCAGATCAAGTCCGGCAAGCTGCGCGCGATCGGCGTGACTTCGGAGAAGCGCATCGTAGGCAGCGACATCCCGACGTTCAGGGAGCAGGGCATCGACCTCGTGATCGCCAACTGGCGTTCGGTGGTCGCGCCTCCCGGCATCACGCCGGAGCAGCGCAAGACGCTCAGCGATGCGGTCGAGAAGATGGTGAAGTCGGATGCCTGGAAGGAGATCCTCAAGCAGAAGGGCTGGGAGGACGCCTATCTCGGCGGCGACGCTTTCGCCGACTTCCTGAAGAAGGAAACTGTGCGCGTCACCGACGTGCTGAGGTCGGTCGGCCTGGTCAAGTCATGACCTCAGGCGATCGCGTCCAGCCCGCGCGGCGCGTCGATCGCGCCGGCATCGTCATCGCGGCATTACTCGCGCTACTTGCCGCGGTGCTGGTTTGGGACGCGCGCGGCCTGCAATCCACCGCGATGTACGGGATGGGGCCGGAGGCGATGCCGGTCGTGGTCGCCAGCGGCCTGGCGTTGCTTGCGATCGGCAATTTCGTCGATGCGCTGCGCGGTAGCCTGCCGGCGCGCGAGAGCGCCGATCCGGTGCCCGTGGTTCTGATCCTCGTTGGGCTCGCGCTGCTGATCGCCATTATCGGCTTCGGCGGCGGCTTCATCCTGGCGACGTCGGCGCTGTTCGTGACGACGTCGGCCGCCTTCGGGCGCCGCGCCATCGTTGTCGACTGTGTCATCGCCATCGTGATGTCGACCCTCATCTATCTCGCGTTCGACCGGCTGTTGACGCTGAGCCTTCCGACCGGCCCGCTGGAGCGATTGCTGTGATGGACACTTTCGCAGCGCTCGCCCACGGCATGGCGGTCGCTGTCCAGCCGATGAACCTGCTTTATGCGCTGATCGGCGTGTTCCTCGGCACGGCGGTGGGCGTGTTGCCAGGCATCGGCCCGGCGCTGACGGTCGCGCTGCTGCTGCCGGTGACGTACAAGCTCGACCCAGGTGGCTCGCTGATCATGTTTGCCGGCATCTATTATGGCGGCATGTATGGCGGATCGACCACAGCGATCCTGATCAACACGCCCGGCGAGAGCGCGTCGATGGCGACCGCGCTCGAAGGCAACAAGATGGCCAAGGCCGGCCGAGGCGGGCCGGCGCTCGCGACATCCGCGATCGGCTCCTTCGTCGCCGGCACCATCGCCACCATCGGGCTCGCGTTCCTCGCGCCGTGGCTGGTCGATTTCGCCGTGCGCTTTGGTCCCGAGGATTATTTTGCGCTGATGTGCGTCGCTTTCGTCACGGTGTCGGCGACCTTCGGTGATTCCCCGATCCGCGGCCTGACCAGCCTGTTCATCGGCCTGACGCTCGGCCTCGTCGGCATCGACAAGCTGACCGGCCAGGCGCGGCTCGCGTTCGGCGTCCCCGAACTGCTCGACGGCGTTGAGGTGACGACGCTTGCGGTCGGCCTGTTCGCGGTAGGCGAGGCTCTCTACGTCGCATCGCGCCGCCATCACACCGAGGAGAAGCTCGAGCCGGTGCGCGGCTCGCTGTGGATGACCAAGGAAGACTGGAAGCGGTCGTGGAAGCCGTGGCTGCGCGGCACCATGTTCGGCTTCCCGATCGGCGCGCTGCCCGCGGGCGGCGCCGAGATCCCGACCTTCCTGTCCTATTCGACCGAGAAGCGGCTCACCAAACATCCGGAAGAGTTCGGCAAGGGCGCGATCGAAGGCGTCGCGGGACCGGAAGCTGCCAACAATGCCTCGGCCGCCGGCACGCTGGTGCCGCTCCTGACGCTCGGGCTGCCGACCTCGGCGACGGCCGCGATGATGCTGGCGGGATTCCAGCAGTACGGCCTCAACCCGGGGCCGCTGCTGTTCGCCGAGCGGCCCGATCTGGTGTGGGGCCTGATCGCGAGCCTGTTCATCGCCAATTGCATGCTGCTCGTGCTCAACCTCCCGCTCGTTGGCCTGTGGGTGCGGCTGCTCGCGATCCCGCAGCCGTGGCTCTATGCCGGCATCCTCGTCTTCGCGACCATGGGCACCATCGCCGCAAAGCCGTCGGTGGTCGAATTGTCGATGCTGGCTGGTTTTGGCGTACTCGGCTTCCTAATGCGGCGGTTCGACTTTCCGATCGCGCCCGTCGTCGTCGGCCTGATCCTCGGTCCGATCGCCGAGAGCCAGTTGCGTCGCGCGCTCGCGATCAGCCTCGGTGATCCCATGACGCTGGTCCAGAGCCCGATCTCGGCCACGCTGCTCGCAGTGGCGCTGGTCGCGCTGCTGGCACCTTTCGTTCTTAAGGGGCTCGGGCGGTTCAAGGCGAACGAGGATTAGCGGAACTCTCAAGCCGGCGCACTTGCCCAATGCGTAAGCAGGCATGCCGTTTTATTTGAGTTGCCCGTGTCGCGTGGGGGCGCAACCATCGCTGGGCTGTTCCCGTCAAGCGAGAGCCCCATGACCAAACTCACCCGCTTTGCCGTCGCGCCGCTGCACAGCATGACGCGGCGCCTGGCCGACGTTGCCTCAGCTCGCGTCGCGCCGGATCTCGTCGTCACGGGGGCGCGAGTGCTCTCGACCTATTCGGAGCGCATCCACGCAAACCGCGAAGTCTGGATCACCGGCGGCCGCATCGCCGCGGTGAAGCCGGCCGGCGCGGCGAAGACGGCCTGGAGCGGTGTGCCGCTCTACGACGCGGCTGGCGGCATCATCGCGCCGGGGCTGGTCGATCCGCACATCCACATCGAATCCTCGATGGTGACCGCCTGTGCCTATGCCGAGGCCGCGCTGCTCAACGGCACCACGACGATCTTCTGCGACAGCCACGAGATCGGCAACGTCATGGACGTTGCCGGCGTCGAGGCGATGCTGGAGGACGCGCGCGAAGCGCCGCTCTCC
Organism: Pseudomonadota bacterium; assembly: GCA_023435725.1. Lineage (GTDB taxonomy): Bacteria > Pseudomonadota > Alphaproteobacteria > Rhizobiales > Xanthobacteraceae > Bradyrhizobium. Next base: position 3,285 of record JAEYRD010000050.1, on the reverse strand, counting down.
ATCTTCTTGACCGTGCCGTCGACTGTCCCAGCGACCTCGGCCGAACTCGAGACTGCAGGCGGCGACCTCACGCCGGACAAGATCGCCGGCCTGTTCGACCGGTGGCCCGAAGCCGTTGCACTCGGCGAGAAGATGGATTTTGTGCCGGTGACGATGGGCGACGAACGCAGCCACGCGATCCTCGCTGCCGCCTTGAAGCGCGGCCGGCCGGTGTCCGGCCATGTCTACGGCCGCGAATTCGTCGCGGCCTATGCGGCGAGCGGCGTCACCGATACGCATGAGGCGATCGACCGTGACATCGCCGACGACCTGCTCGATGCCGGCGTCTGGGTTTTCCTGCGCGGCGGTCCGCCCACGACACCCTGGCATTCACTGCCGCAGGCGATCCGCACCATCACCGAGCTCGGTGCCTCGCATAAGCGCACGGCAGTGTGCACCGACGACCGCGACGCTGACGATCTCCTGCTGTTCGGCCTCGACTGGGTGGTGCGCGAGGCGGTGAAGGCGGGTATGTCGCCGGAGCAGGCGTGGTCGATGGGCTCGTTGCATGGCGCCACCCGCTTCGGCATGGAAGGCGATATCGGTGGGCTCGGCGGTGGCCGCCGTGCCGATCTCGTGCTGATGGACGATCAGCTCAAGCCGCAATGCACCTGGTATGGCGGCGAGCTCGTCGTCGAGCACGGCAGGATCACGCCGCGGCTCGATCAGGCGCTGGCGCAGCGTTATCAGTATCCGAAGGCGGCCTATGCGACCGTGAAGCTGCCGGAGAAGGTGAGGCTGACGCCAGAGCTGCCGGCGAAAGCCTGCACCGTCAACGCGATCAAGACCGCGCTGCCGGGCATCACGCTGATCCACGAGAAGGTCGCGATCGAGCCCGCAAAGGATTGGCCATCGCTGTTCGCGCGCTACGGCCTGTGCTTCGTCACCGTGGTCGAGCGCCACGGCAAGTCGGCAGGCAATGTCGCCCATGGGCTATTGAAGGACTTCGGCCTCAAGCGCGGCGCGGTCGCCTCCAGCGTCGGGCACGACAGCCATAACATCATCGTTGCCGGAACCAACGAGGCCGATATGCAGGCAGCAATCGCTGCGATCAAGGCGCGCCAGGGCGGTGTCTGCGTCGTCGCCGAGGGTGAGGTGAGGGCGCTGGTCCCGCTGCCAATTGCAGGCCTGCTTTCCGACAAGCGCGTCACCGAGGTGGCCGAAGAGGTCAAGGCGCTGAAGAAGGAATGGGCGGACGCCGGCTGCACCATCCCCTACATGGGCTTCAATTTGATTCCTCTATCGGTCATTCCGGAAATTCGCATCACCGACAAGGGCCTCGTGCTGGTGCCACAGATGGAGCTGGCACCGCTGTTCGAGTGATCCGCTTTCACGCATCTCTCGATCTAACCGATTGAGACCGCCGCGATTTTTTTGCGGCTGCCGCATCGTGGAAAATAAAATCGATCTCGTTGAGATCGGCTTCTTCGCGCCCGATGATCTCGCTCGCTGACGCAACTTGAGCGAGGTCCGATATGGCGAAGATGCGAGCCGTCGATGCAGCCGTGCGAATTCTGGAGAAGGAGGGGATCTCCACCGCCTTCGGCGTTCCCGGAGCCGCAATCAATCCGCTTTACTCGGCGCTGAAGAAGCGCGGCTCGATCCGCCACATCCTCGCGCGCCATGTCGAGGGCGCCTCGCACATGGCGGAAGGCTATACGCGGGCGAGGGCCGGCAATATCGGCGTCTGTATCGGCACGTCGGGGCCGGCCGGCACCGACATGATCACCGGGCTCTATTCGGCGATCGCGGATTCCATTCCAATCCTCTGCATTACCGGGCAAGCGCCGCGCGCCAGGCTCTACAAGGAGGATTTTCAAGCCGTCGACATCGAGTCGATCGCAAAGCCCGTGACCAAATGGGCCGTGACCGTGCGGGAGCCCGCGCTGGTGCCGCGGGTGTTCAGCCAGGCCTTCCATGTGATGCGGTCGGGCCGGCCGGGCCCGGTGTTGATCGACATGCCGCTGGACGTACAGCTCGCCGAGATCGAGTTCGACGATGAGACCTATGAGCCGCTGCCGGTCTACAAGCCCACCGCGACCCGCAAGCAGGTCGAGAAGGCGCTGGAGATGCTCAACGCGGCCGAGCGCCCACTGATCGTCGCGGGCGGCGGCATCATCAATGCCGACGCCTCGGATCTGCTGGTCGAATTCGCGGAGATCGCCAACGTGCCTGTGGTGCCGACGCTGATGGGATGGGGTGCGATTCCCGACGACCACGTGTTGATGGCCGGCATGGTCGGTCTGCAGACCAGCCACCGCTACGGTAACGCGACGCTGCTGGAGTCCGACTTCGTGCTCGGCATCGGCAATCGCTGGGCCAACCGGCACACCGGCTCGGTCGAGACCTACACCAAGGGCCGCACTTTCGTGCACGTCGACGTTGAGCCGACCCAGATCGGGCGTGTGTTCAATCCCGATCTCGGCATTGTCTCGGACGCGAAGGCCGCGCTCGAGCTCTTCGTCTCCGTCGCCAGGGAGTGGCGCCGGTCGGGCAGGTTACGCGAGCGCCAAGCGTGGCCCGCTTCCTGCCGCGACCGCAAGCGGACGATGATGCGCAAGAGCCACTTTGATAATGTCCCGATCAAGCCGCAGCGCGTCTACGAGGAGATGAACAAGGCGTTCGGCCGCGACACCACCTATGTCACGGTGATCGGCCTGTCGCAGATCGCTGGCGCGCAGTTCTTGGGCGTTTACAAGCCTCGCAACTGGATCAATGCCGGGCAGGCCGGGCCGCTCGGCTGGACCTTGCCTGCGGCGCTTGGCGTACGCGCAGCGTGTCCGGAACGAGAGATCGTCGCGCTGTCGGGCGACTACGACTTCCAGTTCCTGATCGAGGAGCTCGCGGTCGGGGCGCAGTTCAACCTGCCTTACATCCACGTCGTCGTGAACAATTCCTATCTCGGCCTGATCCGGCAGGCCCAGCGCGGTTTCGACATGGACTACCACGTCCAGCTCTCCTTCGAGAACATCAACGCGCCCGAGATCGGCGTCTACGGCGTCGACCATGTCGCGGTCGCCGAAGGACTCGGTTGCAAGGCGATCCGCGTCACTGATCCCAGGGACACACAGGCCGCGTTCGCCGCGGCACGTGAATTGATGGCCAAGTACCGTGTGCCTGTCGTCGTCGAGTTTATCCTCGAGCGCGTCACCAACATCGCGATGGGGACGGAGATCGACAACATCGTCGAGTTCGAGGAGGTGCTGGACCTGCCGCTCGACGAGGTGGGAAGCACACGCCCTGGCG
>JAEYRD010000221.1 GCA_023435725.1 Pseudomonadota bacterium | reverse complement strand
GGGGCATGGGCTGTCCGTCCTGAAGATTTTGTTATGGGATGGGTGTGAGCCTTTGACTTGATCCTAGGGTGCAGAATTGCCGACATCAATGTGGGTTGGTGCATAGGGGGTGTGCGGAAATGCACTGCGAAAGCAGGTGGTTGCGCTAGGTGTGGCGGGGCCGGTCCGGCGTAACAGTGATGAGGGCAGGGCTTTGATCGCGAGCCTTTACCCATGCCCTGCCAGTGGATAAGGTGACGGCCATTGCAAAATGGCCGGTCGCGGTATCCCAGGGATGGCCCTCCATCAGCGCAGCATTATCAGCCTTGTTGTGCACAGCCCCCCTCCGATCTCCCGCTGTCTATTTGTCGCCACCGATTGATTCTCGCTGGCTCGCGTTGTTGCGGGCGGCAGTGGAGTGTTGTGCATGAGTGAGTTGAATCAGGCCCTGCTGGCCGTCGTCCCCGCCGATGGTTCGAGCATCGGCAACCAGTCGCTGCTGGAGCGGCTGAGAGGCCAGTTTCCGCAACTGACCGAAGAGGCGTTCTGGGAAGTGCGGGAGGCGCTGATCGAACAGGGCGTGCTGCAAAAGGGGCGTGGTCGTGGTGGCTCGGTGCTGCGGGCGCAGGCGGCGGGCGGCGGCAGCCTGGCGGATCAAGCGTTGAACAAGGCACGCGAGCGTTTCGAGCCGGCCCAGGTGGCGGAAGTGTCCGCCGAGTATGTGCTGGAGGCCGCCAAGGCGGTACGCCAGGCCAAGTCCGCCAAAGTGCAGCCGGCCACCGGCATCGAGGACCTGAAGAAAACCCTCTGGGCCACCGCCGACAAGCTGCGCGCCAACATGGACGCCGCCGAGTACAAGCACATCGTGCTCGGGCTGATCTTCCTCAAGTACATCTCCGACAGCTTCGCCGGCCGCCGCGCCGAGCTGGAACGCAAGCTGCTGGACGAGAACGACGACTATTACCTGGGCGACGACGACCCCGAGGCGCTCGCCGCCGAACTGGAAGACCGCGACTACTATCGCGAGGTCAACGTGTTCTGGGTGCCGGAAGTGGCGCGCTGGGAGTCGATCCGCGCGAGCGCCAAGCAGGTGGACATCGGCAAGCGCATCGACGATGCCCTGGCCGCCATCGAGGCGGAAAACCCCAAGCTGAAGAACATCCTCGACAAGCGCTACGCCCGCGCCCAGTTGCCGGACGGCAAGCTCGGCGAACTGGTGGACCTGATCTCCACCATCGGCTTCGGCGACGACGCCGGCAAGGCCCGCGACCTGCTCGGCCAGGTCTACGAATATTTCCTCGGCCAGTTCGCCAGCGCCGAAGGCAAAAAGGGCGGCCAGTTCTACACCCCGGCCAGCATCGTGAAAACCCTGGTGGCGGTGCTCAATCCGCACCACGGCAAGGTCTATGACCCCTGCTGTGGCAGCGGCGGCATGTTCGTGCAGTCGGAGAAATTCATCGAAGCCGACGGCGGCAAGCTGGGCGACGTGTCCATCTACGGCCAGGAATCCAACCCCACCACCTGGCGCCTGGCGGCGATGAACCTGGCCATTCGCGGCATCGACTTCAACCTGGGCAAAGAACCGGCCGACACCTTTGTACGCAACCAGCACTCAGACCTGCGCGCTGACTTTGTGCTGGCCAACCCGCCGTTCAATATCAGCGACTGGTGGCACGGCAGCCTGGAAGGCGACCCGCGCTGGGTGTATGGCACGCCGCCGCAAGGCAACGCCAACTACGCCTGGCTGCAGCACATGCTTTATCACCTCAAGCCCAATGGCCGCGCCGGTATTGTGCTGGCCAACGGCTCGATGAGTTCCAGCCAGAACAGCGAAGGCGATATCCGCCAGGCCATGGTCGAGGCCGATGTGGTGGAAGTGATGGTCGCGCTGCCCGGCCAGTTGTTCTTCAACACGCAGATTCCCGCTTGCCTATGGTTCCTCGCCAAGGACAAGCGCCATGCCCTGAGCACTGGCGGCATCGACCGCCGCGGCCAGGTGCTGTTTATCGATGCGCGCAAGCTGGGCACCAGCGTCAGCCGCGTGCAGATCGAGCTGACCGACGCCGATATCGAACGCATCGCCAGCACCGTGGCGGCCTGGCGTGGTGAGGCGCTGGATGAGGGCGGGCAGGTCGGTGAATACGTTGATATCCCTGGCTTCTGCCGCAGCGTCACCCTCGTGGAAATCGCCGAACACGGCCATGTGCTGACGCCGGGCCGCTATGTGGGGGCCGAAGAAGTGGAGGATGACGACGAAGCCTTTGCCGCAAAGATGCAGCGGCTGACCCAGCAGTTGGGTGAGCAGATGCAGAAGGGCGTGGAGCTCGATCAGTTGATCCGGCAGAAGCTGGGAGGGCTGGGGTATGAGTTCTGAGTGGGTATCTTTTACTGACCTACTATCAGCGATAGTCGATAACAGGGGGCGGACCTGTCCAGTTGGAGATGCTGGACTGCCGTTGATTGCTACAAATTGCATTGACTCCAATACCCTCTTTCCACGGTACGAGACAACTCGCTTCGTGTCCGATGAGACCTATAAGACTTGGTTTCGCGGGCATCCGAAGCCGGGTGATATTCTCTTCGTGTGTAAGGGCAGTCCAGGCAGAACTAACTGGGTGCCAGACCCAGTAGATTTCTGTATTGCTCAGGATATGGTCGCTGTACGGGCAGACCCGAAGAAGATTTATCCAAAGTATCTATTTGCAGCATTGCGATCCTCGGTGGTTCAGTCCCAGATCGACAATATGCATGTCGGGACAATGATTCCTCATTTTAAGAAGGGTGATTTTGGAAAGCTAAAGATTCCAGTTCCGAGGTCGGAAGCTCAGCGGGTGATAGGGGATTTCTACTTCACTGTATCCGAGCGCATCACCCTGCTACGCGAAACCAACGCCACCCTGGAAGCCATCGCCCAGTCGCTTTTCAAATCCTGGTTCGTCGATTTCGACCCCGTGCGCGCCAAGGCCGAAGGCCACCAGCCGGAAGGCATGGACGCCACCACTGCCGCCCTGTTCCCCGATAGCTTCGAAGAGTCCGAACTGGGTTTGGTGCCAAAGGGGTGGGCCTGTGGGGCATTATCCGACCTGGCAGATCTGAACCCTGAGTCTTGGACGGCTAGGACTCGACCCGAGACAGTGGCATATGTCGACTTGGCTAATGCAAAAGAAAACGTGATTGCAGAGATTACGGACTATCGCTTTGATGATGCGCCAAGCCGGGCGCGTCGAGTTCTGCGTGATGGAGACACAATAGTTGGCACCGTTCGCCCCGGGAATAGGTCATTCGCTTTTATCGCCAATGCGGCAGAGAATCTGACTGGTAGTACTGGATTCGCAGTTTTACGGCCGAAAAGTATTGAGAGCACGGAGTTTGTCTACTTGGCTGCAACTTTAGACGCCAATATTGAATACTTAACTCACGTTGCCGATGGTGGTGCCTACCCAGCGGTACGGCCAGATGTAGTGGCTGGACTTTTTACGGTGGTACCCCCTGCTCATATTCTGCTGGCATTTCATGAGATCGCTAAACTGCTGTTTGCGCGTCTTGCGGAAAATCATGTTCAAGCCCAAACGCTCACTCAGCTTCGCGACACCCTCTTACCCCGTCTGATCTCCGGCCAACTGCGCTTGCCTGAAGCCGAGGCGCTGATCGAGGAGGCGGTATGAGCCTGAGTGTTAATGCCGATTTTTCAGGGCTGCTGGACTACCTGAAGGCGCAAGGCACTGTTGCTCAAAAGTGCACCGAGGACTCCCAGGAGTACCGGGACTTTCTGCAGGTGTTTCCCCTGAGCCGCCTCAATCAGCTAACGCTGGATGAGTACTGTGTAGGCAAGGGCGACGGGGCGTCGTTCTGCTGGTGGATCGAGCGTGGGCTGGTGGAGGCTCTGGGGCGCTATATGCCCGGCACCGCCAAGGGCCATCTCCTGTATTTTCAGGAGGATGGCAGCCTGTACAAGAACCGTCGCCTGCTGGATCTCGGTGATGAAGAGGCGCTGCGTTATACGCTGAGCATCCAAAGCACCATCGCCGCAGCCGACCCCTCTGATCTGCTCTGGGTGGATGATGACAAGGAGATCTATCGCCGCGCCGGGGTAGAACCGCGTGTCACGGTCGGCGCAGGGCGCAAGCTGCGCCTGTTGGCCTGTTATCACCCGGCGCAGACCTTGCCGATTTCTTCCAGCGATCATCTGGGGCATTTCCTGCAAAGGCTGGGGTGCCCACCAGCAGATATCCCGTCGGCCAAGCTGCCGGTGGCGCGCATGCTGAAGTTGCGCGAGTACTATCAGCTCGCCTGTGAGTCGGTGCCGGGTCTTAGCCCCTATGGATTTATGCGTGGGCTGTACAGCGAGGAGCTGGGATTACGCCCGGCCAAGCCCGAGTCTGAGCAGGACGTTCAGCCGGGGCAGCCAAGCTACCTGCTGACGTGGAACCCTGCACATTTCAAGCTGGGTGGAGACGCCGGTGTTGAATTGGGGCAGGAGATTGATTGGAGCTGCCATTCGAAACAGCCGCAACCGGGTGATGTGGTTTATCTGGTGCGGTTGGGGCAGGAGCCACGGGGCATCGTAGCGCGCGGCCTGGTGACGGAGGGGGCGCATGACGGGCCCGACTGGAAGGACGCGAGCAAAACGCGTAACTACATCCGCTTTCGCATCGATGAGCATCGGCCCGACTGTGCCCGCGGCTTGTTGCCGATGTTGCTGCTCAACAAGGCTATGCCTACGCAGCGCTGGAACCCTCAGAGCTCGGGCGTCGAGATTACCCCGGCCATCGCGGCCCGGCTGGAGCTGCTCTGGCAGGCGGGCGAAGGGCAGCACAGCCTGAGGCAGTACGTGGCCTGGAGTTCGGCGGATCGTAAGGAGTCCTGCCCGGGATGGCTGAGGATCTATCAGGAGGTCACCGCGCTGGCCAAGGCCTTGCGCACCGGTCAGGCGCCTCTGGATCAGGCCGCCCTTGAACGCCTGTGGATTGAGCGCGAAAACGGGGTTTCCAGCCTGAAGCTGGGGTTGTTCTCTCGGGATGAGCTCAATGAACAACAAGCCGTTATTCGGGAAATCACGCAGCGCATCATGGATGCGCCTACGGCGCAGACTCACGCACAGGTGATGAAGGATTGGCGTCTGGCGGTTGAGAGCAAGCAGTTCAGCGCCAACCGACCGGCCATGGTCAATCGTGTGTTTGCCGCCTTTGCGCCGGAGCGGTTCACCACACTGCTCAAGCTTGAAGATTGCCAGCGACTTTTGCAGGGCTTGCGTGAGCTTTTCCAGCTGGGTGTGGCTCACGAAAAACAGGACTGGTGTGCGCTGAATGAGCAGATCATGGCATGCATGAGTCTGGCTGGGCTGGATACAGATGCCGTACTGCAAAACAACATTGCCATGTGGCAGTTGTTAGCGGCGCTGCAGGGGGCGAACGGCGATGTACTTGAAGACGTGCAAGAGGGAGATGCCAGGGTGGCCGCTAAAGATATTCCGCTGAACCAGATTCTTTTCGGCCCACCGGGAACGGGCAAGACGTTTTCCGTCGTGGAGGAGACTCTGAAGATTCTGGCTCCAGAGGTGCTGGAGACGCCCACGCGGGAGACTTGGAAGAACGCGTTCGATCAGTTGGTGCTAGACGGTCGAGTGCGTTTCGTCACGTTTCACCAAAGCTTCAGCTACGAAGACTTTGTTGAAGGTTTGCGAGCCGTATCAGAGGGCGGGCAGCTGCATTACAAGGTTGAGCCGGGTGTATTCAAACTGTTGTGCGACGACGCGCGGCACCAGGAAGGCGCGCAGACCGAAGATGACGTGCTCAATGCGTTTCTGGAAGAGGTCACTGAGGCTCCCGTCACGCTGACTACGGTGCGTGGTAAGTCCTTTGATGTTCGCTACAGGCCCGGCAATGGGACCTTCACCTGCCAACCCAAGGCGTCGGAAAATGCGCTGGAGCTGCCGGCCAACATCGAGCATGTGCGCTTGTTCATGCGTGGCGAGAAGCCTGCGTCGGTCTATTGCGAAAGCTATGTGAGAGGGATCGCCGAGCACTTGCGCGGCAAGTTGGAGAACGGCGGAGCTGGGCAGTCGAATGGCGAGAGGCTGCCGTATGTGCTGGTGGTCGATGAGATCAATCGGGGCAATGTTTCGCGCATCTTTGGTGAGCTGATCACATTGATTGAAACCTCTAAGCGAGACGGTGCGGCGGAGAGTTTGTCTGTCACCTTGCCGTACTCGAAGGAGCGTTTCACGGTGCCGGATAATGTCTATCTGATCGGCACCATGAACACGGCAGACCGTTCGCTGGCCGGGCTGGATATCGCTTTGCGTCGCCGTTTTGTCTTCAAGGAAATGATGCCCAATCCCTCTTTGCTCAAGGGCGTGGTGGTGGAGGGCATCGACATTGGTCAGCTTTTGGCGGTGATGAACCAGCGTATCGAGGTGCTGCTCGATCGTGATCATTGTCTCGGGCATGCCTACTTCATGTCGCTCAAGAGTGGGGACTCGTTGCAGCAGCTGGAGGTGATTTTCCGCAATCAGATACTGCCGCTGCTGCAGGAGTATTTCTTCGAGGATTGGCAGCGTATCCAGTGGGTGCTTAATGACCACCGCAAGCCTGCGGCTGACCGCTTCGTGGAGCAGGACGAGCAGGATGTGGATGCTTTGTTTGGGAACATTAGCGTGCCGGCGCAAGGTGGGGTTTGGCGGATCAATGCGGCGGCGTTCCAGCGAGTTTCTGCGTATGCCGGTGTCATCGCGGTGCAGGCCAAGGCCAAGGGCGAAGCAGAAGAACTAGAGGAGGCGGGTGCGTGAGCGCATTCGTCACCGTGCGTGAATACGCGCGTCTGACCACGGCGGCGGTTGCGCCCGGCAACCTTGACTGTGCGCAGATTTCCGAAAGCGCCTTCGATTGGCTGTGTGAGTTGGGTGCCAGCTTCAACCGTAACGGCGCGACGCTGCTACAGGTGGAAGGTCGGCGTGCGCTGAAGTGGGATTCCTATGTGGGTGTCTTGGAGACGCCCTGTGGCACGCGCCTGGAGATTTTGCCCAAACATCATGAGCAGGGCGATTGCCTGGTCAAGGGCCGGCAGTTGCTGCGTAAGCTGATTCAGAGCGCTTTGCAGCTCAAACCGCGCGAGGCCTCGGTAGCCAGCCTGGAGCTGTTCGATGCGCCTCTTAGCGAGTGGGTGATGGGGCAGTTCTTGGCAGAGTTGGATCTGCTGGTAAAGCGCGGTGTGCGCTTCGACTACCAGCGTATCGAGGAAGAGCAGCGATTTCTGCGTGGTCAGCTCAATGTGGTGGCGCAGATGCGCCAGCCTCCGGGGCGCCAGCATCACTTCCAGATTCGCCACGATGTGTTTCTGCCAGACCGTGCCGAGAACCGCTTGCTCAAGCTGGCGCTGGAGCAGGTAGCAAAGAGTACTCAGGATGCCGCCAACTGGCGCCTGGCCAACGAGCTGCGTGCCATGTTTGCCGAAGTGCCCGCCAGCCGTCAGGTGAGTCCAGATTTTCGCGCCTGGAGTCGAGCCCGTTTGATGGCGCATTACCAGGCGATCAAGCCCTGGTGCGAGCTGATCCTCAACCAGCAGATGCCGATTGCCGTGACCGGTGAATGGCGCGGCATGAGCTTGCTGTTTCCGATGGAAAAGCTGTTCGAGAGTTATGTGGAAGGCTGGCTGCGGCAGCAGTTACTGCCTACTGGGCGGTTAACGAGCCAGGCCAGCAGCGAGCATTTGTGTGCGCACAACCATGGCCAAATGTTCCGCTTGAAGCCGGACCTGCTGATCGATACGCCCGAGC
>JAEYRD010000219.1 GCA_023435725.1 Pseudomonadota bacterium | reverse complement strand
CTCTCCAGACCCGGTGCCGGAGCCGGCGCTGACCGACGTGCCGATACCGGGTCGCGATCCGCGCCGCGCGCCGAAGCCGAAGGTCGCGCCGACGCCGAAAGCCCCGCAGGCGGCTCCCGCCGCGCCGAGCCAGCCGCTCGCAAGCCAGCAGCTCGCGCCATTGCCGCCGCCGATCGAGGTGCGGCCAGCCCCGGGTCCGGCGCCCGCAAAGCCGAGGCCCAAGCCGCCGCTGGTCCTGACGCCGTCGAATCCGTAGGGCGAATTTGGTTTGCACGCATTGAGCCGCGGGCTCGCTCGACCTCTCCCGCAAGCGGGAGAGGGAGCGCTCCTTCCCCTTGCCCGCCGGTAAATCAATTCCCCCGTATTTTAATGAATTTTGTCGGCAAAACTGATTTGCCGATTTTACCGAATTCTCGCGTTTGATCTCTAGAGTTGTTCCCAGAGGAATTCGGCGTCCTGCCAGCACAAGCGGGACGGCTCGCCAAGAACTGGGCCAAGAACTGGGGTTATCGAGATGAACGGGGCGAAATCGCTTCTGCAGGATCTGGACGACGCGATCGCACGCGGCACCGACGAAAGCCGGGCCCGGGCGTTGTGGCATGCGACCGACATCCTGATCACGGGCCGCTACAGCGACGACGAGATCAGTATGTTCGGCGAGGTCATCGGCCGGCTTGCCGACGAGATCGAGGTGGCCGCGCGTGCGCAGCTTTCGGAATTGATGTCGGCCTGCGATCACGCCCCGTTCAACGTCATCGAAAAACTCGCCCTCGACGACGAGATCGAGGTCGCCGGCCACGTGCTGCGCGACTCCAATCGTATCGACGAGAAGATGCTGGTCCAGAGCGCCATGACCAAGGGTCAGTCGCACCTGCTCGCGATCGCCCAGCGCAAGTCGATCGGCGAAGCCGTGACCGACGTGCTGGTCAAGCGCGGCAACCAGGAGGTCGTGACCTCCGTCGTCAAGAACGAGGGCGCGCGCTTCTCCGGTTCGGGCCTCTTGCACATGGTGCGCCGCGCCGAGGGCGACTCGATCCTCGCCGAGCAGCTCGGCCTGCGCAAGGACGTGCCGCGCCACATCTTCCAGCAGCTCATCTCGAAAGCCTCGGAGGACGTCCGCCGCCGCCTCGAGAGCGAACGCCCCGAGATGATGGCGCAGATCCAGAGCTCCGTGACCGAGGTCACCGGCGACCTGCAATCCAAGTTCGGTCCATCCTCGCGCAGCTACTTCGTCGCCAAGCGCGTGGTGACGACGCAGTACCGGGAGGGCAATCTCAACCAGGATTCGATCTCGAACTATGCGCGCCAGCACCGCTTCGACGAGGTCCAGATCGGACTGTCGCTGCTGTCGGCGCTGCCGGTCGACGTGATCGAGCGCGCGCTGATGGACCGCAATCGCGAGATCCTGCTGGTCCTGTGCAAGGCGCTCGACTTCTCCTGGGACACGACCATGTCGCTCCTGTTCCTCGGCGCCAAGGATCACCTGATCACGGCGCGCGACCTGAAGGACAACGAGCGCGATTTCGGCCGGCTCAAGATCGAGACGTCGCGCAGCGTTCTGAAGTTCTACCAGTCGCGCAAGAACAGCGCGGGTGTCGATACCGCTACGGGCCGTCAGCCCGAGCTACAGGTTCACTGAGCATCATCCCGGAATTCGAAGGGGAGTATTTGCAATGTTGCCTCAATTCGGCACCGCGGTCCGCAAGAATCCGAACAAGGCACTCAACAAGAGCCTCAATGCCGCCGCCGGCGGATCGGCTCCGGACAAGGCCTCGGTCGATGCCGCCTGGCTCGTGCTGGAGGCCGCCAACGATCTCGGCGACCATGCCGCGATCGAAGCCTGCCGCCGCGTCATCGACGCCGAGCTGAACGGCACGGTCGCCGGCAGTTCGGACCTCGATCTCGTGCTGGGGTATTTCAGGTAAGACCCCGTAGGATGGGCGGAGCCTTTGCGAAATTATCTCCGCCGGAACGTGGCGGAGAATGAGGCATTTCGCTGCGTTCCAGGATTTCGCTGCCTGTTGCTGCGTGCAACGAATGCCAAAAGGCCTCGCCGAAGCGAGGCATCCTGCTCCCGCGACACCCCCTGCAAGGGCCCCCGCCATGCTACGCGCTGACGTCAGGCGGTGAAGCCGTGCTGCGTAAACGCCCGATCCAGACGGTGTGTCGGCCGCATTCGGGGTCCTCGACCACATGATCGACAACATCGAATCCGTTGCTGTCGAGCAATTGTCGATATTCAGTCCCATCGAGACTTGAGTGATACAGCGCCTCGCCCTCGAAAGTCCCCATGGCTTCCCCGAAGGACGGGCCACTGGTGAACATCAGTGCTGCGCCCCCGGCGGCATGTCGCCGAAAAATCGGAAACATTTGACGTTGGTCCGCGGGACTCAAATGAAAGAAGCTGTCCCAGGCGAGCAAGCCGTCGAACGTTGCGTTCAGGTCTAGGGAGCGCATGTCCGAAACGAGCCAGGTCGCGTCGGGAAAATAGCCTTGGGCGATTTCGATCATCTCTGGAGCAGCATCGATCCCCGTCACCGCGCACCCCCTTTCAAGCAGATGGCGCGCTATTGGCTCTCCCGGACCGCAACCGATATCGAGCACCTTCGGTCTGGAGGGCAGCTGCGCGACAAATCGATCAAGCCACTTGCGCTCCATGAGATGTCGCCCGCGCTGGCGCAACCATGCCTTCGCGTGCCGGCGATACAATCCTACGATGTTCTCCGCGTCGGAATTCATTCAACGTCAATCCGGATAGCGACTGATGATGTGGGGCTATGTCCGATCCGAGCCATGCGCTCTCACCGCCGGATACGGTAGATCACGACGTCCTCGTCGTGATGCATCGTGCTCTTCTCGACGATGTAGTTCGACTTCTTCAGCCCACGGCGCGATGCGCCATTCCCGACAAAGACCAGGCCGATAAGGGAGGGCAGCTCGAGTTGCGAGAGACCAATGTCCGTCAGCGCGGTCGCCATCTCACTTGCAAGTCCACGGTCCCAAAATTCGCGTTTGAACGTGTAGGCAATCTCGATCTCGTCGTCGCCATCCACAAGGATGTGCCGGATCCCCGCCCGCCCGGCGAACGCCCCGTCTTTCGTTCGCAACACCCACAGCCCGAAGCCGTGCTGGTCCCAATGGGTCATGTTGACGGCGAGATATGTCTTCGTTGCCTCCGCCGAACGCACGCCGCCGAGATAGCGGGACACCTCGGGATCCAAGTGAAGCGCCACGAGGTTCGCGAGGTGATCTTCGCCCAGTTTCTCGGCGGTCAGTCTCTTCGTGCTAAAATGGTCCATGGCCGACGCTCGGTGCTGGCAAGCCGTGGTCGTCCTGCCAATTCCTGGGTTGACGACCTCGTGCCGCTATTTTGTCCGAGCTGTCAATCGGCCGGATCGAACGCCGACTTGATCTGAATCAAGCAAGCCTCCGCATGGCGGTCGCACCACAACGGAAACTATTGGGGTTGGTGAATGTTGGGGGTGCAATGATCCCGACCTGGTACGTCACCTTCGAAGTTCAAAGGCGCGGTGTGCTGCCGAGGCTGCGGAGCCCGCGTGAGACGAAGACCTTTGCCACGGAAGACGAGGCCAAGCTGTTCGCGCGCCAAAAGCTCGATGAAGGCCTCGCCGTGTTTGCCGGGACGATCAATCCCCACGTTCCCAAGCGCATTATTCCATCGTCCTCCATCCAGGCATGGCTTGCCGGCGAAAAAGAAGGTGGACCGCCGGCCGGAGCTCAGAAGATCGACTAAGCACGTTGTCGTGCATAGCAATGGCTTTTCACTGTTGCCATTTTGATACGGGCCTGAAGTCCTCTGTCGCCTAAACTCCTGGATGTTCGCCGAACTTATGCACGTCAGCCTGCATAAGCGCATCTTTGTTGAATGAGATCTAAGCAGAGGGGAAACGATAATGAAAAGGCTCGTTATAGCTGCGATCGGCTTCGCGGCGTTAAGCGTGGCGGCTCCTGCTATGGCGGCCGACATGGCTGTCAAGGCACCGCCGCCGGCACCGGTGGTGGCGATCTATAACTGGAGCGGGTTCTACATCGGCGCGAACGGCGGATGGGGCCAAAGCCACAATTGCGTGGATTTCGTCACCGTCTTGGGAACGGTCGCGAGCGGGTGCGGTGATCGGTCCGGAGGCGTAGTTGGTGGGCAGATTGGGTATCGCTGGCAGACCAACCAGTTTGTGTTCGGATTGGAAGCCCAGGGCGATTGGGCCGACATCAAGAACACGCGCGTCAGCCTGTTCGATCCGACGCTTTCGACCACAGCGAAAACCGACGGCATCGGCCTTTTCACGGGCCAAATCGGTTGGGCGTGGAACGCGGCGCTGCTTTACGTGAAAGGCGGCGCGGCCGTAACTGGCAATAAATTGACCATCTTCGACAATACAACCGGGATCGGTCTGGTCTCGGCAAGCAATACCCGGTGGGGCGGTACCGTGGGTGTTGGCTTCGAGTATGGCTTTGCGCCCAACTGGTCGGTCGGCGTCGAATACGACCATCTGTGGATGGGGAACAATAATAACTCGTTCTCGGTGGTCGATCCCCGCCTAGCGGCTGTTCTCAATGACCGGATCAGCCAGGACGTGGACATGGTAACCGTTCGGTTCAACTATCGCTTCGGCGGTTACGGGGCACCGATCGCGGCTCGCTATTGAGCTAGAGTCTTCCCAGTAAACTCAGGCCCCGGCATGGACCGGGGCCTTTTTCATGGGAAGCCGCGGGAGGCTGGGGCATGATCCGGACCGGAAGGGCCGCGCTGGCGCAAAGTGCGCTGCGGCTTTCCCTCGCGACACACGCGGAACGCGTTTGCGCGGAGATCATGCTCAAACAACAAGCTAAAGCGCGACGACGGTTCATCCCGATCTCATCGCGCTTCAGGATCCATTTCACTTCCGGCGTCAGTTCTGACGATCGAGTGCGGCGAGTTGCTTCCTGTCCAGCAGGACGATGTGACGCTGGTTGTTGTCGATGAAGCCAAGGATACCGAGCTCGCGCAAATGCGATAGCGATCGCGAGACGGTCTCGAGCGTCAAGCCAAGATAATCCGCGATGTCGCGTCGTGGCATCGGCAGCACAAGGATGCCCGCGGCGGTGAGCCGCCTGTCCATTTCGATGAGGAACGCGGCAACCCGTTCCAGCGACGTCTTCCGCCCAAGCAGAAGCATGTGGTCTTCCGCACGCCGGAGGTTCGTCGTGGTCATGCAGAGCAGGCTCATGGTCAAGGTGCCGTCGCTTCCGGCGGCAGCGTCAAGGCTCTCTCGCCTGATCAGACGCACGGTCGTGTCCACCAAGGCTTCCGTTGTGAAGCGATGGACGCCGCTATTCTCCAGTCCGAAGATGTCGCCGGGGACGTGAAACGCACCGATCTGCCGGCGCCCGTCGGGCAGAAGCTTGTAGCTTCGCACTGCCCCCGACTTGACCTGGTAGATATATTCGGCGGGCTCCTTCTCGCCGTAGATCTCGCTGCCACGCCTGTAGGTAAACTCGCTCAGGCAGATCCTCGAATTCGAGGCGGCGGCCATTCCGAACTCGCTGAGAGAATGTAGG
>JAEYRD010000197.1 GCA_023435725.1 Pseudomonadota bacterium | reverse complement strand
GTAACAATCAGTCGCAAGCCAAAACCGCCCCGTTCAAAGCTCGCCGAAATGTGATCCAGCGGCTCCGGCAGCCTTTGTCCTACCACCAGGCGATGAAGGCGGGCTTTGCGCTACCGCGTCATCTTTTCCAGTTCCGGAAAGGGGGCGTAAACCGCGCCAGTGCAGAGTTCGCTGGTGCGATCGACGACGCGGTCGGCCCGCCCGTTGACGAAGATCACGGCGCGCTCGCGCATGCCCTTGTAGCTGCCGTCGGTCTCGCGCGGCGTGAAGTGCAGGCAGCTCACATAGAATTGTCGCCCGCCGACCTCACGCTGCAGCGGCTCTGCCATGCCGGCGTCGCGCACGCCGACTGGATTGTTGAGATAGGAGCGCATCAAGGCGAGCGTGTCGCTGCGGAAATTATCGGGAAAGGGTTGCGGGCCGCCGGCCTGCGTCCCCTCCATCAGCGACGGACGGTCGCCATCGCTGCCGAAACATGTCGCGAGCGCCAGCGGCAATGCCAAGATCACCGCACGTTTCGCCCATCGCCCCACAGGTCACGCTCTCCGCTCGAACAGACTTGGGATGATCCAGCCCCAAGGTTGCGTCAAGGGAATTCGCTTGCGCCCTCGGCGCAGGCGCAAACGACGCGCCGGCCCGCCACCGACACCTCGAGCTTTCGCGCAAGGCATGGCGAACGGACCGGGCCTGAATTCCGCACGCGGCGGCGGGGCAATGCAGGGATGCCGCCGCGCGGGATCAGTCGTCAGCTGCGCTTGTCGGTGGTCGCCGGCTTGGTGACGTCCGGCTGCGCCTTCGGCGACTTCTTGGCCGACAGATGCTTGTGGTGATGGCGATGCGCACGCACGGTCTTGTGCTCGTCGGGCGTGACGGCGGCATTCGCGTTCATCGCCTTCGACTTGGTATCCACCTTGGCATCCGCCTTGACGTCGGCGGCCTTCGTATCGGCCTTGACGCCGGCATCGGGTTTCGCGGCTGTGTTCGAGACCTTGGTCTGGCTCTGGTCCGCCTTGATCACCGGCGCGGTCGTGGTGGTCTTGCCGGCTTCGGCGGCGAAGGCCGGGGCTGCGATCACGGAAGCTGCGAGCAAGGCTGCGGAAATGGTCTTCAACATGGTTGGTCTCCTCTTGAAGGATCTCGAGGCGGCGCCCTCTCGCCTACCCTTCGATCGTAGGTGTGAGCCTAGGGTGTGCGCACTGAACCCAGTCTGAAGCTCGTTGCCGGCTTCCGTTCATCTCGATGACAAGTTTGTCATCTGCGGCAAGGCGAATAGACCGGGCCAGCCGGGAATGTTTTGGCCCGCTGGGTGTTCCGGTCTTCGGGCAATCGTGTAGGATCGCCACGTTCCATACGGGAGAACTTAGATGCGCAGACTCTCAATGCTTCTGGTGCCGGGACTCGTCTCCATGACGCTGGCGGCCGCGCCGGTACTGACCAGCGCCTACGCCGCGGGCAGCGACGAGCCCTCGTCGCCGCCGAAGTCGGATACTTCGACCAAGAAGGGCAAGAAGAAGAGCTCCTCCATCAATGATCCCAAATTCCTCGCCGCCTATCGCACCGCCTACACCACGATCTACGACAGCCACGACTACACGAATGCGATCGACCAGCTGAAGTCGCTCAAGCGTGACGACGTCGCCGACGTCGCCAATCTGATCGGCTACTCCTATCGCAAGCTCGGCGACTACCAGTCGTCGAAGGTCTATTACGAACTCGCGCTGAAGGACGATCCGAACCATGTTCGCACCTGGCAGTATTACGGTCTCTGGCAGCTCGAGCAGGGCAATCGCGAGCAGGCGCAGTATCATCTGAGCAAGATCGCTTCGCTCGCCGGCACCGACAGCTCCGAATATCGCTCGCTTGCCGCTGCGCTCGACAAGCCGACCGGCGCAACGCTCGTCTACTGAGACATCGCATCTTTGAACGAAACAACGGGCACAACCTAGGGGTTGTACCCGTTCCGCTTTCTCGGCTAGCCTCACGCACCGATCCTCCCCTCGCAAATTGGTGCGCAATGGACACGTGGCTACGCCCCGCGATCGACTACATCGGCTCCTGGATCGAATTCCAGCAGACGACATTCCAGCAGCCGGGCGTCATCGTCGCCTTCGTCCATCGCGGCGAGGTCGTCGCCGAGCATGCGTTCGGCCTCGCCAATCTCGACACCGGCGAGAAGCTCACCCCGCGCCACCGCTTCCGCATCGCCTCGCACTCCAAGAGCTTTACCTCGGCCGGCATCATGAAGCTGCGCGAGCAAGGCAAGCTGCGGCTCGACGATCCGATCGGCCAACATGTCGGCGGTCTGCATCCGCGCGTCGCCGAGACGACCATTGCGCAGGTGCTCTCGCACAGCGCGGGGCTGACGCGCGATGGCGCGGACTCCGGCCAGTTCATCGACAGCCGCTCCTATCTCAACGCCAATGAGCTGCTCGCGGAGTTGAAGCTGCCGACCGCGATCGAACCCGGCACGCGCTTCAAATACTCCAATCACGGTTTTGGATTGATCGGTCTCGTGATCGAAGCCGTGACGGAGGAGCCCTACACCGTCTGGATCAAGCGCGAGATCATCGAACCCGCCGGCTTGCGCGAGACCGAGCCGAATGCGCCGCTTCCCAAGGGCACGCCGTTCGCGCGCGGCCACACGCGAAAGCTGCCGCTGGGCGAGCGATGCGTCGTCCCCGGCGACAATCCCGCCTACGCCATGGCATCGGCCGCAGGCTTCGTCGCGACCGCCGGCGATACGGCCCGCTTCTTCGCGCAGCTTGCGCCCAACGCAAGGAAAAGTGTGCTGTCGGTCGCGAGCCGTCGCGAGATGACGCGAAACCATTGGCGCATCCCGCAAAGCTTCGAGGGCTATTACGGCTTAGGCGTCAGCGCCGGCAAAACCGACGGCTGGGACTGGTTCGGTCATGGCGGCGGTTTCCAGGGCTACATCTCCCGAACCTGCTCCATCCCTGCTTGCGAGCTTGCGATCAGCATCCTGAGCAACTCCATCGACGGAGCGGCGCCGTTCTGGATGGACGGCGCGATGCAGATCCTGCGCGTCTTCCAGGCCCGCGGCGCACCCGACCGGCGCGTGCGCGACTGGACCGGCCGCTGGTGGACGATCTGGGGCGCAACAGACCTCGTGCCGATCGGCAACCGCGTGCTCGTCGCCAATCCGCAGTTCAACAACCCATTCATGGATGCCGCCGAGATCGAGGTCACCGGCCGCGACAGCGGCCAGCTCGCCTGGGCCGCCGGCTATTCCAGTCATGGCGAGCCGGTGCGCCGCGTCCGCGACAAGCGCGGCAAGGTCAGCGACATCTGGCTCGCGGGCGCCAATATCAAGCCCGCGAGCGCCGTGGCGCGCGAGATCGCGCGGAGATATCCGCCGCGCAAGCGCCGGCCTACTCCCTGATCAGTCCCTCGACCTCGCCGCGGAACGCCTGCCGCGAGCCGTCGTGCGAATAGAACATGTGGCCGCCGGGATAGACGACGAATTTCACCCGCTGCGCCGCAAAGGCCGGCAACTGGTCGAGCACCCGCTTCGTTCCGAAATAGGGCGTGGCGAGATCGAACAGGCCGTGCCCGACCAGCACGTTCAGCTTCGCGTCGGTCGCAAGAATCTGGCGCAGATCCGACACCGACTGCGGCGGATTGATGCCGCGGCCGAAATCCCAGTGACCTTCGACGGCGCCGTTCAGGACTTCATAGGAGCCGTCGGGCCGCCAGTTGAGCTTGCGCGTGAGCACATCGACCGCGGCACTCGTCAACGGCGCCTGGAGCGCATCGCCTGAGGGATCGCCGAACCGCGAACTGCTCGAATCCGGATAAGGGTCGAACCCGCGCACGGAAGCGTCGTAGCGTCCCGTCACCTTGCCGCTCCTGCGGTCGAGCTCGCGGCGGAATTCACCGACCTCAAAGCGGCCGGAGAGCCTGCGGCTCACCGCCTGGTCGATGCCGGTGAGCTCTGCGACCTTGTCGGCAAGCCGGTTGGTCGCCTCCCTGTCGGCCTCGCCCTTGACGAGGTCAGCCAGGAATTCGCCGCGCGCGTAGGCCTCGACGTCGGCGAGATCGACGCGCGTGACCGGTCCCGTAGCGGGTTGTTTGGCTTCGCGTGCCACCGCCACATAGCTCGGCAGCGTCGCGACATATTGCAGGAGGCTCGTGCCGGTGAACTCGCGGAAATCAAGCAAAGGCGAGACCAGGATCAATCCCCTGACGCCGACGCCATGCTGGAGCTGCAACTGACGCACGACCTTCGGTCCGCGGATGCCGCCATAGCTCTCGCCGGCCACGTATTTCGGCGAGACCAACCTGTCGTGCTTCTCGAGCCAGCGGCGGATCACGAGCGCGATCGAATTGGCATCGCCATCGACGGAATAGAAGCGCTTGCGCGCGTCTTCGCCGCTGGCGACAAAACGACTGTAGCCGGTGCTGACGGGATCGATGAAGACAAGATCGGTGAAATCGAGCCACGTCTCCGCGTTCGGCTTCACTTCGGGCGAGGCTGACGGCGACAGAGCTTCGCCATTCAGTGGCAGCCGCCACGGCCCAACTGCGCCGAACTGGAGCCACGCCGAGGACGCGCCGGGCCCGCCATTGAACAGGAACGTGACCGGGCGCGTGGCGCGGTCGGCACCGTCGAGCTCATAGGAGGTATAGGCGATGTCGGCCAACGGCTCTCCCTTGTCGTCGAACACGCGGATCGAGCCGGCGGTCGCACTGAAAGCAAGCGTCCGGCCGGGCAGATCGAGCGTGTGCTTCGTGGTCGAATCCGACGGCAGACGGTGCGGATCAGCCGCCGACGGTGACGTCGGCGATGCGTTCTGTGCATTGCCGCTGCGCCCGCCCTTCTGTCCGGTTTGCGCCGCCGCCTCGGAGCGCGGCTGCGGCGGGTCGTCCGCGCGCGCAAATCCTGCGAGCGCGAACGCCGACACCGCCAGCACCAGGGTCGCGCGGCGAAGCGCCGGCCAACACTTGATCATGATCATTCTCCTGCCAGGCTATCAGAGCCGGCCCTGACTGGAAGGCTAGCGCGAAATTACGACGGTTTGGGGGATCACGGGTCCGGCAACGCCTCAACAGGCCGATCGGGCCCAAATCGCCCCGGTTTATCCTGAATCGGGATCGGCCGTCGCCCGTTTGCTTTGACGAGCGGTCATCCTCGACAATGGAGGCCGATGTCGTATAGACGAGCCCGGCGGAACTTTCTCGAGCCAGCGGCCTGCCCGGAAGCCATGACCAAGCCAGCGCGATACGACCGGATCGCCTTCGTCGCCAGCCCGAGCAGCGAGGCGCAGATCGCCTTCGGCCAGCTCACCAGGGACTATGGCAATTGCGATCCGAAGGAAGCCGACGTCGTGGTCGCGCTCGGCGGCGACGGGCTGATGCTCCAGACGCTGCACCGGAACATGCACACGGGAAAGCCGATCTACGGCATGCACCGCGGCACGGTCGGCTTCCTGATGAACGAATATTCGACGCACGACCTGCGCGCGCGGCTGGAGGCGGCGCATGAATCCGAGATCAATCCGCTCCTGATGCGGGCGACCGACGTCAACGACCGCGTCCACCTGCACCACGCCATCAACGAGGTCGCCCTGTTCCGGCAGACCTACCAGGCCGCGCGCCTGCGGATCCTGATCGACGAGCGCGAGCGCATGCCCGAGCTGATCGCCGACGGCATCATGGTGGCGACGCCGGCCGGCTCGACCGCGTATAATCTGTCCGCGCAGGGACCGATCCTGCCGATCAACGCCGCCCTGCTGGCGTTGACGCCGATCAGCGCCTTCCGCCCCCGCCGCTGGCGCGGCGCGCTCCTGCCCAACACGGCCTACGTCGTGATCGAGGTGCTCGAGGGCGACAAGCGTCCCGTGGCGGCGGTCGCAGACCACGACGAGGTGCGCGACGTCCGCCGCGTCGAGGTCCTCTCCGACAAAACCATCTCGATGCGCATGCTGTTCGATCCCGGTCACAGCCTGGAAGAGCGGATTCTGCGAGAACAGTTCGGGTACTAAGCCTCCGTTCGGATCACTGGCCGCACGGCTGAATCGATTCCAAGCCGCCCGCCATTGCGGGATCGCTAAGCAGGTCGAAATCCTTGACGACCGGAACGAAGCTCTTGGTTTCCGATGTCATCAGATAGATCGTCACCGTCAGCGAGGCCTGCGGCGCCGCGTTCGCGCGGCAGAATTCCTTGGCGGCGACGCCCAGCCCCATCGAGCCGCGCTTGGCTTGCTTCCCCTGCTCGATCATCGACGCGCGCAGCGCCTCGAAGCGCGCAGCATCGCCTGCTGACAGGCGATAGGCATAGGTCGAAGACCCCTGCGGCGGCGCCGGCAGGCCGGTGCGCTCGCGCGCTTCGCTCATCTCCATCATGGCGAAGCTGGTCTTGGTTTCCGCCTCACCCGCCACTTTGGTGACGACGTCGAGCTTGACGCCACCCGAACGTGGCCGCAGTGCGTCGGGCAATTGCACGGCGACGCGCAGCAGCGACAGATCCGTCGTCTTGGCATCGATGCGGGCCAGCGGCGGGATCGATGTCAGCGGCACCGAGCTGCAACCGGCAAGCATCAGCGCAGCCGCGCTCGCAAGAACGCGCGCATGGCGGTTCATCGCAGGCATCTCCAGTCTGGAATTGAATGGGTCGGCTAGGCCGATTTTCGACCGACAGCGCGAGGCTCCAGCGCGTCGTCAGCGTTGTCCGGGACGTATTGCAGGATATCGCCAGGCTGGCAGTCGAGCACGGCGCAGATCCGCTCCAGCGTGTCGAAGCGGATGCCGCGCACCTTCCCCGACTTCAGCAGGGAAACATTGGCCTCCGTGAGCTCGATGCGTGCAGCAAGCTCGCGCGACCTGATCTTGCGCCTCGCGAGCATGACGTCGAGATTGACGATGATCGGCATGGTCAGATGATCTCGCTGTTCTCGTGCCACACGCGAACGGCGTCGGCCATCACGGTTGCGAACGCGACGAGCGCGAGGCCGCTCAGCACCGACAGCATATGCGACTGCTCGATGCCGAACATGACCACGATCTGGCCGGGCTGGTTGGCCCGCGTGAGGTTGATGGTAGTCAGCATCTGCACCAACGGCGAGACCAACGCGTTGACGATCAGCGCCAGACCCATCCGTCGGATGCGCCCGGCGTTGTCGGTCACGAAGACCTCGCCGCGCGCAAAACGGGAGAACAGCATCGAGAGCTGCAGCAATGCATAGAGAACGGGGGCAAGGCCGATCAGGCTGATCAGCGCACCGAGGATGCGCGTGTCGAGATTGAGCGTGAAGGGCCGCGCCCCGAGCGGGGATTGGGTCGCGATCCAATGCCGAAGCACCTCGTCACTCGACCAGAGCAGCGGCACCGCAAGCACCGCGCCCGCGACGCAGACGAGCGAGCCGACGGTCACGACCCGCCCGATGCGCCGCAACCGCGGCTCGGCCGGGGCAGGATAAGGAAACGCGATCACACTCATCGACGTAGCTCCTCGCTCATTTCGATATTTTTATCGTTTTACGATAAAAAATGGCAAAATTACGATATGGCGCGATCTCCTCCTCCGATGGGTCAGCAAACGCAGGCAACCCTTCATTAACTCCCGGCGCGATATGGTTAACGAAGGTTGACCGCTTTGGCCCGGGCGTCATGTTTCGCATCGATTTCAACAAGCTGCGCTTCCTCGTCTGCGACGACAATCCGCACATGCGCCGCATCCTCAGGACGCTGCTGCATTCCTTCGGCGCGCGCGAAGTTTATGAGGCCGAGGACGGTGCGACCGCGCTCGAAATGTACAGCCATTATGTGCCCGACATCGTCATCACCGACTGGGCGATGCCGATCTTCGACGGGCTCGAACTTGCTCAGATGATCCGGCAACCGGAATCCAAGGGTAACCCTTACGCACCGATCATCATGCTGACCGGCCATTCCGAGAAGCGCCGCGTCACGATCGCGCGCGACGCCGGCGTCACGGAATTCCTGGCCAAGCCGATCTCGGCCAAGGGGCTGTATCAGCGCATCCTCAACGTGGTCGCCAATCCCCGCCCCTTCATCAAGACCAAGACCTATTTCGGCCCGGACCGGCGCCGCAACACCAACTCGGCCTATATGGGCCCCGAGCGCCGCGTCGGCGAAAAGCACGAGGTGCTCCAGCAGCCCTCGCTGCTCGACAAGGCCCGCTCCTCCATCTAGCGCAACGTCTCACACGATCGCGGCAGGTATCATGGCGAAGAACAGCGCAAGGGACATCGAGGTTACGGCCTTCGCCACGCATCACGTCATCACGCAGCCCAACCCGCTGCGCAAGGTGCTGCGCCGGGTCGAAGAGAAGGACATGGACGATCCGATCGGCCGCGCCGAGCAGGCTCTGGCCGGCCTCTCGGGTGAGTTCAAGGACTGGATGACAACCGAGGTCAACCGACTATCGGCCGCCCACGTCGCCATCCGCAATGACGGCTTCACCAAGGACAGGCGCGACGAGCTGTTCCGCGCCGCGCACGACATCAAGGGGGACGCCGCGACGTTCGGCTATCCGGCAGCGGCGGGAATCGCCGAGAGCCTGTGCCGCATCATCGAGCACGCGCCGGATCTCGAGAAGGTGCCGGCCGAGCTGTTCAAGCATCACATCAACGCCATCCTCGCCATCGTGCACGAAAACACCAAGCTCGACAGCATCAGCGTCTCCGCCGAGCTCAGCCGCCGCCTGCGCAAGGTCGCCGACGAATATCTCACCCACGTCAACCGCGACCGCCCCGAGCACCTCGAGATGGTCCTGGCGCCGAGCATCGTGCCAACGGATTAAGTCTCGCTCTCTCCCCGTCATTGCGAGTTTCGCACCCGCCACACCGCCGGTGCAAAACTCGCAATGACGGAGTTTTTGGCTTCCGGCCAGCCCTATCGCGGGCTTTGAATTATGCCGCGATCAGATCGTCACCGATCACCTCGTCCGCGACCAGTTCATCGCAGAACAGTCTCGCTTCTTCGCGCGCGGACTCGGTGGCGAAGCGGCGGAGCAGGACCATCAGCGGCTCGGTGGCGCCGCGGTCGGTTTCGCAATGGGTGAGCACGCGCTCGACCATGCGCCGGCGCAGCCGCACCGCACCGTCGTCGCTGTCGACAAAACCTTGTTCGTGGCAGGCATCGAGCGCGACCTGGAACGCCGCAAACGTCGCCTCGGGCAGCCCGGCGCGGCGGAGCAGCGCATGCAGGCTCGCACCGCCGCGATCGTGCAGCAGCGCGGTGACGCGCGCGAGCGGCAGATCGGAGAGTTCAGCCAGCGCGGCGTCGAACAGGTCGAGATTGCTGGAC
This sequence comes from Pseudomonadota bacterium, assembly GCA_023435725.1. Lineage (GTDB taxonomy): Bacteria > Pseudomonadota > Alphaproteobacteria > Rhizobiales > Xanthobacteraceae > Bradyrhizobium. The sequence continues at coordinate 26,553 of JAEYRD010000197.1, read as the reverse complement.
AGCAGCGCACGCAGGATCAGGCCAGCGGTGAGCTGGCCCGTGACGCGCAAATGATGCACCAGGCCCTGCATGTCCTCGCCGCGCGAGCGCGACGCGATGTTCATGGTCGAACGATCGCGCGCCTCGGTGGTGATGCGCTCGGCGCGGTCCGCACTCAGCCAGTTCCGGGCCACGACGAACTGCGCCAGGGTCTCCGAGAGTTTTGCCACCAGGGCGGCGCGCGTCGCGGCCGGCAGATCCTCCAACACCAGCATCGCCTCGCGGATCGCGGCGAGATGGCCGTGACGCTCGACGATGCGATCCCACGAGAACGGCGCGAGCTCGGCGTAGGGATTTTCGATCAGTTCCAGCGCTGCCGCCGCGCAACCGACCTCGGCGATGGCGGCGCAGACCGATACCGGCAGCGCGATGCGACGGGCGACCGCACACTGCACCTCGTCATTGCCGGTCGCAACGATGTCGACGAGATCGGCGTCGATCAGCAGCGGAGAATGTTCGAGCACAGGCAGCGCAACGGTCGGCTGGTCCGCCGACAGCGCCCGCACGATCGATGCCGGCGCTTCAGTGCTGCGTGCGAACGCTTCGGCCATCGCCTGCCGCACCAGCGGCGACGGATCGTCGAGCAGCATCAGGAGCGCGCCTTCGGCGGCGGTACGGTCGTCATGGGAAAGGTCCGAGATCAGCCAGGCCCGGGCCAATGCCCGCGTTGCCTCCGCCCGCTCGCCAGCGGGCGCCGTCCTGATCCAATTGATGAACTGCCGAACGATCATGCTGCTTCCGGCTTACGCAACCCGACGAAACGGTGACGGCTTGTCACCTGCAACACAAAATAAACCACGACGCTTAACAAAGCGTTCACCATAACTGGCTGGTTTTATTGACGTTTTGTTAAGAGAACAACGCCGCCCATGATGCGTGTCCCGGATGCAGCGCAGCACGCAAGTGGTGCGCTGCTGAGCCGGGGCCCACAATGTTCGGGAGCGCTGCTGTTGCACGGGTCCCGGCTCTGCGCAGCAGCGCACCGGACGATGCTTCGCATCGCCGGGAACGCTGCCGCGCGTCCGGGACACGAGAGCAGACGTCAGCCCGAGAACGTGCCGCTGCGATCACTAAAGAGATCGAGTGGTTGCGGCGGACGCACGTCGGGCGTCGCTGATGCGACCGACGTGAGCGAGGCGTTGTTGCCCCACAATTTCTGCACGGTCGCCGACACCGGCTGCGTGGCATCGCCAGGCTGGTAGATCGAGCGGAACGCCGGCGCGCTCGGCGCATTGTCCGCGACAGTCGTTGGTGATGTCGCGCTCACCGGCGTCACGCCGCGCGTAACCGGAAAGGTCTGGAGATAAGCGGCATTGTCGATCACCGGCGCCGTTGCCTGCACGCCGTTGGCGCTCGCAACCTGCGTCGTCGACGGCGTGTCGCCAGACATCGCCATCGCACTACGGGTTACCTTCGAATTTGCAGCGCTGGCGTAGCGCGCATCCAGCACCGAATAGACCTCGGAGACGCTGCGGGCGCGGCCGTCTTGCGCGTAGAAGATCGAGCGATTGGAGGAAGCCGCATTGGGAAACAGCCGCGCGCCGACCGCTTGCGGATTGTCCTCGGCATTGGCGATCAGTTTTGCGGCGCCGCCGATGCCCATGAAATGTGCCATGTAGAGTTCGCTGTCAGACGGCCTGCGCCCGAGCAGCCCGGTGAGCTTGAAGCTGTTCGACACTGTCAGCGCTGCCGCCATGCACGAAGCAGCCTCCGGATCGTCGCGCAGCTTCATGATCGACCGCTTCATCACGGGATCGTCGACGGCGTAGGTGCCGGACGAAGTCCTGGTGATGGCGTCGGCGTAGTTGCCATAGCCGAGCTGGGTGCCCGCCTCCTTCACGGTGCCGAGCCAGGTCTGGTCGATGAACTGGTAGAGGCCGTGCGCGGATGACGTGGTGGCTCCCGCCGCCGGATCGAAATCCGATTCCATCTTGGCGGTGGTCAGCATGTATTGGAAGCTGACGCCGGTCCGGTTGGAGACCTGCTTGATCGCGCCGGCGACGCGTGCCCGTGACGGATCGAGAACCGCCGTCTGAGAGGCACTGGAATTGTCGACCGACATGATGGAGTGCCCGCCCCGCGCGGCATTGAGCGACGCCAGCAATTTGGCGCCCTGTCGTCTCACCGTGGGACAGGCATGGTTAACGCGGGGTTAATTTGGCGACTTCCGTCATTACGGGGCCTCGCGAAGCGATGAGCCCGGAATCCATTAAGCCGCGCGTGATGCCGAATGATGGATTCCGGGCTCGCGCTGCGCAGGCCCCGGAATGACGGGAGGCTATTTCTTGTAGACAGCACCCGGATCGAACAGCCGCTCGGCATCGACGAAGACGAGCTTCGAACCACCGCCCTCGGCCTCGACCTTGCGGTAGAAGCAGGACCGCCGGCCGGTATGGCAGGCGGCGCCGATCTGCTCGACACGGATCCAGACCGCGTCCTGGTCGCAATCGGTACGGATCTCGACCACGCGCTGGGTCTGACCCGAGCTCTCACCTTTTCGCCACAAGGCATTGCGCGAGCGGCTGAAGTACCAGGCCTCGCCCGTCGCAATCGTCTTGCGCAGCGCCTCGTCGTTCATATGCGCGACCATGAGCACGTCGCCGGTGGCGACGTCCGTCGCCACGCAAGTCACGAGCCCGGCGGCGTCGAACCGGGGCTGGAAGGAAAGCCCTTCCTCGATCTCATGGGAGTGAGCGGACACAACGACCTCGCCAGTTTATTTGCGAGGTCAGCGCTGCAGGCCTCGCACCAGGGACAGGAAACGGGCCTGCTCCGCCGGATTGTCGCGGAACATGCCGGTGAAACGGCTGGTGAACGTGGAGGCGCCATGCTTGGCGACACCGCGCACCGACATGCAGGTATGCTCGGCCTCGATCAGCACCGCAACGCCACGGGGCTTGAGGATTTCGTCGATAGCGGCGGCGATCTGCGCGGTCAGGTGCTCCTGGGTCTGGAGCCTGCGGGCGAAGATGTCGGTCAGGCGGGCAAGCTTGGACAGGCCGACGACACGCTCCACCGGAGTATAGGCGATATGCGCCTTGCCATAGAACGGCATCATGTGATGCTCGCACTGCGACGTAAACTCGATGTCGCGCACCAGCACGAAATCGTCATAGCCGGCGGTCTCGCCGAAGGTGCGGTCGAGCACCTCGGCCGGGCACTGGTGGTAGCCCTGATAGAGCTCGTCGAAGGCTTCGACCACGCGGCGCGGCGTGTCGAGCAGACCCTCGCGCTCGGTGTTCTCGCCGATATAGGCAAGCAGCGTCTTCACCGCCTGCTCAGCCTCGGCGCGCGCCGGGCGCGGCTGGTCGGCGCGGACGGCGACCGCGAGGAATTCGGCAGGATCAAGCTCCGCCGGGCGGGTCCCGGGCTGCTTGTCGGAAGACTTGTTCGGGCGAATGGATTTAATCGTAGCGTCCATGTCTACTCCGTTCGACGGCCTTGCGGCCGGAGTGTCACCGGCAGACGGGGCGGCAAGCCGCCGGACGCCTGAAGAGAACAATTTTGGCAAAAAAGGTCCTGAGATCAAAACGCAGGCCGCGCAGGTCTGGATCACTGCCACCGCATTGCTGGACTGTTTTTCCGCCAGTTCCGCCCCTATATAGGACCGTGGACGGCGCCCGCCAAGGCCGATCCGATGCGGAAGTGCTGGACTCCATCACATGCTGAACGACATCTACAACAAGCGGATCATCGAACTGGCCGGGAATATTCCGCGCCTCGGACGGCTGCCGGACGCAGATGCCACTGCAACGGCCCACTCCAAATTGTGCGGCTCGACAGTGAAGGTCGACCTCAAGATGAGTGGGGACACCGTCACCGACTTCGCGCATGACGTGAAGGCCTGCGCGCTAGGACAGGCCTCTTCATCCATCATGGCAAGTCACGTTGTCGGCTCGACTGCGAGCGAACTCCGTGAGTTACGCGAAACCGTTCGCAAGATGCTCAAGGAGAATGGTGCGCCTCCTGAAGGTAAGTGGGAAGAAATCAAATTCCTCGAACCGGTCCGCGACTACAAGGCACGGCATGCCTCGACGCTCCTAACCTTCGATGCTGTGGTCGATGCCATTGGTCAGATCGAGGCGAAGGCCAAGCAGCCGGCCGCGGCGCAGGGCTGATCCCTCTCCGCCGTGCCGGGTTCGCGCCGACGCGCGCCCCGAAACGCCCTTCAGAGATTTGCTGTTACTTCGGCGAGCTCGCGCTCGGCACCGCGCCCGTGGGCACCATGGCTTCCGCCGTCTTGGTCGACTTGGCTGGTTGCTGCTGCTCGGGTTCCGCGCCGAACCGCGCCTGCGTCTTCGGTGCAAGCTCCGCCATCGCCGGCGCCGTGACCTCCACATGCGGCAGCACGTCAGCCACCAGATCGGTTGTCACGAGGTTGGTGAGCTTCAGCTCCCCGCTGTCCAGCTCGTGCAGGTCTTCCCAAGGCGGCACGCTGAGCGCGAGCGAAAGCAAGTCGCCGGCGCCGCCCATGTCGAACGTGTATTTGGCGAGCCGGCCGATATCGCGTTCAACGATCATCAGGTCCTGCGCGCTGTAGCTCGCCGCCTTCGCATCGTCGGCCCGATCGCCCATCCAGATCTGGTGAACCCTGATATGAGCGGCGTCCGGCACATAACGCTTCTTGCCGGCCAGCAGCAGGAACACGCACATGGATTCGCAATAGGCTTCGGGCGCGACCGCTGGGCGGGCACTCTGCCCGCCGCGATTCTTCAGGCTGATGCCGACGGTGGTCAAAAGCCCGAGATTGCGGAAGCGCCGGCCGAGCGTGATCGCGTCGTTGACGGAACCGCCGCTGGAATCGAGCACCACGGTGGCGCCGCCAAGCTGGCGTCCCCGCGCAAAGTCCTCGAAATCCTTCGGTGTATCCGAGGTGATGATGCCGACCGCGCTGACCCAGCCGCGGCAGTTCGGCTCGCAGGCAACCCAGCTGAACTTCATCGGCAGCTTGCGCTCTTCCAGGGCGCTACCGGCACGGGCCGACGACCCAAAGGTCGCGACCGCGCCGGCGAGCGCTATACCACAGGCTGCGGTTCCCACCAGCAACCAGCCGCGAATATTGAGCGACCTCAGAAGTTTCAAACTGGTTCCTTCCCCAAGCCCCAAGCCTTAAGCCCAAGCCGATTCAGGCAAGCCCCGTTTTGCGTTCCATGAGTCTACACATGGACGTCACAAAAATGGTATCCGGGGGAATACAGATCGTCCATAGGTACTTGCTGCACTGCTCCCAAAAAGCATGCAAAATATGGCGCGCAAACAACACCTTGCAGTTCCCTGCGCGGGAACCGCGCAGCACCTCGCTCACGATCGCAGCAAAGCGCACATGAAGCATCCAGCCTGCGAACATTGTTCCACTCTCGTCGAGGGCACGTTCCGTCTTCCGCGCAAATTCGGTCGTGGGCTGATCTGGCTCTACCGCCACTCGTTCTCGCCGCTGGTCGGCTATAACTGCCGGCACCTGCCCACCTGTTCCGTCTATGGCGACGAGGCGATCGAACGGTTCGGACTTTGGGCCGGCGGCTGGATGACGCTGGCACGTCTGCTTCGCTGCAATCCTTTCGGCACGTCAGGCATCGACAACGTGCCCCTCACCGCACCACAGGGCGCACGCTGGTATCTACCCTGGCGCTACGGCCGCTGGCGCGGCGTCAACGCGCCTTGAAGCGCGATGCTCGCGCCTTAGGTTGTTTGTTTGAGGATGATCTCCGCGCAAACGCATTCTACGTGTGGCGAGGGAAACCGCTGCACACTTTTCCGGATCGTGCTCGCGTTTGCTGCGGCGCTCGGCGCATCGTTGCCCCGAGCGGAACCTTAAACTCTCTCCTCGCGTTGTTGTGATGCTCCCACGGGAGGAAACAACAATGCGCTGGAAAATCAGCCCTCACTTTCACTTTAGGCTTGGTCAAAATCTTGGCTCCTGGGGGCACCACGACCCCAGAACCATCGACTTGCTCGCGATCATCGCATTGCTGGCGATCGCGGTCGGCTCGGGCTGGTATCTGGCAACGAGCCTCGCCACGCCGCCCAGTACGACGGCGTTCATCGTGCCGAGCCAGAGCGTGCACTGGTAGCTAGCGAAACCAGAAGAAACGTCCGAACGGCGGCGGGACGGGCTCGGACGGACGCGGCCGCTTCGGGCGCGGCGGTCTTGGCGGCGGCTCGGCGGATGAGGTGGTCTCCGCCGTCGGCACTGTCTCGGTCCCCGGCACCTTCACCGCCAGCAGCAAATTCGACTCGTGCATCCGCCAGCGGTAACCAACGCCGAAATCGATCGGCTGGGCGCGGGTGAACAGTTCAGCGTAGTGCTCCTGATAGCGGCCGGGGAACTCGTCGATCGGTCCGAGATAGCGGCCGAACGGGAAGAACCGCCATTGCCGCGAATTGTAGTTCGCGAGCGGAATGCCGGAATCGTCCTGGATGATGGTCGCGCTGTTGGCGAGCAGCCAGTCGCGGGCGACGGTGAAGTTTCCGGAATGCAGCAGATAGGACGCACTCTTGATCAGGCTGTTGCCGGGGCCGAGCGTCTCGCAGAACTTCAGGAAGCCCGTCGCGCGCGCACTGGGATTGGAGAGATCTGTCGAGAAATAATACAGCGTGCGTGCTTCACCGTCGCTGCCGGCAAAGGTGATGCGGACGCCGCGCGTCGCGTTCCGTCCGGGATTGTCATTCCCGACGTGCATCCCGCCCTTGTCGTCGAGCGCGACCGCCTCGACGTTGCGGATCGTGTTGCCGGACCGCGCGAGGAAGACATAGAGGATCGGCAACGTGCCGTTGACCTGGTTGGCGTGCAGATCAACCTTCATGTGCTTGGTGATGAAGAAGGAGAAACTCAGGATCGAGCCGAGCGAACGTTCGACATTGTAGAGCGCGGCGCCGACCGAACCGCGGGGGAGCCGCGTCAGGTCGGGCACGGCGCCAGCCGGCTCGAGCGCGCCGAGCACGTAGGTGCTGGCCTTGGGATAGAAGGCGTTGGCATAGAGGAAGTCCGGGCCGCTGAACATGTAGAACATGGTCGGCCTCGGCGCGGCCAGATTGACGTCGGCCCAGGCACGGATCTTCGAGAGCTGCCGCTGCTCGAGCTGGGCGAAGGCACCGTCGAAGAATTTTGCATGGCGCTGCCAGCCCGGATCCTTGGTGAACGGCACCAGCGGCGAGTCCGCCGAAGGCTGCATGCCCGCGAGGAAGCGCGCCGTGTCGTCGAAGGTGACGTCGGCGGCATCCGCGGACGAGACGGCCGCAGCCAGCAGGGCAAGAGCGACGGCTGCAATTCTCAGGGGTCGAAACATGTCTATTCGCGATGTGATGAAGTGCCAGCGGCGACCGGCCGCCTGCGGAAAATAGCATAAATCAACAGGCCCGAGAGCATGACGAGCATCCCCGAGAGCGACTGCGCCGGCCGCTCGGTCAACAGGTAGTACATCATGAACGCGGTCACGAGCAGGAAAACGAGGGGCGTGAAAGGGTATCCCCAGGCGCGATAGGGTCGCGGCAGGTCAGGATCGGTGATGCGCAGCTTGATGACGCCAAGCACGGTGAAGAAGGAGCAGAACAGCAGCGCGAACTGGATGAAGTCGAGCACCGCCTCGAAGCTGCGCGTGAACAGCAGCAGATTGGCGACGGCGAGCTGAAACAGGATGGCATAGGCCGGCGCGCCACTCACCGATCTCGTCGAGAACACGCGCAGGGCCGGAATGTCCTCTCCCATCGTCATCATCACCCGCGGGCCGATCCACATCATCGCGCTGATCGAGGAGATCAGGCCGACGCAGATCATCGCGCCGACGATACGGCCGCCGACGCCGCCGAAGATGGCACTGCCGGCGACGCTGGCGACGTCGAGCTGGCCAGCCAGCGCGCTGACCGGCGTGGAATATAGAAACACCGCGTTCAGCGCGACGTACAGGACGAGCACGATCAGCGTGCCCGCGAGCAGCGCGCGCGGCAGGCTGCGCTGCGGCGTGTTCATCTCGCCGATGATGTAGGTCGCGGCATTCCAGCCCGAGAATGAGTACATCACGAAGACGAGACCGATCGCGAAAGGCGCGCTGACAATGTGCGCCAGGTCGCCTGCTTGCGGCGTGAAGGCGATCGGCTGCGGCACGCCGATGACGAAGCCGGCGACCAGGAAGGCGACGATCAGCACGACCTTCAGGATGGTCGAGATCAGCTGGAAGGTCGAGGAGTGCTTGACGCCAGTCAGTTGCACGACCGAGACCAGCCACACCACGCCGATGGCAAGCGGGATCGGCGGCAGATCGGGGACAACCGATTTGGCGTATTCGCCGAAGGCCATCGCGGCGAGCGCGACGGGCGCTGCGAAGCCCACCGTCGCCGAGACCCAGCCGGCGAGAAAGCCGAAGGCAGGATGATAGGCGCGGCCAAGGAAATTGTACTCGCCGCTCGAGCGCGGAAACATCGCGCCGAGCTCGCTATAGGAGAACACTCCGCATAGCGCGACGATGCCGCCGACGGTCCACAGCAGGAGGATCGAGAAACCGGACGGGATGTCCTTGACCTGGAAGCCGAGGCTGGTGAAGACCCCGACCCCGATCATGTCGGCGACGACGATGGCGGTCGCAACCAGAGCGGAGACCCCGGACCCGCTGTCAGTCAGCCGGCCGGTCCAAGACGCGGTACCCGCATCAGATGCCGTCATCGGGGTTCCTAACCTCAAGCGTCACGCTTCATGGGAAGTCAATTCAAGCAGCGTTAACAAGGGTTAAATGAGGCAGCCGATATAGGTATTGAAGCACCATCTACTCATGCTCTTGGGCAATAAACCCACGCGAACCCCGGAGAATCCCGTTTCCCCTCCCCACAATCAGGACACGATTGCATGGTCCCTTTAGGCAATCCGGATGTGGGGAGTTTCTCCGGACGCTTAACGTCACCTAAACGCCGGTCGGCTCAATTGTCTCAAGGGTTGCCGATAGGCTTGTGGACATGACTTGGGGTCATGGGTGGATGGTCGGGGCCGTTCCGAACGTGAGAGCTGACATTCGTGCCGATCGGACGCCGTCCGGTGTGCGCGGTCGCGCGCTCCGGATCGGCCTGATCTTGGTGCCGCTTTCGCTCACGCTGGTTCAATGCGGCAGGGCGCCGAGCCCGGCGGCGCTCGCCGCGAACTCGCAGGCCAATGTCCAGGTGGTCGCCAAGACCAATCGGGAAATGACCAATCCGCAAGTGACCAATCAGCAGGTGGCGAGTAGCGACACGTTCGAGGATCGCTTCCCTGCCCCGCAGTTCAGGGAACGCTTCCCCTCGGCGAGCGAGAGCTTCCTGCAACGGCAGATGTCCGACTTCTCGCCCAAGCGCGCCTTACAGCAGCAGCCTCAGCCGGAACAGGCCCCCTACAAGGTGGCCTCGCTCGAGCCGCAGGTCCCCTACAAGCGTCCGGCACGTGAAGACCTGACGACGCTCGTCAGCATGAAGTCGTCCGCCTTCCCCTATTTCGGCAACAACCCCGCCTCCGACGCGCCGTTCCTCAACATCTCCAAGGGCGACCGACGCGGCCACCGCAGCTACTCGGGCCGCGTGTTCTGGCAGGACGAGACCTACAACGACAGCCGCGTGCTGGTGCACGTGCCCGAGCATTTCGATGTGCGCAAGCCAGGCGTGATCGTGGTGTTCTTCCATGGCAATGGCGCCACGCTCGAGCGCGACGTGCGCGACCGGCAACTGGTGCCGAAGCAGATCACCGATTCCGGCGCCAACGCCGTTCTGCTCGCGCCGCAGATGGCCGTCGATGCAGCCGATTCCAGCGCCGGCAAGTTCTGGCAGCCGGGTGGCCTCAAGCGCTTCATGGAGGAATCGGCCAATCACCTCGCTCGCCTGACCGGTGATCCCGACAGCGCGCGCGCTTTCGCCAACATGCCGATCGTGATCGTCGGCTATAGCGGCGGCTTCCTGCCGACGGCTTGGAGCCTCGAGGTCGGCGGCGTCAGCGACCGCGTCCGCGGCGTCGTGCTGCTGGACGCTGTCTATGGCGAGCTCGACAAATTCGCCTCCTGGATCGAGAGCCATCGCACCGGCTTCTTCGTCAGCTCCTACACGCACTACACCGCGCGCCGCGACCGCGAGCTGATGAGCATGCTGCGCCGAAAGGGCATCGGAGTTTCCGAGGACATGGATGGGCCGTTGCGGCCCGGCAGCGTGGCATTCGTCGAAACCGGCGACGGCATCACACATCGTGATTATGTGACGCGCGCCTGGACGCGGGATCCGCTCAAGGATGTGCTGGTGAAGATGTCGGCGACACCGTCGCTGGCGCTGACGCGTGTTGCATCCACCAATTCCTCCGCATCGAGCCGCTAAGCCCGATATTGCGCGAGTCGGGATTTGGCTGCGCCGCCTGCAATTGCCTCAGGTATTGACCAAAATGTGATGTTGATGGCCGGCATTCCCCGGGAGCTGCCGGATTGTCTGTGCTGGCAACAATCATAGTCTACCGGCCAAGCTTCAATTGGAATTCTGCGAGAACAGACAGTGCGTCAGGGACTGTACAAGGTCGACTTCCACACGGTTCATGGAACCGGCTGCGGGGTCGTCTATGTCATGGAGGGCAAGATGCGCGGCGGCAATTCCGCCTTCGCGTTCATCGGCACCTATACGGGCGAAGGCGACAGCATCAAGGTCAAGATCTCGACCGAGCGCTACAACGACGATCCGTCCTTCAAGCCGCTTTTCGGGAGCGACCGGATCACGCTGACGCTCGCCGGCCGCGAGGACGGCGATACAGCCGAGTTCGAAGGCACCGCGCTCCAAGTGCCGGGCGTTGCCTTCAGAGCGGTGCTGAGCCGGATCGCCGACTAGCCGTCCGGCCTTCGAACCTCAGGTTTTCGGCAGCTTCGGAATGCTCTCGGCAAAGCCGTTGAAGCAGGCCAGCCGCTCGTCCTCCTCCTTGAGGAAGCGGCAGTCGGCGACACCCTTGGCCTTCGGCGGCTTCGGCTTCGGCGTCGGCGGGATCACCGCGTCGTAGCAATTGAGGCGGTCCTTGGTGCCGTCATCGAGGTCGAGGCAGGCCTGGAGCCGAACCGCAATCGATTGCGGCTTGCCCTTCGGCGCCGCGGCCGGCTTGGCCGCAGCCTCTTTGGTCCCCTTCGGCTTGACCTGCACCAACGGCTTGTCCCCGACCATCGGCGGCTTGTCGGTTTGTGCAAACGCGGAGGCTGAATAGAGCACCGCGGCAACCGCCAGAATCATCCTCATTTCAGTTCGCTCTCTTTGGTCCCCATGCCTCGCTTCTAGCGCCCTCCCGCGCGGTTTGCCAAGCGCCTTGCGCACAGGAAAGGGCGGGCCTCAGGCTGAAGCAGCAGCCGGCCGGGGTCGGGTCAGGATCACCAGGATCAGCGCCAGCACGACGAAGCCGGCCGCCACGAAGCCGAGCGGATACAGGAGCCCGCGGGCGAACAGCATCCCGCCGATGGCCGAGCCCACGGCCTGGCCGATATAGAGGACGGAGGTGTTGAGCGCGACGGTCGCCGACGCGAGTGGCGGCGCAGCCGCGACCAGACGCACCTGCTGCATCGAATTGGTTGAGGCAAAACCAAGACCCCAGATCGCGACCGCAAGCGCCATCAACACCAGCGTGCCGGCGCCGAGCGCCCAGCCCGCGATGCCCGCAAGGAGCAGCCATGTGAACAGCAGCGAGGTGCGATAAGGGCCCCAGGTGTCGACGATACGGGTCGCGGTGGCGACGCCGAGGAAGCCACAAACGCCATAGATGCCGAACACCATGCCAATCGCATTGGGCCCGGCGTCGGTGAGCTTCTTCAGGAGCGGCCCCATGAAGGTGAACACCACGAACTGCCCGGACATTTGCAGCATGGTGATCGCAAGCAGAAGCAAAATGGCCCTGCTGCGGCCAACCTCCGCCCAGGTCTTCAGATCGACGGGCGTTCCCTTCAGGCCGACCGGCAGGCGCATCAGCAGCAACAGAAAGCTGACGCAACCGAGCACGCCGATCCCGCCATAGGCCGCGCGCCAGCCATAGCGGCTCGCGATGAAGGTGATCAGCGGAAGGCCGACTGCCGCAGCGAGCGACCAACCAAGGAAAATATAGGCAATCGTGCTGCCACGGCGCGCGGCCGGCACGATCAGCGCTGCCGTGCCGGCAGCCTGCGGCGTATAGAGCGCGCCGACTGTGAGCATCACAAGGCGGATGATGAGGAGGCTCGTGTAGTCAGACGCAAAGGCCGAGCCGAGATTGCCAAAGGCCAGCACCGCGAGCGTGGTTGTGAGCAGCGTCCGCCGCTCGATACGGCTGGTCAACCAGGCCGTCAGTGGCGAGCCGATGCACAGCGTGATCGCGCCGAACGTGATCAAAAGTCCGGCCGCGTGAATGCTGACACCCAGCCCCGCCGACAATTCCGGCAGCATGCCCGCCGGCGCCAGCACCGAGCAGCCGGTGACGATATTGCCAAGCATCAGGGCGGTTGGCGCGAAACGGCCGGCGGCGGGTGGATTTTCCATGCAGGTGCATGTAGAATGAAAATGCGCCGAGTGAAAGGGGCGATGGCCCCATCGTTCCCGACAACTGCCAACTCACTTCGCCGGGGCCAGCTGCGAAGGAGGGTTTCCACCGGCTTGGACGGTCGCCGACGCCGGAGCAGGCCACTTTGGGGATGAAGGCCACGGCGATGCTGGCCTAGGCGGAACCGGCAAAGGCGATGCTGGCCACGGTGACGATGGCCACTTCGGCGGCGTGGCCTTGGCCTGCACGGTCTCACATGCGGCCAACAACTGGGTGGCTGCCGGCTCAAGGCCACTGGTATCGATTTCAAGGAATGTCGATATCGTCTTGCCGTCCGGCAACAGCGTGCTTTGGCCTGTCCCCAGGCGGGGGACTGAGACCAGATCCTTCATCGAATCGGCGGTGATGGCGGCCGCCCAGATCTCGTAAGGCCCAACGCGGATCGGAAGTTTCGCAAATTGCGGTGGCTTTGCCGAACCGGCAACGATAGTCACGACCCCGGTGCCTTTGGCTTCCGTGCCCACCTCGTTGGAAACCATGAGCCGGGTCTGGGTTTTGCCGCCGCAGACAAAACGCCACTCGAACTTCCGAAAGCCGCTGTCGGTCTTCGTCTGCGCGAATTTGTGCACGGCCGGACTCGGCGCCTTTTCGATCGTCCACGCCGTCTCGACCAAGGTTCTGGTATCGATTCGAAAATTGTACAATTCCTGCCGTGTCAGGACACGAAAATTGTCCGGGCTGATGCTGTCGGCCAGCGCCATGACGTCACGACTGATGCCCATTTCATCGACATAGGCAAACGCCATTCGGTTCGCTTCAGCGTGGGCTTTGGCCACGGCTTCCTCGCGCCGCGCTTCAGTCACATTCAACCGGAATTGCATTCCTATCCGCGCGCCGTGAACAGCTACCACCGAGTCCGGCGCAACCTCACGCGTCAACGCGCCAAACAACAGGAACGTACAGGCAGACCCACACACTGCGCCACGAGTCGCGACGGTGGCAGCGACTTCATCGCGTGTGGTCTTGATCAGGGTGCAGGCGTCGTCCGTCTGGGTGCCCGGACAGGCATCGACGATCGTCCGCCCCACTCGGCCAACGGCTTTCCGGGCGCGCAGCAGCCGCCCGATCGCCAACCCATCGCGCATCTCGCCACCAGGGGAATTGAAGTAGATTGGTCGTTGCACATCCTTTCGTTCGCGGAGGAAACGCTCGACCCGCGCTGCCGAGCCCATATCGATCTTGCCTTCGATCGCGATCCAATGATCGCAGCCGCGACCGCAGGAATCCGGAGGTCCCTTCGCAGCATAGATCGCAAGCTGCTCCATGGGCTTTTCGCCGGTCGGCGGGGATGGATCTGCCATCGTCGAATTCGCGAATACGAGTAGCGAAAACACAAGTGTACCGCTCAGCCTGGCACCGAATTTCATGGCACAACCGTGGTGACGACGGCGGCGCCGTCATCGCAAAATCAAAGGCGTTGAAAGCCTCAGTCTATACCGCATCCTGCGACCGATGCATGACTGCGCCAAGAAAACCCGACCTCGTGCCCGTGTCGCCCACTTGCGGCCGCGAATTTCCCGGAAATCCGCGATTGCGTCGCCCGAATCGCCTGCTATACGCTGATTTCCGCTTACCTGCGCTCGTTCGCAGGAGTGAGCTTCAGGAGAACGCAATGTCCGATCAACCCAAGTCTGATCAACCCAAGTCCGAATCCGGTTTCCAGTACAGCCTCAGCAATCTGAAGCCGGTGACCCCCGCCCCCAAAGTCACCCTCACCTTCCCCGACGGCGCCCAGCGCCAGTTTGACCAGAGCATCACCGGCCTCGATATCGCCAAGGGCATCTCGCCGTCGCTGGCCAAGCGCACGGTGGCAATGGCACTGGATGGCGAGGTCACTGATCTCAACGACCCGATCGAGACCGATGCGAAGATCGAGTTCGTCAATCGCGACGATCCCCGCGCGCTCGAGCTGATCCGCCACGACTGCGCGCACGTGCTCGCGGAAGCCGTGCAATCGCTGTGGCCGGGCACCCAGGTCACCATCGGCCCCGTGATCGAGAACGGCTTCTACTACGACTTCTTCCGCAACGAGCCGTTCACGCCGGACGACTTTGCCGCGATCGAGAAGAAGATGCGCGAGATCATCGCGCGCGACAAACCGTTCACCAAGGAAGTCTGGGATCGCGAGAAAACCAAGCAGGTGTTCCGCGACAAGGGCGAGGCCTTCAAGGTCGAGCTGGTCGACGCCATCCCCGGCACCGAGCCGATCAAGATCTATTACCAGGGCGACTGGTTCGATCTCTGCCGCGGCCCGCACATGACCTCGACCGGCAAGGTCGGCAACGCCTTCAAACTGATGAAGGTGGCAGGCGCGTATTGGCGCGGCGATTCGAACAACCCGATGCTGACCCGCATCTACGGCACGGCCTTCGCCAAGCAGGAGGACCTCGACGCTTACCTCAAGCAGATCGAGGAAGCCGAGAAGCGCGACCATCGCAAGCTCGGGCGCGAGCTCGACCTCTTCCATTTCCAGGAGGAAGGTCCGGGCGTCGTGTTCTGGCACTCGAAGGGCTGGACCATCTTCCAGCAGCTGATCGCCTATATGCGGCGGCGCCTGACCGGCGACTACAGCGAGGTCAACGCACCGCAAATCCTCGACAAGGTGCTGTGGGAGACCTCGGGCCATTGGGGCTGGTATCGCGAAAACATGTTCGCGGCGCAGTCGGCCGGGGACGAGGCCGAGGACAAGCGCTGGTTCGCGCTGAAGCCGATGAACTGCCCCGGTCACGTCCAGATCTTCAAGCATGGCCTGAAGAGCTACCGCGACCTGCCCTTGCGCCTTGCCGAGTTCGGCGTGGTGCATCGTTACGAGCCGTCCGGCGCCATGCACGGATTGATGCGGGTGCGCGGCTTCACCCAGGACGATGCCCACATCTTCTGCACCGAGGACCAGCTCGCGGACGAGTGCCTGAAGATCAACGATCTCATCCTGTCGACCTATGCGGACTTCGGCTTCACCGGCGATCTCACCGTGAAGCTGTCGACCCGGCCGGAGAAGCGCGTCGGCACGGACGAGATGTGGGATCACGCCGAGCGCGTGATGGCCACGGTGTTGCGCGAGATCCAGTCGCAGAACAATCACATCAAGACCGAGATCAATCCGGGCGAAGGCGCCTTCTACGGGCCAAAATTCGAATATGTGCTGCGCGACGCCATCGGCCGCGACTGGCAGTGCGGCACCACGCAGGTCGACTTCAACCTGCCCGAGCGGTTCGGCGCGTTCTACATCGACCATGACGGCGGCAAGAAACCGCCGGTGATGGTGCATCGCGCGATCTGCGGTTCGATGGAGCGCTACATCGGAATCCTGATCGAGCACTATGCCGGCAACTTCCCGCTCTGGCTCTCGCCGGTGCAGGCGGTGGTCACGACCATCACCTCGGAAGGCGACGAATACGCCAAGCAGGTGCTGGAGCAGGCGCGGCGCGCGGGGCTGCGGGTCGAGATCGACCTGCGCAACGAAAAGATCAACTACAAGGTCCGCGAGCACTCGCTGGCCAAGATCCCGGCGCTGCTCGTGGTCGGCAAGAAGGAGGCCGAGACGCATTCGGTCTCCGTCCGCCGGCTCGGCAGCGACGGCCAGAAGGTGATGACGACGGTGGAGGCGATCGCCGCCCTCGTCGACGAGGCGACCCCGCCAGATGTCCGGCGGATGCGAGAAACCGCTTAGCTAACCGCCATCGCCGGGCGCGCACGGCCCTCCCGCGCGCGCTCGGCATCTTCGGCACCCTCGGCGAAATAGAGGAACAACCTCGCAAGGAATACCTCGAGTGCATCCCGCCCCCGGGGAAGGATGGTGACCTCGTTGTTCGCCGCGCCCCCGCGGACGAGCAGTTGCTCCGCCTCGGCATCGCGTAGCAGGGTGAGCACGTGCTTGCGGGACACTGAGAACGTCGTCGCCAGCGCATTGATCGAAAGGCCGGTCGGCATCGTCGCCGGAAACGGCCCATCCTCCGGCCCCGCCAGCGCCAAGCTGAACAGGATCAGCATGCCGGCGTTGCGCTCCGCAAACGGCCCGAGACCAAGTTCGGTATCGAGGAGCCGGAAGCCAGCGAGATAACGGCGACCAAGCGCCAGGACCAGTTCTCGCAGGAAATCGGGATCGGCCGCCAGCGCCCTCTGCCAATAAACCGCTCGCGGCATCACGTAGCGCATTGCCCTGTAATGGCTGCCCCATCGCTCGCGATGCAGCGCGAACAGTTTTTCGGTCGGCACCAACGAACGACGGCGGCGATCGGTGCTTGGCGCGCCTTCGAAAAAGCCACCGACCCGCATCAACGCCAGCATCGCTTCGCAGCGACCACGGCTGCAAAGGTCCAGCTGTACGCACGCATCTTTCATGGCACCGACGGTCAGACCGGGCTCGCCGTCTTCCACACCGCAATAGTGCAATAGCAGGGATATGTGCGCGAACACGGTGCGCGCGCGGTCACTCATCAGGGCGTTGAGAAGGCGGTCGCTGCGATACATCGGGATCAGGATGCGCACGGCTTCCCTGGCAGCGATCGGGAATTTTGGATGATTGCGCAGCGCGGCAATGGCGACAGGCGAAAGTCTGGATGCCGGATCGGACATGGGTGGCCGCTCTGCCGAACTCGATTGTTGCGTGGACGGCCGCAGGCTTAGCTGCGAACCACCCAAATTTCCATGGGCAGTATCATCCTGGGGGTCAGGGCGTATGCCCCATGAACAGGGGGCGGACGAGCCAGTCGGCCTGACGGGGCAACGCTACTCAGTCCGTGCACGAAATCCCCCGATCCACCCAAATTTCCGCAGTTGCGCCGCCGCCGCCCTTCCGAAACATGGCTGCCACCGGCCCGGATCTAGGCAGATGAATCTCTTCAACGCCCCACTCAAGTTTTCAGCGTACGCTCTTGTTCGGTTTTCGAATGCAAGCGCGCTTGCGGCGTTGCTGTTCCTTTGCGTGGCGATTGCCTGCATGAATTCCGGCACAGCACACGCTCAATTCGTATGCCAGGACGCAACGCTCGGCGCCGATGGTGCGACCGCAGGCAGTTCGGCAGTCGCTTGCGGAAGCAGTTCCTCTGCAGGCGGAATAGCTTCCACCGCCATGGGCGTGTCCGCCAACGCCAGCGGCGAAAATTCGACCGCGACCGGCAACAACGCGCAAGGCTCCGGCCCGTCGAGCTCCGCGTACGGAAGCTATTCATGGTCGAGCGGGGACAGCAGCTCTGCCTATGGCACTTACAGCCACGCAGCCGGCACGAACAGCACCGCTGTCGGAGCGCACAGCACCGCCCTCAATCCATCCAGCACCGCCATCGGCGTTTCCAGCCAGGCCATGGGAGATGCGTCGACCGCCATCGGCGCCAGCGCGAGCGCGACGGGCGTCAGCAGCATCGCGCTAGGTGACAGTGCGTCGGCAATCCAAGCCGGCAGCATCGCAATGGGGCTGAACGCACTTGCGACCCAGGTCAACAATATCGCCATCGGAACAGACAGCAGCGCGACGGGAACGAATAGCATCGCCATCGGCAACAATGCGGCGGCCAACAACGATCAGAGCCTCGCCGTCGGAAACAGCACATCTTCCGGCGTAAAGGCAGCCGCGGCCGGCGCTGCCAGCAGCGCGGCGAACTACAGCGCCGCATTCGGCTTCAACAGTCAGGCCACCGGCGGCTGGGCCAGCTCGTTCGGATATCTCAGTCAGGCAACCGCGATGTCTGCGGCCGGTTTCGGCGCCTACAGTCTGGCGTCAGGCGTGGGGAGCACAGCTCTTGGAACCTCCGCCCAGGCAACCGGGGCAGGCAGCACAGCCGTGGGCGTTGGGGCGATCGCCAATGCCGACAGTTCGGTGGCTATCGGCGAATCGTCACTTGCCGACCAAGCGAACACCGTATCCGTCGGATCCTCGATCAAGCAACGCAAGATCGTCAACGTGGCCGCCGGCGCGATCACTGCAACCAGCACGGATGCTATCGTCGGAAGTCAGCTTCACGCAACCAATGCCGCTGCCGCCCAGCTGCTCGGCGCAAGCCTCAATTCGGACGGGACCATCGGCGCTGCGAGTTATACGATCAGCGGCACCGCATACAATAATGTGGCTGCCGCATTCGCCGCAGTCGACGCAAGTCTCTCCGGCTACTCCGCGACCTTGACGAATTTGCAGAACACGGTCGCCGGCCTCAGCGCGACGTCCACCTATCTTGCAGTCAGTTCTACCGCCGCGGCAGCATCTGCGACTGGTCACGAAGCCATTGCACTCGGTGGGAATTCGACAGCAAGCGCCGCCGGCGCAACGGCAATCGGCAACAATGCCGCGGCAACCGGCAACAACGCCCTGGCGCTCGGCGGCAATGCCCAGGCCACGCAATCCGGCTCGCTCGCGATCGGCTTCAATTCATCGTCGACGGGCGCCAATGCCATCGCCATCGGCACCGGCGCAGTGGCGACCGGATCGGTCGCGGTCGGCGCGGCGGCCTCCGCCAGCAATGGCGGCGCCGCCTTCGGCGACGGCGCGGTTGCGACGGGAACGAACGCGGCGGCACTGGGCACCAACGCATCGGCCACCGCGGCCAATTCGGTCGCAATCGGCTCCGGTTCGGTCGCAACGGCTGCCAACACAGTCTCCTTCGGCTCGTCCGGCAACGAGCGCCGCCTGACCAATGTCGCCGCCGGCATCAACGCCACCGACGCCGTCAACGTCGGCCAATTGCAGTCGGTCGCCGCAGGATTCCAGGCGCAACTGGGCGGCCTCCAAAGCCAGATCGACGACAACCGCAGGGAGGCGCGCGGCGGCACGGCACTGGCCCTCGCCGCCAGCGGGCTTCGCTACGATGATCGTCCGGGAAAGCTGTCGCTTGCCGGTGCGTTCGGTACGTTCAAGGGCGAATCCGGCCTCGCATTCGGGCTCGGCTATGCCGCTACACAGAGGCTTCGCTTCAACGCCTCGCTATCGGGTGTTCCCAGCCAGGGAAACATCGGCGGCGTTCTCTCCGGCTCGCTCACACTCAACTGAATGGCAGCGGCCAACGGGCAAGCCGGTGGCAAATCTGCGCCACCATCGGCTTTTTTCCGATGCACCCAATTTTCCACAGTTGAACCGGCCGTGCCCTCCGCGGAGATGTCAATCACTGCACAGACGACGAGGTCCTGACATCATGCGTTCATTTGTGATCGCCGGCACGGTTGCGGTAGAGCTTGTGATTGCGGCAACAGGCAGCGTCCTGATCTCATCTCCCGCTCGCGCGCAATTCGTGTGCGAGAGTACCAGTGGAGGCGGGGGCGGCGCGATCGCCACCGTTGGCGGTGGGGTTGCGTGCGGGAATGCGACGAGCGCGGACTGGGCCGCCAGCTCGGCGTTTGGTGCCGGCGCTTCCGCACTCTTTACCGGCGCAACCGCCATCGGGGCAGGAACAACGGCAAGCGGACAATTCAGCTCGGCGCTCGGCTATGGCGCCGCCGCCAGCGGGGAATCCTCGGTCGCCGTCGGGATCAACAGCGATGCGAGCGGCGCGAACTCCATTGCGATCGGCGGGAACTCGACCTTCGATCCGAGTGCCGCCACCTCCGTGGACGCCACCGCCACGAACGGAATCGCGATCGGCAACGGCGCGCAGGTTCGCGCGGGCGCAACAAACTCCATCGCCTTCGGCACCGGCGCTTCGGCGACCGCGTCGAACGCGGTGGCGCTGGGCTACGGCTCGGTCGCAGACACCGCCAATACCGTGTCGATCGGCGCGGCAGGCGCCGAACGCAAGCTCGTCAATCTCGCAAGTGGCGCGATCGCAGCCGGCTCGACCGACGCGATCAACGGCGGACAGCTCTACACCGCCAACCAGCGCGTAGCGGCGGCGTTCGGCACGACGCTCGATGGCTCCGGCCAGTTGGTGACGCCGAGCTATGTGATCCTGGGCTCCGCCTATACCAACGTCGGCAGCGCGTTTTCCGCAGTGAACACCGCCCTCGTCAATAACGCCACCGACATCAGCAATCTGCAGACTCAGATCAACAGCGGCTCGATCGGACCGGTGCAGCAGAGCTCGGCGACGGCGCCTATCACCGTCGGTGCCAGCACGGGCGGCAGCGTCGTGGACATGTCGGGGACCTCGGGCAATCGCACCCTCACGGGCGTCTCCGCGGGCGCTGTGACTGCCACTAGCGCGGACGCCGTCAACGGCAGTCAGCTCTACGCGACCAACCAGACCGTGGCCGCCTTAACCGGGCAGGTCGCGACCAACACCACCGATATTGCCACTCTGAACGCGACCGTCGCTGGCATCTCCACGACCGGTCAGTACACTAAAATCAACAGCACGGGTCCGGCGGCGACCGCTTCCGGAACGGATGCGATTGCGATCGGCAGCGGTGCCCTGGCCAGCCAGAACGGCTCGATTGCCATCGGCCTGAATTCATCATCGACCGGCGTCAACGCGATTGCGATCGGCACCGGCGCGGTGGCGACCGGGTCGGTCGCTGTGGGAGCTGCAGCCTCGGCCAGCCACGGCGGCGCGGCCTTCGGCGATGGCGCCGTCGCCACCGGCACGAATTCCGCGGCGCTCGGGACCAACGCGTCCGCCGCCGCGGCCAATTCGGTCGCGATCGGTTCCGGGTCGGTCGCAACCACCGCAAACACAGTCTCCTTCGGCTCGTCCAGCAACGAGCGCCGCCTGACGAATGTCGCCGCCGGCATCAACGCCACCGACGCCGTCAATGTCGGACAGTTGCAGTCGACCGTGTCCGGCTTCAACTCGCAGCTCACGACCTTGCAGGGCGAAATCGCCGCCAATCAGCAGGAAGCCCGTCGAGGCATCGTCGCGGCCGTTGCCCTCGCCCCCGTGTTGATGCCGTCGGCTCCCGGTAAGACGACGGTGGCCGTCAACACGGGCTTCTATCGCGGTGAGAAAGGCGTCAGCCTCGGCGTCTCGCACCGGCTGAATTTTGCGGTTCCGACGGTCGTCTACGGCAGCTACGCCAACGGCGGGGGTGTCGAGCATGTCGGGCGCGCTGGAATGGCGGTCGAGTTCTGACTCGGCGGAGGCCGATGAAGCCCGGCGGGTGCCGATGCCGGGCCCCAACCCGCACCTCAGATCACAATCCGTCTAATTCCTGCTCCTGCGGTCTCGTGAGGCGGGCTTGCGCGTGCTAAGCGGCACCCAACATATTGGCACATGAGGAGACGTCAGTGCCCGACGCCATCGAACTCCTGAAGACCCGCCGTTCGGTCAAGCCACGCGAAATGACCGGGCCCGGCCCCTCCCCGGCCGAACTCGAGACGATCCTCACCATCGGTGCGCGCGTGCCGGACCACGGCAAGCTCACGCCCTGGCGCTTCATCGTTTTCGAAGGCGATGCGCGCCAGCGCGCCGGCGAGGTGATCGCGAAGGTTTTTACCCGCAAGAATCCCGGTGCGCCCGCAGCCGATATCGAGACCGAGCGCAAACGCCTCACGGATGCGCCGCTGGTGATCGGCATCGTCAGCTTCACCAAGCCGCATCCGAAGGTGCCGGCCTTCGAGCAGGAATTGTCGGCGGGCGCCAGCGCCATGAACATGGTCACGGCCGCGACCGCGCTCGGCTACGGCGCCTGCTGGCTGACCGGCTGGTTCTCCTTCGATCGCGACGTGCTGGATGGACTTGGCCTCAAGCCCGACGAGAAACTCGCCGGCTTCATCCATATCGGCAAGCCGACCAGGCCGAGCGAGGACCGCCCGCGACCGTTCCTTTCGGAAATCGTGACCCGATTTTAGCTCGAAGTCTTGTTGACGCCCCGAACGTCTTGCGGCTTTGTTCCCGGCGAGGGGAGGAAGCCCGGAATGAAGCGTCGTGAATTTCTCGTCGGGGCCGCGCTGCTGGCCGGCACGATGGCGCGAAGCCGCGCCGCCGACATCCCCGCCCCGTCGTCCAATGGACTCGAACGCATCACGGCGTATTTCAGCAACGAGGTGACGAGCGGCCGGCTGCCGGGCGCCGTGATCCTGGTCCAGCAGCACGGCAAGCCGGTCTATCTGAAGTCCCTCGGCGTGCGCGACACCAGGACCGGCCTCGCGATGACGCCGGACACGATCTTCGCCATCCACTCGATGACCAAGCCGATCACCTGTCTTGGCGCGATGATGCTGATCGACGAGGGCAAGCTTGCGCTCAACGACCCTGTCTCGAAATACATCCCCCTCTTTGCCGCCACCAAGGTGGGTATCGAAATCACCAGGCCGGACGGCAAGCATGAGCTCGACCTCGTTCCGCCGGTCCGCCCCGTCAACATCGAGGACCTGCTGCGACACACGTCCGGCATCAGCTACGACTATATCGGGGCCCCATGGGTCGAGCAGGTTTACTCGGCCGCCGATATTTTCGAGGGGCCATTCAATAACAGACAATTCGCCGACCGCATCGCCAAGCTGCCGCTCACGCGTCAGCCAGGGACGCTGTGGCGCTACGGCCATTCCACCGACGTGCTCGGCAGTATCATCGAGATCATCTCGGGCCAGACACTGTACGAATTCCTGAAGCAGCGCATCCTCGATCCGCTCGGCATGAGCAGCACCAAATTCGTGCTCAGGACTCCGGAGGAGCGCGCGCGGATGGCGCGGCCGCTGCCGAGCGACCAGATCCTGCTCGCCGGCGAGCGCGACCGCCTCGCCCATCCCGAATGGGAGTCCGGCGGCGGCGGGCTGCTCTCGACCGTCACCGACTATCAGCGCTTCGCGCAGATGCTGCTCAATGGCGCCGAGTTCGAAGGCAAGCGCTATCTGAGCCCCGCAGCCTTCAAGGCCATGACGACCGATCACGTCGGCCCTGGCTCCGGCGTCGGACGCGATTACTTCTATTTTCCGGGCGACGGCTTCGGCTATGGCTACGGCATTGCGGTGCGCACCGATCCCGGCAACGCGAAGCCGCCCCCGCCCGGCTCGCTCGGCGAGTTGAAATGGGACAGTGGCAGCGGCACCTATTTCGGCGTCGATCCCAAGCTCGACATGGTCTACCTCATGATGCAGCAGACCCAGAACGAGCGCAGCCGCATCACGCCCGCCTTCAAGGCGCTGGTCTACGACTGCTACCCGCCCGAGCTACGCCGCCCGTGAGGCGCGCCCGCCGAAATCGGCAAGCAGTTTTGCGATCTCGGCGGCGGGCCGCGCCGCGCTGAACAGAAAGCCCTGCACCTCGTTGCAGCCCTCGGCGCGCAACCAGTCGAGCTGATCCTCGGTCTCGACGCCTTCCGCGGTCGTGGTGATCTTGAGGCTGCGGCCGAGACCGGAAATCGCGCGCACGATCGCGCTGCAATCGGGCCGCTGTGCCAGATCCTTCACGAAGGAACGGTCGATCTTGATCTTGTCGAAGGGGAAGCTGCGGAGATAGCTGAGGCTGGAATAGCCGGTACCGAAATCATCCATGGAGATGCCGACGCCGAGCTCGCGCAACTGATGCAGGATCGCGAGATTGGCATCGGTCTCGGCCAGGAAGATCGACTCGGTGATCTCGAGCTCGAGCCGCGTCGGCGACAGGCCGGACTGCGCCAGCGCGGAGATCACGACCTGAACCAGATTCCGGCTGCGGAATTGCGCCGGTGACAGGTTGACCGCGACCTTGACGTCGGCGGGCCATTTCACAGCCTCGGCACAGGCTTCGCGCAACACCCACTCGCCGAGCTGAGAGATCAGGCCGATGTCTTCGGCGACCGGGATGAATTCCGCCGGCGAAATCATGCCCTTGTCCGGGTGACACCAACGCAGCAGCGACTCGAAGCCGGAGATGCGGTCGGAGGCGATCGACACCAGCGGCTGGTAGTGCAGCTCGAACTCTCCATTGGCGAAGGCGCGACGCAGATCGAGCTCCATGTCGCGGCGCTTCTGCGCCTGGAGATCCATCTCGCGCTCGAAGAAATGGTGCACGCCGCCGCCGTCGGACTTCGCCCGGTACAACGCCATGTCGGCATTGCGCATCAACTCTTCCGAGGTCGTGCCGTCACCTGGCGACAGCGCGATGCCGATGCTGGCGCCGATCACCATCTCCTGGCCGTCCAGTTCATAGGGCGCCTTGAGCATGTCGATCAGCAAGGTCGCGCAGGCGCTCGCCTCGTTCGGCGAGACGTCGGCTGCGAGAATCACGGCGAACTCGTCACCTCCGAGCCGGGCCGCGAGATTGGCGCCGCGGACCACAGTGGTCAGACGTTCGGCGACTTGTTTCAACAGGCGGTCGCCCACCGGGTGCCCGAAGGAATCGTTGATGTTCTTGAACAGGTCGAGATCGATGTAGAGCACGCCGACCCGCCTGCCACCGGCCTGGTCGAGCGCCTGCTTCAGGCGATCCTGGAAATATTCTCGATTCGGCAGGTCGGTGAGCCCGTCATGGTGCGCCATGTAGGCGATCCGCGCCTCGGCCTTGCGCCGCTCGGTGATGTCGGCCACCGCGACCAGATAGCCGTCGCGATCGTCGAAACTGACGCGGCGGCCGAAGGTGAGCACCTCGATCTCGCTGCCGTCGGCACGCAGATGCCGCCAATTGCGCGAGGACTGGTAGGTGTCGCCGACACGCTCGAGCGCATCGGCATGGCTGTCCCACTCGTCCTCGGGCCAGATCTCATGCAGTTTCATGCGCAGGAAGGCGGCGCGGCTGTAGCCGTAATGCTGAACCGCGGCGTCGTTGACACTGAGGAACTGCTTGGTCTCGGCGTCGAACACCCACATCGGCATCGGGTTGTTGTCGAACAGCAGGCGGAACGAGGCATCTCGCCGCTTCAACGCGGTGACATCCGAGATCGTGAGCGAGACCACGTCGGCGAAGGCGGTGGCGCTGAGCCGGAGGTGCCGCCCGTCGCTCTCGATCTCGAGTTGTTCGCCGCGACTGCCCGAGACGGCCTTGAGCAGGAATTCCATGATCTCGGACGAGGCCAGCAGCGTGCTCCCCTCGCCGATCCGGCGCCACAGCAGGCTTCCGCTCGCGACTTTCAGCAGCACGTCCGCGCTCTTGTTGTGGTGCACGACCTGGAGATCGAACGACTCGCCGTTTGCATCGCGCAGCGTCGCCAACGAAACCACGGCGTCATCGGTCGCGGAGAAGATCGCGTCCAGGAGATTATATTGCGCGCCGCGCTCGTTGACATACGCACCGACCAGCGTGGCGCCCCAGCGCGAGGCGGTCGGCAGCGCCAGCAAATCGTAAGTCCTGACCATGCCGTCGCGCACGCAATGCGCGCTCGCCTGGTGCGGCCGTCCGCTCTCGAGCGCGTTCGCCACCGCTTCCGACAGCGCCGTCGCGCAATCGGGCGACAGTTCGGCGACGGGAATGTCCCAGCGTTCCTCGCCGAGCCATTTCTGCACGTAGCGTCCGCTGCGCGACAGTTCGAGTGCGCCGTCACCCTTGAGCAGCGCGATGTGATCGGCGAGCCGTCCGAGGCTGCCGAGCATCACGTCCTCGTAGCGCGGCAGCCGTTCGCCCGGCTTCAACGCCGCTCGCCATTTGCGCCGAAGCACCGGGATGTCGTCAAACATTTCGGTGGCCGGTTTTCCCGACGCTTTCTTCGCGGCACTCATTGCAGTCCCCAACGCACTTTCCCCGCGCATCCAATGCAGCTGGGCTTAATGGCGTGTAAAAAGGACGCAGGCGCGGGTTCCATTCGGCAATTATGACAGTTTTAAGTCAGGCGTTGGTTAGCGCGCGTTAGAGACTATGACGGTTGTCTAAAATGCGCTGCGTCTGGGCACGAGATCCGAGTTTGCCGCGCGACTGCTTCAGCGTCGTCATTGCGAGCGCCCGCGAAGCAATCCAGAGTCTTTCCGCGGATGCAGTCTGGATTGCTTCGCTGCGCTCGCAATGACAGAGTACAGAGGAACGGCATTCGCAACTCTCGTGTCCCGGACGCGCTGCAACGCGCCAGCGTTGCTGCGCAGCGTCCAGGGCACGAGACCGGCGTGGTGGCGCGCAACTGTTTCCACGCCGTCATTGCGAGCGCAGCGAAGCAATCCAGAGAGCTTCCGCGGAGACAGCCTGGATTGCTTCGTCGCAAGGGCTCCTCGCAATGAC
>JAEYRD010000155.1 GCA_023435725.1 Pseudomonadota bacterium | reverse complement strand
TCCTCAGAGCCTGACCGAAAAAGGTGAGCGGTTTTGGCGGGCCTGTGATTCCTTCGGATTTGCGAAGATTCGAGGGAGGACACCATGCCGTGGACCAAAGCCGCTCGTATCCAGTATCAGCGCAGTGGACTGCGTTACACAAGTGATCTGACCGATGCCGAGTGGGCGTTGATCGCCCGCAAGATGCCGCCGCGACGGCGATTGGGCCGGCCGCGGGAGGTCGATTTGCGCGAGATCGTGCAGGCGATCTTCTATATCCTGTCGAGCGGCTGCCAATGGCGAGCTTTGCCGAAAGAGTTCCCGCCATACTCGACGGTACAGGGCTATTTTTACGCTTGGCGCGACACGGGCAGATGGCAGGACATCGTCGAAGCTTTGGTTCGGAAGGCGCGCCGGAAACTTGGGCGAAAGCCCAAACCGACCGCTGCCGTCATCGATAGCCAGACCGCCTCAACGACAGAGGCTGGCGGGCCACGCGGATTCGACGCCGGCAAGCGCCTCCATGGGCGCAAGCGCCATATCGTGACCGACACCAACGGTCTTCTGCTGGCTGCCTATGTTCATCCCGCCAACATTCAGGATGTCCATGGTGCCGTTCCTCTGTTGGAGGGCTTGCGAGGCCACTTCCCGAGGCTTGAACATGTCTTTGCCGACCGGATTTATCGCGGCAAACAGCTCGTCAACGCACTCTCAAACTGCGGGCCGTGGACGATCGAGATCGTCGAGCGACCGCTCGGCGTCAAAGGCTTCCAGCTTCTGCCCAAGCGCTGGGTGGTCGAGCGCACCTTCGCATGGCTCGGCAGATGTCGGCGCCTCTCCAAAGACTTCGAAGGCTCTGCTGCCACTGAGCTTGCCTGGCTGCTCGCCGCCCATCTCAGGCTCCTAACCCGCCGCCTGGCCAGACCCTGAAGACGCTGACGCTTTCTGAGTCAGGCTCTCAGGACGTACGCCGGCCGAGGCCCAGAGCACAGTGAGATTGTAGAGCAGATCGGCGCTTTCCCGGATCACGGCTTCGCTATCGCCATTGACCGCGTCGATCGCGACCTCGATGGCTTCTTCGGCCAGCTTCTTCGCCATTTTGGAGGGCCCACGCTGGAACAGCCGGGCCGTACGCGATGTCGCCGGATCAAGATCTCTGGCCGCGAGCACAGCCAGATATAGCCGCTCGAGCGAATCACTCATGGTGCTGAAATTACTCTAAACCAATGGCGAGCGTGTTAACGCACGGCAGTAAAAGCAAGAAACCAGCCGACGCGGCAGGCGCGACGGCCGGTTGTGGTCAATCCTTGGTAGCCAAGGTTAATAGCAGTTCGTGAAATAGCCCTGGCCGCAGAGCTCGGACGGAGCCGTGCCGCCGTAGCGCTGATACTGGTAGTTCGGGCCCGGACCGTAATAGGGGCCGTAGGCCGGGCCGCTGTAATAGGCAGGACCGCCGTAATAGCCATAGCCCGGACCGTAATCATACGCGTAGGCGTCGCGGGTCGCGGCGATGGCCAGGCCGGTACCGATGATGCCAGCAACGGCTGCCGCAGCCGCCGCACCACCGCCACCACCATGCCAGTGACGACCACCTGCATACGAAGCGGTCGGGGCAACCGCGGTCAACGCCAGCACTGCGGCTGTGGCAAGAACGGCTTTGCGGCCGCCAAATTTCGAAAATCTGTCAAACATGTCCTGGACCCTCCTTGGGACCTCGAATGGTGCCTGCAGACAGGCTCATGTCTTTCAAACACCCGCATCACATGTTGGGTTCCGCAACCCCAACGCAAGCTGAACGGGGTTGCGTAATCGTGACGCAACAGCCGCTCATCGTCCGTTCATCTTGGCACTGAAAGACTGTTTGCCTGCCGGCGCTGCGAGCGTCACGAAACCACAACAATGCGGGACCGGCGCGACCGATGTTCGGATTCAAGACGATCGCTCTTCGCTGCCTGCTGGGTCTCTCGATCTCGCTGGCCGCACAGACCGCACGCGCGGCCGAGACCTCCGCGCCGTCCGTTGCGATCCACTTCACCTTCGACCGTCCGATCGATGCAAGCATGGCGCCGTTCTTCATCGCGGCGAAGGACGGCAAGTTCAGCGCCGAACGTCTCAACATCTCCTTCGACAGCGCGGCGGGAACATCCGAGGCGCTCGCGCGCGTCGCCAAAGGCGACAGCGAGCTCGCACTCGTCGACATCAACGAACTGATCCGCTTTCGCGACAAGGACGATGCCGCGCCGGTCAAGGCGGTGTTCATGCTGTTCAACCGCGCGCCCTATGCCATCATCGCGCGCCGGAGCCGCGGCATCCACCTGCTGCCCGATCTCGACGGCAAGACCGTCGGCGTTGCCGATGGCGACCTGTCGATGCGGCTGTGGCCGGCGCTGGCGCAGCAGAACGGCATCAACGCATCGCGCGTGAAATTCCACAAGATCAGTGCCGCGGTCCGCGAGCCGATCCTCTCTGCGGGACAGGTCGATGCGGTCGCCGGCTTCAGCTATCTCTCGGCGGTGAACCTGCGCGACCGCGGCGTGCCCGGAAGCGATCTCATCGTGCTGCGCTTTGCCGACTATGGCTGCGAAGCCTATGGCTTTGCCGTGGTGGCCAATCCCGCTTTTGCCGCGGCGAAGCCGGATGCGGTGAAGGGCTTCGTCCGCGCATTGATCGCCGGCATCAACGCGACCGTCAAAGAGCCGGCGCGTGCGGCGGACGAGGCAACAAGCCGGATCGACGACGGCGACCACGACCTCGAACTGGAACGCCTGCGCACGGTGCTCGTCGACAACATCCTGACCGATGAGGTCAAGCGCAACGGCCTCGGCGGTATCGACCCGGCACGCCTGGAGCGCTCGATCGACCAGATCGCGCAGGACTTCAAATTCCGCAAGCGGCCGGCGGCCGCCGACATCTTCGACGACGGGTTCCTGCCACCGGTCGAAAGCCGGCTCATCAATTGAGCAAAACCGAAAGCTTCCGCTGTATCTCAAGGGCGATCCCGGCCTAGAATACGGGCTCCGTTATCTGCCCGAGTTGCTCGCCCGCATGTCCATGCTCCGCCTCTACACCCGTGTTCTCGAACTGCTCGGCAAGGAAGCGCGGCTCGGCTGGCTGCTCGCGGTCGCCAATCTCCTGCTGGCGGGTTCGCAGTTCGCCGAGCCCGTGCTGTTCGGCCGGATCGTCGACGTGCTCTCCGGGAAAACGGTGGCCGGGTCGAACTCTGCCTGGCCGTTCCTGATGGCCTGGGTGGCGTTCGGGCTATTCACCATCGTCTGCAGCGCTCTTGTTGCGTTGCAGGCCGACCGGCTCTCCCACCGCCAGCGCCAGGCGGTGCTTACGAGCTATTTCGAGCACATCCTGCAGCTGCCCCTGACCTTCCACTCCGGCACCCATTCGGGCCGGCTGATGAAGGTGATGCTCAACGGCACGGACGCGCTGTGGCGGCTGTGGCTCGGCTTTTTCCGCGAGCATTTTGCCGCGATCCTCTCCGTCGTGGTGCTGCTGCCGCTGTCGATGTACCTGAACTGGCGACTCGCGATCCTGCTGTTCGTGCTCTGCGTCGTCTTCACGGCGCTGACGACCTTCGTCGTGCGCAAGACCTTCGGCATGCAGATGGAGGTCGAGGAGCACTACAGCGAGCTTTCCGCCCGCGCCTCGGACGCGCTCGGCAACGTCGCATTGGTGCAGAGCTTCGTCCGGGTCGAATCCGAGGTGAAAGGTCTGCGTTCCGTCGCCGACGAGCTGCTCGCCGCGCAGATGCCGGTGCTGTCGTGGTGGGCGCTTGTCACCGTCATCACACGCGCCTCGACCACCATCACGGTGCTCGCGATCTTCTCACTTGGCATCGCCTTGCACGACCAGGGGCTCACCTCGGTCGGCGAGATCGTGATGTTCGTGAGCTTCGCGACGATGCTGATCCAGAAGCTCGAGCAGGTCGTGAGCTTCATCAACAACGTCTTCATGGAAGCGCCGCGCCTGCGCGAATTCTTCAACGTGCTCGACGCCGTGCCTGCCGTTCACGACCGCC
Source organism: Pseudomonadota bacterium (assembly GCA_023435725.1). Lineage (GTDB taxonomy): Bacteria > Pseudomonadota > Alphaproteobacteria > Rhizobiales > Xanthobacteraceae > Bradyrhizobium. The sequence goes on along the minus strand of JAEYRD010000155.1, from coordinate 3,009 downwards.
CCGACGCGATCGATGCCGGCCGGCTGTCCGGCCTCGTCGAGTTCAACGACGTCACGTTCTCTTATGACGGCAAGCGGCCGGCGATCGAGGACCTTACCTTCACCGCGCTGCCCGGCCAGACCATCGCACTGGTCGGCCCGACCGGCGCCGGCAAGTCGACTGCGATCGCGCTCCTACATCGCGCCTTCGACCCGCAATCCGGCCTCATCAAGATCGACGGCATGGACGTGCGCGGCGTAACGCTGACATCGCTGCGGCGGAACATCGGCGTCGTGTTCCAGGAAGCGCTGCTGTTCAACCGCTCGATCGCGGAGAATCTGCGCGTCGGCAAGCCGGATGCGACCGAAGCCGAGATGCGCAAGGCGGCCGAGCGTGCGCAGGCGCTCGAATTCATCGAACGCAGCGGCGGGTTCGAGACCAATGCCGGCGAACGTGGCCGCATGCTCTCCGGCGGCGAGCGGCAGCGGTTGTCGATCGCCCGCGCGCTGCTGAAGGATCCGCCTATCCTGATCCTCGACGAGGCGACCAGTGCGCTCGACGCCGTCACCGAGGCCAAGGTGAATGCCGCTCTCGATGAAGTGATGAAGGGCCGCACCACCTTCGTGATCGCCCACCGTCTTTCCACCATCCGCAATGCCACGCGGATCCTTGTGTTCGAGAATGGGCGGGTGATCGAAAGCGGAACTTTCGATGAACTCGTGGCCAAAGGCGGCCATTTCGCCGAGCTCGCCAGGGCCCAGTTCATGGTTCAGGAAAGCGCGCGGACCAGCGTGACGACCGCCGAGGCTGCCGCGACTGCTGCCAAATCGCCATAGCAAGCCCCCATAGCACCGTCGAAATTCAGCCTACTTCATTGCGGAATACACCACTCATGCCCCTGTTCTCGACGCACGAGCCGGTATAGGTTTGCGACGCCGCAAGCGGCGGCGCTGGATTTCAGAACCGACCATCAGATCACGAGAGCCCGTCCGGAAGGGCGGATCTCCAAGGACCGGAATCGGATAGTGCACGCCATTCGCCCGCTGCTTCGCAGCTCCCTGTTCAACCTCGCCGCTGCGATACTCGCATGCGCCGCGCTGCTGGCGCCGCGTGCGGCGAGCGCCGAGGCGCTGCTTCTGATCGAAGCCGACAGCGGCAAGGTGTTGCAGGCGGATAACGCGACCATTCCCTGGTATCCCGCTTCCGTCACCAAGATCATGACCGCCTATGTGACGTTGAAGGCTGTCAAGGACGGCAAGCTCACGCTCGACACGCTGCTTACGGTGTCGCCCACAGCCGCCTCGCAATCGCCGTCGAAGATGGGGTTCCGTCCGGGAACGCAGCTCACCGTCGACAACGCTCTGAAGATGATGATGGTCAAGTCGGCGAACGACATGGCCGTGGTGCTCGCCGAAGGCGTCGGCGGTTCGATCGACGGCTTCTCCGTGATGATGAACGACACCGCGAAGAAGCTCGGCATGACGCAGACGAGCTACGTCAATCCGAACGGCCTGCCTGCCGACGGCCAGATCACCTCGGCACGCGACCTCGGCATTCTCGCGCGCTCGTTCCTGCGTGACCTGCCGGAATACGAGTACTTCGTGCACATCCCGGCGATCCGCTTCGGCAAGCGCATCACCGGCAATTTCAACAAGCTGATCGGCCGCTATCCCGGCGCCGACGGCTTCAAGACCGGCTTCATCTGCGCTTCCGGTTACAACCTCGTCGCCTCCGCCACGCGCAACGGCCGGCGGCTGATCGCGGTGGTGCTCGGTGCCAATTCGGGCACCGCGCGCGCGGTGAAGGCAGCGCAGCTCCTCGAGCGTGGGTTCTCGCAGGACAACCTGTCCTGGCTGCGGCCCTCGCTCGGCACCGTCGACAACCTCGTGCCGGTCGACGCCTCGCCGCCGAACCTGCGCGACGAAATGTGCGGTGGCCATCGCAAGCGGCCGGCCAGTGACGATGACGATGCGCTGATCGCAACCAACGGCGGCACGAGCGGATCGGCTTCAGCCACCGGCGGCGAAGCCCAGGTCACCTTCTTCACCGCCGGCCTGCAGCCGCCCCTGATGAAGGCCTCCGAGCTGATGGCCTCGGCCCCGGCGGCAGCCGAGCCGGTGCTGGTCTATACCGGCCCGACCCGCACCGGCACTGCCCTGATCGCGGCGGTCGCGGCCGATGCCGACCAGCAGGCAGTCGCAAAGCCGCGTGGCAAGAAGCCGCGCGTTGCCAAGAAGCCTGACGCGGCCGACAAGCCGAAAGACGCTGGCGCCAAGACGGCAGCGGCTAAGCCCGACGCCAAGAGCGAACCCAAGAGCGCCACCACGAGCGACGCTAAAACCGCAGCCAAGCCTGCCGGGGCCAAGCATGCCGCGGCCAAGCCCGATGCCGCAGCGAAACCGGCGGCGAAGCCCGCAGCACGCGGGGATCAGGCTGCGAAGCCCGCCAAGCCCAAGGCCGCGACCAAGCCGGCTAACAACAGTTAACGGGCCCTCAGGGCAAGAACCGCAGCCGCGCTTCGCACCTGCGGCGGCGCGCTTTGCGATGATTCCAGTAGCCACTCCCGGGCCTTTGCCCTAAGCCTCGACCGCTTGCCACCCGTTCCGGCAGGCTCGATACTGCCGGCAATGAGGCAAGCCCGAGACACAACGGGCTCAGGCAAATGAGGGGAGTTTCTATGGAGCGTATCTGGCTCAAGCAATATCCGCCCGGCGTGCCCGCCGATATCGAGCCGACGCAATACGCATCGCTGGTCGACCTCCTGGAGGAGAGCTTCACCAAGTTCGCCGACCGCAAGGCGTTCATCTGCATGGACAAGTCGATCAGCTATCGCGACCTCGACCAGATGTCGGTCGCGCTTGCCGCCTACCTGCAAGGCCGCGGCCTGCAGCGAGGCGCCCGCGTCGCGATCATGATGCCGAACGTGTTGCAATACCCGGTCGCCACCGCCGCCGTGCTGCGCGCCGGTTACGCAGTGGTCAACGTCAACCCGCTCTACACCCCGCGCGAGCTCGAGCATCAGCTCAAGGA
>JAEYRD010000092.1 GCA_023435725.1 Pseudomonadota bacterium | reverse complement strand
AACGTTGATGGTCGCATTGCCGGAGGGGCATTGCCTTTCCGGGCAGCAGGCAATCACTTGGTCCGATCTGACGGGCGAAACGTTCCTTGTCCGTCATGGCGGCACCGGCCCGCAGGTTCATGACCATATCGTGATGCGCTTTGCCGGGCGCTGGCCTTCGCCGTCGATCCAGCGTTTCGATGTGGGGCGCGGCACGCTGTTATCCATGGTTGGACAGGGCTTCGGCATCACCATCGTCAGCGCGGCCACGGCGTTGCTGCCGACTACCGGCATCGTCTTCCTGCCCTTTGCCGATGAGCCAGAGCCAGTTGCCTTTAGCGCCGTCTGGTCGCCATTCAGTCGCAGCACCGCACTGAAAAACCTGCTCAACCTTGCAAACACTATAAGGCGTTTCGGCGATTCGCTCGGCCAGTTGCGCGATGGCGCGCGGCCGGCACGATAACAGCAAAGGCAACCCGTCCTATTTACCGCCGATAGTATCCGGCAACCCCCCGGCATCCTCTTTCCTGTTGCCCATCCCGATTCTGACTACTCTCTGATCGGCTCCGTCTCTTTTGCCGACTGGAGCCTGCATTGCGCGGAGGACGAATCCTTTGGGGCCAAATCGCTGTCGTCTTCACCATCGTTCTTGTGATGGTGTGGGCAGCGACGCAATGGACGGCGTTTCGCCTCGGCTTCCAGCCGCAGCTTGGAACGCCATGGTTCGAGTTGGCCAGCCTGCCGGTCTATTACCCGCCCGCCTTCTTCTGGTGGTGGTTTTCGTTCGACGCCTATGCGCCTGCGATCTTCGTCGAGGGCGGCATCATCGCGGTATCGGGCGGCTTCCTCGCCATCGCCGCCGCCATCTTCATGTCGATCATCCGGGCGCGGGAAGCACGCAACGTCGCCACATACGGATCGGCGCGATGGGCCGAAGACAAGGAAATCCGCGCGGCGGGGTTGCTCGGCCCCGATGGCGTGGTCCTCGGCCGTCATACCCAAGACTATCTGCGCCATGACGGTCCCGAGCATGTCCTATGCTTCGCGCCGACCCGGAGCGGCAAAGGCGTCGGATTGGTGGTGCCGACGCTGCTGACATGGCCCGCATCCGCCATTGTCCACGATATAAAAGGGGAAAACTGGACGCTGACAGCCGGCTTCCGGGCGAAGCACGGCCGCGTCCTGCTGTTCGATCCGACCAATGCCAGATCGTCCGCCTACAACCCGCTGCTGGAGGTCAGGCAAGGGGAATGGGAGGTTCGGGACGTTCAGAATATCGCGGATATTCTAGTCGATCCTGAAGGCAGCCTCGACAAGCGCAACCATTGGGAAAAGACCAGCCATAGCCTTCTGGTCGGCGCGATCCTGCATGTTCTCTATGCGGAGAAGGACAAGACGCTGGCGGGCGTCGCCAACTTCCTGTCCGATCCGCGCCGCCCGGTCGAGGCGACCTTGCGCGCCATGATGGACACGCCGCATCTTGGGCCGAGCGGCGTTCATCCCGTCATCGCGTCGTCGGCCCGCGAGTTGCTGAACAAAAGCGAGAACGAGCGGTCGGGTGTGCTTTCCACCGCCATGTCGTTCCTCGGCCTCTACCGCGATCCCGTGGTGGCGCGGGTGACGGCGCGATGCGACTGGCGCATTGCCGATCTGGTCGGCAGCCGGCGGCCGGTCACGCTCTATCTGGTCGTTCCGCCGTCCGACATAAACCGCACCAAGCCGCTCATCCGCCTGATCCTCAACCAGATCGGCAGGCGGTTGACCGAGGAATTGACCACCTCCGGCAAGCGCCATCGCTTGCTGTTGATGCTGGACGAGTTTCCGGCGCTCGGCCGGCTCGATTTCTTTGAATCGGCGCTCGCCTTCATGGCGGGCTACGGCATCAAAGGTTTCCTGATCGCGCAGAGCCTCAACCAGATCGAGCGCGCCTATGGGCCGAATAACGCCATTCTCGACAACTGCCATGTGCGCGTCAGCTTCGCCACGAACGACGAACGCACCGCCAAGCGGGTGAGCGACGCGCTCGGCACCGCGACCGAGCTGCGCGATTCCACCAACTATGCCGGGCACAGGCTGGCCCCATGGCTAGGGCATCTCATGGTGTCGCGGCAGGAGACGGCCCGGCCGCTGCTCACGCCGGGTGAGATCATGCAGCTTCCGCCCACCGACGAAATCGTGATGGTCGCGGGCACGCCGCCGATCCGCGCGACCAAGGCCCGCTATTTCGAGGATGCGCGGTTTCAGGAACGCATCCTGACCCCGCCCGATCTGACCGCCGCTCCGCTGGCGCCCAGCCCATCCGCCGATGATTGGTCCGGCCGCGTGGTCGCGGCGGAAAGCCGTTCCGCGACCGACGCCGCAGACGGGACCGAGGGCGATCCGGCCAATGCCGGCATCCGCCGCGAGCCGGAATTGCCCGAGCATGAGGAAATCGTCGCCCCGCCGCCAGCGCCCGAACAGGAGTTCGAGTTTCTGGACGACGAGCCGGACGTTGACGCGGCCAAGGCCCGCGCCCTGCGCCAGCGCATGAGGATGGTGGCGCGGCAGGTCGCCATGAACCCCGATGATGGTATCGAGCTTTGAGGACACGCCCATGGCAACCAGAAAACGCATGAACGTCTATTTCGACCCCGCGCTCATTCCGCAGATCGAGGCAATGGCGCTGCGCCGCTCGGTGGCGCTGCGCCGCAATGTCTCGAAATCCGCCATCGTGGAGGCGGCGGTCATGTCCTACCTGTCCGGCGATGCCGACGACCAGCTTGAAGCCGCCATGTCGCGCCGCTTGGACAAGCTCGGCCGCCAGATCGACACGCTCGACCTGGATCTCGCCGTCCTCGGCGAGACGGTCGCGCAGTTCATCCATTTCTGGATGACCATCACCCCGCCGCTCACGGGAGCCGCACAATCCGCTGCCCGTGCCAAAGGCGCGGAGCGGTTCGAGGGCTTCATGCAGAATCTCGGCCGGCGTCTGGCGACCGGCGACAGGTTCCTCAAAGAGCTGTCGCGTGACCTCGACTCACTTCCCGACGATCCATTGCCGGACGAGTCCGAGAGCAACGGCGATCAAGAGTAAGTATTCGGACCCGTCCTATTTACCGCCGTTCGCCGCCGATTGCCGCCGCCGCTTAGATACTTGTTGAACCGGCCCAATTCCGGGCTTTCTTAATCGACCCCGTCCGGGGACCGCCTGTTGCGCCCCCGCCAGAAGCCGGGGCCGACATGACCACCAACCACCACAGACAGGAAGCGATCCAGCGCGGCGCACGCATGTTGCGCACCGCGCTCGGCCCCGCAATTGCCCGGCTGCTCGAAGACCCGGCCGTGGTCGAGGTGATGTTGAACCCGGACGGGCGGTTGTGGATCGACCGGCTGTCCGAAGGGCTTTCCGATACGGGCGAACGCCTTTCCGCCGCCGATGGCGAACGCATCGTGCGGCTGGTCGCGCATCATGTCGGCGCGGAGGTTCACGCCCGCAGCCCCCGCGTCTCGGCCGAGTTGCCAGAGAGCGGCGAGCGGTTCGAGGGCCTACTGCCGCCCGTGGTCGCCGCGCCGGCCTTTGCCATCCGCAAACCCGCCGTCGCGGTGTTCACGCTCGACGACTATGTGGCGGCGGGCATCATGTCCGCCGATCAGGCATTGAGCCTGCGCACGGCCGTCGCAGCCCGCGCCAATATCTTGGTGGCGGGCGGCACCAGCACCGGCAAGACCACGCTGACCAATGCGCTGCTCGCCGAGGTGGCGCAGACGCAGGATCGCGTCGTCATCATCGAAGATACCCGCGAGCTTCAATGTGCCGCGCCCAACCTTGTCGCCATGCGGACGAAAGACGGCGTGGCGACGCTTTCCGATCTGGTCCGTTCCTCGCTGCGCCTGCGCCCCGACCGTATTCCCATCGGCGAAGTGCGCGGATCGGAAGCCCTCGACCTGCTCAAAGCATGGGGCACCGGCCATCCGGGCGGGATCGGCACCATCCATGCCGGCACCGGCATCGGCGCGCTCCGTCGCCTTGAACAGCTCATTCAAGAGGCTGTCGTCACGGTCCCCCGCGCGCTGATCGCCGAGACTATCGACCTTGTTGCCGTCCTTTCCGGGCGCGGTTCCGCGCGCCGGCTGGCCGAGCTTGCCCGCGTCGAGGGGCTGGGGCCGGACGGCGACTACCGCATCACGCATCCCATCCCTTCGGCAATCCCCACCAGCACAGGAGAATCTTCATGATCCGCACGCTCACGCGCGGCTATCGCCTCGCCGCGACCGCCGCATCTGCCCTTGCCATCAGCCTCATGCTCGCCCCCGCCGCCCATGCGTCCGGTTCGTCGATGCCATGGGAACAGCCCTTGCAGCAAATCCTCCAGTCCATCGAGGGGCCGGTCGCCAAGATCATCGCCGTCATTATCATCATCGTGACGGGCCTGACCCTCGCGTTCGGCGATACCAGCGGCGGCTTCCGTCGCCTGATCCAGATCGTTTTCGGCCTGTCCATCGCGTTCGCCGCATCGAGCTTCTTCCTGTCTTTCTTCTCCTTCGGCGGCGGGGCGCTCGTTTGATGGCGGGCGGACTCGAACAGCTCGACGCGGTGCCGGGATTTTCGATCCCGGTCCACCGGGCGTTAACCGAGCATATCCTGCTCGGCGGCGCACCGCGCGCCATCGCCATCATGAACGGAACGCTCGCCGGGGCCGTGGGCCTCGGCCTGCGCCTCTGGCTGGTCGGCATCGCCATATGGGCAATCGGCCATTTCGCAGCCGTATGGGCGGCGAAGCGCGATCCCCAATTCGTCGAGGTCGGGCGTAGGCATCTGCGCGTCCCCGGCCATCTGGCGGTGTGAGGGCGCGGCCATGATGAACCTTTCCGAATATCGCCGCACCGCCGCCCGGCTCGCCGACTATCTGCCATGGGCCGCATTGCTCGGCTCCGGCGTCGTCTTGAACAAGGACGGCAGTTTTCAGAGGACCGCGAAGTTTCGCGGTCCCGATCTGGATTCCGCCGTCGCGGCCGAGCTGGTCGCCGTCGCCGGCCGCATCAACAATGCCGTGCGCCGCCTCGGCTCCGGCTGGAGCATCTTCGTCGAGGCACAGCGCAGCGAGGCCGCGACCTATCCCGACAGCACCTTTCCCGATCCCGCGTCGGCGCTGGTCGATGCCGAGCGCAAGGCCGATTTCGAGGAAGCAGGCACGCATTTCGTGTCCGGCTATTTCCTGACTTTCCTCTGGTTGCCCCCGGCCGAGGAAGCAGCCCGCGCGGAAAGCTGGCTCTACGAGGGCCGCGAGAAAACCGGCGTGGACCCGTGGGAGCTGCTGCGAGGCTTCATCGACCGCACCGACCGCGTGCTGGCCTTGCTCGACGGCTTGATGCCCGAGTGCCGTTGGATGGATGACGGCGCGACGCTGACCTATCTCCATTCCACTATCTCGACCAACCGGCATCGCGTGCGCGTGCCCGAGGTGCCCATGCACCTCGACGCGCTGCTCGCCGACCAGCCCTTGACCGGCGGGCTGGAGCCGCGCCTTGGCGACGCGCATCTGCGCGTGCTGACCATCGTGGGATTCCCGACCGCGACGACGCCGGGCCTGCTCGACGAAATGAACCGCCTGCCGTTCCCCTACAGGTGGAGCACGCGGGCGATCCTGCTCGACAAGACCGACGCGACGCGGCTGCTGACCCGCATCCGCCGCCAATGGTTTGCGAAGCGCAAGAGCATCGCCGCGATTCTGAAAGAGGTGATGACCAACGAGGCGTCCGCGCTTGTGGACACCGACGCGGCCAACAAGGCGCTCGACGCCGACATGGCCTTGCAGGAGCTTGGGGCGGACGTGGCGGGCATGGCCTATGTCACGGCCACCGTCACCGTTTGGGATGCCGACCCGCGCCTCGCCGACGAGAAGCTGCGCCTGGTCGAGAAGATCGTTCAGGGCCGCGACTTCACCGCCATGCCCGAGAGCGTCAACGCGGTTGATGCATGGCTCGGCAGCCTGCCCGGACACGCCTACGCCAATGTCCGCCAGCCGCCCATCAGCACTTTGAATCTCGCCCACATGATCCCGCTTTCGGCGGTGTGGGCGGGGCCGGAACGGGACGAGCATTTCGGTGCGCCCCCTTTGCTCTTTGGAAAGACCGAAGGCTCAACCCCGTTCCGGTTGTCTTTGCATGTCGGCGACGTAGGGCACACCCTTGTCGTCGGCCCCACAGGCGCGGGCAAATCCGTGCTGCTCGCCCTCATGGCCCTCCAGTTCCGGCGCTACGCCGGATCGCAGGTCTTCGCCTTCGATTTCGGCGGTTCGATCCGCGCCGCGTCGCTCGCCATGGGCGGCGACTGGCACGACCTCGGCGGCGGGCTGACAGAAGGGGCCGAGGCATCCGTCTCGCTTCAGCCGCTCGCCCGCATCCACGACACCTATGAACGCGCATGGGCGGCGGACTGGATCGCCGCCATCCTCATGCGCGAAGGCGTCGCCATCACGCCCGAGGTGAAGGAATATCTTTGGACGGCGCTGACTTCGCTCGCCTCGGCCCCGGTCGAGGAACGCACGATCACGGGCCTCAGCGTTCTGCTGCAATCCAACGATCTGAAACAGGCGCTCCGGCCGTTCTGCGTCGGCGGTGCCTATGGCCGGCTGCTTGATGCCGAATCCGAACATCTCGGCTCGGCCGATGTGCAAGCGTTCGAGATCGAGGGCCTTGTCGGGACCGGCGCGGCCCCGGCCGTGCTCGCCTACCTGTTCCATCGCATAGGCGACCGGCACGCCGGGCGGCCGACGCTGCTCATCATCGACGAGGGCTGGCTGGCCCTGGACGATGAAGGCTTCGCCGGCCAGCTCCGCGAATGGCTGAAGACGCTCAGAAAAAAGAATGCGTCCGTCATCTTCGCCACGCAAAGCCTGTCCGACATCGACGGCAGCAACATCGCGCCCGCCATCATCGAGAGCTGCCCGACGCGCCTCTTGCTGCCGAACGAACGGGCTATCGAGCCGCAAATCACGGCCATCTATCGCCGCTTCGGCCTCAATGACAGGCAGATCGAAATCCTCGCAAGGGCCACGCCCAAGCGGGATTACTAC
>JAEYRD010000034.1 GCA_023435725.1 Pseudomonadota bacterium | reverse complement strand
CCCCCCGGACGAGCTCCCCTCAGGCCCCAGGTTCAGGCCATGAACATGCGCGCGGCGGAGGCCAGTGTCAGGAACGCGCCGAAACCGATGAAGATCTTGCCGATCAGGGAGCTCTGGTCCCAGGCCGAGCTCTGGCTGCTTGCCATCACCGGCGCCGGCCGCGGCTGCGCGTCGGTTGCGGCAATCACCGCCTTTTGCGCCGGCGGATTGTCCTGTTGCAGGGCGCGGTCGAGGTCGTTGAGCTGATCGGGCGCCACCACCTGGGCCTCGGCATTGGAGGCAGCGGTATTATCGGCCGCTGCCTGGACATTGTCGTTGGCGCGGTCGGTCATCGCGGAGGCCGCGGCAGCCGTCGGTGTATCAGCGGCGGCGAGCTGTGCATTGGCATTGGCGACTTGCGGCGGCATCTGGCCGGCCGCCGGCGCGTCATTGCCGGCCTTGGCCTCGTTGGCCTTCGGCGCGGCGTCCGTCTTGTCAGCCTTGTCGTCGGATTTCTGCGTCGACTTGCTGCTGCTATGGCTAGAGGTGTGGCGTCGGTGCTTGCTCGGCTTGGCTGCATCGGCCTGCTTGTCCGAGCTGTCGGAGTTGCTGCTTGCAGCCGAACTCGGCGCTGCCTGTGCAACGCCTCCGAACAGCAAGAAAAACCCGGCAAGAAGGATCGATGCCGCGCGCCCGCTGGCTTTCATCATGTTGACGATCTCCCCAATTCCGCCCGTCCCGGGGCGAACAGAGACGCTGCGGCGTGACCACAGCGGGGCAGAAAATGGGAATCTTCGGGCTACACCGGGCGAAAACGGGGCAAGGCGCCCCTATCGCGACCGGCCTTCGGGTGCGGACGGGACCGATCGATGTTATGAGCCGTCGCGGACTTTCACGACTGCTCGGACAGTGGCGCTTGGTCTTGATCACGAATTCGTGATCCTCGGGTGCGCAGCGTAACAAATTGAAAGAGCGGCCGAATTGCATGGTGAGGGGCGCGCGTGCGCGGACGTGAGGACGAGTGGACCGGCCTGATGCGGTCGGCCATGGCGGGCGACGATGCGGCGTATCATCGCCTGTTAAAGGCGGTGACGCCGGTGCTGCGCGCCGCTGCGAGGCGCGGCCTGGCGCGGGCAGGCCAGCCTCCAGACCAGGCCGAGGATATCGTGCAGGAGATTCTGTTGGCGGTGCATCTGAAGCGGCACACCTGGGACAGCGAAGCTCCGTTCGCGCCGTGGCTGTTTGCGATCGCCCGCAACAAGCTGATCGACACGCTCAGGCGGCGCGGCAAGCGCGCCTTCGTCAACATCGACGATTTCGCCGAGACGCTGCCGGGCGAAGCGCCGGAGGAAACCGCGTCGGCGGCCGAGGTCGCAGCGCAGCTGGGCACGCTGCCTCAGCGCCAGCGCGACGTGTTGCAGTCGATCGCGGTCGACAGCGCTTCGATCAAGGACACGGCGGCGAAATTTTCGATGAGCGAAGGTGCGGTGCGGGTCGCGCTGCATCGCGGACTTGCGGCGCTCACGGCCAAACTGCGGGACCACTAGTCATGGATACCGATCAACTCATTCGCACGCTCGCGGCCGACAACGCCCACCGCGCTCCGCGCGTCGGCGCCATGCTGACGATGGCGCTCCTGGTGGCGGCGCCCCTGTCGATCCTGATCTTCGCGACGACCCTCGGCGTGCGTGCCGACGTGATGAGCGCGATGCACAATCCGTTCTTCAACATGAAGTTCGCGGTCACGCTGTCGCTCGCAATCCCCGCCATCATCGTCAGCCTGCACCTGTCGCGGCCCGAGGCCTTGATGCGCGGCTGGGGCTGGCTGCTGCTGCTTCCCGTGGGCCTGCTTGCGGTTGCGATCGGCAGCGAAGCGATGATGGCGCCGGCGATGCCGATGACGATGCGGCTGATGGGCAAGAATTCCAGGGCCTGCCTGATGGCAATCCCCGCGATGTCGCTGCCGCTGCTCGCGGGCGCATTGTTCGGCCTGCGGCACGGCGCACCCTCGCGCCCCGCGCTTGCCGGCGCGCTGGCGGGCCTCTTGTCGGCGGGGCTTGCCGCGACGCTGTATGCGACGCATTGCACCGACGACTCGCCGCTGTTCGTCGCGACCTGGTACACGATCGCCACCGCGGCGGTGACGGCGATCGGCGCGGCGGTCGGCTCGAAAGTCCTGCGGTACTAGAGCGTTTTCGAGCGAAGTGGATACCGGTTCGCGTAAAGAAAACGCGTCAAACAAGAATCTAGAGGCCACTTCCGATTCCATCGGAGCGGAATTGGCTCTAGCTCCGCCGGCCTCAGGCCGCCGGCGTCGAATTATGCTGCATGCGGTGGAAGCGCAGCACCTGCTGCGCGGTCGAGCTGCGCAGGGCCTCGTAGGTGTCGCGCAGCGTCAGAATGTCCATTTGCGTGCCGCCGGACAGCTTTTCGCGCATGGCGATGATCGCGCGCACGCTTGACCATTGCAGGCCCGCGACCTTGGCGAGGATCATCACGCCCTCGTTGCGGCTCTCGATCATTATGTTCTCGGCGGTCTCGATCGGGACGCCCGCCAGCGCCGCGAGCCCCGCATTGGTCTCGTCGAATTTACTCTGCTCGGCGAAGGCGGTGACCTGGAACTCGTTGAGACGGCCGTCTTCGTGCAGCGACTTGACCAGTGCGCGCGCCATCTCGGTCTGCCGGGTCGTGGCGGCGGCGCGGACGCGCCGGGCCGCTTCCTGAACCACGCTCGACACTTCGTCCGCGAGCTCGGGATGGGCGGCCTCCAGCTTCCTGCGCACGCGCAGAGACGCCTTCGCGACCAGCTTCAGGTAGTGATGGCGCGGTAGGTCGGGCCGTAGGCCGATGCAGGTGGCGAGGTCGTCGTCGCGTTCGGCGCGGGTGACGAGGTCGGTGAGACTTCCCTCGGAGAGCTGCGCGCCCGGATTGCTGACGGTCGATTGCACCACGTCCTCGTTGCCGCGCATCACCAGCACATCGGTCAGCGCTTCCGACAGCACCCGCCGCAGCGAGATCGCCTTCAGATGCGCCTGGCCCCTGCTGCGCGCGATCTCGATCAGGGTCGCCTCGTCCAGCCGCTCCGATTTCGACAGCACGGGGCCTGCGACCTCGATGACCTCGTCGAGTGCGAGCGTTCGGATGATCTTAGGCGGTGCGGCCGCGATCGGTGCGAGGCGCTCGGCGAGCAGGGCCCTGGCCGACGTCTCGATCTGCTCGAACAGGCACTGGAATACGTCGTCGTACACCTTTGTGTGCTCGTCGGAGTAATCCACCGCGTTGTTGACGAAGAGGTCGGTGACGCGGCGCAGCGTCTCGACCCGGCGCGCAACGGTGCCGTGCGAGAGTGCGGCCTGCAGTTCCTCGAGCAGGTTCTCGGATGGTTTCTCGGATTTGGATATCATTGCCCTGTCCTGGAGCGTTTGGTCCGGCGGCGCATTCTCGCGCGTCGGGAGAAAATGGATCGGTCAGCTCGTCGTAATTCGGTTGCGCCCTTGCGCCTTGGCGGAGTAGAGCGCGCTGTCGGCGCGCGCGAGTAACGTGTCGGCAGTATCGTTGTCGCGCAGCGTCACGACGCCTGCGGAAATCGTCACCCGCATGCCGGGGGAGAATGCGCTCCAGTCGAGATCGGCGACGATTCCGCGCAAGCGCTCGAGCATGCGCGACGCCGCATCGCTTTCGGCGCCCGGCAGCAGCAGCAGGAATTCCTCGCCGCCGTAGCGGCCGAAGCGGTCGTCCGGGCGGATATTGGCGAAAATGGTGACCGCGAAGGTGCGCAGCACCTCGTCGCCGACGGGATGGCCGTAGGCGTCGTTGATGCGCTTGAACCAGTCGAGATCGATCAGTGCGATCGCGCAGGGCACCGACGCCTGCCGTGACTTTTCGATCTCGGCGTCGAGCAGCCGCATGATGCAGCGGCGGTTGTAGGAGCCGGTGAGCTCGTCGAGCTCGGCCAGCTCCTCGATGCGCTGATAGGCCGTCTTCAGCTCGATGCTGCGCCGGTACAGGATCTTGCGCAGCGTGGCGCCGAACAGGCCGAGAAAGGCGCACTGGCCGATCACCAGCACGAAGCACAGCATCGAGGCGGTCCGCTGCAGCCTCGTCGCAACGGGCATGCCGATCGGCAGGTCGGAGGCGAGGAAGACAGCGGCAAGGCCGATGGCCGCGAGCGCCCAGGTCAGCATCGCCTGGGCCGAGGTCATGCGCAGCGTGCCGAAGGCGAAGATCAGGAACAGCACGCTGATGAAGGCGACGCCGACGGTCGGCACCGACACCAGGAACACGAATTGCAGCGCCATATGCGCCGAAATCTGGAAGACGGTGAGATAGTGGTCGGTGTGCCTGTCGCCGACGCCGGCCTCCGACAGGACGGTGAACGTGCCGATGATCAGGAGACCGCCGACCCAGAACAGCGGCGGAATGTCGATCGAGATCGCGCCGTCATGGGCATAGAGCAGCAGGACGAAAGCGCCGAGCGAGTAGCTCGCCACCTGGCCGACATACATCTGTCGGCGCTGCCGGACCCGGCGTGCCCGCACCTCGGGTGCCGCCGCCTCGGGCCCGAGGACGAGATCCGCGGCCTCAGCGGCATTCCTCTCCGGTAAGGACGTCGCGGCCGTGCTCATGGTCCTGCCACTGGTGGATGTCAGCCCAAAAATCTACGCGGCAAGCCTTTAGGTTTGGTATCCTTCGAAACCGAATCCGAACCGTGCGGCGCAGAACAGGGGATATCGGCCCGCGGCGGAAGTTTTGCCGGTGATTAGGCATCGTTCGCGATGCGGTCGAGCCAAAGCAGGGGTTCGTGAGACATACGTCGTGCAGGGCTGCTATGGAACCGGTCTTGGTTCGCCTCCCCGTGCCGGGCAGGCATTCCGCAGGAAAGTGGTTTCAGTATTATGTTACCGATCTGGATTGAAGCGGCCGACCGCCGCGGGTGGGGCGAGAAAAATACGCGTATGTGGGGCAGATCACACAGGTTTCCGTATGATTGCGGTAGCCTGAATAATTTTGCACCTCCCGTCGAACCGTCCGCTGCATCGACTCGACCAACTTTGCGAGACGGGCTTTGAGCGTGACACAGGCGGCTTCGGACGAGATCCTGATCGCCAGGATCGCTCAAGGTGACCGGCTCGCCATGCAGGTGCTGTACGGGCGGCACCATGTCAGGGTGTATCGCTTCGGGCTCAGGCTCGTGCGGGACGAGCAGGCGGCGGAAGACCTCATCAGCGAGGTGTTTCTCGACGTCTGGCGTCAAGCCGGCAAGTTCGAGGGCCGATCCGCCGTTTCCACCTGGCTGCTGGCAATCACCCGATTCAAGGCCCTGTCTGCGCTTCGGCGCAGAAAGGATTTTGAGTTGGACGAAGACGCCGCGAACGCGATCGAGGACCAGTCCGACAATCCGGAAACGGTGGTGCAGAAGAAGGATACCAGTGAAGCATTGCGGGAGTGTCTGACGGGCCTCTCGCCGGAACACCGGGAAATCGTCGATCTCGTCTACTACCATGAGAAGTCCGTGGAAGAGGTGGCCGAGATCGTCGGGATACCGGAGAACACTGTGAAGACGCGCTTGTTCTATGCGCGCAAGAAACTGGCCGAACTGCTGAAGGCAGCCGGCGTTGAGCGAGGCTGGCCATGATGGCATTGAGCAAGAAGATGCTGGAGCAAGAGCCCAGTGAAATTGAAA
The DNA here is from genome assembly GCA_023435725.1 of Pseudomonadota bacterium. GTDB lineage: Bacteria > Pseudomonadota > Alphaproteobacteria > Rhizobiales > Xanthobacteraceae > Bradyrhizobium. The sequence continues at coordinate 22,211 of JAEYRD010000034.1, read as the reverse complement.
TGCTGCTGCCGTGGCACGCCGCCGGTACGCTGAACGCGCGCGACGCCCGCCGCGTCGAGGAGGCGCTGGCGCGTGATCCGGAGCTTGCGAAGCAATATGCCGCGATCCGCGGCGAGTACGAAGAGACCATACATCTGAACGAGCGCCTGGGTGCTCCGTCGGCGCGCGCGATGCAGAAGCTGTTCGCCGCGATCGATGCCGAGCCGGCACGCGAGGTCGGTCCGCTGCCGCTTTCGGCGCGCATCGCGACCTTCTTCTCGAGCCTGTCCCCGCGGACGCTCGCTTGGTCGGCGAGCCTCGGCGCCATCGCGCTGCTGCTGCAAGCCGGCATCATCGGCGCCGTGCTGATGAAGACCCAGACCTCGACCTTCCAGACCGCCTCGCTCTCGATCGGCGTGCCGGTCACGCGCGAGCTCGGCGCTGCCGCACCGGCGCGCGCGCTCGTGCGCTTCACGCCCGAGGCGCGCGTCGCCGACATCACCGCGCTGCTCGACAGCTACCAGGCTTCGATCATCGGTGATGCCAAGGGCGGCATGTTCCGCCTCCAGTTCGACAAGGCGATGAGCCAGGACGAACTCGCCTCGCTGCTTGGCAAGATGCAGCGCGAGAAGTTCGTCAACCTCGCCGTAGCGGCGCCGTAAACGCGCCGCTGAACCGATGACGCGGAAGTCCGAGAGTGGGGTAAGTGGCGGGGTCTACGCTTCGTCGGTCGGAGCCGCGCTGCTGCTTGCCGCCTCCCTCGGCGTCGAGGTCGCCCATGCGCAGGCGATCATGCGCACGCCGACGATCAGCGTTCCCTCGCGCACGCCGACCATCTCTCCGAGCGTGGCCGCGCGTGTCAGCCCCGGTGTTACGGCGCGAGCGGCCAGTGTCGGCCGTGGCCCGCGTGCGATCACCACCACGCGGATCTCGGCGCGGACGGGTCCGACGCCGGTGCTGCCTTATGCGCGCTACTCACCTAACCTCTATCCGGCCTGCACTGCGTCCTATCGCGACGCCGACGGGGAGTGCCTGGCGCAGCCGAACGCTGATGGCAACGGTGCCGGCAAGTCGGGCAACACGTCGGGCAAGAAGAGCGCGAACAAGGGCCGCGGTGACAGAACGCCGGTCGCCGTAAATCTGCGCAGCTTCGCCAACGAATTCGTCGCCGAGATCGACAGTGCGCTGTCGGCGACCGAAGCCGACGAGCTGGCCCGCCGCCACGGCTTGACGCGCGTCTCCTCCGAGAATTTCCCGTTGATCGGGGCCACGATGGGCCTGTTCCGCATCACCGACGGCCGCCCGTTCGAGACGGTGCGGCGCGAATTCGCTGTCGACGGCAGCGTGCGCTCGGTTCAGGCGAACTTCCGCTATGTGCTCCAGGACCAGAAACCGTCCGTGCCGACCGAGGGCGATCCCGCGCAATACGTGCTGACGAAGCTCCGCCTGCCGCAAGCGCACACGCTGGCGCATGGCGCCAACGTCACGGTTGCCGTGATCGATTCCGGCATCGACGCCAGGCACCCCGAACTCGCCAATTCCATCGCCGATAGCTTCGATGCACTTGGCAGCACCGAGGGCCCGCACGTCCACGGCACCGGCATCGCTGGCGCCATCGTGGCGCATGCCCGGCTGATGGGCAGCGCGCCGGAAGCGCGCATCATTGCCATCCGCGCCTTCGGCGGCACCACCGACGGCGCCCAGAGTTCGTCCTACATCATCCTGCGCTCCCTCAACTATGCCGCCGAGCATGGCGCGCAGATCGTCAACATGAGCTTTGCCGGTCCCAAGGACGCCGTGATCGAGCGCGCCATCGCGGCGACCGCGGCACGCGGGCTGGTGCTGATCGCAGCCGCCGGCAACGCGGGTGCGAAATCGCCGCCGCTTTATCCCGCCGCCAATCCCAACGTGATCGCGGTCAGCGCGACCGATCAGCAGGACAAGCTGTTCTCTGCGTCCAACCGCGGAAACCACATTGCACTGGCGGCGCCCGGCGTCGACATCTTCCTGCCGGCCCCGGACGGCAAGTACCAGATCACCTCGGGCACCTCGTTCTCGGCCGCCTATGTCTCCGGCGTCGCGGCGCTGCTGCTCGAGCGCAACTACACCCTGAAGCCGGAAGCGCTGCGCATGACGCTGGCAAAGACCGCGCGCGACCTCGGCTCACCGGGGCGTGATGATCTCTTTGGCGACGGCGAGCCAGATGCGTTTGCGGCGGTCATGGCCGTTCCCGCCGACGCTGCGACGCCGGTTGCTGCCGCGTCCGGTACAACAAAACGTGAAGATGCCGAGAAGCGTCGCGACGAGCCCAGCATCCGCGCCATCGAGCAACCCTCGCTGTCGAGCGCCGACGATAAATCCGCGATTTCTCAGGCGGATAGGCCGGCGACGCGATAGCGGCTGCGGCAAAGATGCACGCAGGCCAAAGGTTAAAAAATCGAACGCCGCTTTGAACGTTCAGCGCCCTGCCACGACCAAATTATGTGGGAGCGGTCATCCCTCCCCATCAGTCATATCAGGCGCGAGCGCCCATCCACCCCAAGCGCCCATATGGCTCGACCCGTCCGGTTGTCCCCCCGGACGGGTCTTTTCTTTTGGGCCGTCTGATTTTCTTGAAATCTCTCGCTTGCTCAGCTTCCGGTTGAAGGATCGCGCTTGCGTTCATCAGCCTTGGTCGGCCCGGCGTGGCACAAGTCCGTCATGCTTGTGCGAAGCTTGACTCGTAAGCGTCTGAAAACTCCGCACGACTACGGAATTTCGTGACGAGGCCGTGCCGTTGCTGGACAAGTCAGAACTTTTCCACAAAATATTCATGTCGCGTCTAAATTGATTCGTGTGCGTTGCGTCGCGTCCGTATTTTGCTCCTGACGGGCTGTTTCATGACACATCGCCAAGAGGCTTTTCGCGACGCGGCTGGTTGCCGCGAGATTGCGACACGCTGGTGCACTCTCGCCGAGCAGCGGCTGCAACATCTCTCCGAGATGTTCGAGACCGGACGCTGGCGCCGCTACCACTCCGAGATCGCATTCCTTGAGAACATCCAGGAAGCCAAGCGGGCCGTCCAGGCCTGGCGCGCACTCGCGACCGGTGCGGATGTCGCCGCGGCGGCCGCGAGCGTGACTCCTGCATTCGGCTGGTCGCCGGCGACGATGCCCCGCGTATTCCCGCGCGAGCAGGTCCAGACCGTGCAGCCGAAGGCCGTCCGCATCGCCCCCGAGACTGCCGTGCCGGTCAGGCCCAAGCCCAAGCCGCACGTATTCGCCGAAATCACCGAAGCCCCGATCGCACCGCTCGCCGCGATGGCTCCGCTTGCCGCGTCTGCGGCGACGACACCGCCCAAGGCGTCTCTTGCCGTGACACCGTTCAAGCCGCCCGCTGCGAGGGCATCGCTTGCCGCGCCTGCCGCGACGACACCGCCCAGGGAGTCTGCTGCCGCGGCACCCTTCAAGGAGCCCGCCGCGATGGCACCGCTTGCCGCGCCTGCCGCGACGACACCGCCCAAGGCGTCTCTTGCCGTGGCACCGTTCAAGCCGCCCGCCGCGAGGGCGCCACTGGCCGCGCCTGCCGCGACGACACCGCCCAAGGCGTCTCTTGCCGTGGCGCCGTTCAAGCCGCCCGCTGCGAGGGCGCCACTGGCCGCGCCTGCCGCGATGACGCCGCCCAAGGCGTCCGCTGCCGTGGCACCGTTCAAGATGTCCACCCCGGTCGCGCCGCCCACCGCGCCTGCCGCGAGAGCACCGCTGACCACGCCAGCCGCAATGGCAGCGCTCCTGCCTCAGTTTGCTCCGCCCGCCGCCGAAATCGTCGCGGCCCCCGAGCGCGTCGTCGAATTCACCTTCAGCCTCGACGGCCTCGAAGCGAAATACCCGCTACTGAGGAACGCGTTCTAGCGCCGCACCGCATTTCCGCCGACCATCACCTGCGCAAAGCGCTGGGCGCCGTCCGCCGACAGATCCGTCGTCACTGCGCGTGCGTGATCGAGCCCGACCACGGCGCCGCGCGGGGTCTCCGAGATCATGTTGTTGTTGACGAGCGCGGTGCCCGCGCCCGGCACGACTGAGACGCCGACGCCGGCCAGCGCCTTGCGGATCACGTTGCCCGTAATCGCGACGTCGCGCAGATATTTGCCCCAGCCGGCGACGATGCCGTAGGACGGCGCGTTCTCGATGACGTTGCCGGTCACGGAGGAATCCGCCTCGACGTAGATGCCGACGCCGGCATCGTCGTCGGGCGCGGTGCCGATCGGCCGTTTCGGGATCAGGTTGCGGATGATGTTGCCCTGGACCACCGCGATGCGGCCGCCTTCGTTGAAATTGCAGATGGAGACGCCGACCGCGGCGCCATCGACCGTGTTGTTGGCGACCACCGCGGCCTCGAACGAAAACTCCGAATAGAGCGCGACCTCGCGCACGTCGCTGACGCTGTTGCCGGTGATATGGATGTTCGAGGCCGAGTTGCCGCGCACCGCGGAATAGTCGCAGTTCCTGATGCGGTTGCCGCGCACGATCACATTGCCGGCACGGAAGGCGTTGATGGCGTTGCCGTACTGGCCGGAGCCGCCGGGGCCGGCCTTGATGTTCTCGATGCGGTTGTCGGCGACCAGCGTGCCGTCGTCGCCGATTGCGGTGCGCAGGATCTCGATGCCGTTGTCATTCGTACCGATGATGGTGTTGCGTGAGACGCCGATCCCCCTGGCGTCGAACGAGACCACCGCAGTCACCGCAATGTCAGTGAAGATGTTGCCGGAGATGTCGCCGGATACCTGCTCGAGCCAGATGCCGCTGCCGCCGGAGCCCGTGATCTCGCAATCGGCGATGCGGACGTCGCGCCCGCCGAGGACGTGGATCAATCCGCGCCGCGTCGGCAGCGGAATGCCGCCGCCGTCGAAGGTGATGCCGGTGAGGCCGATCGCATCCGAGCCGTCGCTCTGGATCGCCGAGGTCCCGCCGATGAAGACGAGTTTCGTTGCGCCGCGTACGCCGATCAGTTGCGCTCCGTTCGGCAGCCGCAACAGCCCGCTGCGATAGACTCCGGGCGGCAGCGCCAGCGGCATTTGCGCGCGCGCGGCCTCGTCGATGGCGCGCTGGAGTGCGCGGGTCTGGTCCTCGCTGCTGCCCGGCCGGACGCCGTACTGGGTCGCATCGCGGCCGAGCAGGGATATCAGTGGCGCCGCGCGTGCGGCGTCGGCCGGCATGGCGAGCGCGCCGGCGATGCCGGCGGTCGAAGCTCCGATGAGATGACGGCGATTGAGGTCCATGACGCGTCCTTCGGCGGACGCGGGAGGTGTCCGCCCGGATTAGGTAGCGCAGGGTGGCCGGGGCCGTGAGGATTGTTCGCGGTAGGGTTAAATGTTTACGCAAAGAGAGGTGCCGTAGCGTGGGCAAAGCGTAGCTTGCTCACCATCGTCACCACGGATGCGGATGCATGGTGCGCACGGCGCGAGTGCGCCTTGCCCTACGAGGCTGGCGTGTTCCGCCCCTTCCGCGCCAATTGCACCATCTCCATCAGCATCGCCTCGCCCGCATCCACCAGGTCCTCCAGCGTGATGCGCGGGGCGCCCTTGCGTCGCACCGCGCCGCTGCGCGCGAGCAGGGGGATATGGATGAACGCCGCCAGCTGCGGTCCGCCGGCCCTCACGTTCTCGATCGCGCGCCAGCTCAGATAATTGCAGAGATAGGCGCCGGCATCGCGCGAGGCGCGCGCATCGATGCCGGTGAGGCGGGCGGCGCGCAGCAGCCTCGCCGTATGTGGGCCGAACATCATCGCGTCCGCATTGGCGGCGATGCCGCGCTTGCTCGAGCGGGTATTGGCTGCATCCGGCCACAGCATGCTGACGGCGTTGCGAGCGCGGGTCTCGACACGCAGGTAAGGCGTACGTGCGGCTAGGCCGAACATCAGCAGCGCATCAGGCTTCACCTTTGCGAGCACCTCGGGCAGTTGCCGGTCCACCGCGGCATAGGTCACCGGAAAGATGTGGCTCGAGATCTCGACATCGTCGAGCGCCGGCCGGCGCAGCTGCGTCAGCCGCGCGACCAGCGGCTGGGTCGGATTATAGGGCGCGCCGGGAAACGATCCGAAGCCGGTGAGGAGGATGCGCAGTTTGTCGCTCATTGCAGCAATGCCAAGATCTGCTCGGCGGCGAGCGCCGGTGTGAGATGGCCTTCGGCCACCTCGGCCTCGATCTTCCGGACCTTGGTCCGCACCGATGCCTCGCTGCGCAGCCGCGCCAGCATGCGCTGCTCCAGCATCGACCACATCCATTTCACCTGCTGCTCGCGCCGGCGCGCGGCGAAATCGCCGGATGCCTTCATCGCCTTGCGGTGATCCAGGATCTTTTGCCAGATCTTTGCGATGCCGTCGCCGGTCAGTGCCGAATAGGTCTCGACCGGCGGATGCCAATGCTCGGAGCGTGGGCTGAGGATGTGCAGCGCGCCGCGATAGTCGGCGGCGGTGATGTTGGCGCGCTTGAGATTGTCGCCGTCGGCCTTGTTGATCGCGATCATGTCGGCGAGCTCGACAAGGCCCTTCTTGATGCCCTGCAGCTCGTCGCCGCCGCCCGGCAGCATCAGGGCGAGAAAGAAATCGGTCATGTCGCAGACGGCGGTCTCGGACTGGCCGATGCCGACGGTCTCCACCAGCACGACATCGAAGCCGGCCGCCTCGCACAGAAGCATGGCCTCGCGCGTTTTCGCAGCCACGCCGCCGAGCGTGCCTGAGGACGGCGAGGGGCGGATGAAGGCGTGGTCGGACGCCGACAGCCGCGCCATCCGCGTCTTGTCGCCAAGGATCGAGCCGCCGCTGCGTGCCGAGGACGGATCGACTGCGAGCACCGCGACCTTGTTGCCCTGTTCGATCAGATACGTCCCGAGCGCATCGATGGTGGTGGATTTGCCGACGCCGGGCGAGCCGGTGATGCCGACGCGAACCGCCTTGCCGGTGTCGGGCAGGAGCATCTGCACCAGCTCGCGCGCCAGCGCCTGATGGTCGCCGCGCCGGCTCTCGATTAGTGTGATGGCCCGCGCCAGCGCCGCGCGACTGCCGGCGCGCAACTCGCGGGCGAGCGATGTGATGTCCAGCGAAGATTTCTTCTCAACCATGCCCTGCTTTACAACGCCCCGGCGGGGCAGGCGAGGGCCGCTCGCCTGGAATCACCGGGATGTTGCCGCCGCGGTCTGAACCGGTTTTACCTTGCGCCAGAGCCATACCATCACGGGCCAGAGCAGGGCGCCGATCGCCATGGCGGCGAGGATTGCCGCGACCGGGCGCTCGAAGAACGGCAGGATGCTTCCGTCCGACTTGATCAGCGAGGTGACGAAAGCCTGCTCGACCATGGTGCCCATGACGATGCCGAGCACCATCGCGGCGACCGGATAGCCGTTTGCCTCCATCACATAGCCGATGATGCCGAAGGCAGCAACGGTGACGACGCCGAACATGTTGTTGCCGATCGCGAACGAGCCGACCGCGCAGCACAGCATGATGATCGGCATCACGGTGGAACGCGGCGCCAGCAGGATGTAGGCGGCGACGCGAATCATGGCGATGCCGAGCGGAATCATCAGGATGTTCGCGATGATGAACATCAGATAGATCGCGTACATGCTCGACGCCTTCTCGGTGAACAGCGTCGGGCCGGGGTTGAGGCCCTTCATGTAGAGCACGCCGATGGCGATCGCTGCGATGGTGTCGCCGGGGATGCCGAACAGCAGCGAAGGTACCCAGCCCGAGGCAATGCTGGCGTTGTTGCTGGCGCCGGCCTCGACCAGGCCCTCGACATGGCCGGTGCCGAATTTCTCCGGCTCCTTGGAGAAACGCTTCGACATCGCATAGGAGACCCAGGCAGCCATGTCGGCGCCGGCGCCGGGCAGCACGCCGATGATGATGCCGACGATGTTTCCGCGTGTCATCTGCCAGTGATATTTCTTCGTCAGTTTCCACTGGCCGGCCATGATGCTTCCGAACTTGCGCCGTGGCAGCGGCGGCGGCTCGGGCGTCAGCATCGCGCGCATCACCTGCGCCACCGCGAACACGCCGACCAGCGCCGGGATCGGCTCGATGCCGCCGAACAGGTCGGTGATCCCGAAGGTGAAGCGCGGTACGCCGCCGGGGTTCTCGATGCCGATGCACGAGACCAGCAGGCCGATGAACATGCCGGCGATCGCCTTTACCGGCGAAGACCGCGCCACCAGCGTCGCGCACATCAGACCGAGCAGCGCCAGCCAGAAATATTCGAAGGTCGAGAATGACAGCGCGATCTCGGCGAGCGGCGGCGCCAGGATCATCAGCGACAGCACGCCGGCGATGCCGCCTACAGCGGAAAACCACACGCCGGCACCTAGCGCGAGCTCGGCCTGGCCCTTGCGCGTCATGGCATAGGCCTCATCCGCATAGGCCGCAGAGGCCGGCGTGCCGGGGATGCGCAGCAGCGCACCGGGGATGTCGCCGGAGAAGATCGCCATCGAGGACGCCGCAACGATGGTCGCGATCGCCGCGATCGGCGAGAGATAGAAGGTGACGGGCACGAGCAGGGCGGTTGCCATCGTCGCCGACAGGCCTGGCAGCGAGCCGATGACGAGCCCGTACACGGAGGCTGCGAACATCGCGATGATGACCTCCCAGGTGGAGATCAGCGCGAAGGCGTCAATCAGGGTTTTCAGCATGGATCACCAGGGCGTCGGCAGCAGGCCGGCAGGAAGCGGCACGCGCAGGAGCTTGCCGAAGATGAGGTGGATCGCGAACGGCGAGAGTGCGGCGAGCGGCAGCGCGAGCTTCGATTTCGCGCCAAGCGCGGTGGAGGTGACGTAGACCATGATCGCGGCGGTGATGATGAAGCCGAGCCGGTCGGCGGCGAAGACGTAGAACAGCAGGAGCGCCGGCGGCAGCAAGGCGCGCAGGCCGTAGAGTTTACCCTGCGGCGGTGGCGCGGCTGCCGCCTGGCCGTCCTCCAGCGGAACCAGCTCTTCCTCTTCCTCGAAGGAATGGCCGATGCCGAACACGATCGCGAGGCCGCAGAGCGCGAGCCCTGTGCCGATCACGAGCGGAAACACGTTGGGGCCGACCGGTTGGCCCGGCACCGGCGGCAAGATCCAGCCGCCATAGGCGGCCGCAACGCCAAGCACGACGAGAAACGATCCCGTGACGGAGTCGGGAAGGCGCATGGAAGACGTCCTGTGAGAGATGTTCTCCCTCTCCCCGCGCGCGGGGAGAGGCAATCGAAGCGTGCGGACCTGAAATCATTCCAGGGAGCCGCTGCCGGATTACGTCTTGGTCAGACCGGCGGCCTTCATCGCGGTGCCCATCTGGGCATCGCCCTTGTCCATGAAGCTGCCGAACTCGTTGCCATCGCCCCACACCGTGCCGAAGCCGCGATTGGCCATGAAATCCTTGAACTCGGCGGAGTCGTAGACCTTCTTCAACGCCGCGGTGAGCTTTGCGGCGATTTCGGGCGGCAGGTTCTTCGGTGCGCCGATGCCGCGCCAGGCGCCGGTGGCGTAGTCGATGCCCATCGACTCCTTGAGTGTCGGCACGTCGGGGAAGATCGGGTTGCGCGCCGGCGCCATGATCGCGAGGCTCCTGGCCTTGCCGGCCTCGATGATGGCGCGCGCCTCCGGCACTGAGCAAGTGGTGAGGTCGAGGCCGCCTGCAGCGAGATCCTGCATCGCAGGTGCTGCGCCATTCGACGGCACCCAGGCCACTTGGTTCGCGGGCAGGCCCATCGCCTGCATCCAGCCGACCAGCGCGAGATGCCAGATGCCGCCCTGGCCGGTGCCCGAAGCCTTGAACTTGCCGGGCGGCGCAGCCTTGATCGCCTCCGCGAGGTCCTTCACCGTCTTGTAGGACGACGAGGAGGAGACCTGGATGCCGGGCGGATCTTCATTCATCAAACCGAGGGGCGTGTAGCTCTTCGGCGTCAGGTCGGTGAGGCCCTGCCAGTGCATCATCGAGATTTCGACCGTGAGCATGCCGATGGTGTAGCCATCCGGCTGCGCGGTCGCGATCGCGGTATGGCCGACGACGCCGGAGCCGCCGGTGCGGTTGACCACGTTGAAGGGCTGGCCGAGGTCCTTTTCCAGAAGCGCCGCGACGATGCGCGCGGTCGCGTCGGTGCCGCCGCCCGCGCCCCAGGGCACGATCACGGTGACCGGCCGTGCCGGATAGGCTTGCGCAAGTGCGGGCTTGAAGCCGAATGCGGCGGATGCCGCAACTGCGGCGCTCGAGGCCGCAAAGCTGCGGCGCGTAATCTTGGACATCGATGCCTCCCAGCGGCGCCCGTGATGCCGGGCGCTCTTGTCAATGGCGGCATTCTAGTCGGCTTTTCTGCGCCGCTGCAAGGTAGCGCTACCAATGCGCTGTGAGCAATGTTGCGCTGCTCAAGACATCACTGCGGCTCCTCCGCGTCGCCCTTCGGCCGCGAGCCGCCGAAGATGCGCGTGCCTTCCGCGGTGAGATAGGGCTTCAGCGTTTCCCACGGCACGAATGCGACATATTCGCCCTCGGCGTAGGGGCCGACCGCGTAGGGCGGGTAATGGAAGGTGAGGCCGGAACTCTTGTCGGCTTCGGTTGAGGGCGCGAGCGTCACCGCGCCGATCTTGAGCAGGCTCGGCTCTACGCCCTTGAACCACTCCTCGGTCGCGGTCTCGCTGGTATCGCGCTTCTTCTTCTCGATCTTGAGCGAGGCGATCACGGCCTTCACCATCGCCTTCATGGTCGGACCGTTGTCGGCGGTTTCGGTGAAGAACGGACGGATCGAGATGCGTTTGGTCTCGGCCTTGTCCCACAGGATCGTGTTCACATCGGAGTTCGGGTGGGCGCCATGGGTGTCCATGTAGTCGTTGCGCATGACGCTGACATAGCGATCGGCCACCACCGAGCGGATGGAATATTTTCGCTCGAAATCCCAGCCGCCGTCTTTGAAGAATTGCGGGTCCTGCTTGCGCGAGGCGGCGGCCTCAGCCGCGTTCTTGTCGAGCCATTTCCGGCCCTCGGCGAGGCAATCGGCCGCCAGCGCCGTATCGGCCTTGAGCTTGTCGTCGAGGAAGATTCGCGCCTCGATGCTCTTGTTCTTGATGGCGGCGTCGGGCTTTGGGTCGGCGGAATGGGAGGGAGAGAGACCAATCGTGCTCAGCAACAGCGCGACACTTAGTTTCAAGACGAGCTTCAAGGCTTCGGCTCCTCTGCGATTGTTCGAATGAAGGTCAGAGATATGGCGCGATATGGACGGCAAGTGCAGGGCGCACGTCAAAATACTTCGAGAATGTCGTCTTCGATGCGCTGCGCAAAGTGGGGCGAGATGGTGCTTCGGACGGTTGCCTGCGCCTGCAAGCCGGTCGCCTCCTCGATGATGTTCTCGACATCGATCAGGTTGAGCAGCGAAAAAGAGGTCTCCGGCTCGATCTCGACCAGGACATCGATGTCGCTGTCCGGACGATAATCGTCGCGAGCCTGCGAGCCGAAGATGGCGAGCTTCGAGACGCCCTTGCCTTTGATGGCATCGGCGTTCTCGCGTATCGCAGCGATGATTTCGTCGCGCGTCATGACACAACCTGGCCGGTTACACGGCCAGTCTATCATCTACTCCGCGGCCTCGCTATGCCCGAGCCGGGCATTCAGCTTGCGGATCAGCTCCTCGGCCGCATCCGCGATCACGGTGCCGGGCGGGAAGATCGCCTCGGCGCCGGCTGCGTAGAGCGCGTCATAATCCTGCGGCGGCACCACGCCGCCGACGATGATCATGATGTCGTCGCGGCCCTGCTTCTTCAGCGCGGCCTTCAGTTCAGGCACTGCGGTGAGATGGGCGGCGGCGAGCGAGGAGACGCCGAGGATGTGCACGTCGTTCTCGACCGCCTGTCGTGCCGCTTCGTCGGCGGTGGCAAACAGCGGCCCGATGTCGACGTCGAAGCCGATATCGGCAAACGCCGAGGCGATCACCTTCTGGCCGCGGTCGTGGCCGTCCTGGCCGATCTTGGCCACCAGGATGCGTGGCCGGCGGCCTTCGGCCTCCTCGAAGGCGTCGATCAGCGCCTGCACCTTCTCGACCTGGTTACCCATGCTGGACGCCTCCCGCTTGTAGACGCCGGTGATGGACTTGATCTCCGCGCGGTGCCGGCCAAACACCTTTTCCATCGCATCCGAAATTTCGCCGACGGTCGCCTTGGCCCGCGCCGCGTCGATCGCGAGTGCGAGCAGATTGCCGTTGCCTTCGCTGGCCGAGCGCGTCAGCGCGGCAAGCGCGGCATCGACGTCCTTCTGGTTGCGCTCGGACTTCAGGCGCGTCAGCTTGTCGATCTGGAGCCGGCGGACGTTGGTGTTGTCGACCTTCAGGATCTCGATCGGCACTTCGTCGGTCGGCTTGTACTTGTTGACGCCGATCACTGCCTGCTTGCCGGCATCGATGCGGGCCTGGGTCTTGGCCGAGGCCTCCTCGATGCGCAGCTTGGGCACGCCGGCCTCGATGGCCTTGGCCATGCCGCCGAGCTCCTCGACCTCCTGGATATGGCTCCAGGCCTTGGCCGCGAGATCGCGCGTCAGCCGCTCGACATAATAGGAGCCGCCCCAGGGATCGATGATGCGGGTGGTGCCGCTCTCCTGCTGCAGAAAAAGCTGCGTATTGCGGGCGATGCGCGCCGAGAAATCGGTCGGCAGTGCGAGCGCCTCGTCGAGTGCGTTGGTGTGCAGCGACTGGGTGTGGCCTTGCGTCGCCGCCATCGCCTCCACCGTCGTACGCATCACGTTGTTGAAGACGTCCTGCGCCGTCAGCGACCAGCCCGACGTCTGGGAATGCGTGCGCAGCGAGAGCGAGCGGGGATCCTTCGGATTGAAGGGCTTGAGCAGCTTCGCCCAGAGCAGTCGCGCGGCGCGCATCTTGGCGACTTCCATGAAGAAGTTCATGCCGATCGCCCAGAAGAACGACAGGCGCGGCGCGAAGCGGTCGACGTCGAGACCTGCGGCAAGTCCGGCGCGTAAGTATTCGACGCCGTCGGCGAGCGTATAGGCGAGCTCGAGGTCTTGCGTCGCACCGGCCTCCTGCATGTGGTAGCCGGAGATCGAGATCGAGTTGTATTTCGGCATCTTCTGCGAGGTGTAGGCGAAGATGTCCGAGATGATCCGCATCGAGGGCGCAGGCGGATAGATATAGGTGTTGCGCACCATGAACTCTTTCAGAATGTCATTCTGAATCGTCCCTGAGAGTTTCTCCGGCGGCACGCCCTGTTCGCCTGCGGCGGCGACGTAGAGCGCGAGGATCGGCAGCACCGCGCCGTTCATGGTCATGGACACGCTCATCTGGTCGAGCGGAATCCCCGCGAACAACGTGCGCATGTCGTAGATGGAATCGATGGCCACGCCGGCCATGCCGACGTCGCCGCCGACGCGCGGATGATCGGAATCGTAGCCGCGATGGGTGGCGAGATCGAAGGCGACCGAAAGGCCTTTCTGTCCGGCCGCCAGGTTGCGGCGGTAGAACGCGTTGGAATCCTCCGCCGTGGAGAAGCCGGCATATTGCCTGACAGTCCAGGGCTGGTTGACATACATGGTCGGATAGGGCCCGCGCAGGTAAGGCGCGATGCCCGGATAGGTCTCGAGGAAATCGAGCCCGGCGAGATCCGCCTCGCCATAGGCGGGCTTCACCAGAATGCCCTCTGGCGTCAGCCACGGCTCGGCGCTGCCGGTCGGCGTGGCAGGGGTTGTCCTCTCGAAGGCGACGTCGGCGAAATTGGGAATGCGGCTCATGGTTTCAACCATATCATAGGCGCTCAATCATGGTCCGGGTGCTGATGGCTGACGATGGTCGCCATCTTCTCCGGTCCGTAATTCTGCTGCGTGGTCTGGCTCGGCAGGTTGGAGATTCCGACCACCCAGCCGAGGCGAGACTCGGTTCCGTATTGCCGGGTCGGCACCACCCGGTCGGGGCGGTCGAAGGCGCCGGTCATGATCTCGATCCGGTCGCCGTCGATGCGGCCGAAACTCAGCGGCGTGCCGCAAGCCGGGCAATAGCCGCGATCGGCGATCGTGGAGGAGCGGAAGAACGAGGGCTCGCCCTTGGTCCAGGCGAAGTCTGTCCGGTTGATGTCGGCAAAGGAGGCAAACGGCGCGCCGCTCGCCTTCTGGCACATCCGGCAATGGCAGATCGAGACGCGGTTCGGGGTCGCGGTCACGGCAAAGCGCACCGCGCCGCATTGGCAGCCGCCGGTGAGAACGGGTTTGCTGGCGTCGGTCATGCCTGCTCCATCCGTCGATAGGCGTCCTGCAGCGTGGCAAGCGCATCGCCACCGGCGAAGACGAAGCCCGTGACACCGGCCGCACGGAGGGCCGCCTCGGCATCAGTCGGACGGCCTGCCAGATAAATATGTTGCGCGCCGGCCGTTTGCAGGGCCTTCGCCGCGGGTTCGGCGTGTTCCGCATAGACCTTGTCGCTGGAACAGAGGCAGGCGAACGCGGCGCCGGAGGCCTTGAAGGCGGCAGCTAACTTGGCTGGATCGGCAAAGCCTTCGCTGTCGACGGCCTCGATGCCGCCGGCCTCGAAGAAGCTCTTGGCGAAGGTGGCGCGCGCCGTGAAATCGGCGGGCGTCCCGAGATTGGCCAGGAACACTTTTGGCCGCGCACCGCGCGCCTTCAGCGCCGCGTCGGATTTGTCGCGCAGTGCTTCGAACGGTTCCGCCAGCCGGATCGGCGGTAGAGCATCGAACTTGTATTTCTGCTCGCCGTATGGTGCGAGCGTGATCGGCGTCGCCTTCAGCACCGCCGTTTCGCGCTCATGAAGGTTTGGAAACTCGCTCGCACCGGTCAGCACGTCGCGGCGTTTTGCGATGTTCGCGTCACGCGCTTTTCGCGCGGCCGCGATCTTGCGCTGGAACAGGCCCTGCTGAAGCGCGGCGAAGGCGCCGCCGGCTTTCTCGCTCTCCTGGAACAACGCCCATGCCGCGTCGCAGAGCTGCGCCGTGAGCGTCTCGATGCCGCCGGAGCCGGCCGCGGGATCGCTGACCTTGGCGAGGTTGCTTTCTTCCAGCAGCAGAAGCTGCGTGTTGCGCGCCGCGCGACGCGCGAACGGATCGGGCAGCCCGAGCGCCAGCGTATGTGGGAGCACCGTGATCGCGTTGGCACCGGCGAGCCCCGCGGCAAACGTGGCGATGGTCGCGCGCAGCATGTTCACGTAGGGGTCGCGCTGCGTCAGCATGCGCCAGGCGGTGTCGGCGGCGATGAACAGCGGCTTCGGTGTCAATCCGCACGCCGTTTCGATGCGCGCCCAAAGCAGTCGCAACGCGCGGAACTTTGCCATGGTCAAGAACTGGTCGGCATCTGCGGCAAGCCGCGCATAGATCATGCCCTGTGCCTGTTCCAGCGGAATGCCGGCGCCTTCGATCGCGCGCAAATAGGCGATACCGCAGGCGAGCACGAAGGCGAGTTCCTGCACCTCGGAGCCGCCCGCATCATGAATCACGCGTCCGTCGGCGGAAGCGAACGGCCCTTTGAAGCCGAGCGCGGCGAGGCCCTTGATGCCATCGGTTACCGCCGGAACGATCTCGTCCCACGTATAAGGGCTATGGCCCCACACCGCGCAAGCCGCGAGCGGATCGAGCCCGAAGCGGATGTCGCAGACCGTAGGATCGAGGCCCTTGCTCTTCACATATTCCGCGACATGGATCGCAGCCATGCGCGATTGCGGACCGATCTGGAGCTCGATGCCGATGCCGGCATCGAGATGAATGTCTTTCAAGACCTTCGCGACCGCATCGGCCGTCGGTTCCAGGCCGAAACCACGAGCGCCATTGCCGCCGGCGAACACCAGCGCAAGCCCCGTCGCACCATTTTCGAGATCGGTCAGCGCTTGCGCGTTCGCGGCCGCCGCATCCGGATGGTCGATCCGCTGCATGATCTGCCATGGCACAGCCGCCGGCCGTCCCACCACGGGCGCAACGCCCTTGGCGCGTGGGTAGAGCGGATCGATCTTCAAGCCGTCATAGGTCTTGCCGACCAGCTTCTCGAACGGCGCGCCCTTCAGCACGCCATCGACCAGCTTGCGCCAGTCTTCGACGGTCGCCTTGGGAAAATCGGCCGCCAGCGGCAGGTCGTCGGTCACGGAGGTCATGCGGCGAGGGGCTCCCAAAGGCTTCGTTATTCGGCGGCGAAATTGCCACGGTCGGCCGTTCCTGCAAACGGTTGTTTTTGGTTAACCGGTATCCGGAAGCCGCTCAATGCCTTGCGTCGAGACGCTGGCGAGCCCGTCGCGCACACGAATGCCCGATATCACGCGGTCGGGCGCGATTTCGGCGAGCGGCACCAGCACGAAGGCACGTTCGAACAGGCGCGGATGCGGCAGCGTCAGGTCCGGCTTCTGCAAGCTGACATCGTCATAGGCGATCATGTCGAGATCGAGCGTGCGCGGGCCCCAGCGCCGCTCCTTGTCCCGTGTGCGACCGAATTTCTGCTCGACCTTCTGCATCACGAACAGCAGCGCATGCGGATCGAGGCTGGTCTCGATCTCGATGCAGGCGTTGATGAAGCGGGCCTGGTCCTCGTCGCCCCAGGGCGGTGTCGCATAGTCGGACGAGCGCGCGATCAGCACGCCCTGCGCCATGCCGCAAATGTGGGCGATCGCCTTCCGGAATGTCGCGCGAACATCGCCGACATTGCCGCCGAGTGCGATCAGCACGTTTCCCATGTCACGGATGCCGCGAGCGCGTCAGCATGATGCCGACGTCGTCGAAGATCGCGGCGATCGGCGCATGCGGCTTGTGCACGGTGATCTTCACGGCGCGGATGCGCGGGAAGTGCGACAGGATGGCGTCGGCGACCGCGCCGGCTGCGCGCTCCAGCAGCTTGTAATTGGTGTTCTTGAACGCCGCCGTCGTGGTCGCCACAACTTCGGCGTAGGACACCGTATCGGCGAGGCGGTCGGAGCGCGAAGGCTCCGACAGGTCGGTATAGAGTTCGAGATCAATGACAAAACGCTGGCCGACTTCGGTTTCGTGATCCATCACACCATGGCGAGCATGGATCGACAGTCCGGTGACGAAGATCGTGTCGGTCATTGCTTGCTCTCGATAGCGTGTGCCACCCGCAGGGCCTGCAGGGTTTCGGCGACGTCATGGGTGCGGATGATCTTCGCGCCGCGCTGCGCAGCGATGAGATGTGCGGCGATCGAGCCGGCAAGCCGTTCCTTGGGCTCGGACGGCGAGACCGAGGCGATGAAGCGCTTGCGCGAAGCGCCGACCAGGATCGGCAGGCCGAACGTTTCGAATTCATGCAGCCGTGCCAGCGCGGCCATGCTCTGCTCTGCGGTCTTGCCGAAGCCGATGCCGGGGTCGAGCACGATCTTGTCCCGCGCGATGCCGGCCTGTGCAGCGATGTCGAGCGAGCGTTGGAAGAACGCCTTCATGTCCGCGACGATGTCGATGGCGGGATCGGCGCTGTCGCGGTTGTGCATGACGATGACGGGGACGCCCTTGGCAGCGACCAGCGGCGCCATGGCGGCGTCGCGCTGCAGGCCCCAGACGTCGTTGGCGATCGCAACGCCCTGGTCGAGCGCGAAAGCCACGACTTCAGCCTTCATGCTGTCGATCGACACCGGCGCGCCGAGCGCCACCACGTCGGCCAGCACCGGCCTCAGGCGAGTGAGCTCATCGTCAGCCGTGACCGGCCGGGCGCCCGTGTAGGGGCGGGTGGACTCGGCGCCGATATCGATGATGTCGACGCCGGCCGAAATCATCGCCCGCGCCCGCTCGAGCGCCCGATCGGGCGAGATGAACTCGCCGCCATCGGAAAAGGAATCCGGCGTGACATTGAGCACGCCCATCACCGCTGGAATCGGTCGTTCCAGCAGCGTCCGCAGCACGTCAGACCCGGCCGAGCCGGCCGGCGGGACGGATGGGGAGGGCAAGGCATTCATGCGGCCCGCTTTGCGCGGTCGGGGAAGGGGAGTCAAGACGGGATTGGCCACTCCCGACATGCCCAGACGCGGTCATTGCGAGCGCAGCGAAGCAATCCAGGCTGCTGCCGCGGAAAGTTTCTGGATTGCTTCGCTGCGCTCGCAATGACGATGTTGAAACAGCGGTGTACCACCGCCCCGCCTCGTCCCGGCGAGGATGTAGGCGCGTTGTTCGTGGAAAGAGGTGCCGCCGCCTAATACGTGATTTTCGGCGGCAACTTCTTCGCCTTGGCGATGATGTCGCCGACCGATTTCTCCGAGGGCAGGATGCGGACGAGTTTCCTCTTCTCGTTGGCGTCTCTCATGCTCTGGGCGAGCCTTGCCGGATTCCGATAAGCGAGTTCGCGCACGGTGGCGACGCCGGCGGCGCGGACCAGGCCAACCTTGGCCCTGCCCATGCCGGGGATGCGCATGTAGTCGGAGACGTTGGCCCACTCCAGCAGTTGCTGCTCGCTGATGCCGGTCTTGGCGGAGAGCGCCTTGCGGCCCTTCACGGTGCTGGCTGCCTCGAGCAGTGCATCGGTGGTGCGGATACCTTCCGCCTTCAACTTGTTGGCGGCAAAGGTCGACAGGCCCTCAATCTCGGAGATCGGATATGTCATGATACTCGATATGAAATGCGTGGCTCTCAGGCGAACTGGCTGAGGCCCGGTGTCCCCGCGATGATCTTGCCCATCTGATCCGCTCCGATTTTGTCTCGGCCGTAGCGGAAAAGTTCACGGGCGACATTCTGAATCTCGGACATGCCAAGTCCCAGGCCCATCAGGCGCGTGCCGACGGCCATCAAGCCGCCGCCCATCAGCCGCGACAGTCCGCCGCCGCTCCTGGACGCCTCGATTGCTGCTTCAGCACCTGGAATCTGATCGATCAGGGCCTGGACACTGTCGGAAGGGCCCTCGTTGCGGAGGAAACCCAGAATAATGCCGACGGTCTTTTCAGCGACAGCACTATCTATGCTGGCGTTTGTCGCCAGCCGTCCGATCAGTTCGTCCATATGGCCTGCCCCTCAGCCGGTTCACATGCCGGAGTATTCTTTTCGAAAATGATCTTGATCCGGTGCGATGTGAAATTCAAGCGATGAACGCACGCAACGTTCCGATTCATCCTCGAACACTCGTAAAGTGTTGCAGCGAAGCAAGAGCAGAGACGGAATCGGCGAAAAATTGCCGCGGTGCGAACGCATCCTTCCTACTTTCGGGGGATGTCTTGGACGTCTTCTCCGACAATGTCGCATGCCCGGAGGGCGTTGAACGGTTTTAATCGGTGCACGACATGCGTTAAACTGGGGAACTGGTGCATTTGAGTTTCAGTACGCGAAACCCGGCAGAGAGATCAGAGAGAATAATGACCGCACAGGACAGCAAGCTCGGCGACACCGACGACAAGATCTTCGTCGGCAAGGGAGACGAGCAGGCATGGCTGACACTGGCGCTCGCCAATCGCCACGGCCTCGTCACGGGGGCAACCGGGACCGGCAAGACGGTGTCACTGCAAGTGATGGCGGAGGGATTTGCGCGCGCCGGTGTTCCGGTCTTCGCGGCCGACATCAAGGGCGACCTCTCCGGCATCTCCGAGATCGGCGAAGCCAAGGATTTCATCGTCAAGCGCGCCACGCAGATGGGGCTGACGTTCCAGCCCGACCAATTCTCGACGGTGTTCTGGGATGTCTTTGGCGAGCAGGGCCATCCGGTGCGGGCGACCGTCACCGAAATGGGGCCGCTGCTGCTTGCACGCATGCTCGACCTGAACGATGTGCAGGAGGGCGTGCTCAACGTCGCCTTCCGCGTTGCCGACGACAACGGCCTGACCCTCATCGATATGAAGGATCTGCGCGCGCTGCTCGATGCCATCGTGCCGGATGCCGGCAAGAAGGCGGCGGATGCCGAGGAAAGCCCGCTTGCCGATATCAAGAAGGAGGCGCAAGGCTTCGGCAACGTCACCAAGGCGACCGTCGGCACCATCCAGCGCCAGCTCCTGGTGCTGGAGAACCAGGGCGGCACCAAATTCTTCGGCGAGCCGGCGCTGACGCTGAAGGACTTCATGAAGACCGACCGCGACGGCCGCGGCATGATCAACATCCTCGCCGCCGACAAGCTGCTCCAGAGTCCACGGCTTTATGCGACATTCCTGCTGTGGATGCTGTCAGAACTCTTCGAGGAGCTGCCCGAGGCGGGCGACCTGCCGAAGCCGAAGCTCGTGTTCTTCTTCGACGAGGCGCATCTGTTGTTCAACGACGCGCCGAAGGCGCTGATGGACAAGATCGAGCAGGTGGTGCGACTGATCCGCTCCAAGGGCGTTGGCGTCTACTTCGTAACGCAAAATCCGATCGACGTGCCCGACCGCGTGCTCGGGCAGTTGGGCAACCGGGTGCAGCACGCGCTGCGCGCCTTCACTCCGCGCGACCAGAAGGCGGTCGCCGCCGCAGCCCAGACCTTCCGTCCCAACCCGAAGCTCGATACCGCCAAGGTGATCATGGAGCTCGGCAAAGGCGAGGCGCTGGTGTCCTTCCTCGAAGGCAACGGCACGCCGGCGATGGTTGAGCGGGTGATGATCCGGCCGCCATCGGCTCGCATCGGACCGATCACGCCGGAAGAGCGCAAGGCAATCATGGATGCAAGCCCGGTGAAGGGCAAATACGACACCGCTATCGATTCCGAGTCCGCCTACGAGATTCTTCAGAAGCGCATTGCCGACACTGCGGCGACGGCGGATGGTTCGGCCGGCGCAAGCGGCGGCGGCATCCTCGGCCAGATCGGCTCGATCGTCGGCACTATCTTCGGCACCAACGTCAAGCGCGGCCGCTTGTCGACGGGTCAGGTCATTGCGCGCGACGTGACGCGATCGGTGACCAACCAGGTGATCGGCGGGATGGCGGCCAATATCGGCAAGTCGGTCGGCGGCCAGCTCGGCGGCTCGATCGGCCGTACGCTGGTCCGCGGCGCGCTCGGCGGATTGCTGCGTCGATAGGCAGAATGCCCGATTTGAGGCAATCTGTTCGCGGGATGGACTGATCTCTCTCTCCGCATGAGGGAGAGATCAACCGTCACAAATTCAGGTGAGGGGCTCTCCAAGCCCCCGCCGTTCTGCTACGTCCTGTTTCGCCGCCGCACAGGATCGCACCGTGACCTCGACCGACCCGATTGCCAAACCTGATGCGCCGAGACGCCTGTCGTTGCGTGCGCCGCTCGACCTGCTTTTCCTGTTCTGCTGCTTCATCCTGACAGCGGACGTTCTTGGTCCCGAGATATTCGGCCACGGCAAAACCAAGGACTATGCGCTGTGGTACTGGGCCGGACAGCAGGTGCTCCATGGCGGGCCGCTCTATCCCAGCGATCTCAATCAACAGTTCGAGTTCATCTATCCGCCGCTGCCGGCGATCCTGCTGGCGATCCCGAGCTGGTTCGGCAAGATCGCGCTCTATGCGATGCTGTCGCTCCTGAACGCGGTGGCGTGGTGGTACACGGGGACGCTCTCCAATGTCATGACGGGGTCGGAACGAAAGCCCGGTCCCTGGCTGGAGGCGCTGCCGGCCTTTGCCACCGTGACCTTCGTTTTCGACATGTTCGACCTCGGCCAGCCCAACCTCGTCCTGCTGGCGATGATGCTCTGGGGTTTCTGGTGCTTGCAGCATGAGCGGTCCTGGCTTGCGGGGTTCATGTTCGCGCTCGCCACGGCCATCAAGGTGTTTCCGGTCGCAGTGCTGCCCTATCTGGTCTGGCGTCGCAAATGGGCGGCCGTCGTCAGCACGATTGCTTTCACCGGCATCCTCCTCTACGTCGTGCCGGCGCCAATTCGCGGCTTCGAGCGCAACGCGGTCGAGCTTGCGACCTGGTATCAGGGCATGGTCGGGTCGAGCTCGGAAAAGGGCTTTGGCCAGCGCGATGAGCAGAACTGGTCGTGGGTCAACCAGTCGCTCATTGCGGTGACGCACCGCCTAGTCCGGCCGATCAACTACAATCAGGAAGATCCCAACAAGCCGCCGCGCACGATGAATGTCATCGACGTCGACTACAGGACGGCGAACTGGATCGTGCTTGCACTGTCGGCGTTGCTCGGCCTCGGCTTCCTCGCGGTCATGCCACGGCAAGCGCGGCGAACGGCACGCTCGGATGCCGAGGAGCTCGGCATCCTGTTCTGCCTGATGACGGTGGCATCGCCCCTGGCGCGGCAATACTACTTCATGTGGCTGTACTTTCCGATGACGGTGCTGATGCATCGTGCCGCTTTCGACGAGCGTGCGAATGTGCGGCTGGGAACCTGGCTCGCGCTGGGCGCTGCCGGCTTCCTCATGCTGCTGGCGCTGCCGTGG
>JAEYRD010000033.1 GCA_023435725.1 Pseudomonadota bacterium | reverse complement strand
AAACGCTGGCGCTGACGGCATTGCTGACCACGTTGCCGACTACGTTGCTGACGACGCCGCTGACAACATTGCCGACATTCTGATTCACGCGCGCGACGACACGCCGATACTCGCGATTGCGAACCTTCTCCTCTTCCGAGCGCGTGTAAGCCGAGACCAACAGGCCTCGCTTGCGCGCCTCGGTCACCGCGTTGATCATGCATCCCCTGGGATTGCCCTTGGACCGGCAGAGCTGGAACTGAAGCTGGACATAGTCGGGATATTTCTTGATGGACTTCGCGCACGCCCCGGCATCGCCGTCGAAGCAGGAATTCACGTCGCTGTCTTGTGCGGTCCGCAGCATCAGCTCGGTGGAGTTGACGGGCCGCAGCGCTAGGTCGCTTCCCGGCGGCAGGCGGTTGCGGCGCAAGCTCGGATAGCGTTCAGCAAACCGGCCGACCACGCTCTGATCGCGCGACTCCTTCAAGACATCCCAGGCCTTCTCGACGGACTCCGAACTGCTAGTCGTCGCGTCGGTCGAGGCGAGTTGATAGCTCGCCGGCGGCGGCCCGGGCATCTCAATCTGTCCACCGGTCTGGCCGGGCTTGGCCGATTTCTCGAGTGAGGCCAGCGTGACGCGGGCGTTCTCGACGTGCTCGCCGTACGGATAGAGATCCAGATAGGCGCGGTAGGCCGCAAGCGACTTCTGGCGTTCGACGATCGTCCAGGCGTTTTCTTCCGCGGTCTTCAGCTGCGCAATGCGTTCGTTGATCTCGACGGTATGCGAACCGGCCGGAAACTGCTCGGCGAAGCGCCGCAAAGTCGCGATCTCGTTGGTCGAGCGCACAAACTGCCAGGCGACCAGCTCAGCATCTGCTCCGCCGTCATTTGTCGCAACGGCGGCATCGCCGTTGAGATAGATGTCTCCCTTCGGCAGCGTCCCATAGATCGCTGGCTCCTGCGTGCCGGTCTCCTTCCAGACTTCGTCGTGCACAATCCGGAACAAATAGTTGATCTCGAGCTGCGGCGTTTCAACGTGGCGTAGCAGCGAGCCGGAGTAGGGGCTGTTGCGTCCGGCGCCGTCGCTCGCCGTAGTGCCGGCAGCGGCTGCGAATGCGACGAGCACGTTGTCGCTGACCTCGACGGGAGCCAGCCCGCGCGTACCGGTGGTGACCGGTGTCGCGGAGCTCGGTGTTCGGGGGGTGGGCTCGGCCGCCGCCTTTGGCGGCGCGGATCGCGAAAGCGCGCGTCCCGCGGCGGCAACTTTGGTCGTCTCGAAAGGGTCGTTGCGGCAGGCGTCCAGCACCACGAGGCCGATGATCTTCGGCATCACCGAGATGTCGATCAGGGTTTCGAGATTGATCGCCTCGGCATAGACGTCAATC
Organism: Pseudomonadota bacterium; assembly: GCA_023435725.1. Taxonomy (GTDB): domain Bacteria; phylum Pseudomonadota; class Alphaproteobacteria; order Rhizobiales; family Xanthobacteraceae; genus Bradyrhizobium. Next base: position 7,606 of record JAEYRD010000033.1, on the reverse strand, counting down.
TCGGACCGGATCTCGGCATCGACCGGAATCAGCCAATTCTTTCCATCGATCTCGACGCCGTGGCCGGCGAAAAAAATCACGGCCTTGTCGGCCGTCTTCGCGGCATTGCCAAATTCGATGAGAGCCTGCCGGAAGTGACTGTAGTCGATGTCGGCGAGGTGCTTGACGGTATATCCGAGCCGTTCCAGCGACGTGGCCATGTCGGTCGCATCGTTGGCGGGATTAATCAGCTTCGGGGCCTTGCGGTAGTCGCTGTTGCCGACCACCAGCGCGATCCTGTCCCCGGCCAGGGCTTGCGGCCGCTCTGCGATGAGGACCGATAGCGTTGCGAGGCCAAAAAGAACGATGCGCCGCGCAAGGCTCAGCGATCGGGAGATATCACGGAGTCTTCCACGGGGGCGAACTCCAAAGCGATGGATTTCAAGCATTAGAAATCTCGGAAATCAAAAGAATATCGATCTGAACATCGAGCCGGCTTTGATTGCTGTTTTTATATCAAGATGAGGTTGATGACGACATCAAAGGGCAGTCTTTTCGGCGGTTTCGTGAACCGATGCCTGGGTTGGCTTGACGAAAGGGCTGCGAGCCGCGAGCGGTGAAACCAATCTTGCAGCGCCCGGATTGATGGTGATGAGCGGCCCCGAGCCGGACGAGATGTTTTGGAGACTTCCAGATGACGCAAGTATCCCGGTTCTTCCGCGCGCCCACCTTGGCCTTCGGCCTGTTCATGGCGTCATGCGGCGTAGCCCGCAGCGACGATCCGGCCGAGTCTTCGCGAGAGTCGATCATTCAGAGCGTCCGTGAGGATGTACGACGGCACATTCGGGAGGAGTCGATGCGGGAAGCAGGCAACCGCTCCAAAAGGGCTGAGGTGAGCCCGCCAATTTCCGCTGGTCGTGCTGCGAAGAGGCGAAAGTAGGGTGGGACCGCTCAATCCTGAATCAGGATCGGTGCTTCGCGCTTACGCTAGCGGCCTTGGGGACGGCCGTCTTCACCCAACCGGGTGAGGTCGTGCGGCCCCTAAACCAATCCGCTCAAGAGGGTCGAAAGTACGGCGACAAGCTCGGCCTGTCGATGTACGCCGAGTTTCGCAAAAATGCTCTTGAGCTGCGTTCTTGACGTCTCCTTCGAGATGTTCAAGCGGTCTGCAACCTTGTCCAATGCCTCGCCCGTGGACAGTTGGATGGCGAGGCGAGCTTCCGCGCCACTAAGCTTATAGACCGAGCGGAGAGTAGCTTCAGTCAGGTTATTTCTAGCCTCTGGGTCGACAAGAATGATGATGGCCTGGCAATCAGCGAGAGCATTGCTCACAGTGCGTTGGAGTCGCGCTGGGTAAGCCAGCAGTGGTCCCCGATCTTTTCGTGAAAGAGGCACGGGGGGATGCAGTCCCGCTTTCGCTTGGTTCAAGATCCGAGAAAGCGCTCGGTCAAGGCTGGGGTACGAAGCCTCAGGTTCGTGGATCAGTTTCCCGTTCTTGAGCCGGATTTCGCCCGACAGCAGTTGCTCGGCCGAGGCATTGGCTTCGAAGATCTTGCCATAGCGGTCGACAAGGACTGCCGCCGTGTTGCTCGCGGCAAAGGCTTCCAAGGCTCCAGAGCTCGCGGCTTCGCCCAAGATGCGGGCCGTTGCCGCGCCGGTGGAGAGCGATCCAGACAGTTTCGCCAATTCCCTTTTCTCCAGGGCAGAGAAAGGGGGCTGATCGATCCTTCGCTGTATCGATAGACACCAAATGTCATCTTCGAAGAAGATTCCGACGCCCGCGAACCAACGCAACCGATGGGGGGCCAAAAACTCTTGATAGTACGGATGGGAGGCAATGGTCTCGGGACTGAAAATGTCGAGGTCGTCGACGACGCCAGATCTTTGCATAAGCGGGACACCGCGGTTCCGCTCATCCCGAAGGTGCCATCCGTCCCGAACAAAGCTATCGAATGATTCGGACATCGAGTCCGTGAAAGGTAGCGTGCGAAGAATGCCGCCCTTTACGGGAAGCAGCAGCGCGCCATGGCTTTCGGTAATCGATACGATTCTTTCCAGCGCCGACTTCCATCCGTTGGAGTCTACGGCAGCTTCTCCGAAGCCGCCTTCAATAGCGCGCAAGTCCCATTTCGGCATTGCAAATTCATTTCAAAATCTGGCTCGAACGATAAATTCGAAAACCAGAAGTTGTCTAGCGGTTTCAATCGGCAAGTGCGTCGCGGTTCACCAACGTGCATTGGTTGCCCGGATGGGTGTTGCAGACAAGCATCAGTTGGAGTGTTTCATGAAACCAAGCTGTGAATCACCCAATCGGGTGAAGACGCTGGAGCTTCGGGACGAATAATTTGGCACTGTCATCTCGCGGGATTAATCCGCTCGCGAGAAAGCGAACCAAATTAGGATTGGGGGCAAATCGAATACCATGAAGCTAGGATTTTTTCGTCGCGGCCTTGCCGTCGCCGCGCTTGTTGTTCTTTGTTTCTTTACAGTGCGGCCTGCCTCGGCCCAATCGGGGGGGCCTAGTATTCCGCGGGAAGTCGTCAATAACGTCATCCAGAACATCATCCAGAACGTTCGCGATCAGATTCAGCACCGCAAGATCATTCCTCCGCCCGGAGTGATGCGGTTCAGTGGAGAGGCGTCGGAATTCGACAACCGCGACCCCTTCGCTTCGAAGGGGGGCAGCAATCCGTTCAGCGCGCTGGCCTACGCCAAGGCTCCACCGCTTGCAGCGCCGCCCGCGGCTGCCTGGCTATACGGTGTGAACCTGGTCGGCAGCGGCGACAAAGGCCAGACATTCGGGCTCGAAACCAGCGTGGCGACGGTAACCGGTGCGTTCGATGTAACCAAGATCGGTATATTCACGGCAACCGATGCATTGTCCTTCATCGGCACGGGATCCCATTCCTGGGCGCACAGCTTCACTCCCGGCAATGACTTTGCGGCACCCTTCACGCTCGACGGCTCCATTCCATCGACCTCCGGTACCCTGTCTTACATCAACGGCGGGTTCTCGGCCGACTTCACGGCACTCGCGAGTTGGACTCACAATACGACCAATGCCATTGGCGCGATCGCCGACACGAGCGGGTTGGCCTACACCTTCAATGGCCAATACCGCTTTGACTTCCCCTACACGGTGTGGATCGAGCCGACGGCTGGCGTGACCTTTTCGGAGACTTATACCGCTAACTTCGGTACCAAGACTGGCGACTCGACGGAGGTTCACGGCGGGGCTCGCGCTGGTTTCGAGACGAAGTGGATGGGCTTTACGGTCCAGCCGTCTGTGTCGGGTCAATACTACGAGATCGTCGACGCGAGTGGCGACGCTGGCGCGGTACTCGTCGGAACCACGCTCGTAGGGGGCGCTGTGGGCACGTACGGCGTTCGTGGCTCGGGCAAGATCAACGTGCTGTGGACGCCGCAACTCTCGTCCTACCTCGAAGTGCACGGCAGCACGGTCAACTCGCCGAAGACCGGGTTGCCTGCGCTCGGCGGCGCGGGGACCCAGATCGTGGGTACGCAGGCGGGGCTTCGTTACACCTGGTAAGGTCATCCAGGCTCTCGGACCGAGATGCCCGCCTCACACGCGGGCATCTTTTTTTTGCCCAGTGCCCATATGCCGGGCCGCGAAATGACTTCGACCAGCTCCAGCAGGCTGAGAACTGAAAAGGCCGCCCCGAGGGCGGCCGTTTTGTTCCGAATTGGTCCTACCTCAGTCCTCAACGGATCTCCGAGGTCCCCGACTGGGTCACCACCACCGGCTTGCCGGCCTTGATGACGTGAGTCGACTGGGCGGTCTGGCTGTAATTGGCGCTGCGGGCCGCGATCCCGAAGCCGGCCACAATGATGCCGGCAACCAGCGCCACCACCACGATCTTCAGGTGGGTCGCACGATCAACGGAATGAATTGAATGGTTCATCTGAGCCTCCCGACGGGCTTTGCCGCCGTTTATGGGCTCTTGTTGTAGGGACCATCTGTTTCGGGATCGTTTCACGGGTCCCGCAAAATGGTTTCATCTCCCGCCCGGCTGGTTTCACCGGGCGGCAGGGCGGGGAGCCGGCCTCAGGCGGCGGCCCGGCCGATGTCGGCCCGGATCGTCCGTGCGGCCCAGACGAACAGGAGAGCTCCCAGCGTGGTCGTGATCGCCGCCGAGAGCAGGGAATAGCGGACGGCGTCAGTGCCGTAGCTGCCCTTCAGGGCGTCGTTGACCACGCCCACGGCGAGCGGGCCGACGCCCTGGCCGAAGCAGGTCGCGGTCAGCGCGATGAGCGCGGATGCCAGCGCCCGCATGCTGGGCTTCGCCACCGTCTGCGCGATCGCGAAGATCGGCCCGAGATGGAAGCCGACCAGGAACGAGGTCAGCGCCAGCATCGCGACCATCGTCGCGAAATCCTGCGTCATCATGCAGAGGGCGAACACCGGGCCGGCGAGGCCTGAAGTGATCGCGGGGGCCCACAGCTTCCAGCGGTCGTCGCGGCGGCTGACTTGCGCCACCACGAAGCCGCCGAGGAGGGTGCCGGCCATGCCGGCGAGCCCCTTGAAGGTGCCGGCGTAGGTGCCGATCTCGGCGCTCGACAGATGGTGCACGCGGGCGAGGAACGGCGGGATCCAGGCGGCGGTCGCGTAGTTCGTATAGGTGGTGAGGCAGAAGCCGATCAGCACGACGAGGAAGCTCCGCTGCGAGACGAGGAAGCGCAGCGTCGGTCCGAGCGGCTCGGGCACGAAGCTCTCCTGCATCGCGCCGCGCTTCGGCTCCGAGATTGTCAGCCACAGGATCAATGCGAGCAGGATGCCGGGCAGGCCGGCAACGTAGAAGGCGGCCCGCCAGCCATAATGCTGGTTGACATAGCCGCCGACGAAATAGCCGAGGAAGACGCCGAGATAGGTGCCGATGGCGTAGATGCCGAGCGCGCGCGGGCGCTCGTTCTTGGCAAAGAGATCGGCGACGATCGACTGCGAAGCGGGCGAGCCCGCGGATTCGCCGATGCCGACGCCGATGCGCGCCAGCGCCAGCGAGGTCACGCTCGTAGCCGCGCCGCACAGCGCCGTCATCGCGCTCCAGAACGCGAACGCTGCGGCCACGATGTTGCGCCGGTTGAGCCGGTCGGCCACGCGCGCGATGGGAATGCCGAGCAGGGAATAGAACAGCGCGAAGCCGAAGCCTGCGAGCAGGCCCATCATGGTGTCGCTGAGCTGAAACTCCTTCTTGATCGGCTCGATCAGGACGTTGAAGATCGTGCGGTCGAGGAAGTTCAGTGCATAGATGACGGTGAGCAGGCCCAGCACGTAGTAGCGGCGCGCCGAAGGCTTTGCCGCGGCGGCCGCTTGCACCGACACTTGTGACGTCACATCGACCATCGCTTCCCCCAATTTGCTTTTGTTATCATTGTCGGTCCAGCTCTGATTTGGAGCCGGATGCTCAGCCTTCGCGGATGTAATTCCCCGCTTCGAATTCGACTGGAGGCGCGCTTGCATCGAACGACAGGCCGATCGGATCGCGATCTGCGGCGAGCGCGTCGAGCTGCTCGCTCAGCATGCGCCGGATCATCAGGATGCCGCGGTCGCTCTGGCCGAAATGCTCCTCGGAGTGGACGGTCACCTCGCCCTGGCCGACCTGGGCTTCGTAATCACCCGGGAATTGCTGGTGCTCGGCCTCCGTCATGTCCCACCAGAACTTGCCGTTGAATTTCGACCGCATCCGGCCGATGTCGCCGGAATTCCTGACGCGGCCGGCGACGTAGATGCGGAACGAGGTGTCGTCGATCGGCAGCGTCCAGCCGATCGACTCGACGCGGGCGAATTGCGCGACGCGCGGGTTCGGCACGACGCGCAAGGTGGGGAGGGCAGCCTCGGTGACGCGATAAAACACCTTGCCGTCATCCTGCTTGCGGATCGAGCGCACGGCGATGCCGCGCGGCGTCTTGTCGAACTTCACCTCCGGCATCGACGCCATCATGTTGGTGAATTGCGGGCCCGAGAACGAGCCGTGCAGCACCGGCACGTGGTAGGGATCGACCACGTTCTCGAAATGCTGCAACCAGTTGCAGGGGATGATCGCAGGGCCGCCGCCGCCGATCGAGGAATCGTCCGCCTCGACGAACTCGCCGCCGTCCATGTTTTCCAGGCATTCGTAAGCCGGCAGCACCGGGCGTTTCTCGGCCGGCCCCATATAGGCGAAGATCAGCCCGTAGCGCTCCTCGACCGGGTACCAGGGCTGGCGCGCCTTGTCCTTGAACTGACCGCCATCGGGCTCGCAGGGCTGCTCCAGGCAATGGCCTTCGGTGTCGAACTTCCAGCCGTGATAGCAGCAGCGGATGCCGTCTTCCTCGACCTTGCCATAGTAGAGCGTGGTGCCGCGATGACAGCAGCGGGCGTGCAGCAGGCCGGCGCGGCCATGCTTGTCGCGGAACAGCACCAGATCCTCGCCGAGCGCGCGCACCTTTTTCGGCGTGTCGGTAGCGTCGCCGGCAAGCCCGACCGGATGCCAGTAGCGGCGGAGCAGTTCACCCATCGGCGTGCCGCGCGTGACTGAGGTGAGCTCAGTGCGCGTGTTCGCCGGCTTCATCGCATAGGCCGTGCCGAGATCGCGATCCCGCTGGGTGATAGTCATATTGTTCCTCCCGCCGCAGGCCTTGGTGGCCGGGTCGTTTTGATGCGGTGTCCCAATGAAAAATAATTCGATGACAATGTCAACGATATTCCAAAATGCCTCTTAGTCGCATTTGGATGAGGTTGGGGAGGTTGCGGGACCAGGACTTGGCACGCCCCGGCTTTCTTGGCAGAGGTGGAGGACCATGAGCCAGACACCGAGCAAGGACGGGCGTGCGTCGTCCGAGGCGGACGACGGTCACTCGCCGGCGCCGATCACCGTGATGCTGTCGTCGCGGCTGATGGTGCTGGCCAACCTGCTCAAGCGCGGCGCCATCCTGCGCTACAAGCGCCTCGCTGGATTGTCCTCGGTCGAGTTCGGTCTCGTCGCTTCGCTCGGCCGCCGGCCGCCGATGAGCGTGGCGCGGCTCGCCGAAGCCGTCGGCCAGGACAAGGGGCAGATCAGCCGCGCGCTCGCGGAACTCGTCTCGCGCAAGCTGATCGCGAAATCGGCGAACCCGAAGGACAGCCGCGAGGTGCTGGTGTCGCTGACCGCGGCAGGGCTCGCCGCGCATGATGCGATCGTCGCAGGCGCGCAGCAGCGCAATCGCCAATTGCTGGAACAATTGAGCAAGGACGAATTCGAGACGTTGCTGGTGCAGATCGATCGCCTCACGGCGACGGCCCAGAAGATGCTCGAAGCCGAAAAAATCCAGCGCTGATCTCCACGCACTCTCCGGAAATATTGGACCGCTTCTAAGAGACTCTCTAAGAGTTCTTCTAAGAGGCATTCAATTAGGGAATTCGCGCGCCCTCCCATAAGCGTCACCGCAGTGCATGTCGTCATGGGACTGACGGCATGATGCATGGAAATTCGTTTGGGGTGGCGCGTTGAACAATCTTGGAATGCTGCGGTCGGCCGTGTTGGCGACCGCGTCCGCTTGGGTTTTGGTGCCGCAGGCATCGCTTGCACAATCTTCCGCGCAAACTGGTGCGCAGAACATTCCGCCTGTGACGGTCGTCGCGACGCAGGCG
>JAEYRD010000083.1 GCA_023435725.1 Pseudomonadota bacterium | reverse complement strand
TGCCTTCGTCGATCAGCGACTTGGCCTCATCCGGCGAAGCCTCGCCGTAGATCGGCCGATGCTCCTTGTCGCCGTAATGCATCGCGCGGGCTTCGTTGGCGAAGCGGTCGCCGACATTGTCGGCGTTCTTGACGATATGGTCGCGCAATTCCTTGAGCTTGGCGCGCAGCTCGCGCTCCTGCGCCATCATCAGCGAGGTCGATCCTGATGGCGCAGCCTCGGGCACCGCGGTCGTGGCCGGCTCCGGCGGCGGTGTTGCGCGTCCGCGGCCCTTCTTGCCGACGATGCGCGGTGCCATGATCGCCTTGTCGACCTTGGCCGAGCCGCAGATCGGACAGGTCACGAGCTTGCGCTTCACCTGCGAATCATAAGCCGACGAGCTCTGGAACCAGCTTTCGAATTCGTGGTCCCGGTCGCAGCGGAGCGCGTAGCGGATCATGTCGATCCCCTTACGAGCTGCAGATGGTCCGGCCCCGCCTTGGGATCGGCGACGCCGAAGCGGCGGCCGTGCTGGAGCGAAGGGATCGCCCGCCGCGCCGTCTCGACCTTGGCCGGATCGATCTTGGCCATGATGATGCCGGGCTCGACATCGCCCTCGGCGAGGATCTCGCCCCAGGGATCGATGATCAGCGAGTGGCCATAGGTCTCGCGCTTGTTCTCGTGCAGGCCGGCCTGCGCTGCGGCGAAGACGAAGCAACCGGTCTCGATCGCGCGTGCACGCAGCAGCACGTGCCAATGCGCCTCGCCGGTCTTGCGGGTGAAAGCGGAGGGTACCGTGAGGAAGGACGCGCCGCTCTCGGCCAGCGCGCGGTAGAGCGCGGGGAAGCGCACGTCGTAGCAGATCGTCAGGCCGACGCGGCCCCACGGCAGGTCGGAGATAACAGCCGTCTCGCCCGGCTGGTAATTGGCGGACTCGCGATAGCTCTCGCCGTCCGGCAGCTCGATGTCGAACATGTGGATCTTGTCGTAGCTCGCGAGCACATTGCCCTCGGGCCCGATCAGGAAGGAGCGGTTGACCGCCTTCTCCGGCGAGAAGCGCAGCGCCAGCGAGCCGACGTGGATATGAATCCCGAGCTCCGCCGCAAGCGCCCTGTATGCCTTCAGCGACTTGTCGTCCTCTTCGCTCTGCAGATGCTCGAACAGCGCCTTGCGGTTGAGCTGCATCATGTTGCTGACTTCGGGCGTCTGCACGTAGTCGGCACCATTTGCCGCAGCCTGCCGGATCAGCCTGGTGGCCTGCTCAAGGCTCGGCTCAGGCATCAGGCCGGTGCGCATCTGCACCATGGCGGCGGTGAAGGTCCGATTCTCGCTCATGATATAGCCTTCACGCTTCCAAGCATGCCATCGAGCTTGCCTTCGCGGTCGAGGGAATAAAGGTCGTCGCAACCGCCGATATGGGTTCCGCCGATCCAGATCTGCGGGAAGGTCGAGCCTTCACCGGCGCGGTCGTACATTTCTTTGCGCCATGACGGGTTCTTGGCGACGTCGAACTCCGTGAAAGTCGCCTTCTTGCGGGTCAGCAGCGATTTGGCGGCGGAGCAATAGCCACAGCCCGGCCTCGTGTAGATCTCGACAGCAACGGTCATGTCGTCTGGCGCTCTCGTGTCATGAATTCTTTGAACTATATGGGACGGGGGCCGCTCTCGACAACCCGGGCAAAGACCAGCACGTCGACCTGGGTCGCCTTGGCGCGGAGCAGGGCCCGCGCGCAGGCATCCAGCGTCGCGCCCGAGGTCAGGACGTCGTCGATCAGGACGATCCGGCGGCCCTGGACCTCAGTCTGACGATCCGGGGATACCTGGAATGCACCTTGCACATTGGTGGCACGCTGGGCCCGCGACAGGCCGATCTGCTGCTCGGTGGCGCGCACCCGGCGCAGCACTTCGCCCCGCACCTTGACCCCGCTCTGCCGCTCTATGACGCGCGCCAGCGCGCCGGACTGGTTGTAGCGGCGGCGCCAGGCCCTTCGCCAATGCAGGGGAACGGGAATCAGCATGTCGGCGCCGGTGAGCAACTCGCCCCCCGCGCGCGCCATCCAGCGGCCCATGGCCGGCGCCAAGTCAGTGCGGTCCTGGTACTTCAGCGCATGCACCAGTGTTCGCGCGACGTCGTCATAGCGCACCGCTGCGCGCGCCCGCTGGTAGGCCGGCGGGCTCGCGATCGCCTCCATCGACAGCATGTCGGGACCGGGATCATAGACGAAGGGGATGCCTAGCCGCGGGCAATAGGGCCGCTCGATGAACGAGAGACGCGCCCAGCAGGCCGCGCAAACGCCCTCGCCATCGACCGGCTCGCGGCAGGACACGCACAGCGTCGGCAGCGCAATGTCGAGCGCGAGCTGGGCTGCGCGCGTCAGGACCTGACGGCCGGCCGTCCATACAGTCCGCAGCGGCGCGGAGATGGAACGGGAAGGGGCGCTTTCGGCTTCCATCAGGGAAGGCTAGCGTTCCACGGCAATCCGCTCAAGCCACGCTCTCGTGCCCCCGGACGCAACGCAGCGTCACTACGTGCCGCACCGCGCCCGGGACGCGAGAGCGATTGCCAGAACCGGCATGATCGGCGTAACCAGCGGCATGGCTCAGAACGTGCAAACTCCGCCCGCCCTGTTCGATCGCGCATTGCTGCACGCGCGGCAGCGGCGCGCGCGGGCGCTGGGCGAGGCGACCTTCCTGCTCGATCGCGTCGCCGAGGACATGTCCGACCGGCTGGCCGCGGTCATGCGGGAGTTTCACGTACCGGCCGATCTCTGGACGCCCGGCGAAGGTCTTGCGGCTTTGCGCACGCGGTTTCCTTCCATCGAACGGGTCGCGCTCGATGCTGCGGGGCGTGAGAAGTTGCCCTTCGCTCCCGAAAGCCTCGACCTCGTCGTCTCGGCGCTGGCGCTGCAATTCGTCAACGACCTGCCGGGCGTACTCGCACAGGTCCGGCGTGCGCTGAAGCCGGATGGGCTGCTGCTCGCCGCGATGATCGGCGGCGACAGCCTGACCGAGTTGCGCCAGGCCTTCGCCGCGGCCGAGGCCGAATGCGAGGGCGGCGTTTCGCCGCGCGTGGCGCCGTTCGCTGATCTGCGTGACATCGGCGCGCTGCTGCAGCGGGCAGGATTCGCGCTACCGGTCACCGACGTCGATCGCGTCGTGGTGCGTTACGCCAACGCGTTCGCGCTGATGCAGGATCTCCGCCGCATGGGCGCGGCCAATGTGCTGATCGAGCGGCGCCGCACACCGAGCCGGCGCGCAACGCTGCTGAGGATGGCCGAAATCTACGCCGAACGCTTTGCCGACGCCGATGGCCGCATCCGCGCGACGTTCGACATCATCTGGCTCTCCGGCTGGGCCCCGCATGCAAGCCAGCAGCAGCCGCTCAAGCCGGGGTCGGCCAAGGCGAGCCTCGCCGAGGCAGTGAGGAAAGCGGGGAAAGAGTAATCCTCATGGTGAGGAGGCACGTCAGCGCCGTCTCGAACCATGCAGGCCCCGCCCTTGTCGTGTTGCCATCCTTCGAGACGACCGCTTCGCGGTCTCCTCAGGATGAGGTCCGGCCTCACATCAGCAAATCAATCAGATGCGGGATCAGCGGAATGTCCGCGGGCGGCATCGGATAGTCGCGCAGCTTGTTGGCGCGGACCCAGGCGAGGGTCTGGCCTTCGCGCGGAGTTACCTGACCTTCCCAGCGCCGGCAGATGTAGAGCGGCATCAAGAGGTGAAACGTCTCGTAGCCGTGGCTCGCGAAGGTCAGCGGGGCCAGGCACGGCTCGGCGACGGTGATGCCGAGCTCCTCGGAGAGCTCGCGGATCAGGCTCTGCTCCGGCCGCTCGCCGGGCTCGAGCTTGCCGCCGGGAAACTCCCAGAGGCCGGCCAGCGTCTTGCCCTCGGGGCGCTGCGCGATCAGGACGCGCTTGTCGGCGTCGACAAGCGCGCACGCCACCACCAGTGTCAGTTTGAGATCGGCCATCGGCTCTCAGCTAAGACCTGTAATCCCCGTTGATCGCGACATATTCCTTGGTGAGGTCGCAGGTCAGCACGCGGTCGCGGCCCTTGCCGAGGCCGAGCGAGACCTTGATCGCGATTTCGGGCGCCTTCATCGCCTCCGACACTTGCGTCTCGTCATAGGACGGATCGCGCGCGCCGCTCTTGGCGACGCGGATGCCGTTGAAGGAGATCGAGAGCTTGTCGCGATCGGCCGGCTCGCCGGCCTTGCCGACCGCCATCACCACGCGGCCCCAATTGGCGTCCTCGCCCGCGATCGCGGTCTTCACCAGCGGCGAATTGGCGATCGACATCGCGATCTTGCGCGCCGATGCCTTGGTCTTGGCTCCCTCGACCGTGATCTCCACCAGCTTGCGCGCGCCTTCGCCGTCGCGGGCGACTTGCTCGGAGAGGTTGGCGAGCACCTGGTTGAATGCCTTGACGAACGCCTTCAGGCGCGGATCGTTGGCGCGGCTGATCTTCGGCGCGCCATGCTCGGCGGCAGCGCCCGTCGCGAAGGCGAGCAGGGTATCCGAAGTCGAGGTGTCGCCATCGATGGTCACCGCGTTGAAAGTGTCCTCGACGCCGCTCTTGAGCAGCGCCTGGAGCGCGCCGGGCGCGATCGGCGCGTCGGTGAAGATGAAGGACAGCATCGTCGCCATATCGGGCGCGATCATGCCGGCGCCCTTGGCCATGCCGTTGATGGTGACCTTGGCCTTGCCGAGCTTGACGGTCGCGGTCGCGACCTTCGGGAAGGTGTCGGTGGTCATGATCGCCTTGGCTGCGGCGAGATAATCGCCGGGCTCGGCGGCCTCGGCCAGCCGGCCGAGCACGCCGTCGAACTTGGTCGCGTCCAGCGGCTCGCCGATCACGCCGGTCGAAGCCAGGAAAATTTCGCCCTCGCTGCACCCGACGGCCTTGGCCGCGATCTTCGCGGTCAGCGCGGTGGAGGCGCGGCCGGTCTTGCCGGTGAAGGCATTGGCATTGCCGGAATTGACCACCAGCGCGCGGGCCTTGCCGCCCTTCAGCTTGGCGCGGCACCACTCCACCGGCGCGGACGGGCATTTCGACTTGGTGAAGACGCCGGCAACAGCCGTCCCCTTGTCCATCACCGCCAGCAGCACGTCGGTGCGGTTCTTGTAGCGGATGCCGGCCTCGGCCGTCGCGAGACGGACTCCCGCGATCACGGGCATGTCGGGGACGTGTTTCGGGGCGAGCGGGGAGACGGTTGAGGACATCGCTGGGCGCCTTGATGAGGTCTGGATATGCAGATGGCCGGGCGATGCCCGGCCATTGCGACGTTAGATACTATCGGCGTCCGTGAAGTGACAGCGAATTCTTACTTCTTCGCCGGGGGAGCCATCTTGCTGTCGGCCGGTTTGGCATCCGACTTAGCATCCGACTTGGCGTCCGGCTTGGCGGCATCAGCCGCCGGCTGGTCCAGGCGCTCGACCTTGGCTTCCGTGCGCAGCTTGGAGACATAGTCGGCCTGGGCCTTGCGGGTGACATAGCTCTCGATCTGGGCCTTGACCTGCTCGAAGTCCGGCGCCTTGCGGCTACGCTTTTCCTCGACCTTGATGATGTGCCAGCCGAATTGCGACTTCACGGGGTCGGAGATCTTGCCCGGCTCGAGCGCGAAGGCCACCGCCGAGAATTCCGGCACCATCTGCTCCTTGGTGAAGAAGCCGAGGTCGCCGCCATCCGCAGAGCCCGGATCCTTGGACTTCTTCTTGGCGAGCTCGGCGAAATCGGCGCCCTTGTCGAGCTCGGCCTTCACCGCCTTGGCCTCGTCCTCGGTCTCGACCAGGATGTGGCGGGCGCGCACCTCCTGCTCGCCGGTGATCTGCTTGGAGGCCTCTTCATAGACCTTCTTCATGGCGTCGGGGGTGGTGGCGGCCTTGCCCTCGTTGGCGAGCAGGCTGTCCATCAGCAGCCGGTTGCGGGCAAACGCCAGGCGCTTCTTGAACTCCTCGCTGTCGGCGATCTTCTTGTCCTCGGCAGCCTTGGAGACGATCTTCATGTCGATCAGGAAGGACAGGACGTTCTCGTCCTTGGTCGCCGGGTCCATCTGGGCGAGGCTCGGCCCGAGTTCCTCCTCGGCCATAGCGACATCGCTCTTCTTGATTTCGACGCCATTGACCTTCGCCAGAACCGGATCGTCGGCCGCCCGGAGCGGGCCCGCGAAAGCCAGGGACAGCGCCAGAGCGAGGCAGCCAGCCAGGGCAGACGCATGGCGGAAACGCTGGCCGGTGGTTACCGGGAACGAGGTGGTCATGGAAAATCCTTTGGTTGAAGCAGGGGGCTGCTCGAGCGGGGCGGACACTCGCCCAATTCAGGGGGGCTTGGCAACGCGAAAAGTCTGTCAAAATGATGAATTAGCCGCAAGGTGGCCGCCGTTGACAAGGCTAGGGGCCGGCCATATCTCTCCCCGGTCGCGTCCATGGCGATGGCGTTTATATTGCTGCGTTTTTGGCCGTTGAATCCTGACTTGCTCAATTCCCACCCATATGGCGGATGACCCCGCAGTCCGGGCACTGACACCACAAGGCGTCACGGTGAGTTGATAGGCAAGCGGGTGACAACCTCTTGGCTGCAACGCGGTTAATTCGCGAACACAGGAACTAGGCATGATCGGCGCGCTCGCCCGCAAGTTTTTCGGCTCCGCCAACGACCGGCGGGTGAAGGGATACCAGTCCCGCGTCAACGCGATCAACGCGCTGGAGGACGAGGTCTCGAAACTCTCGGATGAGGCGCTGAAAGCCCGGACCGCCGAGTTCAAGAAGCAGCTCGCCGACGGCAAGACGCTCGACGACATCCTGGTGCCCGCCTTCGCCACCGTGCGCGAGGCCGCCAAGCGCACCCTCGGCCAGCGCCATTTCGACGTCCAGCTCATCGGCGGCATGGTGCTGCACGAGGGTGACATCGCCGAGATGAAGACCGGCGAAGGCAAGACGCTGGTCGCAACGCTTGCGGTCTACCTCAACGCGCACGCCGGCAAGGGCGTCCATGTCGTCACCGTCAACGACTACCTCGCCCGCCGCGACTCCGGCTGGATGGGTCAGATCTACGGCTTCCTGGGCATGACCACCGGCGTGATCGTCCACGGGCTGGACGATGCCGAACGCAAGGCGGCCTATGCCTGCGACATCACCTACGGCACCAACAACGAATACGGCTTCGACTACTTACGCGACAACATGAAGTACCGGCTCGAGGACATGGTCCAGCGGCCGCACTTCTTCGCCATCGTCGACGAGGTCGACTCCATCCTGATCGACGAAGCCCGCACGCCGCTGATCATCTCCGGTCCGCTCGACGACCGCTCCGACTTCTACAATACCATCGATTCGTTCCTGCCCAAGCTCGACAAGTCCGACTACGAGGTCGACGAGAAGCAGCGCACGGTGACGCTGACCGAAGGCGGCATGGAGAAGATCGAGACGCTGCTGCGCGATGCCGGCCAGCTCAAGGGCGAGTCGCTCTACGACGTCGAGAACGTTTCCGTCGTGCATCACATCAACCAGGCGCTGCGCGCCCACACGCTGTTCACCCGCGACAAGGACTACATCGTCCGTGACGACGAGGTCGTCATCATCGACGAGTTCACCGGACGCATGATGCCGGGCCGGCGCTATTCGGAAGGCCTCCACCAGGCTCTCGAAGCCAAGGAGCACGTCCAGGTCCAGCCCGAGAACCAGACGCTGGCCTCGATCACCTTCCAGAACTACTTCCGCATGTACGAGAAGCTTGCGGGCATGACCGGTACGGCCGCGACCGAAGCCGACGAATTGTTCGACATCTACAAGCTCGAGGTCGTGGAGATCCCGACCAACCTGTCGATCGCGCGCCTCGACGAGGACGACGAGGTCTACCGCACGCAGAAGGAAAAATACGCCGCCATCCTCGCCGAGATCGAGCGCGCCAACGCGCGGCTGCAACCGGTCCTGGTCGGCACGGCGTCGATCGAGAAGTCGGAGGTGCTCGCCGAGTTCCTGAAGCAGAACGGCTACAAGCAGATCGATTTCGGCAAGGAGCACGCGCTCGACAAGCTCTATGCCGCGGCCCGCGCCGGCAAGCCGGCAAAGCTGTTCGCGGTGCTGAACGCGCGCTTCCACGAGCAGGAAGCCTACATCGTCGCGGAAGCCGGCGTGCCCGGCGCGATCACGATCGCGACCAACATGGCCGGCCGCGGCACCGACATCAAGCTCGGCGGCTCGCTCGAGATGCGGGTCCAGCAGGAGGCTGCCGGCATCGAGGACGAAGCCGAGAAAGCCAAGAAGATCGAGCAGATCAAGGCCGACATCGCGCACTTCCGCGACATCGTGCTGAAGGCCGAGGAAACCGTCGAGGTCGAGCCGGCGAAGGGCTCAAAGCCCGCCAAGACCGTGAAGAAGCCCGGCGGCCTCTACATCATGGGCTCCGAGCGTCACGAATCCCGCCGCATCGACAACCAGCTGCGCGGCCGTTCCGGCCGTCAGGGCGACCCCGGCCGCTCGAAGTTCTTCCTGTCGCTGGAAGACGATTTGATGCGCATCTTCGGCTCGGATCGTCTCGACAGCATGCTGCAGCGTCTCGGCCTGCAAGAGGGCGAGGCCATCATCCATCCCTGGATCAACAAGGCCTTGGAGAAGGCGCAGCAGAAGGTCGAGGCGCGCAACTTCGACATCCGCAAGAACCTCCTCAAGTTCGACAACGTCCAGAACGACCAGCGCAAGGTGATCTTCGACCAGCGCGTCGAGCTGATGAAGGACGAGAGCGTCGCCGAAACCGTCACCGACATGCGCCACGCCTTCATCGACGACCTCGTCGCCAAGCACGTGCCCGAGCATGCCTATGCCGAGCAGTGGGACGTCGCGGGGCTCAAGGAGGAATTGAAGCGCGTGCTCGATCTCGACCTGCCGGTCGACGATTGGGCCAAGGAAGAAGGCATCGCCGACGAGGAGTTGCTGACGCGCGTCGAGAACCGCGCCGACGAGCACATGGCGGCGAAGGTCGCGCAATGGGGCCCCGACGTGATGCGTTACGTCGAGAAGACCATCCTGTTGCAGACCCTCGACCATCTCTGGCGCGAGCACCTGATCATGCTCGACCATCTGCGCCAGGTCATCGGCCTGCGCGGCTACGGCCAGCGCGATCCGCTGCAGGAGTACAAGACCGAAGCCTTCAATCTCTTCCAGGAGATGAGCGCGCATTTGCGCGAGGCCGTCACCGCGCAGCTGATGCGGGTCGAGATCGTCCCGCCGGAGCAGGAAGCCCCGGTGCTGCCCGCGATGGAAGCGCACAAGCTCGACCCGAACACCGGCGAGGACGAAATGGCCGTCGCCAACGTCTCGCTCGCCCCGCAGGCGACCGATGCGGCCCTGCGCGATCCGAAGAACCCGGCAAGCTGGGGCAAGGTCGGCCGCAACGAGGACTGCCCGTGCGGCTCAGGGAAGAAGTACAAGCATTGCCACGGGCGGTATGCGTAAAGCCTGAAACGTGGCTGTGAGGCGCGACGTCGGCGCCTCGCTCTCCACCGTCGTCGCCCGGCTCGACCGGGCGACCCAGTACGCCGCGGCCTGTCGGTTCAATCGCTACCGTCTCTGAATGCCGGATCGCCCGATCAAGTCGGGCGATGGCGGCTGAGTGCGTGGCGCGCAACTGCCACCACGCCGTCGTCCAGCGAACGCGGGGACCCATACCGCGGAATCTATCGATAGCGTGCAGTCGTCGTACCGCGCGAGAATGCGCAACGACAAATCTTTGAAACAGCCGCGCCTGTGGCTATGGGACCCGGATCTGCGCTTCGCTTGTCCGTGACGGTGTGCCGAGAGAGCTTGGCGAAGCCACGGCTCAATTCGAGCTGTCGATCAGGCTCTCCAGCAGCCGCTTCAATTCGCTCGTCGATTTGTCGCCGTAGCTCTCGAGGATATGCTCTTCCTGATCCACCGCGAGCGAGTTGAGCCTCTTGCACAGCACCTTGCCGCGGTCGGAGATGAACATCAAAACCTTGCGGCGGTCGTTCGGATCCTGCACGCGATAGACCAGGGTGTCGGAGACCATGCGGTCGATCATCTTGGTCAGCGTCGGATGGTTGAGCAGCACGGCGTCCGCAAGCTCGCCCATCGAATGGCCGTTGCCATCCGACAGCACTTTCAGGATGCGCCACTGCTCGACCGGAACGCCTTCCTTGCTCAAGCGCAGTTCCAGCTGCCGGTTGATCTCCCGGTTGGCTTGCGCGAGCAGGTAAGCGAGGTGTTCGGTGATCGGGGAGTTTGCTTTCGACGGTTTTGCCACGGCTAAGACTTCGTCTTGACCCAAATGAGTGAATGTCTTGCAATCAATGCTGCATCTATATGCACTTCAATTGTTGAATATTCAATGTTTTCAAAATAGAATGATTGCCCAACAAAAGGGCGGATGCCGTGGCCGCCCGCGGAATGAGCTTTCAAGTCCGGTCCCAGACAGGAGTTGGCGTGCGCGCGACGGTGAACTTCCCGGCTCACGGCGGTCCGGCGTTGCCGCCGTCCATGCTGCTCAGGAATCTGTCGTCATCGGCGGCTGATGGCGGCTTGTCGCCGCGCGATCATGCCTTCAGGCGGCGCGGCGCGAACAAGCTCCGCATCGGCGGCTTCATATGCTGTACCGGCTCGCCCGGGGTGTGGGGTCCCTGCGCGACCAACAGTGCACGGCTCGCGGTCGCCGAGATCAACAGGCGCGGCGGCCTCCTCGGTCGCGAGATCGAGCTTTCCATCTACGACGCGGGCGGACCGCTTGACGAGGTGCTGAATCAGGCCGAACAGGCGATCGCGTTCGACGAGGTCGATCTCATCGTCGGACTGCACACCAGCGCGGTCCGTGTCGGGTTGCGTGAGGTCACCACGCGTCATCGTATTCCCTACATCTATACGCCCGTCTACGAGGGAGGCGAGCGCACGCCGGGCGTGATGGCGATCGGTGAGACACCGCGCTGGCAGAGCCGGCCGTCGATCCACTGGCTCGCCGACGTCAAGAAGGCCTCGCGTTGGTACCTGATCGGCAGCGATTACGTCTGGCCCTGGCAATCCCACCGCGCCGTGAAGAACTACATCAGGGAAACCGGCGGCCGCGTCGTCGGCGAAGAGTTCGTTCCCCTCGGCGAGGATAATCACGAGCCGCATTTGGCGCGCATCCGCGCCGCGAGGCCAGATGTCGTGCTGATCTCCCTGATCGGCACCGATAGTATCACCTTCAACCGTGCCTTCGGCGAATGCGGCCTTGGCGCTACGACGCTGCGGCTGGCGGGGGCAATGGACGAGACGGTGCTGCTGGGTATCGGCGCGGACAACAGCGAGAATCTGTTCTGCGCATCGGGCTATTTCTCCGGCGTCGGCTCGCGGGCCAATGACGACTTCCAGACCCGCTATCGCGCAATGTTTGGACCGAATGCGCCGCCGATCGGCTCGGTCGGCCAATCCAGTTATGAAGGCCTGTGTTTCCTCGAAGCCGTGGCGAACAAGGCCGATTCGCTGTCGATGGCGGCCATGCTCGCGGCTGGCCGCAACATCATTTATGGCGGCGCGCGCGGCCCGGTCACCGTTCGCAATGGTCACGCTCGGATGCAGATGTATCTCGCTGAGGCCGATGGCCTCGATTTCAAGCTGATCAAGCCGGTCTGACGCCGGCGCGGCAATCCGTGCACGCTCGACTCCAAAATAATACTTGAAAAGGAAAATATTTCCGATTTGAATGTTTCGGCGGGGCCGATGCTGCGTACATCGCGCATGCGCGGCCGCGTCCAAGGATCATTCCCCCAAGGATCATTCCAAGGGATCGTTCGAAGACATTCTCAGGAGAGCGCCGTGACAGTTGTCCTTCCCACGCCAGCCCAACTTCGCAGTGTCGCCGAGCAGTGCGGCCTCGCGCTGACCGATGACGACGTCGCCTCGTTCCGCGGCCTGATGCAGGGCTCGATCGAGGCCTACAATCTCGTCGGCGCGATGCCCGACGAATTGCCGGAGGTCAAATATCCGCGCACGCCGGGCTATCGGCCCTCCCCCGAGGAGAACCCGCGCAACGCCTGGTATCGCAAGTCGACCGTGAAGGGTGCGGCTCACGGCAAGCTCAAGGGCAAGACCGTCGCGCTGAAGGACAACATCATGCTCGCCGGCGTTCCCATGATGAACGGCTCGGCGACGCTCGAGGGCTACGTCCCCGACTTCGATGCAACCGTCGTCACGCGCATGCTCGACGCCGGCGCAGAGATTGCCGGAAAAGCCCATTGCGAATCCTTCTGCATGTCCGGCGGCAGCCACACCAATGCGGTCGGCGCGGTCCATAATCCCTACAAGATGGGCTACTCGGCCGGCGGCTCGTCCTCAGGCTGCGGCGTCGTCGTCGCGCTCGGTGAGGTCGACATGGCGATCGGTGGCGACCAGGGCGGCTCGATCCGCATGCCGTCATCGTTCTGCGGCACCTACGGCATGAAGCCGACCTGGGGCCTGGTGCCCTATACCGGCATCATGCCGATCGAGATCTTCGTCGATCACACCGGCCCGATGACGGCGACGGTCGCCGACAACGCGCTGCTGCTCGAAGTGCTCGCCGGTGACGACGGCTACGACCCGCGCATCAAGTCACCGAAGGTCGAGGAATACACCAAGGCGCTCGGCCAGGGTGTGAAGGGCATGAAGATCGGCATCCTCAAGGAGGGGTTTGAGCAGCCGACAGCGGAAGCCGCCGTCAATGAAAGCGTGCGTGAGGCCGCAAAGCGCTTCAAGGATCTTGGCGCGACCGTCGAGACCGTATCGATCCCGATGCATCTCGCCGGCCCCGCGATCTGGACGCCGATCGGCACCGAGGGCATGACCCAGACCATGATGTATGGCGACGGCTACGGCCTGTCCCGCTCCGACCTCTACTCGACATCGCTGATGGATTTCCATCGTGGCTGGCGCCGGCAGGCGGATTCGTTGTCCGAGACCACAAAGCTGTTTCTGCTGCTCGGCACCTACGTCAACAACACATTCGGTCCCCGCTACTACGGCAAGGCGCTCAACATCTCCCGCCGCCTGACGGCGGCCTATGACAAGGCGTTCAAAGACTACGATCTTCTCTTGCTGCCGACCACGCCGATGAAGGCGACGAAGCTGCCGGAGCCCACCGCCAGCCGCGAGGACTATGTTGCCCGTGCGCTGGAGATGATCGCCAACACCGCGCCGTTCGACATCACGCATCACCCCGCAATGTCACTGCCCTGCGGCATGGTCGACGGCCTGCCTGTCGGCCTGATGCTGGTCGGCCGCTTGTTCGAGGAGTCCACGATCTACCGCGCCGCCCATGCTTTCGAGCAGATCGGCGACTGGAAGAAGATGTGAGAGGGGTATTGATGCAGGCGGACGGAACACCAGAGCGTTTTCGAGCGAAGTGGATACCGGTTCGCGTCAGGAAAACGCGTCAAAACGGGAATCCAGAGCCCCGTTCCGATTTCATCGGAACGGGAAAGGCTCTGGCGCATGGCTAACGCGTTCGTCGCAGCGTTCGAGATCCTGAGCTTTGGCGCGATCATCGTCCTGATCGTGCTGGGGCTCGGGATCATTGCCAGCATGATGGGCATCTTCAATTTCGCGCAGGGCGAATTCGTGCTGCTCGGGGCCTACATTACCTATCTCGCTTACGCCAAGGGCCTGCCGATCTGGGCCGGCATGGTGGCGGCGCCCTTCGTGGTCGGCGCGCTCGGCTTCGTGCTGGAGGCGTTGATCATCCGCCGCTTCTACGCCGCACCGATCGTGGCCATGCTGGGCACCTACGCGCTCGGCCTGATCATCCGCGAGGCCGTGCGCGGGCTGATCGGCGGCTTCTATCTCACCGTGCCGGAGCCGATCGGGGGCTCGATCGATCTCGGCACGATTCACATCTCGGCCTGGCGCTTCACCATCATCGTCATCACCCTGCTGGTGATGGCGGGCTGCTATCTGCTGCTGTCGCGCACGAGCTTCGGCCTGCGCATGCGCGCCACGCTCGAAAATCCGTCGCTGGCGCGGGCTTCCGGCATTTCGACGCCCTTGATGTACGGTGCCACCTTCGCCTTCGGTTCGGCGCTCGCCGGTCTTGCCGGCGCGCTGATCGTGCCGGTGTTCAGCCTGTATGCCGATCTCGGCCTGCGCTTCCTGATTCAGGGCTTTGTCGCGGTGATGGTCGGCGGCGTCGGCTCCTTCATCGGGCCGGTCGCGGGTGCCGGCGTCATCGGCACACTCAGCGCGGCGCTGCCGTGGCTGATGGCGCCTGTCGTCGCCGACGTCCTCGTCTTCGTGCTCGCCATCGTCTTCATCAAATTTCGGCCACAGGGCCTCATCGCTGGAAAAGGGGTTTAGTCAGATGTTCGATCGTACTCAGCTCTCGCGCCGCCGCTTTCTCTCCAATCTTGCCTTTGCCTCCGGTGCGGTCGCGACCGGTGTTGGCAGCTGGGTGATCCCGGCCGACTGGGCCAATGCGGCCGAAGGCCCGATCAAGGTCGGCATCGCGACAGACCTCACCGGCCCGATCGCCTATGCCGGCAATGCCGACGCCAATGTTGCCAAGATGGTGATCAAGGAGATCAACACGGCCGGTGGTCTGCTCGGCCGGCCGCTCGAGCTCTATATCGAGGATACCGCGTCGAATGAATCCGTCGCCGTCGGCAACGTGCGAAAACTGATCCAGCGCGACAAGGTCGACATGGTGCTGGGCGGCATAACCTCGTCGATGCGCAACGCGATCAAGGACCCGATCGTGGCGCGCGGCAAGACGCTCTACATCTATCCGCAGCTCTACGAGGGCAAGGAGTGCACGCCGTATCTGTTCTGCACCGGTCCGACGCCGGCGCAGCAATGCGACGAGTTCATCCCCTGGCTGATCAAGAACGGCGGCAAGAAGTTCGCGCTGCCGAGCGCCAACTATGTCTGGCCGCATACGCTCAACGTCTATGCCCGCAAGGTGATCGAAGCGAACGGCGGCGAGGTGGTGTTCGAGGAATACTATCCGCTAGACCAGGTCGACTTCTCCGCGACCGTCAACCGCATCATCTCCAACAAGGTCGACGTCGTCTTCAACACCGTCATTCCGCCGGGTGTCGGTCCGTTCTTCAAGCAGCTCTATGAAGCGGGCTTCCTCAAGAACGGCGGGCGCCTGGCTTGCGTCTACTATGATGAGAACACCCTCAACATCAATCAGGCCAACGAGATCGAAGGGCTGGCGAGCTGTCTCGACTATTTCAAGGTGCTGACCAAGGAGAACCCGTTCGACGCCAAGATCCAGGCGGCCTACGAGAAGGACTTTCCGGGCGCCTTCCTGTTTGCCGCCGGCAGTGCCGCCACCGGCACCTATCGCGGCCTCAAATTGTGGGAAGCGGCCGTCAAGGAAGCCGGCAAGATCGACCGGGAGTCGGTTGCCGCCGCGCTCGACCATGCCAAGATCGCCGAAGGTCCGGGCGGCCCGGCCGAGATGGTGCCCGGCAAACGTCACTGCAAGATGAAGATGTACACCGCGGTCGCCAAGGGCGGGAACTACGAGATCGTCGCGCGCAGCGAGGGTCTGGTCGACCCCAAGGAATGCTGAGAAGGAATGTTAAAGCGGAATGCCGAAGTCGATGGGCGCAGTGAAGCAGGCGATCCCCGCCGAGATCGGCGGGGAGGCGGACGCCGCAATGGGTAGCAGCGGAACGGTAGGGCAGGCCGCTGCGGGACGAAACGTTCTGCCGATCGTGGAGAGCGTTGTGCTCGTCGCGGCGCTGCTCGCGCCGCTGGTGCTGCAGGACTACCTCACGGTGTTCGCGACGCGCGTGATCATCCTCGCACTGTTTGCGTTGTCGTTTGATCTGGTCTGGGGCTATGCCGGCATCATGAGTTTTGGCCAGGCCCTGTTCTTCGGCTCGGCCGGCTATGGTGTCGCGCTGCTCGCGCGCGACCTCGACATCACCAACATCTTGCTGGTGCTGCCGGCGGGCATGATCATCGGCCTCACCTTCGCGCTGC
Organism: Pseudomonadota bacterium; assembly: GCA_023435725.1. Taxonomy (GTDB): domain Bacteria; phylum Pseudomonadota; class Alphaproteobacteria; order Rhizobiales; family Xanthobacteraceae; genus Bradyrhizobium. The sequence goes on along the minus strand of JAEYRD010000083.1, from coordinate 66,539 downwards.
TGCTCGGCGGCTTCCTGCTGCTGGGACGGCATCCCTCCAGCGTGATCTTCGTCTCGCTGGGCACACTCACCGGATCCTATGCGGCCGATCGTCTCGCGCGCGGCTGGTACTATCTCGGCGGCCAGAACGGCATCCCCTCGATCGCACCGATGACGCTCGGTGGCTACGAATTCTCGGAAGGGCCCGCCTTCTATTATCTCGTGCTCGGCATCCTCGTCGTGGTCTACCTGCTCTGCCGCTTCCTGGTGCGCTCGCAGTTCGGGCTGGCGCTGGCGGGCCTGCGCGAGAATGAGCAGCGCATCGCCTTCTTCGGTTACAAGGCGCAGCATCTGAAGGCGATCATCTTCACCATCGGCGGCGCCATCGCGGGGCTTGCCGGCAGCCTCTATGCTTTCCACGAGGGTTTCGTCTGGCCCAACATGGTCGGTGTCGTCGTCTCGACGCAGGTCGTTCTCTATGTGCTGTTCGGCGGCTCCGGCACGCTGATCGGCGCCGTCATCGGCGCTGTTATCGTCGAGGGCGTCAGCTTCTGGCTGTCCGACAATTACCGCGACATCTGGCCGATCATCCTCGGACTGCTGCTGCTGCTCGTGATCCTGTTCCGGCCGCTCGGCCTCATCAGTTTCGTGCTCGGCGAGCGCGAACGGGTCGGCAGTTTCGGTGCCGTACGCAAGGAGAAGCGCAATGCCGCTCCTTGAGGCCGCTGGCATCAAAAAAGTCTTTGGCAAGCTCACCGCGCTCGACGACGCCGCGCTCATCGTCGGCGAAAACGAGTTCCACGGCCTGATCGGCCCGAACGGCTCCGGCAAGAGCACGCTGATGAAGTGCATCGCGGGCGCAGAGATGCCGACACAAGGCAAGGTCTCGTTCGTCAACGCTGACATCACCGCGTTCACGCCGACTGAGCGTGCCCGCGCCGGCATGAGCCTGAAATTCCAGATTACGTCCGTGCTGCCGACGCTGACGCTCTACGACAACATCCTGCTCGCCCTGCAGGCGCAGTCCTCGCTGTTCGACCTCGTGTTCTCGCGCACGCGCGGGCTCCTGCACGATCAGGTCATGACCATGCTGACGCAATTCCGCCTCGCCGATCGCGCCTTCGATGCGGCCGCGGCGCTGTCACATGGCCAGCAGCAATGGCTGGAGATCGCTATGGCGCTCGCCGGCAAGCCGAAACTGTTGCTGCTGGACGAGCCGACCGGCGGCATGAGTCTGGAAGAGCGCCGTGTCACCGGCGAATTGCTGCAACCGATCAAGCAGCACTGCTCGCTCGTCATCGTCGAGCACGACCTCGATTTCATTCGTGACATCTGTGATCGTCTGACCGTGCTCGACCAGGGCAAGGTGCTGGCATCGGGCACCGTGTCCGAGATCCAGGCCAACAAATCCGTCCAGGAGATCTATCTGCGCCGTGCCTGAATTTTTGGACATCAAGCATCTCGACGCCGGCTATGGCCGCAGCCAGGTCCTGTTCGACGTCACCCTCGGCATTCCCTGGCGCGGCGGCGTCGCTGTGTTGGGGCGCAACGGTGCCGGCAAGACCACGCTGATGAAGACCATTGTCGGCGAGCTGCCGGCTTGGAAGGGCGAGGTCGCCTTCGACGGCCGCGACATCAGCCGCAGCCGCACCGAGGCGCGCGTGCGCGCCGGCATCGGTTACGTGCCGCAGGAACATTCGGTGTTCGCGCGCCTGTCGGTACGCGACAATCTCGCGGTCGGCTCGCTCGCGAGCAAGGATGCTTCCGCGGTTGACCGCGTGCTGACCATCTTCCCGAAGCTCGGCCAGCGCCTCGACCAGCCGGCCGGTACGCTCTCCGGCGGCGAGCGTAAGATGCTCGCGATCGGCCGCGCCATGCTGGGTGATCCAAAACTGCTGCTGCTGGACGAGCCGACCGAAGGCGTCTGGATCGGCGTGATCGAGGAGATCACCGAACGCCTGATCGAGCTCGCGAAAGAGATCGCCGTCATCATCGTCGAGCAGCACCTCGACTTGGCGCTACGCGTCGCTGACTACGCCTACGTTCTCGACCGCGGAAGAGTTGCGTTGCAGGGCGCGGCGGGCGAGGTGAGGGGCAATCCGGAGCTGATGCGGTATCTGGCGCCGTAGGGCGCAGTGCTGATAATGCCGCCGCCGGCAATCGCGGTTAGCGCGGTTTGACGACGGATGTCGGTCGAGAAGGCATAGACTAGGACGTTGCTGTCGAAGAACGTGCTCACCGCTCGTTCGCCTCGTCGCGATCGAATTTGTAGCCTTCGGGCAGGGCAAACCGGAACTTCTCAGCCTGCCTGAGAAATTCTGCCCGCTTGTCGATCTTCTCAACCGCGATCTGCCCTTTCGATGCCTTCACGACGTTGAGTTCGTCGCCGGGCGCGAGATTCAGGGCTTCAACCAGTCTCTTGGGCAGGCGAACCGCGAGGCTATTGCCCCATTTGGAGACCAGCATGGTACACTCCATTGATATACAGATCCATTGTATATCATGGGCCGGATATCATTCGATTCAAGAGGCGTTAATGTCAGGTTCTGGCCACGTCGCACGTGTGTTCCCATGAGCGGCGCCGGACACAGGCCGGCACTTCAGGCCGCCGTACTACTTCGGTTCAGCAGAATACGTGGTCGGCGCCATGAAGAGTGCATGTTCAAGGGGCGGAGCTATCTCGAACATCTGTGCGCGATTACGAAAGTGAAATACACGCCGGATCCGATATCGATCACTTCTCTCTGCAGCAACATCGACTTCCCGTCTGGTGAGCCAAAACGCCGTGCGTTCGTGTCCGCAGGTCGTCTTGATCTCCAATAGTCGTTCTTGGCCATCAGGCTCAAACGATCGGATGTCGTAGCCATAACCGTCCCCGTCGAGATCAGAAATCCAGCGAACGTCATTGGCAAGGTCTTCGCGGCCAGCACGCTGCAAACGGTCGCGCTCGAATTCCACCACGAATTTCTCTCCGGCTTTCCCTAACTCGCTATTTCTCGCATCGCGCTCGGCAGGGTCGAACTTGCCGACCAGTCGTCGGACGGCGGGCGTCAGTGTCTTGTCGAAGTCCGCGACAGATGGCGGAGCAACGAAAACGGCATCGTCGTTGAGCGCCAGCGGTTGAGTATCTGTGCTCGCGGGGTAAAGAAAGTTCGGCGTCCGTCCAACATTGCGCTCGACAGCAGCCACCAGTGCGTCCTGATAATGGGCCAACGGCTTGTAGCCGTTGATCCACTCTGTTCCGAGCATATCGAGAACGGCAGATATGTTTTGAAGCTTGCGTTCGATCGAGCCTTCGGTCCGATGGACGATTGTCATAAGCTGGCGCCGATTTTGCGCCTTGCTGTAGGGAACGCTCGCTCTCTCCGAGGCCAACATCCGAAAATAGCTATCGACCACGGCGGAGAGTTCACTCTCCGTCCAAGGTGTTCCAGCAATCCCTTCAGAACTCTCCCGGTCCAAATCTCAGCCTTTCGGACCCAGAAGGTATCAGGGAGGCCACCGTGCGCAACATTGGCGCTGAAGATGTACGAGAGCGGATCCGTCGCCAGTGGCAAATCGTCTCTTACTTCATCGCCCCAAAGCGGCTGTCGAACGAGTTTGACGACACCACCGGTGCCGCGCCGGCCATCTGCGCGCTGTCGCCCGCGCCATCCGACGCCGACGGCCTCAGCGCCGGCCGCGTCGCGGCGACCTTCGTCTCGGCGGGCCTCGTCGGCTCGGCGGGCTTCGCGGCTGCGACCGCCTTGTCCTTGGATGCATCGCGGCCGGGTACGAATCTCGTCACTGCAGCCTTCAGCCTGGACGCCGCGGTCGGCGGCGTTGCCGGCGTGGTGGTGGCTACGGACGCCGTGGCTTGCGGCGGCGGGGTGGTGGCCGTGGTGTCAGCCGTGCCCACGCCCATCTTGCGGGCGAGGCCGGAGAAGAAGCCGGACTTTTCGGCCGGCGTGGCCGCGGCGACGCGGGTGCTGGTTGCGGGCGCGCTGACTGCGACGACCGGCTCTTCCTGCGGCGAGGCCGCGGCCGGCTCGAGGTTCGGCTTCGGCGGATTGACGTGACCGGGGATTGTGCCCGGCGCCTTGGCCATCGCCAGCATCTGCAGCGTGCTGCCTTCGGCGCCCTCGGACAGGCCGGTCGAGCCTTCCGGAATCTTCGCGGCGAAGATCTTGTTCATGCCGCCGTCGATGCCGGTGTTCATGCGCGCCATCGGCGTGCCCTTGGCGACGAGCTTTGCGTATTCCGCCTCGTCGCGTCCCTGCTTCTCGCGCACGGCGCTGGCGATGTCTTCGGGGATCACATAGGCCGGACACTTTGCGGACGCGTCGAACACGGGATCGCGCTTGGCGTCCGGCGCCTTCGCCGCATCGAAGACGTATCTCTTCTCGCAGAAATCGACCTTCGGCTCCTGCCGCGTCACCTCGAAATGATCATAGCCTTCCTTGATCATTTTCCAGAAGGCCATGTTCGGATTGTTGCGGTGCTTGGCCATGTTCACCGGCGTCATCCGGAACGGATAGGCCTGGAACTGGAACGCCTTCTGGCCGCCGAAGAAGGACTCGCGGCCGAGCGAGTAGATCTCGGCGATCTGCTCGTCCGTCATGGCGTAACAGCCGCGCGAGGAACAATCGCCGTGCACCATCAGCTGCGAGCCAGTGCGGCCGAGCGCGCGGTCGAACGCGTTCGGGAAGCCGGTGTTGAAGGAGAGATAGTAGGCCGATTGCGGATTCATCTGGCTCGGGTTGATCGAGTAGAATCCTTCCGGCGCCTGACGGTCGCCTTCGCGCACCTTCGGGCCCAGATCGCCCGACCAGCGGCAGATCGGATAGGTCTTGAGCAGCGCAAACTGGCCGCTTCGGGTCTGCTTCCAGATCTCGAGCTCGGCCTCCTGCTTGAACAAGCGGATCAGGATCGGCGATTGCAGGTCCATGTTCTTCTCGCCCATCGCGGCGACGAGCTTTGGTGAGACCGGCTGGTTGGCCTTGGCGTTGGTCGCGAGTGACACCTGGTCGGTATCGCAGCCGGCGAGCAACACGCTGGCCGTGAGCGCGACCGAAGCCAAGAGCGCGCGAGCGAGCGAACGAGAATTCAAGATAGACCCCACACCGTGCCGGGCAAGGAGCGCGAACCCCAATCTTTGGAGCATGAGCTGACCGGAGATCCGGACCCGTCGTGACGGGCATTTTCAGACCACGCTCCAGCGCTTATGCCCTGAAGCCATTGATTAAAATTCTAACCTCTGGGTCATCTGGTCGCAACCCGAGCGGGGATCACGAGCCCGTTGGCCCAGTGGCATGGTCAACAGAGACTAAACTTGGACGCGACTTGAGGCGTAACTTGGGACGTAACTTCGGGCGTAACTTGGGTCTTTCGACCAAAACGCCACCGAGATCGCAGATTTGGGCAGAAAAAGGGTTAACGCGGGGTTACCAGGGGCATTCCGGGCGGTCTCTCGTGCCCCGGACGCGGCGCAGCGCGTCAGCGGTGCGCTGCAGGGCCGCTGCCCATTCTTAAGAGCTTGGTCCCACTCAGCGTCGCGTCATTCCATGCCGCGCCGGGTCCGAGACACGGAAGCCGGTCCGAATCAGCCCAGTTTCCGGCCGATATCGAGGAATTTCTGCCGCCGCTGCTTGCGGATGGCGTCCCCGTCCAGGCCGCGGAGCTCGTCGAAGGCCTTGGCGATGGCATCGCCCGTGGTGGCGATCATGGCGGCGGGGTCGCGGTGGGCGCCGCCGACCGGCTCCTTCAGGATCGAGTCGATCACCCCGAAGCGCAGCATGTCCTGGGCGGTGATCTTCATGTTGTTGGCGGCTTCCTGCGCCTTGGTGCCGTCGCGCCAGAGGATGGAGGAGGCGGCTTCCGGCGAGATCACGCTGTAGATCGCGTGCTCCAGCATCAGGACCTTGTTGGCGGTGGTGATGGCGATGGCGCCACCCGACATGCCCTCGCCGGTGATGATGGCGACGTTCGGCACGGTCAGCGCCAAGCAGGCATCGGTCGAGCGCGCGATCGCTTCGGCTTGGCCGCGCTCTTCCGCGCCGATGCCGGGATAGGCGCCCGCGGAGTCGGCGAGCGACAGCACCGGCAGGCCGAACCGCTCGGCCATCTCCATCAGCCGCACGCATTTGCGATAGCCTTCGGGCCGCGCCATGCCGAAATTGTGCTTGATGCGGCTCTCGGTGGAATCACCCTTTTCCTGGCCCATCACACAGATGGCCTCGCCGCGGAAACGGCCGAAGCCGGCGACCAGCGCCTCGTCCTCGCCGAACTTGCGGTCGCCCGCGAGCGGGGTGAATTCGGTGATCAGGCCCTTGATGAAGTCGTTGAAATGCGGCCGCTGCGGATGCCGCGCGACCAGCGTCTTCTGCCACGGCGTCAGGTTCAGATAGAGGTCGGCCAGCGCCTGGGCCGCCTTGTCCTCGATCCGTCCGATCTCCTCGGCGATGTCGGTGCCGGAGGCCGCGAGCGTACGCAGCTCGTCGACCTTGGAGTCGAGCTCGGCGACGGGCTTTTCGAAGTCGAGATAGCTGCGCATCTGGTCTGGCATCAACTCAATATAGGGAAGACAGGGCGAAGAGGCGAAACGGATTTGGACCTGAGGAAAGAAGTGTAGCTTCTTCAATGAGTTGGCTTGTGTGCTCCCGGGAGCCCGCCAAATCATTCGTGAGGTCACGGCTCTTTCTGCGGAGATGTGGCCGAAGTCAAGGCGGTTAGTTCACCTCTCCGGCTTGCGGGAGAGGTCGCGCCGAAGGCGCGGGTGAGGGTTTTCTCCTCTTGGGGAGTGTCCCGTTGCCGAGACACGCTCTCCCCAACCCTCTCCCGCAAGCGGGAGAGGGGGCGCACCGCCTCATTTTTCCGCCAGCGGGTGCAGGTCGCGCACGAGGCTCTTCAGGCGCTCCTCGACCACATGGGTGTAGATCTGGGTGGTCGAGATGTCGGTGTGGCCGAGCAGCGTCTGCACGATGCGCAGATCCGCGCCGTTGTGCAGGAGGTGGCTGGCGAAGGCATGGCGCAGCACGTGCGGGGAAACCAGCCGAGCCTGCAGCCCCGAGGCGACCGCGAGCTCTTTCAAGTCGCGGGCAAAATGCTGCCGCGTCAGGTGTCCGCTCTCGCCGAAGGAGGGGAACAGCCATTTCGAGGCCGCCACGCTGTTCTTCTTGTCCGCCTTCGCGGCTTCCGTTGCCGCGAGATAATCGGCCATCGCCTGGCGCGAGGCATCGTTGAGCGGCACCAGGCGTTCCTTGTCGCCCTTGCCACGCACCACGATCATGCGGGCGTCGCGCTTGGCTGCCGTGCGCGGCAGCGCCACCAGCTCGGAGACGCGCAGGCCCGTCGCGTAGAGCACCTCCAGCAGGCAATAGAGCCGCAAGCTGCGCAGCCGCTGCGAGGCCGAAGCCTCCGCCGCCTCGCTCAATTCCTTGGCGCGGCGGAGCATGCGGTCGACATCCGCGATCGAGAGCACCTTCGGCAAGCCGCGGCCACGCTTGGGGCCGGACAGGATCGCCGCGGGATCTTCGGTCCGGATGCGCTCGTTCAGGAGAAAGCGAAACAGATGTCGCATCGCCGACAGCCGCCGTGCGACGCTCGACGATTTGAAGCCGCGTGCATCGAGATCGCCGAGATAGTCGCGCAGGACTTGCGTCTCCGCGTCCGCAAAAGTATGGCCGACGCGGCCGAGAAACTCGGAGAAATCGGTGAGGTCGCGGCGATAGGCATCGAGCGTATTGGGGCCGGCGCCCTGTTCCGCCGCGAGCATGTCGAGGAACAGGCCGGTGAGCTTGCTGTCTGAGGGCTTGTTTGCGGAAGATTTGGCACGCATGCCCCGCAGCCTAGCTCCTATTTCTTGAGAAATTTGTCAGGCGGGATCGTCACCGTCATTTCCCGCGGCTTGGGATTGACGAAGTTCGCCAGCGCGAACACCGCGCCATAGACGATGCCGGCGATCACGGCGACGATCGTCAGGAAGCGGAACAGGCTGGGCATCGGGAACGGTCTCGGCGAGGTCTCAAGGTTTGCAAATTAACCAATGAAATCATCCAACATGTTCGCCGTTTCGTGGCAAGAGTCCTCTGGCGAGCCCCCCTGCGGGGTCGTATAGGTGGCCAAAGGATGCCGCCTTTGGCGGCAGATTGAGCGAGATCCAGAGCAAGATCCAATGTCCGACGCCGCCTTGCCGATACCTGCTTCGTCTGAGACCGACATCCTGTCGGCGCTCGGGGCGCGCTCGATCGTGCTCGTCGGCATGATGGGGGCGGGCAAATCCACCATCGGCCGTCGCATGGCGGCCCGGCTCAAGCTGCCCTTCGTCGACGCCGACACGGAGATCGAGGCGGCGGCCGGCATGACCATACCGGAGATATTCGAGCGCCACGGCGAGCCGCATTTCCGCGACGGCGAGGCGCGGGTGATCGCACGGCTGCTCGACGGCGGCCCCCTGGTGCTGGCGACCGGCGGCGGTGCCTTCATGCGCGAGGAGACGCGGGGCCGCATCGCCGCGAAGGCAATCTCGATCTGGCTCAAGGCCGATCCCGACGTCATCATGCGTCGCGTGCGCCGTCGCGCAGACCGTCCGCTGCTGCAGACCGCCGACCCCGAAGGAACCGTCGCGCGCCTGCTCACCGAGCGCGAGCCGGTCTACCGCAACGCCGATCTCACCATCGCCTCGCGCGACGTGCCGCACGACAAGATCGTCGAGGAATGCATCGAGGCGCTGCGCGCCCATCTCTGCGGCGAACAGGCCGCCCAACCACCAGCCGATGTCGCGAGTGCCGTTCGATGACTGCGCCTTTGAAACATTCCGATCCCGTGAACGTCGACGTCGCGCTCGGCGACCGCGCCTATGACATCGTCATCGGCCGCGGCGTGCTGGCTTCGCTCGGCGAGCGGGTTGCGCGTTTGCGTCCCGGCGTGCGCACGGCGATCGTGACGGATCGTACCGTCGCAAAATACTGGCTGGAGCCCGCCGAGGCCGCGCTCGCCGCCAGCGGCATCCCGACGTCGCGAATCGTCGTCGAGGAAGGCGAGATCTCCAAGACCTATGCCGGCCTCGAAAAGGTCAGTGAAGCCCTGATCGGCGCGAAGATCGAGCGCAACGATCTCGTCATCGCGCTCGGCGGCGGCGTGGTCGGCGATCTCGCCGGCTTTGCGGCTGCGATCCTGCGCCGCGGCGTCGATTTCGTGCAAGTGCCGACCTCGCTGCTGGCGCAGGTCGATTCCTCCGTCGGCGGCAAGACCGGCATCAATTCGCCGCAGGGCAAGAATTTGCTCGGCGCCTTCCACCAGCCGGTGCTGGTCATCGCCGACACCGCCGTGCTCGACACGCTGTCGCCGCGGCAATTCCGCGCCGGCTATGCCGAGGTCGCCAAATATGGCGTGCTCGGCGACGAGGCCTTCTTTACCTGGCTGGAGAAGAACCACGCCGACATCTTCAAGGGCGGCTCGGCGCGCGAGCATGCGATCGCGACCTCCTGCCGCGCCAAGGCCGGCGTCGTCTCGCGCGACGAGCGCGAGACCGGCGAGCGCGCGCTGCTCAATCTCGGTCACACCTTCGGCCACGCGCTGGAAGCCGCGACCGGCTTCTCCGACCGCCTGTTCCACGGCGAGGGCGTCGCCATCGGCATGACGCTGGCGGCGCAGTTCTCGGCAAGGCTCGGCATGATCGGCGAGGCGGATGCGGCGCGTGTCGAACGTCACCTCGTCGAGGCGGGGCTGCCGACCCGTTTGCAGGACATCGCCGGTTTCGCGCAGGAAGGGCTTGCCGATGCCGACGCGCTGATGGCGCTGATGGCGCAGGACAAGAAGGTCAAGCGCGGCAAGCTCACCTTCATCCTGCTGGAGGCTGTGGGGCGCGCCGTGATCGCGACGGACGTCGAGCCGGCGCAGGTGCGCGATTTCGTCAAGGAAAAGCTCGCGCAAAAGGCATGATGCGCGGCTGAACGGCGCCAGAGCATGATCCAGGGAAGCGTGAAGCGGTTTTCCAAAAAGATCATGCTCAAACAAGAAATTTGAGTGGTGCATGGACTGGCTCGGATTCACCATCGTCGTCCTCTGCCTCCTGGTCTCGGCGTTCTTCGCCGCGAGCGAGACCGCGCTGACCGGCGCCTCGCGAGCCAGCATGCTGCGGCTCTCCATGCAGGGTAATCGCGACGCGGACGTCGTCTCGGAACTGCTCGACATGCGCGAGCGCCTGATCGGCGCGCTGCTGCTCGGCAACAACATCGCCAATATCGGTGCCTCCGCGCTCGCCACCGGCATCTTCACGGCCTGGTTCGGCGATGTCGGCGTGCTCTATGCCACCGGCGTGATGACCGCGCTGGTCGTGATCTTCGCGGAAGTCCTGCCCAAGACCATCGCCATCAACGCGCCCGACCGGATGGCGCTTGCGGTCGCGCGCCCGATGCGGCTGACCATGTACGTGCTGGGGCCGCTGCTGCGCGTGGTGGAAGTCATCGTGCGTCTGTTGATGCGCCTGTTCGGTCTCGCCGGCGAGCACCAGGCGATCCTGTCACCGACCGAGCGCCTGCGCGGTGCGGTCGATCTGCTGCATCACGAGGGCAAGTTCGAGAAGCAGGACCGCGACATGCTCGGCGGCCTGCTGGACCTGCGCGAGCTCCAGGTTTCCGACGTCATGATCCATCGCACCGAGATGATGATGATCAATGCCGATCTGCCGGCGGAGGAACTGGTGCGCGAGGTGCTGGCGACCGAGTACACCCGCATTCCGCTCTGGCGCGAGAAGCCGGAGAACATCATCGGCGTGCTCCACGCCAAGGATCTGTTGCGCGCGATTCGCGCCGCAGACGGCGACACCTCGCGCATCGACGTCTCCACCATCGCGCTGCCGCCATGGTTCGTGCCGGAGATGCGCCCGGTCTCCGAGCAGCTCAAGGCGTTCCGCCGCCGCAAGACCCATTTCGCGCTTGTCGTCGACGAGTACGGCGAAGTTGAAGGTCTTGTGACGCTGGAGGACATTCTGGAAGAAATCGTCGGCGACATCTCCGACGAGCATGACGTCGTGGTCGCGGGCGTGCGGGCCCAGCCGGACGGATCGGTCGTGGTCGACGGCTCGGTGCCGATCCGCGATCTCAACCGCGCCATGGACTGGCACCTGCCCGATGAAGAGGCAACCACGGTTGCCGGTCTCGTCATTCACGAGGCGCGCTCGATCCCCGACCGCGGCCAGAGCTTTACGTTCCACGGCTTCCGCTTCCGCGTGCTGCGTCGCGAGCGCAACCGCATCACGGCGCTCCGTATTTCACCGGTGCCGCGCGAGGCCGAGATGGAAGAAGCCAAGCCGCGGCGGGCCGGGACGTCGTTTTGACGCAGCAGCTATAGGCTCCGATGCTTCTACATCGTCATGGCCGGGCTTGACCCGGCCATCTACGTCACCGCCGCACAAAGAACGTGGATGCCCGGGACAAGCCCGGGCATGACGATCACATTCGAGGGACGAAGGGGATCAACCTTCGCCCGGCGCCAGAGCGTGGATCGCCAGCGCATGCACGCCGCCGGAAAGTTCCGCGGCCAGCGCCGAATTTATCATGCGGTGGCGCTCGACCCGGCTCTTCCCTTTGAAGACCGGAGACACGATATACACGCGAAAGTGCGTCTCGCCGCTCGGCCGATGGCCGGCGTGGCCCTCATGCAAATGTGACTCGTCCACGACCTGCAGGTTTTCCGGCGTGAAAGCTTCCTGCAACTTGTTGCTGATAATGTCTCTCATAACCATAAGTGCCCATTAAGGTGCGCGATCGCACTCCGTCAATGCCCACAGGCCGCTCTTGGCGGCCGCTCCTGAACGCCGAAGTGAAGCTTCGGCTGCGGGTTTGTAGCTAATTGCAATGTCAAGACTTGAAGGTTTTTGCATTGCGTAGTCAAAGTCAGCCATGCCGATCGATTCATCAAAGTTCTTCGACTCCATTCGCGTCAAGCCGCGGGGCAAGCAGCCCGAGGTGAAGCCGCGCGACACCGTGGTCGCCTGCGAATGGGCCGGGTGCCAGAACAAGGGCGCGCATCGCGCGCCGAAGGGGCGTGAGAACCAGCGTGAGTACTGGCACTTCTGCCTGGACCACGTGCGCGAGTACAACCAGAACTACAATTTCTTCTCCGGCATGAACGCCGACGCCGTCGCGCGCTACCAGAAGGATGCGCTGACCGGCCATCGTCCGACCTGGAAGATGGGCGCCAATGGCGGCGTCAAGAAGGGGGCGGAAGCCGAGGTCGACGGCGCGTTCGATCCATTCAGCATGTTCTCCGAGATCAACGGCCGCGCCAGCTGGCGCCGCGGGCCCGAAGCCCAGCCCAAGGCCGAGACGCGCAAGGTGATGAACGCCGAGCGCAAGGCGCTCCAGGTCATGGGCCTCGGCCCCAGTGCCACGCTGGCCGACGTCAAGTCCAAGTACAAGGCGCTGGTCAAGCAGCACCACCCCGACGCCAATGGCGGCGACCGCTCCACCGAGGACCGCCTGATCGAGATCATCAAGGCGTATAATTATCTGAAGACGGTGGTGCGGGAGGCGTAAGCCCCGCGCCTCTTCCTTCTTCCCTTGTGGGGGCGTAGCCCGGATGGAGCGCAAGCGTAATCCGGGTCTTTCGCGCACAACGACTGCTAGCTTTCCCCGGATTACGCTTCGCTCCATCCGGGGTACGCGTTCCCTACGCCTCCGGCATCGCCCCCACATATGACGAACTCGGCCGGATCAGGCGCCCCGTCCGCTGCTGCTCGCGTGCATGGGCGGTCCACCCCGCTGCGCGCGCCACCGCGAAGATCGGCGTGAAGGCCTGGCGCGGGATCGCGAGCGCATCGAGCAGGATCGCGGTGAAGAACTCCACATTCGTCTCCAGCGGCCGGTCCGGATTCTTCTTGCGCAGGGCGCTGCGGATATAGGCCTCGACCTCGCCGGCAAAGGGCAGGTCGGCGCCGTTGGAGGCGAGCGCCTCGATTGCGGTCTTCAACACGTCGGCGCGCGGATCGCGCACGCGATAGACGCGATGGCCAAAACCCATCATCCGCTCGCCGCGCGCCAGCGCCGCATCCACCCAGGGCTGGATGCGTTCGCGCGAGCCGATCGCGTCGAGCATTTCCAGCACCGGCTCGGGCGCGCCGCCATGCAGCGGACCCGTGAGCGCGCAATAGCCCGCGGTCACGGCGGCAAACAGGTCTGCTTGCGTCGAGGCCACCACGCGCGTGGTGAAGGTCGAGGCGTTCATGCCATGGTCGCAGACGGTGACGAGATAGGCATCGAGCGCGGTGACCTCGCGCGTCGCAGGCGCGCGCCCATGCAGCATGCGAAGCGTATCGGCGGCATGGCTCACGCTCGGATCGGGCGTCACCGGGGCGAGCCCCTTGGCGTGCCGGACCAGCGCGCCCGCGATCACCGGAAACGCGCCCACGATCGTCGCTTCATGCTCCAGTCCGTTCTCGACGCGAAGTGCTGCGACCGCCGCGCGGAACCCGTCGACGATGCCCATGCCGCTTGTCGCCGGCAAAAGGTCCGGCAGCCGGGCGAAGGCGCGCTCGCGTGCGGCACCCAGACTCGCCCGGACGTTGGCCTCGCTCAGCGTGGTTCCGCTGGCGCCGTTCCAGAGCCGGGCGGTGACGCCCTCGAAGGTCGATTTGGCGGCCAGTCGGCCGACATGCTCGCCGGCGATGATCAACTCACCGCGCTCGCCGTCGACATGGCTCAGCACGGTCTCGGCCGCGGGAACGCCGTCCAGCCCGATCTGGCTTTTGGTGAGGTGGATGTTCATGGCCCAAATCTCCTGTTCACGGACGGAAAGGTCGGGCCTCTCGACAGATTGATCAATCTTGATTACATAAATCAATATGAAAAATTCTACCGAGCTCTACCTCTCCGCCCGGGAGGCCGCCGCCGAGCTCGCGATCTCCCCGGCCACGCTCTACGCCTATGTCAGCCGCGGCCTGATCCGCTCCGAGCCGACGCCGGATTCGCGCAAGAACCGCTACCGCGCCGAGGACGTTCGCGCCCTGAAGGAGCGCCGTGTGCCGTCGCCGGAGCCGCGCGGCCTGCGCAGCTTCGATGCCGACCTGCCGGTGATGGACACGGAAATCTCGACCATCACCGAGGACGGCGCGATCTATCGCGGCGTCAACTGCGTCGACCTCGCCGAGAACGACACGCTGGAGCACACCGCAACGCTGCTCTGGGACGTCTCCGGCGTCGATCCGTTCGCGCCGGACAATCAGCCCGAGATATCCGAGGAGATGCGCACGATCGCAGAGGCCGCGCGCCGGGCGGCGCCGATCGATCGCGCCATCGCCGTGCTGGCGCTTGCCGCGAGCGCCGATCCCCGCGCCTTCACCCGTGCGCCCGATGGCCGTGCGATGGTCGGCGCGCGCATCGTCCGTCTGCTGGTCGCGACCATGCTCAATGCCGAGCCGTCGTCCGCGCCGCTGCATCAGGAGATCGCGAAGGCCTGGGCGCCCGACAACAAGCATGCGCCCGACCTGATCCGCCGCGCGCTCGTTCTGCTCGCTGATCACGAATTGAACGCCTCGACCTTCACCGCGCGCTGCGCGGCGTCGACCGGCCTCAATCTCTACGACTCCGTCATCGCCGGGCTCGCCGCGCTGAAAGGGCCGAAGCATGGCGGCGCCGGCGTGCTGGCCTCGCAGCTCGTCAAGACGCTGGTCGACCGCGATGTCGCTCCCATGGTGCGCGAGCGCGTCGCGCTCGGCGAGCGCTTTGCCGGCTTCGGCCACGGCGTCTACAAGCGCGGCGATCCCCGTGCGCAGTCGCTGCTGAACGCGCTGTCACGCGCCGGCGCGCCTCGAAAATTCACGCGCGAAGTGCCGGAGCGGATCGCGGAGGCGACCGGCGAGTTCGTCAACATTGACTATGCGCTCGCCGTCCTCGTGCACGCGCTGCGCCTGCCGGCCGGCAGCGAACTCGCGCTGTTCGCGATGGCCCGCAGCGTCGGCTGGATCGCCCATGCCAGCGAGCAGTTGCAGTTCGGCAAGCTGATCCGCCCGCGGGCGCGTTACGTGGGGCCTGCGCCGGGGCGGCGGGCAGTCGCGGCTACAGCGCTCAAGGATTAGGAAGTGTACTTATGAATCCGGAAGACCCATGGATTTGCCCCGTGCAGTGCCCTCCGAAGTGGAGACGTCGCCTCCGCTTTTTCAATACAGCCGCCTTGTACCGATAGCCGACGACCGAGCAAGGTCCGCTCCAGCAGGGGTTCATTGCTAAAGCCGAAACCAAGGGATGGTGAGATACGCGCATGCGATCATCGTCATTGGGGGAACGACCCACACGCACCACGCCCAGACCCAGGACAGGCGAGCCGGCAGAAGCGCGGCGACCAGGCTGATGACGAGAGCGCCGACCGCAGCCGAAGCAGTCCATCCGTACCAGTACATCTCCGGCGCGAGGAAGTCCAAGACGGGATCGCCAACATCCCGGGAACGGTGCAGGCCGGCAAGGACGATGCCTTGCGCGGGATAGACGGTAAACAGTGCGAGCCCGCGCATCCGCACCAAAACATAGAACAGCGCGAAAGCTGCTCCATAAGCAAAAACGAACCGGCGAAACGTCGAACGGGACATTACGATCCGAAGCCTCCGATATCGTTCATGACGTGACCAACGAGGAAGGCCCACCACACGATGAACGCCAGAAGTAGAGTCAGGGCAATGCGTATCCGATAGCTGTGGCCATCGACCGGCTGACGCCAGCAGGACCAATATGCGGGCAACACACCCAGGCCGATGGCGGTGAAATCCTCCTTGAGATCAAAGAAGCCCATCGCATGCCAATGGTGATAGCGTTCCAGGTTTGGCTGAATATCGACCTTGAAATACAGGTATACGACCGCGCCTAGCAGCCAGGAGATCGCGTACAGAACCACGATGGCATTGGCGAAACCCGCGCCACGAACCGCGCGAAACCGACCGAAGAACGAATACGGCTTGCTTTTGGGCGATGCGAACGTTGCCAGTGTCTGATGCGTGATCGCGCCAAGCAGGGCCACCGCGACCAAGCCGTGCAGAATGAGAAGGATCGTCGCCACGGGCTATCGACCGGCACTCTATGAGAACAGTGTCTCGGTTGCGAACGGCTCAGCCGAGCCGGGCCGGTAGCGCGTCAGATTGAATTTTGTCTTCTCGCGCGGCGCGACATCGACCAGAACGTAGTTGTATTCCAATTGCGGCGGCTTGCCTTTCCAATAAAGGTCCGGCGGATAGTTGCTGGGCACCTTGATGCTGGTGCGACCGGGAAGGATTGGGTCTTGCTCCGCTCCCCCGCCACCAAGAACCAGGTACTTCACGCCATCGACGTCGTACATCTCGGTCGTATGCACGTGTCCATTGAAGACGATTATCTCCATGTCCTTCGCGTAGGCCGCGATGGTCTTGTGCGGATTGTCAGGCTCCGGAATGGGACCCAGGCCGGCACGGCAGAAGACCGGATAGTGGAAGGTGATGAACGCCTTTTTGATGCCCTTGGCTTTGGCGTCGTCCAGCCACTGTTGCAATTGCACCATCTGCTCGGCGTATTTCGGGCGGTCCGCATCCCAGAGCGAGGGAGAACGATAGTCGTACTTCCCGCTCCACAGGAAGATGATTCTTATGTCCCGGAAGTCGAATTTGTAGATCAGCCGCTCCGGGGTCACGCCGAGGTTCTTCAGATAAGGCACCGCGTCAAGCGTCCCTTCAATCTTTGGATCGCCCCACACTTCGTGATTGCCCACCGACATGAACCACCGCCCTTCGAGCCCTGCAGCGCGCATCTCGGAATCCGGCGCCGGCAGCCGCTTGAGCATGGTGTCGTTGACGCGCTTCCAGTACGGACTGTCGCTGATTGTGCGGCCCTGATTGCCCCACCAGACAACGTCGCCGCTGTTGACCGCGAATTTGGCGCGCCCGGCCTGCACGTGCTGCACGATTTCGCGCGAGACCCAATCGCCGCCTTCGAGTTGAAAAATGTCCCGGTGTATGCCGGGAAGCAGCTTAACGTCTTCGACAGTTGCACGGGTTACCCAACCCTGGTCCACCGACAACGTCATGACCTCGCTCCGCGACATGAACGGCATGACGACTTGCCTGAGCTCCTTGGTGACTGGATCAAAGATCATTTTCACGTCGCGCTTCACGACAGCTTCGGCGATCTTTTCCGGCATGACCAGGCCAAACATTTCAACGAAGAGCCCGGTAAGATCCGTACGGCCTTCGTTGACGGGCAAGTACATCATGGGTCGCGAGTCCCCGCAGACCGCAAAGGAAAATCCGGAATTTTCCTGTTGCGCTGCCGCGTTCTTGATCGCCACAAGTGAGGACAGGACCGGAAGCGCCGCAAGGCCCGAAAGCAAGCCTCTCCTGCTCAACTCAGCTCTTCGATGCACCG
Organism: Pseudomonadota bacterium; assembly: GCA_023435725.1. GTDB lineage: Bacteria > Pseudomonadota > Alphaproteobacteria > Rhizobiales > Xanthobacteraceae > Bradyrhizobium. Next base: position 49,201 of record JAEYRD010000083.1, on the reverse strand, counting down.
ATCGCGAGTTGCCAGAGACAGGGTGCCCACTCATCTGACTGCTCCATTCTTCCCACGAGCGAGGTTGCGTAATCAAAAGCATACGCGTCCTCTGTTCGTGAGATATGCAACTTCGGCAGATTGAGGGGCTGTCTAGATGCTTTTGCCCCGGACCATGACTTGTTCCCGCCATGTCCGTGTTGGGGTTAGAAGGGGATATTCAGGCGCGATCGGTACGCAACTGCTCAGCCGCGAGAAAGAACATCTCTCGTTCTGCTGGATACCCTAGGCCCGCGGCTTCGCCGCCGCGATGCCGTTGCCGTTCCGATGGCGGATGATCCAGATCACCACGCCCAGGATGATCGCGACGCCGACGACGGTCAGCATCCAGATGTGCTTGGCCAGATGCACGTGGTGCGGCAGGCCGTAATATTCGTGCAGGGCTGAGACGGCCAGCACGCCCGGCAGCACATGCGCCGGCGCCCACACCAGGATCGCCGGGATGTTCACCGCGTAAAACCTCGCCGGCGCCATGCCGAGCGCACCGGCGGTAACAGGGACGAACGCGCGGATCGGCGGCACGAAGCGGGCGAAGAACACGGCCCAGGTCCCGAAGCGGTGGAAGAATGTCTCGCTCTCGGCGATCACGCGCGGATAATTGGTCAGCGGCCAGGTGTCGAGGATCTCGCGCTGGCGCCGGTGCCCGATCCAGTAGGCCGAGCCGTCACCCAGGAGGGCGCCGGCAGCCGCCGCCAGCAGCACCCATGGCAGTTTGAGCTCCCCGCCGGGAACCAGGGCGCTCAGTGCCAGGATGATGGTCGAGCCGGGAATCACCGACCCCACCACCGGAACGGCTTCGAGCAGCGCTGCCAGGAACAGGGTCAGATAGGCCAGCCCCGCATGGGTCGAAACGAAGGTTATGAAGGGATCGAGGAAGGACGTCACGTCGCCTCTGTGGCGCTGGGGCTTTCGGGTTCAAGCCCTACATAGGTAAGAACAGGCGGTAAGAGTACCATTTGCCCCGGGGCAGGCGGGGCATTCCGCCCGAAATTCGAGCGCAATTCGCAAGGCAGCCCTCCAAAAACTGCGTTCCTTACCTATCTAAATGAAAAGACAACGGAACTTTGATTGGCGCGCGGGCTTCTGCCGGCCCGTTGTCTCTGATAGGTTGATTTTCAGCACCCAGCCGCAGCCAACGTGCGAATAACCGGTTTCGGGACCGCCCGGGACCTCGGAGGATTGATGACGACCGCCGCCATGTCCAAAGTTGAGGAAGTTTCCGGCCTGCCCGACATGAAGGTGTCGGTGCGCCAGGTGTTCGGGATCGACAGTGATCTCGAAGTGCCCGCCTATTCCGAAGTCGATCCTCATGTGCCCGAAGTCGACGCGGATTATCGCTTCGACCGCGCTACCACGCTCGCCATTCTCGCGGGCTTCGCCCGCAATCGCCGCGTGATGGTGACCGGCTATCACGGCACCGGCAAATCCACCCATATCGAGCAGGTCGCTGCGCGACTGAACTGGCCTTGCGTGCGCGTCAACCTCGACAGCCACATCAGCCGTATCGACCTCGTCGGCAAGGATTCGATCGTGGTCCGCGACGGCAAGCAGGTCACCGAATTCCGTGACGGCATCCTGCCCTGGGCGCTCCAGAACAATGTCGCGCTGGTGTTCGACGAATACGACGCCGGCCGCCCCGACGTGATGTTCGTGATCCAGCGCGTGCTGGAGGTCTCCGGCCGCCTGACGCTGCTCGACCAGAACAAGGTGATCAAGCCGCATCCGGCGTTCCGCCTGTTCGCCACCGCCAACACGGTCGGCCTCGGCGACACGTCGGGCCTCTATCACGGCACCCAGCAGATCAACCAGGGCCAGATGGACCGCTGGTCGATCGTCACCACGCTGAACTATCTCAGCCATGACGAGGAAGTGGAGATCGTGCTGGCCAAGGCCAAGCACTATCGCACCCAGGAAGGCCGCGACATCGTCAACAAGATGGTTCGCCTCGCCGATCTCACCCGCAACGCCTTCGCCAACGGCGACCTGTCGACGGTGATGAGCCCGCGCACGGTGATCACCTGGGCGGAGAACGCCGACATCTTCGGCGACATCGGCTTCGCCTTCCGCGTCACCTTCCTCAACAAGTGCGACGAGCTCGAGCGTCCGCTGGTCGCCGAGTTCTATCAGCGCTGCTTCAACGCGGAGCTGCCGGAATCGGCAGTCAACGTGGCGCTCAGCTGATCCATGCCAACCGTCACCGTCGAGCGCACCATTGGGACCACCAAGAGGGCTGTGCTCGCCGGGCTCATTGGCTACAACAATGAGCAGATGGGGAAGCAGAAATACAAGCGCCTCGCGATTTCCCTGAAAGAGCGCGGCAAAATCGTCGGCGGCATCGTCGGTGAGGTCTGGACGCAGGTTCTGTTCATCCAGTTCTTCTGGATCGAAGAGAAATTCCGCGGCAAGGACCACGGCACCAGGCTGATCGCGGCGATCGAGGACGAAGCGAGAAAGATCGGAGCGATCCGGTCTTACTTGGATACGATGAGTTTCCAGGCGCCGGGCTTCTACCGCTCTTGCGGCTATGAGGAGTTCGGCGCGATTGACGGCTATTCGGGCGGCGTAACCCGCCATTGGTTTACGAAGTCGCTATGAGCACATCATCCAACTCCAAATTCCGCACTGGATCCAAGGAAGCTCCGACCGAGCCGTTCAAGCGCTCGGTGGCTTCGTGCCTGAAGGCGATCGCCAAGACGCCCGAGCTCGACGTCAGCTTTGCCGCCGAGCGCCCGGGCCTTGCGCCCGGCAAGGCGCGGCTGCCCGAGCCGGCGCGCAAGATGACCAAGCGTGACGCCGCGATCGTGCGCGGCCACGCCGATTCCATCGCGCTCAAGCTCGCCTGTCACGATCCGAAACTGCATCGCAAGCTGATGCCCGGCAATCCGCAGGCGCGCGGCGTGTTCGAGGCGGTCGAGCAGGCGAGAGTCGAGGCCATCGGCGCACGCCGCATGGCTGGCGTTGCCAAGAATCTCACCGCGATGCTCGATGACCATTTCCATCGCGGCAAGTTCGACGAGATCACCGACCGCGCGGATGCCCCGCTCGCCGATGCTCTCGCCATGCTGGTGCGCGAGCGTCTCACCGGCTTGGCGCCGCCGGCGGCCGCGAAGAAGATGGTCGATCTCTGGCGGCCGATTCTCGAAGACAAGATCGGCAAGCGGCTCGACCGCCTCGATGGCGTGGTCGAGGACCAGACCAGGTTCGGCGACGCCGTGCATGATCTCCTGACGGCGCTCGAGCTCGGCGACGAGCGCAACGCCGACACCGAGGATAGCGACGACGACGAGGAAAATCGCGACGGCGACAACGACCAGTCCGGCGCCGAGGGCTCGCCCGATTCCGATGCCGCCCAGGAAATGAGCGCCGACCAGGCGCAGGCGACGAGCGAGGAGATGAGCGAGAGCGCGATGGAAAGCGCGCAGGCATCGACCTCCGACACGTTCGATGACGGCGAACTCGGCGACGACGAGACGCCGGGCGAGGCGACGCGTCCGAATTCGCGTGGGGCAAACGAGCCGCGTGGGCCGGAATATCACGCCTTCGCGCCGAAATTCGACGAGGTGATCTCGGCGGAAGACCTCTGTGACCATGACGAGCTGGAGCGCCTGCGCGCCTATCTCGACAAGCAGCTCGCGCATCTGCAGGGCATCGTCGCCCGTCTCGCCAACCGGCTGCAGCGCCGGCTGATGGCGCAGCAGAACCGCGCCTGGGAGTTCGATCTCGAAGAGGGCATTCTGGATCCCGCGCGCCTGTCGCGCGTGGTGACCGATCCCTATCATCCGCTGTCCTTCATGCACGAGAAGGAAGCGACGTTCCGCGACACCGTGGTGACGCTGCTGCTCGACAATTCCGGCTCGATGCGCGGACGCCCGATCACGGTGGCGGCGACTTGCGCCGACATCCTCGCGCGCACGCTGGAGCGTTGCGGCGTCAAGGTCGAGATTCTGGGCTTCACCACGCGCGCCTGGAAGGGCGGGCAATCGCGCGAAGCGTGGCTTGCCGCCGGCAAGCCGGCCAATCCCGGCCGCCTCAACGATCTCAGGCACATCATCTACAAGTCTGCCGACGCCCCCTGGCGCCGCGCGCGCAAGAACCTCGGCCTGATGATGCGCGAGGGGCTGCTGAAGGAGAACATCGACGGCGAGGCGCTGGACTGGGCGCACAAGCGCCTGCTCGGCCGGCCCGAGCAGCGCAAGATCCTGATGATGATCTCGGACGGCGCGCCGGTCGACGATTCCACGCTGTCGGTCAATCCCGGCAACTATCTCGAGCGGCACCTGCGCCACATCATCGAGGAGATCGAGACCCGCTCGCCGGTCGAGCTGATCGCGATCGGCATCGGCCATGACGTGACGCGCTACTATCGCCGCGCGGTGACGATCGTGGACGCCGAGGAACTCGGCGGCGCTATCACCGAGAAGCTCGCCGAGCTGTTCAGCGAGACCAACACCGCGCCGGTTCAGCCGGCGGGGCGCCCGCGACGCAAACTGCATTCGTGAGCACGCATCGATCCCGCCGCAGCTTCCTCGGCAACGCGGCGGCGGGATTTTCCACTCTCGCATTCTCCCGACTGGCGCAAGCGCAGCTTGCGACCGAGCCGCCGCCGAAACCGGCGCAGATCGAGCACGCCGTCACTGCGCCTGTTGGCATCGAGGTCAATGCGCGGCCGATTCCCAATTTCGAGCCGCGTGACCGCTCGCGCACGCGCTTCGGCTCGCTGGAGTATCGCAGCGGTCTCGTGCTGACCTCGCCGCATCGCGGCTTCGGCGGCCTGTCCGGCTTCCGCTTCCTCGACACCAAGGGCGAGCGCTTCCTCGCGCTTTCCGACCAGGGCACCTGGTTTACCGGCGCGATCCGGTATTCCGGCCGTAGCATGGTCGGGCTCGACGATGTCGAGGCAGCGCCGATGCTCAATGCCGAGGGGCGGCCGATCACGGAGAAGCGTCTCTGGTACGACACCGAGTCGCTCGCGCGCGATGGCTCGTTCGTCTATGTCGGGCTCGAGCGCGTCAACCAGATCATGCGCTTCGATTTCGCCAAGGGAGCGACGCGCGCCCGCGGCGAAGTGCTTCCGGTGCCGCCGGCGGTACGCAAGCTGCCCTACAACAAGGGGCTCGAGGCGCTCGTCTTCGTGCCCAAGGGCCAGCCGCTCGCGGGCACCCTGATTGCAATGTCCGAGGGCGGGTTCGATGCCGACGGCAATCTGGTCGCGTTCCTGATCGGCGGTCCCACGCCCGGCCAGTTCAGCATCCGTCGCACCGACAAGCAGTTCATCAGCGATGCCCTGCTGCTGCCCTCCGGCGAGCTTCTGATCCTCGAACGCAAGTTCTCCTGGTTCACCGGCATCAACATCCGCATCCGCTCGATCCCGCTGAAGTCGATCGCGCCGGGCGCGGTGGTCGACGGCCCCGTGCTCTTCAACGCCGATCTCGGCCACGAGGTCGACAACATGGAAGGCATCGACGCCCACGTCACGCCCGAAGGCGAGACCGTGCTGACGCTCGTCTCGGACGACAATTTCTCGCTGCTCCAGCGCACGCTGCTGCTGCAGTTCACGCTGGTGGAGTGAGGCAAGACACGTCGGTAGAACGCCGGCTGCCGCCGTGCGACAAACTCTCATGTCGCATCTCCGCGCCGTCCTCGCCCTTGTCCTCACGCTCGCCGCGCTGTCGCCGGCCTTTGCCACGGCCGAGCGGCGAAACCGGCCGGGCAGGTTCGAGGATCTGAAGTAGGGGCGCCACACTCTCCGCCGTCGTCCCGGGGCGCGCAACGCGCGAGCCCGGGACCTATAACCACAGGGAGTGGTTTGACGAAGACTCGTGGTGACCACCTTCGGTCCACAACTTCTCCCTGGGGGTATGGGTCCCCCGCCCCCCCGTGCGCAATTGCGCACTAGGCGGGGACGACAGTGGGGGTGTCGCGATCCCGTGATCATATGACGGGCGCAATGCATGGCGCCACGGGCGGGCATGCCTGCCACGCCGCTGGAAATCCACCGGCCCAGCACTACACTCTCCTTGATCTCCCGTCCTCTCATTCCCCGGATCCCCGCATGAGCGCCCTGTTTTCCCCGATCATGCTGCGCGGCCTGACGTTGAAGAACCGTGTCGTGGTGTCGCCGATGTGCCAGTATTCGGCCGACGACGGCGTCGCCACCGACTGGCACTTCACCCACATCAACAATCTGGCGCTGTCGGGGGCTTCGATGTTCTGCATTGAGGCGACCCATGTGGAGGCGATCGGCCGCATCACGCCGGGCTGCCTCGGGCTCTACAGCGACGCCTGCGAGGCCGCGCTGAAGCAGATCATCACCTCCGTGCGCAGGCATTCCTCCACGGCGGTCGCAATGCAGCTCGCGCATGCCGGTCGCAAAGCCTCGAGCGCGCGGCCCTGGGACGGCGGCCAGCTCATTCCGGTGAGCGAGGGCGGCTGGCAGACGGTGGCGCCGTCGGCGCTGCCGCACAAGGAAGGCGAGGCCGCGCCGCTGGCGCTGGATAGCGCCGGCCTGAAGCGCATCCGCGATGCCTTCGTCGACAGCGCAAAGCGCGCCGACCGGCTCGGCATCGACGCGATCGAGCTGCACGGCGCGCACGGCTATCTCCTGCATCAGTTCCTGTCGCCGATCTCGAACAGGCGCACCGACGAATATGGCGGGTCCTTGCAGAACCGGATGCGCTTCCCGCTCGAGGTCTACGACGCGGTGCGTGGCGTTTTTCCGCACGACAAGCCGATCGGCATGCGGGTGTCGTCGACCGACTGGGTCGAGGGCGGCTGGGATCTGGCGCAGACCATTGAATTCGCGAACGCGCTGAAGGCGCGCGGCGTCGACTGGATCGATGCCTCCTCCGGCGGCGTCTCGCCGCTGCAGAAGATCGCGCTCGGCCCCGGCTACCAGGTGCAGTTCGCGGAGGCGATCAAGCGCGAGACCGGCCTGCCCACCATCGCCGTCGGCCTGATCACCGAGGCGAAGCACGCCGAGGAGATCGTCGCGTCCGGCAAGGCCGACATGGTCGCGCTCGCGCGCGGCATGCTCTACGACCCGCGCTGGGGCTGGCATGCCGCCGCCGAAGTCGGCGGCGAGGTCGAGGCCCCGCCGCAATACTGGCGCTCGCAGCCATCGACGCAGAAGGCGCTGTTCGGCAAGACCACGTTCGGGGCGCGGTAGGGACAGAGTGAATTGGGACGGCAGCGGAGGATCTGGTGTCGTCATGGCGACCCTGATCGCGGTTTTCACCTCACGCATCCGTAAAACCCCTCACCTTCCGCCCTCCGCAAATCTGGCCTAACCTTCGTGAAGTTGAGGCATAACGGAGGCGGGCCATGCGGTTTCGTGTTCGCAAGACGGCCCACGTTTTCGAGCGCGTGGGCCTCGCGATGGCGGGGGCGGCGTGCGGGTTGTTCGTCGGCGCCTATGTCGGCACGGCGATCTCGCACCTCACCACGCAGGGCTTCCTGCTGCTGATGATGATACTCGGCTTCGTCGGGTTCTATCTCGGCATCGACACGCCGCAGCTTCCCTTCGACGAGGCGCACAGCCGCATCGACGCCGCGGAATTCTTGAGCTCCGCCGGCACGCTATGCGCCACCTTCACTGCGCTCGCCTCCGTCGCCATCATCGTGCTGCGGCTCGAGCCGCACATCGCCTGGAGCTGGCTCGTTCTGTTCGGCTGGGTCGGCGGCGTCGCTATGCAGATTGTTGCGGGCGCGAAGGCCAGGATGCGGAAGTAGCTTTTTAGCCTTCCAGGCGGCACGGGCTCGTCGGGCTGTCTCCTTCCCCGGCGCACTGCCGTCTGTGGAGGACCCGCGCAGACGCACCGGCCGGAACCAAGACCTGCTTCGAGGCGACGAAACAGGGCTGAAACCATTTTCCGGCTTTCACGAAGCCAAGGTGAAACCTTCAGCAATTAAGCAAAACCTCGGGCCAAGGGCGCTGCGTAGATGGCGAGAAATCGCTATCGGTCGAGGGACAGAATGTCACAGCTTCGTAAAGCTCTCTTAGGCGCCGCCGCGATCACATTGACGCTCGGCGCGGTGCAGTTCGCTTCAGGTCGCGACCTCGTCGACCGCTGGCAGGCCGAACAGCCGAGCTACGTCGTCAATCGCGCCGGCAAGGCAGATCGCTTCGGCGACCTCAAGCGGCTTGCAGTTCCGATGAAAACGGTTTCCCTGCGCCCGAACGATCTTGCCGATACCTCGGTCCTGCTGCGTCTTCCGACCGCGCAGGTCCGCACCACCAAGCCGACGCAAAATCAAAGCCGTAAGCCGACACTCGCCTGCGAGCCCATGGTCAGCGTGCTCACGGAAGTCGCGAAGCTCCTGCCGCCCGGCCGCTGCGTGACCTGATCGGCGGCATTGCGCGCTGCTTCTGCGGCGAGACGATCACCAGCGTCACGATCGCTCGCTGCCCACCGAGCCAGTGGCGCATACTGGCCGGTACCGATGTACTGCTTTATGTCTCGACCACCCCATGCGGCGGCACCGGCATCGGCACCCTCACAAAATCCTTCGGCAGATTCACCGGCCGATAGTCAGGCTCCGCCGCCATCCGCTTTTCCACGCTCTCATGCACATGCGCGCCTTCGGGGATGACGCGCGGCTCGCAATCGGGGATGTAGAAGCCCAGAAACACCTTCCGCTCCGGCCATTCCTTGTACTTCGCGCTCTTCGGAAAGTATTCCAGCACGCGCCAGGCCGCCGTCATCGAATCGTGCAGCATGCCCGGCTCCCCCTTCTTGCCCGCAAAGTGAGGGGCGACGTATTGGAACGGTGAGTTCTTGCGCTGGATGCCCCAGGCGAGCTGGTTCACGGTGCTCGTGTTGAAGTTCAGCCCGGCCTTCGTGGCCTCCTCGATCATCCACACCAGCGGATATTTGGACTCGCCGCTCTCGGTTTCCGGATAGCCGCCGCCGACGTCGCAATGCACGCCGGCGAACCAGACCTGCAAAATGTCCTGCGGCTCCTTCTTCTCGTCGGGCACATAGCGGTTGCGCCAGTATTCCTGCGGGGTCTCATACTCCTTGAGGCGGAACATGCAGCGCCGCTCGTCGATCGCGATCGCCTGGCGGAAGATGTGCACGCTCGGATTCCGCAGCGTGAAGGCCAGCTCCTCCAGGCTCGGCCAATAGAGCCGGTCGGCGCGCGGCACGATCACGCTCGCCACCGTGTCCCAGACTCCGACGAAGTGGATCGTCGGCCAGCGCGTCGAGGTGATGCGCGCGAACTGCGCGGCGAGGTCGAACGTGTCCTTTGGCAGCGGCCCCTGATCGTCGACGACGACGTCCTTGAGGTCCTCGATGTCGTTGCCGCGCCCGGTGCCGGAATATTGCTTGTAGGCGATGAGGCCGCTTCCGGCGAGGTTCGCCTGCTCCGGCGAGATCAGCCCGACCTTGTGGATCAGCCCCGCCAGCACCCGCACGGTATAGGCGCCGCGGGAGAAGCCGAACAGATAGATCTTGTCGCCCGGCGTGTAATGCTGAACCAGGAAGCAATAGGCCGAGAGCACGTTGTCATCGAGCCCGTAGCCGGTGGCGAGCCCCAGCACCAGGTTGATGTTGGCCTTCCAGCGGTGCCACGTGGTCGGCTCCGTCACCGTGCCGACCCCGGGATCGTAGAACACCAACTGCCGCGGCCTGGTCTTGTCCGTCTTGCGCAGGCAGCGATAGAGCTTCAGGACGTTGGAGATGTTTTCCGAGATTTCGTTGCCGGTGCCGTCGCAGCAGATGACGAGGTTCTTCGGCTCGGTCTTGGGTTCGGGCTTGGGCTCAGACCTGGCTCCGGACTTGGCTTCGTCCTTGGCTTCGATCGTCTGCTCGTGCTCCACGGTGCGCCCCTCCCGGTGATGCTACCGGGGCGAGTATAGCGGGAGAGCGGGGGAGAGAAAAAGAGACGGAGCAACGAACGGGCCGGCCGAGGGGCGCCTCCGCAGCAGAGCTGAGAGTCTGACCCCAGTCGGTTCCATTTTCGTGTCGGCTGTTGAAATTAACCACTTGTTAACCATGCGGTCGCCTAATGAGACAAATGGGAGATGACCATGTCGGCCCATGTGACGCCACCGAAGTTGATGCCTGTTTCGGCCGATCCGGCCATCCGGTCGATGGCGAGGCTGGCGGTTCGCGCCAAGGCCATCCTTCAGGCCAAAACGGCCGTCCTGCAAACCAAAACGACTGTCCTGGGGAGCAAAGCAATGTTCGGAAAGGACGACTTACTCGACAATCTCAGCCGCGATCTCGATCGCGTGCGCGGGAGACGCGATGCACTTGCATCCGAAGCCACGACCCTGACGGCTCAGATCGCCGAGATCGAAGCCCGCCTTTCCGAGGAGAAGAAAAGGCGGGAGCGTGATCGCATCTTGAGCGAACTCGAGGCGATCAAGACGCGAATCAAGCAGGCCGCCGGCGCGTTTGCGCCCGTCGTCGATGGTCTCTCCAAGGCGATCGAGTCGGCTGCTTCAGTCGTGCCCGAGGCTCGCGAGCTCAATACTTTCCTGGTGTCGGTGGCGACCGAAGTCGACAGCGTGCTTGATCCGCTGTTGCGCGAGCTGGATCAGCGCGCGGATGCGGTGCGGGCCGGCCACGCCGCACTGGACCTGCCTGTCACGGCCAGTGAAGCGCCGGTCGAACCGCCAAAGGAGAGCAACGACAGCCTGCTTCGCTTCCCAGCCTGGCTGTCTCGCGACAAGGAGACGGAAAAGAAGGAACCAGCGGAGAGCCAGCGCAGCACGGCCGCCTGAACGAGCGGCGCGCCGCGAAAGCTCGGACGCCTATCCGTTCGGAAGGAGAGTTGTTGTTTTGCTCCGTCATTCCGGGGCGCGCGTAGCGCGAGCTATGATGCGCAATTGCGCATCATAGCTCGCGACTTCGTCGCGCCCAGGGATGACGAGCTGTCGTTGGGCTCGCTGGTCGACAGGCGAGTGACGCTGATTCTTGCGACCGCTCAGCTGGCGTTCTCGCCCCCGCTCACCTGGCCGTGCGGCGCAGGAAGGCCGGGATATCGAGCAGCTCCTCCTCGGTCGCATGGCGCGGAGAGGCGCGGCCGTAAGCGTCGAGCGGCTGGGGCGCCGCATGGCGCGCATATTCCGGATTCGGCCTTGCCGGTGGCTGCGCGCCGTAGCCCGCTTCCGGGCGGAGCGGCGGGCTTTGCACGTGCGGAACGGGTGCACCGCGCTCGATGCGATCGGCGATGCGGCGGCTGCCGTCGCGCAAGCGGCCGGCGAGCTGCGTGAGCGGGCTTTCCGCCGGTTGCGCCAGAAGCGCCGGGTCGACATTATCGATCCCGGTCGCCACCACCGAGACGCGGACGATGCCGTCGAGGCTTTCATCGAAGGACGCGCCGACGATGATGTTGGCGTCCGGATCGGCCTCGTCGCGAATGCGCGTCGCGGCTTCGTCGACCTCGAACAGCATGAGATCCCTGCCGCCGGTGATGGAGATGATGAGGCCGCTGGCGCGCTTGATCGACGGGTTCTCGATCAATGGATTGGAAATCGCGGCGACGGCGGCGGCGAGCACGCGCTTCTCGCCGGACGCCTCGCCCCGTCCCATCATCGCCTTGCCGCCCTCCTGCATGACGGAGAGAACGTCGGCAAAATCGAGATTGATGAGGCCTTCCTTGACGATGAGGTCGCTGATGCAGGCCACGCCCGAATAGAGCACCCGGTCGGCAAGGGCAAAGGCATCGGCGAACGTGGTCTTCTCGCTGGCCACCCGGAACAGGTTCTGGTTCGGGATGATCAGGAGGGTGTCGACCGACTTCAGCAGCTCCTCGATACCGGCTTCGGCAAAGCGCATGCGGCGCTGGCCCTCGAAGTAGAACGGCTTGGTGACTACGCCGATCGTGAGAATGCCGAGCTCGCGCGCGGTCCTGGCGATGACGGGTGCAGCCCCGGTGCCGGTGCCGCCGCCCATGCCGGCCGTGACGAACACCATGTGCGCGCCGGCCAGATGCTCGCGGATCCTGTCGATCGTCTCTTCGGCTGCGGCGCGTCCCACCTCGGGCTGTGATCCCGCGCCAAGGCCCTCGGTCACGCCGGCGCCGAGCTGGACGATGTGCTCGGCCCTCGACATGGCGAGCGCCTGCGCGTCGGTATTGGCGACGACGAAGTCGACCCCTTGCAGCCCGGCCATGATCATGTTGTTGACGGCATTGCCGCCGGCGCCGCCGACCCCGAACACGACGATGCGCGCCTTCATCTCGCTGATGCCCGTGATGTCTGTCATTCTTTCCTCGCGGTTGCTCCGGCAAGCCGGGGATGGAGAAAGGTCCGAGTGCTATTTGCGAGCCGCGCGGTCTGCTCCGACGATGGAAGCGGCCAGGTGTCCCAATCGACGCGCGGCGGCTTGTCCCGCGATCGCGCCGTCAGCCCGGCCGGTCCGCAGGGCCGCCACTTCGTCTTCCAATCGTGCCGCCCACTCATTGGCTGCCGTCGTCTCGGCAGCCGCCTGCTGCAGCTCGACAGCCAGGCGATCGGCGCGCTCGCGCTCGCGCTCGAAAACGACCCTGTAGCCGGCCGCCTCGGCTTCGAGCCGTGCGGTCTCTGCCTTGCGAGCCTCGATCTCTGATGTCGCGATCGCCAGGCGTGCCGCACGTTCATTGGCGGCCGTCGTCTCGGCGGTCGCCTGCTGCAGCTCGACAGCCAGGCGATCGGCCCGCTCGCGCTCGCGCTCGAAATCTGCCCTGGTGCCGGCTGCCTCGGCTACGAGCCGCGCGGTCTCCGCCCTGCAGGCCTCGATCTCCAATGTCTCGATCGCCAGGCGTGCCGCACGTTCATTGGCCGCCGTCGTCTCGGCGGCCGCCTGCTGCAGCTCGGCAGCGAGGCGATTGGCGCGCTCCCACTCGCGCTCGGCCTCTGCCCTGTAGCCGACTGCCGCTGCTTCGAGCCGCGCGATCTCCGCCCTGCACCCCTCGATCTCCAACGCCGCGGTCTCCAATGCCGCGGTCTTCAATGCCCCGATCTCCGCTATCTCGATCTCTCCTATGGAGGCGACGACATAGTCTGCCTGGCGACCAACCTGGCGACCAATTCGCGGGCGGGGCTTGTACCGGAGTTCGGAGAGATCGACGCTCACCAGGGCTTTGCCATCGTCCGACCGCGAGCGCGGCAACCGGCGTCGTTTGGCAAGGGCACGAGCGGCCTCGCGCGAGATGTTGAGGCGGGCACCTAGATCAGCATAACTCAGCAACGCAACGGACATCGACGCTTCTCCTGGAACGAACCGGGAAGGCACTTCGGGCTGATGATGGCTGGGCAATGACTTGAGGCTAGGCTGCGTTGGTTAATGAACGGTTAACGCGGGAGCGGGGTTGTTTGCCGGTGCGGTCACAGCAGGTGACGAGGTTTTCGGCTTGGGTTTGGGGGCGGTCTTGGGTTCGTGCTCTACGGAATGCCGTTCCCGGTGATGCTAGCGGGGCGAGGATGGCGCAAAACGCGAGGCGCGTAGCGCCTCGTTTGTACGCCTAGGTAAGCAATATTTTCTCGCTCCGCGGATACCACTGCTTGATTGCGACCCACGGTGATGTCGAAGTGCCTTCCTCCGCAGCCCGGAGCGAGTTGCGTAGAATAGCTGCAACGCGATGCCGAGATGCGCTCAACCATCTTCCAATGTGTGCCATCTCGGTCTCTTCGTATTTCTTCGGCCATGCCTCCTGAAACAACTCACCTAAAATGTAATCAAGGCAGTCGCCCGGGGTTATCAAGAGGCTAGGTAAGCGAGGAATGTCTAATGACGGCCACGCTTGCATCTCAGCCTCTGAGTAGACGATTTCGATAGGTGCTTTCCAATCAACCTGCGAATGGAAATGACAGCCGGGAGAATCGTGACTACCCATCTCAAACGTCCAAGTGAGTGGGTTCTTCACGCCACCTAATTTGTCTGAGGTGTCGAACAACGTGACTTTCGTTGAACAAAGACCAACAATTGCAAATTCGTCGCGCTTCTTCGGAGCCTTCTTAATCTCCCAGATGAAAGACATGCATGCTTGCGCCGCGAGGCCTCCTTTGTTGCCCCGCTGATACGAGTTTGTGGCTATCGTCTTTATCGGTCGATCTTTGGAGATGCTCCATACACGTTGTCCATCGTCGTGGCTTTCCTTAATTGCGCGAAGATCTTCGCACGCTTGCGCCACTATGGCCTCCGCGTCTGGTTCAAAATGGCTTCCGCCTAAACGAACGATGCCCTCTAGTTGTTCGCAAACGGCTTCGAATGACAGGTGCGGGGCTACATAATCACTTCTTATCATCACGCCTTGCTGCCAAAAATGATTCCACTCGGTCAATATCTCGTTCAAGCACATAGCGCCGCAGGCGCGAACTGTCAGCGACCTTGCTGAGAGATATCCAAGGTGGCGCTAATTCTAGCGGCCATTCCTCGGGTTCTAAGCGAACAGCTTCCTCCACATCTACAATTTCGTTGGTTAGACGGAACTCTTCGTCCACAATGCGCACTGGAGTGGCCACGTCGATCATGGGCGTCTTTGAGCCATGCATCTGGTCAAAATAATTCTTTAGGCTGGCCGCGTTGTGCGGTGCGCCGTTTGTAACTTGCCTCAGCTTTGCAACGACGCCTGCTCGCCACCAGCGAACACCAAGAAAATCGGACAGTAGGCCACGATACAGTGAGTCATGGAAAAGCTCTGAGAATGCGTTCGAAGAATTGCCGAGGGCTTTGACACCCCATTCCGGCTCGAGCCGACATAGCAACGAAACTTCTACAGAGTCTAAGAGAAACGATGGGTACGGCAGAATGACATGAAGCATCCAGCGAAGCAAAGATACACCGTCTTGCTTCGCAAGGCTCTGGAGCGGAGGTCGATTCTCGAAGATCTGTCGTTCAGCGGTGGTCGCCCAAGAAGTTGCGCGATCGAGATGAAGCAATTCGGCAATTACCTTCAAAATGTCCTCGCGCTCCAAGGCGTCTCCCCAAGGCTTTTGAGCCACGACATCGACGCCGTCCGCTAACTCTTGCAGGATCTGAAGATCGACCTGACTTGTTGGGCGCATCTGGGGATTCTTGGACATCGCCCATTCGCCACGTATTTTTTTCGCGATGACGTGCTCTCGGCCTCGCGCGGGGGCGCCATCACCTAGCAAATCTAATTCACCGGTATAAAGCACAAACGCAGTTGTTTTTGGCTCCACATCGATCGTGGATGCGTCCACTCCGCTTTCTAGCTGGCTGGCCCGTTTCGTTAGAATCGAAGCTAGGATCTCCTTGAGAGCGAGCCCATCTTGAGGATAGAGAGGGTTGGAGAACGCGCCTTCTTCGGGCTCGCGATCTGCAAGCTTTAGATCGACGATTACAACCGAGCAGTCGCGTATCTCTTCGGCGAGCTTGTCCATTTTATGGTCCAAGTCGTCGGGGAATCGGTACACGCTAACGCTTTCAGTTCCTAACGCTTGCGCGACTGCGGGGTCGGGTTCATCATCGATGTAAATAAACTTCATTTGTGTTCCGTCTATCGAGGAAAGGTGACCTCTATTGCAGTCGCATACCCGGTCGTTGGGCGTATGAATTCTATCGATGCTCCGTACTCGTCGAGCAAGCTACGGGTAATCGTGAGGCCGAGACCCATTCCTTGCCCGAGAGCGGCGTCGACATTCGTGGTCGTGCTTTGAAATGGCTCAAACCAATGCTCGGCGGCTTTAAGGTCGACCGCGACTCCGGTGTTCTCTATTCGGATCCTGAGCTGTTTGTCCTCAACGGTCCCGCGCACGCGAATTTTGCCGGCCTTTCCTGCAAATTTGACCGCATTCGAGAGCAGGTTTGTAAAAAGTGCGACCACTTCAGCGGGAAACATTGGCGGAGACTTCAGATCTTGCTCCAAATTGATCGACAAGCTAATTTGGCGATCTTCGATTTGCCGTTCGAGCAAGCGTTTCGCTGCATCAAACCTATCGGCCAGCACTTGTCGTGATCGTCGTCGGCGAGATTCAAGTCCTGCAATGTCGGTAAGAAAGAATGCCTGTCGTTCTAGGCTGGCGTGTAGATCTCGCATATTTTTCCGCACAGAGGCCAAGCGCCGTCGCGCTTGGTCTGCTAACTCTAGCTCCAAGATCTTATCGATGGCGGTCATGATTGCTGCCGAAGTCGACACCAGGCCATTTATTTCGTGACTAAAGGCAGCTTGCTGAGCGCCAATGGATGCCAAAACACGAAAGATGGCTTGCTCGGTACCCATCTCGCGCGAGATGGATTCAATAGAGTGAGCGAGAGGCTCAATAGTTGTGCTGATGACTTCAGACGCCTTCAGCACGTCGCCCCGGGCGATTGCTGCTCTAGCATCGCGCGCGGCCTCGACCACTTTGCTTGAGTCGTTTCTCATAATCAGAACAGTTGCGGGTGTTTCCACGTCCTCATCAGCGGCTTTTCTTTGCTGTCGAGTGTGCTCGACGCGCGCTCGCTTGAGCTCAATTGAGGCCGAAACGCGTACACGCGTTAACAGGTCAACCCCGATGCGAACGTACTTGGATAAAAAATCGAGCTGTGGGCCGGGCGCGAATCCCTCTCGATTTACAAGCATCTCTAGCTGTGGGGCTTCCTCCCGGTTCAAGGCAATCGCTCCCCAATAGGCGGAGTTTCTCTGCATCTTAGTTTCTTCTTCTGAGTCCGCGGAGCGTGGAATGTCCCCGGCCAGTCCTTTTAAATTGCGCAGAAGGTCCCGAGCGCGGCTGGTAGTGTCGTCGTCTAATCCCAGCCAGTCATTCTTCGCCTCGCCATACGGCAATACTCGAAAGCCGTTCATGTAAACACGAACGCCCGCAATTGATCCGTCCCACGATCGATTGAGTAAGTTGTAGATGCGTCCGCGAAAAGGAATGGGGTTTTGATCGCGCTTCACCTTTATAACAGCGCGCTCCACCTTAGCCTTCGGATACCCACGTTGAAATTTTTGGGAGGGCGCCATCGTGTAGGTAATTTGGCCTCGCTTGGGTTCACTCAAGATTTCGAGAACCCACTGCGCGGCTGCGGCGTCTGAAACGCCTGGTGGTTCTACGATATCGAATGCTCCAAGCATATCGATTCGAAATGGCTCTTCTCGCTCTATGCTCGTCGGTTGGCTGAATACATGTTCCAATAGCAGTGGGCGCAGCGCAAACGTCTCGGGGAGCTGTCCCGTAAACACTTGCGGGGGACGAAACGTGAGGGTTCTTCGCTGAAATTTCTCGATGTCTCGCTTGGTCCAAGACTTTCGGAGACGACGTAGAGTGAGTGTGGTCCCCGCAAACCGAAGTCCCTTTGCTTGGATGGTTTCTACCCTAACAGCTCCAGATTTTGGGATATCGTCGAATGTTCGGCAGCGATCGATTTTGTCCCAGTCGATCGTTGCGCGTATTCCAGTTGTCTGCGAGATTAGGCGACCTTGCACGTCGAATTTTCCGGACCAGGGCCATGACTCGACTTCTAATCGCTTGGCGAGCTTTCGTGCGGCCAGTCTCCCAACCCCCTTTTCGCCCGTGAAGATGCGCCGATAGACCCTGCTCCGTCTGTCGCCAGAGCTCTTTTCGCGGCCGGCCACGGTCAAGAAGCCTCGATTGAACTGTTCTTCGTTCATTCCAGTGCCGTCGTCAGCGACAGCTATCATCGAGTTTTCGGGCTTACCCAGAGACCGCCCGGATATGGAAACGACTCTGGAGTCTGCATCATAAGAATTTTTGACGAGCTCTGTTAGGGCTGTCGCATCCTCTCCAACGAGAAGTTCTCCCAATTCCCGAAATAGCTGCGTGTCAACGGTGAATGTAGCTCGTGACATAAAAGCCTAGCTTTCACTGTGTCATCCCGAAGTGTGCCGTGAAGCGCTCGTTCGGATTTGACGGCTGTATTCGATGGTGCGGCGCAATGCAGCAGTTACGGATTCTGGATCGGTTGAGATCGAAGGAAATAACAATGCGCGATCTGCGATCTCTCTTGCGGCAGCTTCGTCTCCTATTCGAAGTTTGGCGTCGGCCTCCGCGAACGCGGAGCGAACAATTTCCGATGCAGGGCTGAATTTGGGCAAGAGAATCCTTCGTGCGCCTGCTGGTTCAAGCTTGAGCAGACCGCCTCCGTACGCGCGTCCTTCTATCTCGGCAGACGCCTGAGCAAGTGATGTCAGCAAGCCGAGCGCAACTTGCTGCTTCTTAACATTATCTCGCCGGTTCTTGAATGTGACTAGATGAAAGGTATTCGTAGCGGTGATTTGGGGTGAGAGAAGTGCGAGTCGGGGGGCGCGATGGTTCATATATGTGAGGATCGCATCCGCAAAGATTGGCTCGGGCCTGAACCAGTCCGCCCTCTTCTTGAACCACAAAGTTTCTTCTCGAACCTTCTCGGGTATCGACTCGAGATATTTGCGGACTGCGTTTGTTTTCCTGCCCAGAGAACGTGGCGACAGCAACCAGACGCGCTTGTTGGCCTGCGCTTGGATGGCATGTTCCGCCATCCCAAATTTCAACCCGTTAATTTGCGAGGTCCGCGCAGCAATTGGAATCAAAGCGTCCATCGGTAAGCGGTGCTCGGCTCGTGCTCTTTCGTCGATGACGAAGTAGCGGTTGGCACCAGTTACTACGCCGATCTGACATTGAGCGAGTTGGTCAAATTGAACAACGTCGGCGCCCTGAAGAATTTGGGCTAGATCCTTTGGCGGTGGGAAGTTTGCAGGATGTGTATCGTCGACGATCTCTGGAAGGGTCGCCTCGGTCAGCGCGATAGTCTCCGTCCAGGAGCCGGAACAGGACGAACCAAAACTGTCGGCGAGAATCAGGATACCCTTCTCGTCGGCCCCAGCCTCCGCGAAGGCGCGGAACGCTAAGCGAATAGCTTTGACACGCTTGAAACTGCGTCGAAGTGCTTCGCGAACTGGCTTTGCGTAGTCGGCAAATAGGAACGATGCCGGAAGCACAAAGGCCATCCTTCCACCATCGCGCAGGAAAGTGAGGGCGTGCATAACGAACAAGCAGGACAGATCGGAGCTCTTTGGCAAACCAAGCTGCTCGCATCGAGCTTTGAAAAGACCGTCCTTATTCCGGTGATGCCGAACGAAGGGTGGATTGGCGATAATACAATGGAATTTGCGCTCGGGTGGGGGCGGCAGAACCGCGAGGAAATCAGACGTGTTTAGTTCTGGTTGGACAGGCGGCGGGAGCACGCCCCGCAGGAGTGCTCGTGCCTTGCTATCGATGTCGTATCCGACGAGTTGGTCGGTGGTAGTGGTGGCACCAAGGTCGGAGAGTCTTAGTAGTGCGGCTGTTACGAGCGCGCCTCCTCCAAAACTTGGCTCTAACACCCGCGCGTCGGGTGTACGGATTGCCCAATTTGCTAAGGCAGAGGCAATGCCTCCCGAGGTGTAATAGGCACCGATGTTGCGCCTAGTGGTCAGATCGTGAGGATTGAGTATTTGAAGCATGCTACTTCCAGCGCAGTCCACCTCTATCAGTGACACATGTCGGGAAAGGGTTCCTTAACAAGGCTTGGTAACCACCCAGCGAGCTTACGGTGGCGTTCGAATGAAAACGAGCGATTTAAAAACAAAAAACGGCCGGATCTTTCGATCCGGCCGTCACGCAGAACGCTACTGGCTAAGCTTTACGCCACGCGACGCAACTTAGCCCCCGCCCATTCGCAAAACTTGATTAGCTGGCCTTCTTCGCCGGCGCGGTGTCGCCGACTTTCTTCTGGATGGCGCGCTTCAGTTCGAGGGCGCGCGGCGACAGGGCGTCGGCGTTGGCCTTGAGCAGGAAGGCGTCGAGGCCGCCATTGTGGTCGACGCTCTTGACCGCGTTGGTGGAGACGCGCAGGCGCACGTTGCGGTCGAGGGCTTCGCTGATGAACGTCACGTTGACGAGGTTCGGCAGGAAGCGGCGCTTGGTCTTGATGTTGGAGTGGCTGACCTTGTGGCCGACGAGGGGGCCCTTGGCCGTCAGTTCGCAGCGGCGAGACATGGCAAAAATCCTTATCCTTTCCCCCAAGCGTTGCGGCGGCCATTCGGGGCGCCACGGGGGTGCAAATTCTCTGTCCTTGCAGGGAGCGGGCGGACGTATAGGGGGGAAGGGGCGGGCAGTCAAGTTTTTGGGGCGGCCTTTTCGCCTCTCCCCGCAAGCGGGGAGAGGTCGGAATGCGCGCGACTAGCGCGGATTCCGGGTGAGGGGGAGTCTCCACGGGGGAGCTGTCGGCAGATCGTCCGGCAACTCTCACCTCGCCTGCGGCGAGCCCCCCCTCATCCCGACCTTCTCCCCGCGCGCGGGGAGAAGGAGAAGGGGCAGCTGAGCGAGACGAAGAGCCGCGCCCTCAATCACCAAAACGGCAATGTTTGAAACGTCTTACATCACATAAAGGGCGTATTCGCACCCGAATAGTCCAGTGGGTTCCCGGCCCCGCTTGCCCGGACGCATTGTCTGCCGCGGTTTTTGGCTTAAGTAACAGCGGTCGCGCCCCGATTGGATCAATTCGTGTTCAATTCCCCCCATCTTGCGCCCCGGCTGGATCGTGCCGGCCGGCTGGCTCTGGCGGCCCTTTGCGGGCTCGTCCTGGCGTGGGGGGCCGATCCCGTGGCGGCGCAGGGCAAGCTCGAGGCGCAGTATGAGGCGACGCTGGCGGGCATTCCGGTCGGCAAGGGCGCCTGGAACATCGACATCCAGGACGATGTGTTTTCGGCGGCCGCCTCCGGCGGAACTTCGGGCATCCTGAAGTCGATCGCGAACGGGTCCGGCACCGGTGCCAGCCAAGGGCGGGTGGTCAATGGCGCGCTGGTCGCGAGCGGGTACCAGGCCTCCACCACCACCTCGAAGAAGACCGAAGAGATCCACATCACGCTCGACAAGGGCAATGTGAAGGAGTTCGGTATCGTGCCGGAGCCGCCGGTCGACCCTGATCGTATCGTCGTCACCGAGGCGCATCGCCGCGGCGTCTGGGATCCGATGACGGCCTCGCTGCTGCGCGTGCCCGGCACCGGCGATCCCGTTACGCCGGACGCCTGCCACAACGGCGCGCCGGTGTTCGACGGCCGCATGCGCTACGATCTCAAGCTCGATTTCAAGCGCATGGAGACGGTGAAGGCCGAGAAGGGCTATCGCGGCCCGGTCGTGGTCTGCGCGCTCTATTTCGCGCCCGTGGCCGGCTACATCCCCGATCGCCCCGTGATCAAATACCTCGCCGCCCAGCGCAACATCGAGATCGCCTTCGCCCCGATCGCCGGCACGCGCGTGCTGGTCCCGTTCTGGCTGAAAGTGCCGACCCCGCTGGGCCCCGCGATGCTGGAAGCGACCAGCTTCATCACCACCGCCCAGCCGCCGCGCGTGGCGAAGACGCAGTAGGGCCCCTGCTGCGTAGCCCGGATGGAGCGCAGCGCAATCCGGGATTCCCGCCCGCGTGGCCCCCAGCGATCCCCGCATTCCGCTCCGCTCCATGCGGGCTACATCCTTTCCGTCATTCCGGGCTCGCACCAAGGGTCGCGCCCCGGAATGACGAGCAGGAGCGTTTGCCGCGCCACTCCAACCCCTTACCCGCCGCCACCCCGCCATTCCCCCGCCACCCATTTCTACTGTGCATGGGGTTGTTTTCACGAAAATGAGTCTGGGGGCCTGAGGTCAGGAATCCATTTGACTCCGCCCCGATTCTGATTCGACTCCGCGCCGTCCCCAACTTAAGGAAATCCATTATCAAATCGTCACTTGTACGACAGCGCAAAACTCCATCTAGTGCGCGGTAAATAAGAGTCCCGCGACATGTTGCGTGAACGGAACAGGGCTCCGAGTGGAGTCAGCGATTCGGCCGCGATTCGTTCTAGAGTCGTTCCGAAGCTTAAAGAGCCAGGGAAAAGCGTCGCAAAGTGAGACAGTTGCGCGGGATTTTTCTCCCTCTCCCCGCTTGCGGGGAGAGGGGTGGGGTGAGGGGGAGTCTCCGCAAGGGCGGTGACAGACGGACTCGCGGAGAGCCCCCCTCACCCGGATCGCTTCGCGATCCCACCTCTCCCCGCAAGCGGGGCGAGGTGACTTCCAAGCGCTTCGCGCCTCCGGCCTTCGCTTCGCCCCTGACACGCCCCAGGCAGCACTGACATTCGCCCAAATCGCTACTACCTAATCCGCTAGACATGGCCTTCTCTCCCTCCCCCTTCGCTTCCGAGCGCGCCCCTGGCGCTGGCGTCACTGCGGTGCTCGGGCCGACCAACACCGGCAAGACCCATCTCGCCATCGAGCGGATGCTCGCGCATTCCTCCGGCATGATCGGGCTGCCGCTGCGCCTGCTCGCGCGCGAGGTCTACAACAAGATCGCAGCGCGGGTCGGCAGCGAAGCCGTCGCGCTCGTGACCGGCGAGGAGAAGATCAAGCCGAGGAACCCGCGCTACTGGGTCTCGACCGTCGAGGCGATGCCGCGCGACCTCGATGTCTCCTTCCTCGCCGTCGACGAGGTCCAGATCGCCGCCGATCTCGAACGCGGCCACGTCTTCACCGACCGCATCCTCAACCGCCGTGGCCGCGACGAGACGCTGCTGCTGGGGGCTGCAACGATGCGGCCGATCATCGAGCGGCTGCTGCCGGGCGTGTCCATGATCACGCGGCCGCGCCTGTCGCAGCTCGAATTCGCCGGCGACCGCAAGATCACGCGCCAGCCGCGGCGCACCGCCATCGTCGCCTTCTCCGCCGACGAGGTCTACGCCATCGCCGAGCTGATCCGCCGCCAGCATGGCGGCGCCGCCGTGGTGCTGGGATCGCTCAGCCCGCGCACCAGAAACGCGCAAGTGGAGATGTTCCAGAACGGCGACGTCGATTACCTCGTCGCCACCGACGCCGTCGGCATGGGCCTCAATCTCGACGTCGACCACGTCGCCTTCGCCTCCGACCGCAAGTTCGACGGCTACCAGTTCCGCCGCCTGACCCCGGCCGAATTCGCGCAAGTCGCCGGTCGCGCCGGCCGCGCCACGCGCAACGGCACGTTCGGGACGACGGGGCGCTGCGCGCCGTTCGAGCCCGAGCTCGTCAACGCGCTCCAGAGCCACACCTTCGACAACGTGAAGATGCTGCAATGGCGCAACGCGAAGCTGGATTTCTCCTCGCTCGGCGCGCTCCAGGTGTCGCTGAACCTCGCCCCCGGCCATGAGGCGCTGACGCGCGCGCCGATCGCCGAGGACATGCGCGTGCTCGACCACGCCGCCCGCGACGTCGAGGTGCGCGATATCGCGCATGGCAAGGCCGCCGTGGAGCGTCTGTGGGAGGCCTGCCAGGTCCCGGACTATCGAAAGCTGTCGCCGGCCGCCCATGCCGAGCTGGTGACCACGCTGTACGGGTTCCTCATGCAGAAGGGCTGCATTCCCGATTCCTGGTTTGCGGCCCAGGTCGACCAGGCCGACAACGTGACCGGCGACATCGACACGCTGTCGGGCCGGATCGCGCAGATCCGCACCTGGACCTTCGTCGCCAACCGCCCGGACTGGCTGAAAGACCCCGATCGCTGGCAGGGGGTCACGCGGGAGGTCGAAAATAAATTGTCAGATGCGCTCCACGAACGCTTGACGGAGCGTTTCGTTGATCGTCGTACCAGTGTATTGATGCGCCGCCTGCGGGAGAACACGAGCTTGAATACTGAAATCGGCAAGACCGGCGAAGTCATCGTCGAAGGCCATGTCATCGGCCGCCTCGATGGCTTCACCTTTGCACCGGATGCGGCGGAAGCTGGCTCCGATGCGAAAGCCTTGCAGGCTGCAGCGCAAGCGGTGCTCGCCGGCGAAATCACTGCGCGCGCCGAAAAACTGGGCAACGCGCCGGACGAGCAGTTCGTGCTGACCTCGGAAGGCACCATCCGCTGGACCGGCGACGCCGTGGCGCGCCTTTCCGCCGCAGAGGACGCGCTGCATCCGCGCATCCGCATCATCTCCGACGAGCGTTTGACCGGCGGCCCCCGCGAGAAGGTGCAGGCCCGGCTCGACCTCTGGCTCAAGACGCACATCGAAAAGCTGCTCGGGCCGATGTTCGAGCTCAGCAAGGCCGAGGACGTCACCGGCATTGCCCGCGGCATCGCCTACCAGCTCGTCGAGGCGCTCGGCGTGCTCGAGCGTCCCAGGATCGCCAATGAGCTGAAGGATCTCGACCAGCCCTCGCGTGCCACGCTGCGGAAATACGGCGTCCGCTTCGGCGCCTACCACATCTATTTCCCCGGCCTGCTCAAGCCCGCCGCGCGTGCGCTCGCAGCGCTGCTGTGGGCGCTGAAGCAGGACAATGTCGATCTCTCGGCACTGTCGGGCGCGCAGCATCTGGCAAGTTCGGGCCGCACCTCGTTCCCGGTCGACAAGCAGCTGCCGCGCGATGCCTATCGCGTGCTCGGCTACAAGCAGGCCGGCGAGCGCGCCGTCCGCGTCGACATCCTGGAGCGGCTTGCCGATTTGATCCGCCCGGCTCTTGCCTGGCGTGAGAACTCGCCCGGTGAAAAGCCCGCCGGCGCGTTCGACGGTCGCAGCTTTGTGGTGACGCAGGCGATGACCTCGCTCACCGGTTCCGCGGGCGAAGATTTCGCCTCGGTGCTGCGCGCGCTCGGCTATCGCATGGAGAAGCGTCCGCCGCTGCCGGCGAAGCCCGTCGTGGCTGAAACGGTCGCATCGGAGACGCCGGCGACCGAAGGCAGCGCCGAAACCTCGGCTGAGACCTCGACCGAGACTTCGGCTGAGGCCGTTGCAGGCCTGGCGGCGGAGGAGCCGGTTGCGTCCGAAACGCCCGCCGCTGAAGCCCTCACCGTCGAAGACGCGCCCGGCATGGAGCAGCACGACGAGCCCGCGCACGAAGAGCCGGCGCTCGAAGCATCGCCAGAGGCCCCGGTCACGCCGGAAGATGCTCCCGGTATCGCGCCGCCGGTGGAAGAAGCCGCTGCGCCGGCCGAGGCTGCTGAAGCCGCTCCCGCCGAGGCTGCCGCGACGGAAGCCGTCGCGTCGGCCGATGCCGCCGCGCCTGTGGAAGCCGCGGCCACGCCGACGGAACCCGAGCTCATCGAAGTCTGGCGTCCCGGCGGCCGTCACGCGGATCGCAAGCCGCGCCACGAGCGCCATCGCCACCAGCGCCACCACCATCAGCCGCGTGCTCAGGCCGGCGCGCAGGCGGCGGCTCCCACTGAGGGCGAGGCTGCGCAAGGAGCCGACGGCGAGAAGCGCGGCGAGCGCCATCGCCATGGCGGGCATCGCAAGGATTTCCGCAAGGGTCGCGAAGAGGGCGGCCAGGGCGGCGATCGCCGCGAGCAGCGCGACGACAAGAACCGCCGCTTCGAAGGCAAGGATCGTGATCGCAACAAGGGCAAGCCCGGCGAGCGCGATGGTGGCCGCGAGCATCGTGGCCGCGACCGCGACAAGGGGCGCGATCGTCGCGACCGCGAGTCGGGTCCCTCGCTGCGTCCCTATGCGTCGAGCGCCAACCCGCGCGAGCGCGATCGTCCTGTTGATCCGAACTCGCCCTTCGCAAAGCTCGCCGCTCTGAAAGAGCAGCTCGCCGGGCGCAAGGAGTAGCGTAGCGTTTTCAAGCGAAGTGCGGAGCGGTTGGCGTGAAGAAAACGCGTCAGAAGGAATAGAGCCACGCCCACCGAGCGGCAGCGCCTCGACAAATGGCTGTGGCACGCGCGAGTGGTAAAGGCGCGCACCTCCGCGGCCGAGCTCGTCGAGTCCGGCCACGTCCGCGTCAACGGCGTGCGCGAGACATCGCCGGGGCATGCGATCAAGATCGGCGATGTGCTGACCATCGCGCTCGATCGCACCGTGAGGGTTATGAAGGTCGCTGCCTTCAACGAGCGCCGCGGCGATGCCGCCTCGGCGCGCGTGCTCTACGAGGAGCTGAGCGAAGCAAAACGCAATTAATTGCGCTTCGAATTCATTTCTTGGTCGATCAAACACATAAAGCCGTCATGATCGGCCGTTCCCGACCTTGCGGCGCCGGGCCATCCGCGCTACGCAAGCCGCGACTTTTAAAAGAGCTTTTCGGAGCGTTGGATGACTTACGTCGTCACTGAAAACTGCATCAAGTGCAAGTACACCGACTGCGTCGAGGTCTGCCCGGTCGACTGCTTCTACGAGGGTGACAACATGCTCGTCATCCATCCTGACGAGTGCATCGACTGCGGCGTGTGCGAGCCCGAATGCCCCGCCGACGCCATCAAGCCGGACACGGAACCGGGCCTGGAAAAGTGGCTGCAGGTCAACGCCGACTACGCCAAAAGCTGGCCGAACATCACCCAGAAGAAAGAATCACCCGCCGACGCAAAAGAATTCGACGGGATGGAGGGCAAGTTCGAGAAATATTTTTCTCCGAACCCTGGCTCGGGAGACTAAATCCCGCCCAAACTTAACCCTAATACCTTCGTTGCGGCCGAAAACCAGCCCTCAAGACCCCTAAATCATTGATTTTTGCGGGAAATGTGCTATATTGAGCACATTAAGCCGAACCCCGTCAGCCCCGTTTGGCCCCTCTGGGTTCCCGTGAAACCAAATGTCGAACAGGGGCGTGGCAGTTTCCGCGCGCAGGCTGTGTCACAGAAAACGCGTAAAAAGAGTACCTCAGCGAGGGCTTCCCATAAGGAGGCCAAAAAAGTCGCCGCGGCCAGCCGTAGCGCATCCAAGGGTCGGACCGCGACTAAGGCGCCGGCTGCAAAGTCCTCGAAGAACAAAAGAAGCGCAATGCCTAACAAGACTGCCAAGCCGGCCGCGAAAGCGACCGTATCAAAGCCTGCTGCTGCCAAGGCTCCCGCTGCCAAGCCCGCTGCGTCGAAGGCCCCTGTTGCTGCTGCTCCTGCCAAGGCTCCTGCCGCTGCCAAGCCAGCCGTGAAGCCGGCGGCTGCTGCGCCGAAGGTCGAGGAAAAGAAGGTCGTGACCCAGCGTCAGGGCTTCAAGGCCAACGAATTCGTCGTCTATCCCGCTCACGGCGTCGGCCAGATCCTGGCCATCGAGGAGCAGGAGATCGCCGGTGCGAAGCTCGAGCTGTTCGTCATCAACTTCATCAAGGACAAGATGACGCTGCGCGTTCCGACCGCCAAGGTCGCCAACGTCGGCATGCGCAAGCTGTCCGAGCCTGCGCTGGTAAAGAAGGCGCTGGAGACGCTCAAGGGCCGCGCCCGCGTCAAGCGCACCATGTGGTCACGCCGCGCCCAGGAATACGAAGCCAAGATCAATTCGGGCGACATCGTCGCGATCGCGGAAGTCGTGCGCGACCTCTACCGCTCCGAGTCGCAGCCTGAGCAGTCCTACAGCGAACGTCAGCTCTACGAAGCGGCGCTCGATCGTCTCTCCCGCGAGATCGCGGTGGTGCAGCACTCGACCGAGACCGAAGCGGTCAAGGAGATCGAGGCCCAGCTCGCCAAGAGCCCGCGCCGCGCCAGCGCCAAGGCGGAAGCCGCGGACGGTGAGGGCGATACGGATGCCGAGAGCGATACCGACGATACGGATGGTGATGACACCACCGTTGCCGACGAGGCCGCGTAAGCGCCGCTCGCGTCGATCGCAACAGATCAAAAGCCCGGCCGTTCGGCCGGGCTTTTTGTTTTTGGGGTCGCGGGGCGGGTTACGCGGAGCATAAGCTTCTCATCACGTGTGGAAGCAAAGAAGCGGGCTCCGTCTAACGGACTGCGCTTCGCTTCGCGCAGCCGCAGCCGCAGCCGCAGCCCCAACCCACGCCGCGCTTCCGCTCTCCTCGTGCAGAGCGACGGCCTATTTCACCGGTCGCTTTTCGAGCTTTCGCGCCAATGTCCGCCGGTGCATCCCGAGCCGCCGCGCCGCTTCCGAGATGTTGAAGTCCGTCTCGATCAGCGTCTGATGGATACGCTCCCATTCCAGGGTCTTGATCGAGGTCGGCCGCGCATCGAGTGCGACTTCGGCGTTGCCTTCGGCCTTTTGGAAGGCGGCCTCGATGTCGTCGGTGTTCGCCGGCTTCGCCAGATAGTGGCAGGCGCCCAGCTTGATCGCCTCGACGGCGGTCGAGATGCTGGCAAAGCCGGTGAGCACCACGATCAGCATTTCGGGATCGTGCGTGTGCAGGAGTTCGACGCAGGCGAGGCCCGACGCGCCGCCGAGCTTGAGGTCGACCACGGCATGGCCGAAGGATCGTTCTTCCAGCACTTTGCGCACGTCCTCGATCGAGGCGGCCAGCACGACGTCGTAGCCGCGGCGCTCGAACGAGCGCTTCAGCGTGCGCGCGAATCCGGCGTCGTCCTCGACGACGATGAGCGAGCGGTCAGGCGTCAAAACTGCCTCCGATCGCGAGGGTTGCGAGCGGCAGCGTGAGGCGGACGGTGGCGCCCCGCTTCCGATGGTTTTCGGCGGTCACGCTGCCGCCCAGCTTGCGTACCACGTTCACCACCAGGAACAGGCCGAGGCCGCCGCCGGCGCGGCCCTTGCTCGACTGATAGGGTTTTCCGAGCTGCACCAGCATCTCCGGCGCAAAGCCGGGGCCTCGGTCGCTGATCGACAACACGAGATTGTCGCCCTCGCGTTCGGCCAGGAGCTCGACCCAGTCGCGCGAGACCTCGTAGGCATTGTCGAGCACGTTGAAGATGACCTGCTTCAGTGCGATGTCAGAGACGATCGCGACGTCCTCGCCGAACGTGTTGACGAAATAGAGCGTCCGCGCCGAGCGGGTGTTGCGCCATTCGTCGACCAGCGCTGTCACGAAAGCCGTCACCGTCGTCGGCGACGAGCCTTCGCCGCGCGCTTCTCCCGCCGACACAAGGATGCCCGTGACGATCGACTTGCAGCGCTGCAGCGAAGTCTCCATCTCGGCGAGATCCTCGGCGAGCTCCTGGTCGGCGGCGAGATCGGGCATGCGGCGCCAATCACTGAGGATGACCGAGAGCGAGGCGAGCGGCGTGCCGAGCTCATGCGCGGCGCCCGACGCCAGCAGGCCCATGCGGACGATGTGGTCCTGCTCGGCCGCATGCTGGCGCAGCGCCGCCAGATGCGCGTCGCGCTCGCGCAGGTTCCTGTTGATGCGGGTCACGAACACGACCAGCAGCACGGCGTTGAGGACGAAGCCCAGCAGCATGCCGGCAACGGTGAGGCTGTAGGTCTCGCTGATCGGGTTCGGCGGCAGGTCGAGCGGCCGGTACGCAAGCGTCAGCCAGACAAAACTCGCGCAGGTCAGCGCGACCAGCGACCAGGTCGAACGGGCATCGAGCAGCACTGCGCCCAGCGTCACCTGGAGCAGGAACAGCGAGGTGAAGGGATTGGTGGCGCCGCCGCTGAGGTAGAGCTGCGCGGTCAGCGCGGCGACGTCCAGCATCAGCGCGACCAGCAACTCGTTGTTGGTGATCGCAGCGCGATGGCGCACCCAGACGAGGCTCGAGACGTTGAGCAGCACAAGCGCGCCGATCACGGCGCCCATCCGGGTCAGGGGCAAGGCAATGCCGAGCCAGAAATGCACGCCGCCGATGGTCACGATCTGGCCGACCACTGCGGTCCAGCGCAGCTGGATCAGCAGCGCCATGTTCTTGCGGTTGGTCTCGTCGTCGGTGGGCGCAACGCCGATCAGCTCACTGCGCTCGTCCGCCTGCGATTGCAGCGTAACGGCCAGCTCGCGATACGTCCTTCCGTCGTCAGGTCTGCTCGACGATCTTTCCAGCATCTGATCCCGTCCTGCGGGCGGCGGCATCCGGGCCGCCGGCCGGTTCGTGGACGAAGCGTTTGCGGCGGACCAGCCCGCCGCCAAATGTGACGAAAAGTCTGCCGGCCAACATGAAAGCCAAGGCAAACCACGTCAGGGCGTAGATCAGGTGGTTATTGGGAAAGCGGACCACGGTCAATCCGCCTATTGGGCCGCTGCCGGCCTGCGATCCGGCGTCGGCATCGATGAAGAAGGGCGCGACGTCGTGGAGGCCGCGTGCCGCCGAAATCGCGGCGACGTCCCGCGAGTACCAGCGGTTGTGCTGGGGCACGTTGTTCCGAAGGAAGCCGCCCTTCGGCTCCGTCATGCGTAGCAGGCCCGAGATTTCGACCTGGCCGTCCGGATTGCCAGCCTGGCGTGTCGACGCGTCGCGCCGCTCGGAGGACACGAAGCCGCGGTTGATCAAGACCAACGTGCCGTCGTCGCGCCGAAGCGGCGTCAGTACCCAATAACCGGGGCCTTCCTCGGTGACGGCCTGAACCAGCGTCTCGCGGTCATGCAGGAAGCGGCCCGAGACGCTGACGTGCCTGTATTCGTCGTTGGCGGCGGAGACGGTGGGCCATGCGGCGGGCGAGGGGATCGGCTGGGCCGGGGCATGGATGCGCTGCTCGACGCGGTCGATCAGCGCCAATTTCCACGCGCGGCGCTCGATCTGCCAGACGCCGAGCGCAATCAGAATTGCAAAGGCCGTGAGCGAGAGGACCGTGAGCCACAAGGAGGGGAAGCGCGCAGCCGTGCCGCGCGCTCCGCCTGCCTTGCTGGTCACGGTCCCGGTCCTGCTCACTTCGTTCCAGTCATCTGGTGGACCGGCATCATGTTGCTGTTGAGGTGGTTCATGACCCACACCGAGCCGGACATTGCGATCACGACCATCACGATGGTGAAGATCAGCGCCATCATGCTCCAGCCGTTCTCGGATTTGGGGGACATATGCAGGAAGTAGATCATGTGCACGACGATCTGCACGATTGCGAACACTGTGATCACCAGTGCCGTAACCTGCTTGTTGCCGAGCGCTCCGCTCATCACGAGCCAGAACGGCACGGCGGTGAGCGCGACCGACAGCACAAAACCGAGAAGATAGGTCGAGAGCGAGCCGTGCGCGTGGTCGTCGTGATGATGATCAGCAGTGGCGGCGTGAGTTTCGGTGTTCATCGCAGCATTCCCATCAGATAGACAAAGGTGAAGACGCCGATCCAGACCACGTCGAGGAAGTGCCAGAACATCGACAGGCACATCAGGCGGCGGCGGTTGGCCTGGATCAGGCCGAAGCGGGCGACCTGCGTCATCAGCGTCACCAGCCAGACGAGACCGAAGGTCACGTGCAGCCCGTGGGTGGCGACGAGGGTGAAGAACGACGACAGGAAGGCGCTGCGCTGCGGCGTGGCACCCTCATGGATCATGTGCGCGAACTCGGTGAGCTCGATGCCGATGAAGGCGAGGCCGAACAGGCCGGTGATCGCCAGCCACAACTGCGTCTGGCCGACCTTGTTCTGCTGCATCGTCAGCATGGCGAAGCCATAGGTGATCGACGACAGCAGCAGCATCGTGGTGTTCACGGCCACCAGCGACAGGTCGAACAGGTCCTTCGGCGCGGGGCCGGCGGCGTAGTTGCCGCTGAGCACGCCGTAGGTCGCAAACAGGATCGCAAAGATGAGGCAGTCGCTCATCAGATAGATCCAGAATCCGAGCGAGGTGCTCCAGCCCTCCGGATGCGGGTGTTCGTCGGCGAGATAGAAGAGCGGCTCGCCGGATTGGGTGGGCTTGATAGCGATCGTCATTTACTTGGCTCCGGCGAGCAGTTTGGTGCGCGCGTCTTCGGTCCGGATGACGTCCTCAGCCGGAATGTCGAAGTCGCGGTGATAGTTGAAGGTGTGACCGATACCGACGACGAGCAACGCGATGAAGCTCGCAGCGGCAAGCCACCAGATGTACCAGATCAGGCCGAAACCCATCGCGGTGGCGAGACCGGCGAGGATGATGCCGGTGCCGGTGCTGCTGGGCATGTGGATCGGCTTGAACCCGGTGAGCGGGCGCTGGTAGCCGCGCTTCTTCATGTCCCACCACGCGTCATTGTCGTGAACGACGGGAGTGAAGGCGAAGTTGTAGTCCGGCGGGGGCGAGGAGGTCGCCCATTCCAGCGTGCGGGCGTCCCAGGGATCGCCGGTGACGTCCTTGAGCTGCTCGCGCTTGAGGAAGCTGACCGCGAACTGCATCAGCATGCACATGATGCCGAGCAGGACGAGGACGCCGCCGATCGCGGCGATGATGAACCAGATCTGGAGCGACGGATCATCGAACACGCGCAGGCGCCGGGTCACGCCCATCAGGCCGAGCACGTAGAGCGGCATGAAGGCGACGTAGAAGCCGGTGACCCAGAGCCAGAATGACAGCTTGCCCCAGAACGGATCGAGCCTGAAGCCGAACGCCTTGGGGAACCAGTAGTTGATGCCGGCAAAGGCGCCGAACACCACGCCGCCGATGATCACGTTGTGGAAGTGGGCGATCAAGAACAGGCTGTTGTGCAGGACGAAGTCGGCCGGGGGCACTGCGAGCAGCACGCCGGTCATGCCGCCGAGCACGAAGGTCAACATGAACGCGACCGTCCACATCATCGGCAGTTCGAAGCGGACGCGGCCGCGATACATCGTGAACAGCCAGTTGAACATCTTCGCGCCCGTCGGGATCGAGATGATCATGCTGGTGATGCCGAAGAAGGAGTTGACGCTGGCGCCCGAACCCATCGTGAAGAAGTGATGCAGCCAGACCAGATACGACAGGATGGTGATGCACACCGTGGCGTAGACCATCGAGGTGTAGCCGAACAGCCGCTTGCCCGAGAAGGTCGATGTCACCTCGGAGAAGATGCCGAAGGCGGGGAGGACCAGGATGTAGACCTCGGGATGACCCCAGATCCAGATCAGGTTCACGTACATCATCGGGCTGCCGCCGAAATCGTTCGTGAAGAAGTTGGTGCCGACGTAGCGATCGAGCGAGAGCAGCGCGAGCACGACGGTCAGAACGGGGAAGGAAGCGACGATCAGGACGTTGGTGCAGAGCGAGGTCCAGGTGAAGACCGGCATCTTCATCATGGTCATGCCGGGGCACCGCAGCTTGACGATGGTACAGATCAGGTTGATGCCGGATAGCGTGGTTCCGACGCCGGCGACCTGCAGCGCCCATATGTAATAGTCGACGCCAACGTCCGGACTGTAGCCGATGTTCGACAGCGGCGGATAAGCGAGCCAGCCAGTGCGGGCGAATTCGCCGATGAACAGCGAGGCCATCACCAGCACAGCGCCGCCGACCGTCATCCAGAAGCTGAAATTGTTCAGGAACGGGAACGATACGTCGCGCGCGCCGATCTGGAGCGGCACGACGTAGTTCATCAGACCGGTGACCAGCGGCATCGCCACGAAGAAGATCATGATCACGCCGTGGGCGGTGAAGACCTGGTCGTAGTGATGGGCGTTGAGATAGCCTTCGGAGCCGCCAAATGCGAGCGCCTGCTGGCCGCGCATCATCAGCGCGTCGGCGAAGCCGCGCAGCAGCATCACGATGCCGAGGATCATGTACATGATGCCGATGCGCTTGTGGTCCACGGTGGTGAACCATTCGCGCCAGAGGTAGCCCCAGAGACGGAAATAGGTGAGGCCGCCGAGCAGCGCGATGCCGCCGAGCGCGACCACCACGAAGGTGCCGACGACGATCGGCTCGTGCAGTGGCAGCGACTCGATGCCGAGCCGGCCGAAGATGAGCTTGAGAAGATCAGGAGACATGCGAGCTCTCTTTAGGAGTCTGACTTCGGACGTTGTCCGAGGAAGAAGGACGAGGACTTGAGCGGCGTGAAGGACGGCCGCTTCAGGCCGGCGCCGAGCAGCGGCGCCGTGTCGATGGGAGCCTTGATCGACGCCGTGGTCTGGCCCTGCGGCGCATCCGGCGTGCAGGTGCCGGCCACGAAGGTCGGCTCCGGCCCAAGCGCCGTGCCGCGGCGGGCGTACTTGTCGTAAGTGAGCGGCAGGGTGTTGTTCAGGCCTTCATGGCCGAGGCCGCCCTTGGCGTCGATCGCCATCATCTCGCTCGTGCACATCTTGCCGGTCTCGACGCACATGTTGAGGATCAGGCGGTAGAGATCGGAATCGACGGCGCCGTAGCGGCGCACCGGCTCGTTCTGACTCGGCTTTTCGAGCTGAAGATATTCGGCGCGGCCGAGCGAGCCGCCGGCGGACTTGACGCTGGCGATCCAGGCGTCAAAGCCCTTGTTGTCGAGGCCCTGGAAGTTGAAGTGCATGCCGGAGAAGCCGGCGCCGCTGTAATTGGCGGAAATGCCCCTGTAGGTGCCTGCGTGATTGATCACGGCGTGAAGCTTGGTCTCCATGCCGGGCATGGCGTAGACTTGGCCGGCGAGCGCGGGAATGTAGAACGAGTTCATCACCGTGGAGGAGGTGATGCGGAAAGCGATCTGACGATCGACGGGGGCTGCGAGCTCGTTGACGGTGGCGATCCCGTAGTCGGGATAGATGAACAGCCACTTCCAGTCGAGCGCGACGACGTCGACCTCGAGCGGCGCCATTGCCTGATCGACCGGACGGTCCGAGGCGATGCGGCCGAGCGAGCGGTAGGGATCGAGCAGATGCGTCGCCATCCAGGTTAGCGCGCCCAGACACACGATGATCAGCAGCGGCACCGACCAGATCACCAGCTCGAGCTTGGTCGAGTGGTCCCATTCCGGCTCGTAGCGGGCCGCGGTGTTGGACTGGCGGTAGCGCCAGGCAAACAGCACCGTCAGCGCCATCACGGGGACGACGATCAGGAGCATCAGGACGGTGGAGATGATGACGAGGTCGCGCTGCTGGGCAGCGATATCGCCGGCTGGCGCCAGCACGACGTAGTTGCAGCCGCTGAGCGCGACTGCCAGGGGTAGTAGCGCCAGGATCTTGAGACGAGACACGGGCCGAGCCTTATGAGAATGAGTTTCCTTTGCGGGGCCAACGGGTAGCTGCGGCGCAACAATCCGGACATTGGACAATTTGTCCAATGTTGCAGTGCAGAATGTTGGGTCAGACAGCGCCAGATTGCCTGGCTTCCCGCCGGGCGGTCGGCTTTGGTTTTCAGGACGTTAAGGGCGCACGAATGGCGATGGCACAGACCCCCGCAATGGCAGATCTCCACTCGGGTGAACACGGCCACGACCAGGCCAGTCCCGGCGAGATCGCCATCAGCGTCATCATCGGCCGCACCTCGGAATTCTTCGACTTCTTCGTCTTCGCGATCGCCTCGGTGATCGTGTTTCCGCGTCTGGTGTTCCCGTTCGCGAGCGAACTGACCGGCACCCTTTATTCCTTCATGATCTTTGCGCTGGCCTTCATGGCCCGCCCGATCGGCACGGTCATTTTCATGACGGTCGACCGCCACTACGGCAAGACGGCCAAGCTGATCTCGGCGCTGTTCCTGCTCGGCACCGCCACCGTCGCGATCGCGTTCCTGCCCGGCTATCACGACATCGGCGTTGCGGCGATCTGGCTGCTGGCGCTGGCGCGCATCGCGCAGGGTCTGGCCTGGGGCGGCGCCTGGGACGGTATGGCTTCGCTCTTGGCGCTGAACGCGCCGCCTTCCAAGCGCGGCTGGTACGCGATGGTGCCGCAGCTCGGCGCTCCGCTCGGGCTGATCGTGGCAAGCGCACTGTTTGCCTATTTCGCCGGCAATCTCTCGGCTGACGACTTCTTCGACTGGGGCTGGCGCTATCCGTTCTTCGTCGCGTTCGCCATCAACGTCGTGGCGCTGTTCGCGCGCCTGCGCATGGTGACGACCGAGGAATATGCCTCGCTGTTCGAAACCCGCGAATTGCAGCCCTCGCCTATCTCCGAGACAGTCGCGCGCGAAGGCCACAACATCATGCTCGGTGCTTTCGCGCCGCTGGCGAGCTTTGCGCTGTTCCATATGGTCACGGTGTTTCCGCTGTCCTGGGTGTTCCTGTTCACCCGCGAAAGCCCGGTGCGTTTCTTGATCATCGAGATGGTCGCCGCCGTGTTCGGCGTCGCCGCGATCGTTGCCTCCGGCATCATCGCCGACCGCGTCGGCCGCAAGTCACTGCTGATGGGATCGGCGATCGCGATCGCGATCTATAGCGGCTTCGCTCCGCAACTTCTCGACGCCGGCGCGTTCGGCGAG
This sequence comes from Pseudomonadota bacterium, assembly GCA_023435725.1. Lineage (GTDB taxonomy): Bacteria > Pseudomonadota > Alphaproteobacteria > Rhizobiales > Xanthobacteraceae > Bradyrhizobium. The sequence goes on along the minus strand of JAEYRD010000083.1, from coordinate 13,404 downwards.
ACCATCTACATGGTGATCGGCTTCATCCTGCTCGGCCTGTCCTTCGGCCAGTCCTCGGGCGCGATCGCCTCGAACTTCAGACAGGCGTACCGGTACACGGCTTCCGCGCTGACCTCGGACCTGGCCTGGCTGTTCGGCGCCGGCTTCGCTCCGCTGGTGGCGCTCCTGCTCGCCACCAATCTCGGCGTCATCGCTTCGGGAGCGTATCTGCTCTCGGGCGCGTTCTGGACGCTGCTTGCGCTGTGGCTCAGCGGCCAGCGCGAGCCGGGCGACATGGACGCGGGCGCCTAGAGCCATTTCCGTTCCGATGGAATCGGAACGGGGCTCTGGATTCTTGTTTTGACGCGTTTTCTTTACGCGAACTGGTATTCACTTCGCTCGAAAACGCTCTGTGCGTCCCCGCGGGCGGGAATAAAACTCAGGCCGGACGATCCTGTTTGCGGCTGCAAACAGGAGATCACATGAACGCCCGGTCCGCTCCCGCCCTCCAGCGAAGTTCTGCAAGCCTGGCCCTTGTCATCGTCGCGATCGCGTTGGTTTGCCCGCCCGGCTTCGCCCGCGCCACCGGTGACGTCGCGCGCGGCGAGAAGCTCTATAAGGGCTGCGGAGATTGTCACGCGATCACCGAGAACCGTGTCGGCCCGATGCACAAGGGTGTGGTCGGGCGCAAGGCGGGCAGCGTTCCCGGCTACGACTACTCGGCCGATCTGAAGAACTCGGGCATTGTCTGGACCGAGGAAAATCTCGACAAATGGCTGGCCGGACCGCAGGCCATGGTCCCGGAAAGCAAGATGTTCTTCGATGTGCCGGACGCGCAGGATCGCGCTGATATCATCGCCTTTCTGAAGGAAAAGGCGCGATAGTCTGCAGCGTCAGTCCGCCACGATCTTGACGCGGTCACGCACCTTCACCTGCGCGGTGCGATCGAGCCCGTTCAGCACGCGAAAGCGTTCGGTGGGGTGATCGACGCCGGCCATGCGATGGGAGAGCGATTCCACGGTATCGCCGGGCTGAACCGTAATCACCTTGATGCGCAGAGGGCGCGCGGCCTGGATCTCGTCGAGCGTCAGGCGGCGGAATGAATTGACGGTCTCGCGCGCGTTGCGCTCGCTCTCGGTCGACTTCTGCCGTGTCGCGAAGATGAAGCGATAGACGTCACTGCCGAAGCGCAGCGCATAGACCTTGAATTGCCACTGATCGCCCTTGGCGGTGGCGGAGGCGGCCGGAAAGCCGTTGATGGTGATATCTTCGGTGGACGCCTTCTCGACGCCTTCCATCCAGCCTGAATTGAGATAATCGCCGAGCGACTGCTCGGCCGGCACCCGCACGACGTCGAAGCGCATCGCCTGCGAGCCGCCGTCGCGCACGCCGATCACGGCTTGCGCGGTGTTGTCGAGCGTGAAATTGTCCGGCGCCTGGAAGGTGAAGCCGAGCTTGGGATGCAGGAAGCGCCGGCCGCGCACAAAACCTTCGCTGGGATCTTCGCCATAGACGAGGTTGTCGATCGCGGCGAGATAGCTCTCGCGATCGCGCTCGGCGCCCTCAGGCGCCGCATATTGCCTCGCGATGGTCTGCGCATTCTGCACGCGCTCGGGCGTTGCCGGATGCGACGAGGTGAAATCCTGCGCGCGCGGATCGAGCGAACTCTTGCCGACCTTGAGTTCGGCATTGCGCTCCATCGCCGAGAGGAAGCGCGCCGCACCATAGGGGTCGAAATGCGCACGGGCGGAAATGCCGACACCAATGCCGTCAGCCTCGAACTCCTGGTTACGCGAGAAGCTCGCCATGGTGAGCTTGGTCTTGGCAAGCGCAAGCGCGGTGAGATCGGGATCGTTGCTCATGTCGGTGACGACGCGGGTGACGATCGCGGCCTGACGCGCCTGGTCCTCGCGCATCGCGGCATGCTTGGACAGCACATGCGCCATCTCGTGGCTGAGCACGGAGGACAATTCCGAGGTGTCACTGGCGAGCGCGAGCAGGCCGCGCGTGACATAGAGCTGGCCGTTCGGCAGCGCGAAGGCGTTCACCGCGCCGGAATTGAGGATCGTGACCTTGTAGCCCTGGTCGGGGCGGTCGGAGGCGGCGACGAGCCGGTCGACGGTCTTGCTGACGAGTGCTTCGAGCCTGGGATCGTCATAGGCGCCGCCATAGCTCGCCAGGATGCGCTCGTGCTCCTTCTCGGTGGCGGGGGTCTGCGCGACGGCCGGCTTCGGCTTAGGCATCACGACGGTCGGCGGGGCAGCCGCGGTCTGAAACCGGCCCATATCGCCGCAGCCGGCCAGAGCCGCGCCCAGCATCAGGCATAGCGCGGCCGGCGCAGCCCGCAGGCGGCGGCTTTCACCTCGTCCGTGCCGTTCTAGCACCCCATTCACGTCGCTTAACCCGTGCCTGGCCCTTTTAGGGCCTTACCCCTGTCAGCTCGTTTGCGCCCAGCAATTCGACCTGTCCCACCCGGAGCACATCGATACGCGGCCCCGTATTCCCCTCGACCCAGCCTCGGACTCGAATACGTCTATTTTCCAGGGACTTAAGGGCAATTCCGGCGCTTTCGAACGCCGGCAGCATGCGCTTTGAAATAGTCACGGCAAAGCCGCGTGTCCAGTTCCGTCCGAAGTTGAGGTAGGTCGTTGCCCCAGCTTGCCGGACCGACAGGACTTTGCCCTCGACCACCATAAATCGCCCGATCCCGGCCAAAATATCGTCCGGACTTTCCGCGTTTTTTATGGCCGACGGGTCAGCCCAATTGCCCTTTTTTTGGCGCCGTGCTTCGGCCTCCGACGACGTCAGGGCGGCCGCACAGTCCTTTTCCGTGATTTCGGCCGAGACGAGGGCATCGCCCTGGGCGAGCAACACGGCCTGCACCGAGGTATCGCTCGCCCCGATGAACATGAGCGCGCCTTGCCGGCCGTAACGGTCGGGCGTGTCGTCGGTGCCGCGCAGTGTCACGTCGCGGCCGATGAGCAGCGATGTCAACGCCTGCTTCGTCGTTGCCGTAGGCTCGATTCCGGAGAGGCGGATCTCGCGGTTGTCGTCGAGGCGCACGCTGCGCGGATCGACGATCGCGGCAACGCGGCCTTCGCCCTGCGTTTCGAATTGGCACGGCGTGGCGAACGCAGTGTGATCCGCGACGAGAAGAAGTGCGACGATGAGGTGAGGCAGTTGCGTCACGTTGCTCGGAGAGATTGTGTTGAGTGTCGTTCTTAACTCAAACGTGGCGGGTCGCGAAGAGGCTTCCTCACACGCCGTCATTGCGAGCCAACGGGGCCGCGCGAAGCGCGGCCCGATGACAGGCTCCACGAAGCAATCCAGACTGTTACCGCGGAAAGACACTGGATTGCTTCGCTGCGCTCGCAACGACGATGTGGAAACATCTTGCCGTCACCATTCCGCTTTGCGGAAAACACCTTCGCCGACCTTGCGTCGTTTTCGCACCTGCGCTTGCTGCGCTCTTGCGCATGCGGCATGATTGCGGCAACAGCGAGAGTCAAGCGCCGACAGAGTGCGGCGCGACAAGGGAGGTTGTTTTCGATGAAGAATATTTTGTCGGGCATTTTTGCTGCGGCGTTTGCTCTGAGTGCGAGCGCCGCGCAGGCCCAGGAGAAGCCGCCACTGAAGATCGGCGGCATCCTCGACATGTCGAGCCTTTATGCCGACATCACCGGTCCCGGCAGTGAGACCGCGGCCAAGATGGCCGTTGAGGATTTTGGCGGCGAGGTGCTGGGACGCAAGATCCAGGTGCTGGCGGCCGACCATCTCAACAAGGCTGACCTGTCCGCCAACATCGCCCGCGACATGATCGACAACCAGGGCGTCGAGATGATCTACGACGTCGCGGCCTCCGCGACCGCGCTCGCCGCCGGCGAGATCGCGAAAGCGCGCAACAAGATCATCATGTTCAACGGCCCGGGCTCGATCCGTCTCACCAACGAGGCCTGCGGTCCCTACACCATCCACTACGTGTTCGACACCTTCGGCCAGGCCAACGTGACCGGCCTTGCGGCCGTGAAGTCGGGCCTCGACACCTGGTTCTTCCTGACTGCCGACTACGCCTTCGGCCAGGATCTGGAAAAGGATACGAGCGCCGTCGTCACCAAGACCGGCGGCAAGGTTCTCGGCAGCGTGCGCCATCCGCTCAACACATCGGATTTTTCGTCCTTCCTGCTGCAGGCCCAGGCCTCCAAGGCGAAGGTGATCGGGCTGGCGAACGCCGGCGGCGACACCGTCAACGCCATCAAGCAGGCGGCCGAGTTCGGCATCACCAAGGGCGGCCAGAAGGTTTCGCCGCTGCTCGCCTTCGTGTCCGACATCGACTCGATCGGACTCGAGACCGCGCAGGGCCTGCTGCTCGCGGAAGCGTTCTACTGGGACCTCAACGACGAGACGCGCGCGTTCTCCAAGCGCTTCATGGAACGCACCAAGCGCGTCCCGACCTCGGCGCAGGCCGGTGTCTACTCCTCCGTCATGCATTACCTGAAGGCTGTGAAGGCTGCAGGGACCACCGACTCCGCTGCCGTCATCAAAGTGATGAAGGAAACGCCGATCAACGACTTCTTCGCTCACAACGGCAAGATCCGCGAGGACGGCCGCATGATCCACGACATGTACCTGTTCGAGGTGAAGAAGCCGTCGGAGTCCAAGGGCCGCTGGGACGACTACAAGCTGCTCGCCACCGTGCCCGGCAGCGAGGCGTTCCAGTCGCTGGAGCAGTCCCGCTGTCCGCTGGTGAAGAAGTGAGCCTCGTCATTGCGAGGAGCGAAGTGACGAAGCAATCCAGGCTGTCTCTGCGGAAACCTCTCTGGATTGCTTCGCTCCGCTCGCAATGACGGTGTGGTGATAGCTCGGTCAAACAACAACAAGGAAGAAGACGTCCCATGAGCAATGACATGGTCCTGCAGAAGCTCGAAGGCGGGCTGCTCACCATCACGATGAATCGTCCGGAGCGGAAGAACGCGCTCAACCCCGATATGGTGACCGGGCTGGTCGAGGCTGCGCGGCGCGCGGCTGACGATCCGGAAGTGCGCGCGGTGCTGCTCAAGGGCGCGGGCGGCTCTTTCTGCGTCGGCGGGGACGTCAAGTCGATGGCGGCAGGCCGCGCGCCGCTGCCGTTCGAAGTGAAAATGGCGAACCTGCGCCGTGGCATGGAGGTCTCGCGCATTCTGCACCAGATGCCGAAACCCGTGGTGGCGCAGCTCGACGGTGCTGCGGCCGGCGCGGGCCTCTCGATGGCGCTGTCGTGCGATCTCCGCATCGCCTCCGAATCCTGCAAGATCACGACCGCCTTCGCCAAGGTCGGCTTCTCCGGCGATTACGGCGGCACCTATTTCCTCACCCAGCTTCTCGGCAGCGCACGGGCGCGCGAACTCTATCTGATGTCGCCGGTGCTAACGGCGAAGGAGGCGCATGCGATCGGCTTGGTGACGAAGGTCGTTGCCGACGCCGAGATCGACACTGCGGCGCACGACATCGCGCTGTCGCTGGCACAGGGCCCGTCGATCGCGCTCGGCTACATCAAGCGCAACATCAACAATGCCGAGCATCTGGCGCTGGAGGACTGCTTCGACGGCGAGGCGATCCATCACACCCGCTGCGGCGACACCGAGGACCACAAGGAAGCCGCGAAGGCCTTCGTCGAGAAGCGCAAGCCGACCTTCAAGGGCGCCTAGCGATGGCGCCCTATATGCGGTTACGGCAGATCTGCCTAGTCGTGCCGCAGCTCGCGCCCGTGATCTCCGACATCGCCGAGATCATGGGCCTCACGGTGTGCTATCGCGACGGCAATGTCGCGAAATATGGCCTGGAGAACGCGCTGCTCCCGGTCGACACGATCCTGCTCGAGGTGGTGGCGCCGTTCAAGGACGGCACCACGGCCGGCCGTTTCATCGAGAAGACCGGCGGCCGCGGCGGCTACATGGCGATCTTCTGTTGCAACGATCCAGACGAGCGCGGCAGGAATGCCAACGCCATGGGCGTGCGTACGGCCAATGTCATCGACCACGCGCCCTATCACGGCGTGCAGCTCCATCCCCGCGACTGCCGCGCCGCCTTCATCGAGTTTAACCACACTGAAGGCAGCGATGATGTCTTGGGCCCGTATCCGCCGGCCGGACCGGACTGGCGAAAATTCATCCGCAAGGACGTGACGCAGGCGCTGACGGGCGTGGAGATGCAAAGCCCGGATCCGCAGGGACTGGCGGAGCATTGGGGAAAGATCATTGGCATTGTGCCTGGCAAAGCCGGCGCCGGCGCGGAGCTGAAGCTGCCCAATGCCAGCTTCCGCTTCGTAAAGGGCGCAAGCGAGATCATGAGCGCCCTGGAATTCCGGGTGGCTGATACGGGGCGCGTGCTGCATGCCGCACGGGCGAAGGGGCTCGCGATCGCGGGCAACGAGTTCTTGCTGGGCGGGGTGACGTTCCGGCTTGCTGCTTGATCGCTTGGCGGATTGTCTGTTGGATCGTCATGCCCGGGCTTGTCCCGGGCATCCACGTTCTTGACCGTCGTCGTCATTGGCAAGCAGCGTGGATGGCCGGGACAAGTCCGGCCATGACGAGGATAGAGTGAGCGAAAAACAACGATAGCAGGGATCACTCCATGCCGCATCCGCTCGACAGCTTCTTCGCGCCCACGAGCATCGCGCTGATCGGCGCCTCGCGCGATCACGAGAAGATACCGGGGCGGCTGCTCGCGATGCTGCGCAAGAACGATTATCCCGGAAAGATCTATCCGGTGAACCCGATCTACGCCGACATCGACGGGCTCCCCTGCTACAAATCGATCGCCGAGATCGGCGCGCCGATCGATCTCGCCGTCATCATCATTCCAGCGCGCGCCGTGCTTCCAGCGCTGGAACAATGCGCCGCCGCCGGTGTCAAGAACGCCGTGATCATCTCCTCCGGCTTTGCCGAGGAGGGCGGTGACAGCGCGGCGATGCAGGACGCGATCGCGGCGCTGGCGAAGCGCTCGGGCATGCGGATTTCCGGCCCGAATGCTGAGGGCTTCTTCAGCCAGGTGCAGCGCGTGGCGGCGACCTTCAGTCCCGCCGCGGACGTCAAGCCGGGTGTGGTGCCGCTGATCGCCACCACAAGGCGGATCGGCATCGTCGCGCAGAGCGGCGGCATCGGCTTTGCCTATTATCACCGCGCCAAGGCGCTCGGAATTGCCGTGAGCTATGTCGTCAGCGCCGGCAATGAATCCGATCTCGGGGCGGGCGAGTTCCTGGACTACATGGTGCAAGACGCCTCGACCGACGCAATCCTGCTTTTCATCGAAGGCATCCGCGACGTCGACAAATTCCTTGCCGCCGCACGTCGCGCCGCGGAGGTGAAGAAGCCGGTCATCGTCACGAAGGTCGGCCGCTCCGGTGCCGGCGAGCGCGCGGCGGCCTCGCACACCGCGAGCATGGCCGGCTGGTCGGCGGCTTATGATGCGGTGTTCGCGAAATATGGCTTCATTGTCTCCAACGATCTCGACGAGGCGCTGACGATCGCGGCGGTGCTCGCGAGCAACCCGCTGCCGAAAGGCGATCGCGTCGCGGTCGTCACCGCCTCCGGGGGCGCCGGCATCTGGGGCGCGGACGCGGTGGCGCTGCAGGGCCTGCAGGTGCCGGAACTCTCCGAACCGGTCCAGGCGGAGATCGGAAAGCTGATGCCGTCCTATGGTACCGCGCGCAACCCGATCGACGTGACCGCGCAGGGCGTGACCTCGGGCGGCCTGCAGAAGAGCCTCGATCTGCTCACTGTCTCCGACGAAGTCGACGCGATCCTGGTCGTGCTGTCGCTGTCGAGCGAGGTGCGCAAGCCCTTCAAGGAGGTTGAGCTGACGCCGGTGCTGACGGCGCAGCATAAGCCGGTGGCGTTCTATTCCTACACGGTGCCGTCCGACTTCGCGCGGCGCGAGCTCGCCAAATCCGGTGTCGTGGTGCTGTCAGGCCTCACCCATGTCGGCGTCGCGATGCGACGGATCGTCGACTACGCCAATTTTACACTGCCGAGGCTCGCGGATGAGGAGCGGCTGCCGGTCCGCGATCTCTCCGCGTACCTGAAATCGCCGGTTCTGTCCGAATCCGACAGCAAGGCATTGCTCCGCGCCGCCAGGATCGCGCTGCCGGACGAAGTGCTGGTGAAAGAAAAGAGCGAGCTCGACGCGGCGGTCGCCCGCGTCGGCTTTCCGCTGGTGATGAAGATCCAGTCGCCTGATATCGCGCACAAGAGCGAAGTCGGCGGCGTGCGCGTCAACATCAGCACCAAGGGCGAGGTGTTTCTGGCGTTCGAGGCGTTGCTCAACAATGCGCGCAAGCACCGCCCAGAGGCGGCCATTCAGGGCGTGCTGCTCGGTCCGATGGCGAAACGGGGCGTCGAGATCATCGTCGGCACGATGACGGACAAGACCTTCGGTCCCATGGTCATGATCGGCCTCGGCGGCATTACCACAGAACTGTTCCGCGATGTCGTCTACCGCCCGGCGCCGGTCGGCGTGGAGGAGGCGAGGGCAATGCTGATGGCCTTGAAAGCCGCGCCGCTGCTCGATGGCTTTCGCGGCGCGGCGAAGGCGGATGTCGCGGCGCTGGCGCAACTGATCGGCGACATCTCCGTGCTCGCCGCACGGCATGCGAAGGAGATCGCGGAGATCGAGCTCAACCCGGTGCTGGCGCATCCGGAAGGGCAGGGCGTGACGATCGTGGACGCGCTGGTGGTCGGAAGGAAGTAGCCAACCACGACACCGGTGTCGTCCCGGATAAGTGAAGCGCAGATCCGGGACCCCCGCGTGAGCGCTTGCGCTCGTCGTGATAACCGCAGGCCGTTGTTTGACGAAGGCCCGTGATGACCAGTCGCGCGTCGTAGCTTCTCCCTGGGGGTATGGGTCCCTGCTTTCGCAGGGACGACAGCGGAGGATGTAGCAGCAGCAGAACGCCAGTTACGTCATTCCGGGGCGCGCAAAGCGCGAGCCCGGAATCCATAACCACAGGCCAGAGTTGGCGAGATGAGGCGGTAGTTACCTTCCCTTGAAGTTCGCTGCGCGCCGTTCTTCGGTGGCCTTCACGCCTTCCTTGAAGTCTTCCGTCCCACGCAGCCGTGTCTGTTCGGCGAGCTCGTGATTGGTCGCGGCCAGGACGCGGTCGGCCAGGCCGGCGCGCATCGTGGCGCGGGTGGAGATGAGGCCGAGCGGGGAGCATTCGGCGATCTCGGCGGCGAGCTTCATCGCGCCCGCCTTCACCTGGTCCTGCGGCACCAGCACGTTGGCAAGGCCCCATTTGACCGCTTCTTCGCCGGTGACACGGCGGCTGGTGTAGAACATCAGCTCGGCGTTGTTCTTGCCGATCAGCTCGGGCAGCGTCACCGTCAGTCCGAATCCGGGATGGAAGCCGAGCTTGGTGAAGTTCGCGGAGAAGCGCGCCTCGGGACAGGTGACGCGGAAATCGGCCGACACCGCAAGGCCCAGTCCGCCGCCGATGGCCGCACCCTGCACGGCAGCGACGATCGGCTTCTTGGCGCGGAAGATGCGCACGGCCTGGATATAAAGATGGTTGATCGCGCCAAGGCTGTCGGCCGGATCGCCCTTTGCGGTTTTCTCGGCCTCACGCGCGTCCTGCGCCTGCCGCGCCGGATCGTTGAAATTGGCGCCGGCGCAGAACGCCTTGCCCTGGGCTGAGAGAACGGAGGCGCGGATCTCGATGTCGCGGTCGAACTCGTCGAGCGCGTCCGCGATCTGGTTGATCAGCGAAATGTCGAAGAAGTTCAGAGGCGGGCGGCGGATCTCGATGGTGCCGACATGCCCGACCTTCTCGACGCCGATATCTTTGTAAGTGCTCATCTTTGTCTCCAATATCTCGGTAGCGAAGAATCACCTCTCCCAGAGGGAGAGGTCGGCGCGTAGCGCCGGGTGAGGGGTTTCGGTCCCTCGATAGAGCTCAGCCCCTCCCCCGATTTGCTGGCGCAAATCGATCTCTCCTCTGGGAGAGGTGATCGACGCAAGCCGCGATAGCGTCATCCATTAGCGCAAGCCAAGTCCGCGGGCGATGATGCCGCGCAGCACCTCGGAGGTGCCGCCCTGGATGGTGAGTTTTGGCGCGGTCTTGATGGCAAAGTCGAGCTGCCGCTCCAGCGTCTCGCGGTTGGTCGCGGTCTCTTCGACGAAGGCGGCGAGATCGCGCACGCGGTGCGGAAGCTGCTGCTCCCAGACCGTGCCGATGTCCTTGACGATGGAGGCTTCGACCACGGGCTCCTTGCCGGCCTGCAGCATGCCCGCAACCGAGACCGACATGCGCCGCATGGTGTGGAGCTGCGCCACCAGGCGCCCGATTCCTTCGGCGCTGCGCGTATCCGGGTTGGGACCGACCGCGCGGACCAGCTCGGTGAGCACGTAGTAGGTCTCGAGGAAACGCTCGGGACCCGAACGCTCATAGGCGAGCTCCGATGTGGCCTGCTTCCAGGCGCCATCGACTTCGCCGAGCACGTGATCATCAGGAACGAAGAAGTCAGTGAAGACGACCTCGTTGAACTCATACTGGCCAGTGATCTGGCCGATCGGGTTCACCTTGATGCCCGGCTGCTTCATCTTGACTAGGAACTGGGTCAGGCCGTGACGGCGATTTTCCTTGGTCGGCGGTGACGTCCGGAAAATCGCGATCATGTAGTCGGCGATATGTGCCGACGAGGTCCAGATCTTTGTGCCGTTGATGAGATAGCCGCCGTCGGTCTTGGTCGCGCGCGTCTTGGCGGCGAACAGGTCGGAGCCGGAGTTCGGCTCGCTCATGCCGATCGCGAAGCAGATCTCGCCGCGGCAGATCCGCGGCAGGATATCCATCTTGATGTGCTCGGGCGCGTATTTCAGCAGCACCGGCCCGCTCTGGCGGTCGGCGACGAAGAAGCGCCGCGTCGGCGCGTTGGCTACCCGCATCTCCTCGGTCACCACATAGCGTTCGAGGAACGAGCGCTCCTGGCCGCCATATTTCTTCGGCCAGGTCATGCCCAGCCAGCCCTTGGCGCCGACCCTGCGGGAAAATTCCGGCGCGTCGGTGTCTTCGCGGTTGGGCTTGTGCGGATCGAAGGTGCCGGCGGCGATTTCCTCGGCGAGGAACGCGCGCACTTCCTTGCGCAGTTGCTCGCACTTTTCGGGCAGGCGGATCGGATCGAAACGGAGGGCAGCGGTCATTTTTGTCTCGTCCCCTGATCAGCGCGAAGCCACGAGCGGCCACAACTCATCGGCGCCGCGATTGGCGACCAGCTTGCCGAGCTCGACGGCCCAATGGCTTTCCGAACCGAAATCGTCGCGCCAGGCCAGCGCCCGCAGCGAATAGCGGTGCAGGATGTGCTCCATGGTGAAGCCGATCGCGCCGTGCACCTGATGCGCGATGCCGCCGCCTTTTTCCGCGGCTTCCGCACAGCGGATCTTTGCCGAGGCGGCTTCGAGGTAGACCTCATCGTTGAACGCCTCTGCGTTCGCGATGGCGTCGGCGGCCGATGTCGCGGCCGCAAGCGCCGCCGCGGACTCGCCGGCGAGGCGCGCGAGATTGTGCTGCACCGCCTGGAATTTCGAGATCTTCTTCTCGAAGGCGACGCGCTCGTTGGAATAGCGCACGGAGATGTCTAGCATGGATTCCAGCGCACCCGCGATCTGAAGGCTGCGCGCGACGCCGCCCATCAGCATCAATGTGGTCTGGTCAATGCCTTTCGCCGCCGGCTTGATGGCGACGGGCTGGACCTTGTCGAGCGTCACGGTATCGCTGTGGTCGTAGCCGACATTGAGGCCGGCCTCGATCCGGCCCTTGCTTGCATCGACCAGCGCGATCGAGACGCCGTCCTTGCCATGCGCCAGCACCGCAAAGTGCTTGGCCGCTTTGGCGAAGGGCACGCCGCGGGCGCGGCCGGAGAGCGCGCCGTCGGCATCGAGCGTGATGCGATCCTTCGGGCTTGCCGGCAGCACCGTCATCTCGCCTTCCGGCGAGGCGATCTTGCCCTGCGACAGCAGCCAGCCCGCCAGCATGGTTTCGGCCAGGGGAACCGCGACCGCGAAGCGGCCGGCGGCGTTGAGAAGCGCAAAGCCATCGGCAAGGCTCGCGCCGGAGCCGCCGAGATCTTCCGCCACCCATGACAGCGGCAGGCCGGCTTCGCTCAGCGCCTGCCACAGCGGCGCCTGCCACGAATCCTTCTTGTCATTGTTGATGGTTTGCGGATCGGCGAGATCGGCGAAGATTTTCTCCGCGGTCTCGACGACGATATTGTCACTCTCCGCCACAGCGTTCCCCGTGTTTGCCATTGGCGCGTTCTACCCGGTCGGCCGGCGCGCGGTCTCTTCTTGCGCCCGATGATCGGAAAAAGCCATGGCCCTGACAAGCGTTGATCGCAGGCCCATCTGCGGCTCCGGCATGGGCGCAAGAACCGGTCTGGACTAATTCCGCTTAGCGGAGTTTGCTCGATTTGCAGGGCACGGCAAACTCGCTAAACAGGGTCAGCTACCTAAGGCTTGCATCAGATCCAGGGGAAGGAAAAACCGGATGGCAAAGGACAGTTTGTGCGCAATCGTGACGGGGTCCGCATCCGGACTTGGCGCGGCGACCGCGGAGATTCTCGCGCGGAGCGGGGCGCGGCTCGTCATCAACTATTCGTCGAGCCAGAAGGAAGCCGAGGCCACGGCAGAACTCTGCCGCAAGGCCGGCGCGTCTGAAGTTCTGGTTGCGCAGGGCGACGTCTCAAAGGATGACGATTGCCGCAAGTTCGTTGCGGCCGCGGCCGGGTGGGGCCGGCTCGATATCCTCGTCAACAATGCCGGCACGACCAAGCATGTTGCCCATGCCGATCTCGACGGATTGTCGGCGGAGGATTTCCAGCGGCTGTACGGCGTCAACACCATCGGCCCGTTCCAGATGGTGCGCGCGGCGCGCAGCCTGCTCGAGGCCGGCGCGAAGGCTTCGGGGCGGCCCTCCGCCGTGGTCAACGTGTCCTCGGTCGCCGGCATCAGCGGCGTCGGCTCGTCGATTGCCTATGCCGCGAGCAAGGGCGCGCTCAACACCATGACGTTGTCGCTGTCGCGCGCGCTGGCGCCGCTGATCCGCGTCAACACCGTGTGCCCCGGCTATATCGATACCCCCTGGTTCACCAAGGGGCGCGGCGAGGCAGGGGCAAAGCAGGTGCGCGACAGCGTGGTGGCGAAGGTGCCGCTCAAGGTCGCATCAACCGCCGACGACATCGCGCAACTGGTGTGCTTCCTGGCGTTGCCTGCCTCCAGCAACATGACCGGCGAGGTCGTGCGCATGGATGCGGGGATGCATCTGATTACGTAACTCGTCATTGCTGTGCAAGTTCATCAATTCGCTGATCGATTGGTTTCGGTCTTTTCGGCGGCAAATTCCTTTGGCGTCTTGCCGCCAAGGGCCTGATGAGGCCTGAAGTTGTTGTAGTAGACCAAATA
>JAEYRD010000230.1 GCA_023435725.1 Pseudomonadota bacterium | reverse complement strand
ATGTAGGTGGGGCAGGGAGGCTGAGGTCAGGTGCATCTGCATTGGACCAACTCCTCAATCTGGTGGCGATCGGGTTTGTCAGCCGCAGCGGGCATGACACGACAGTGTCGTGCCGCCTCGTTTCCGCTCCTGTCGAGATTGTTCGAAAGTGGAATCGATGACTATCGTCCCAAGGTTCAATATGCCAATGGGCAGCGCAGAATTGGCGCGTCCGGCCCGCGCTGCAATCAGGAAAGTTGCAGTGCGTCATTTGGCAGTGCGACGAATCTGCTGCCAGAATCGAACGCCACGCCACGTGGCCTACGCTTAGGACGAAAAGCTGAGCCCGCGGCAACTCTCCAAGTCGTCGCGATGCCTCGCCCTGATCTGGCGCAACGTCGCTCGCGGATCCTGCGGCGATGCCCCGGCGACGATCACCAGTACCTATAGTATCCAAACCACGCAAACTGCCCTTGGCGCGCCGTCAGAATCATCTGCGGCGGGGCGTGTCGTTTCGCTCGCGTCGCAATGCGCTGCGCCCTGTGCGGTGGCTTGTGATTAACGGTTTCGCGCGGGCGCGATTCTGTGCGGGCCATGGCGAGCGCATCGGCGACTGCCGGAGTGGCTGCCGCGATGGTCGGCGGCTCTGCGCGGTCGAGAGAGGCCGCAGGTTTCGTGATCGGTGCCGCGGAAATTGTCGGCTGGCTCGTATCGAGTTCCACCCGCTCCGGCCATTTGCGATCCGAGTGAATGCGTATGGTTTGCCGATCCTCGACCGTCTTCTCGCCAAGCGGTGCCTTGGGCAGAAAAAGGTCCGCAACGAACAAGAGCGCGAGCAACGCCGCGCCGACCTTCCATAAATACGCCAACAACGGCATTTCAGTCGCTCCGTGCCCCCCACTACACCTGGGCCCAGTTTGCGACGACGTATCCCCATCCTCGGATGCGCTGCACGAGGCGGCTTGATTCAGGTCAAGGGTCCGAAGGGATATATTGCTTCGTCCCTGCAACCTCTCGATGCTGCCATTGTGCCGCTGTTTTGCTCGACGGGTCAACCGGCGCGAAGCGTGTGACCCGGATGGAACGCAGCGCAATCCGGGATCACTGTTTTGTCCGCGTCCCGGATTTTGCGCAGCCTGTCATCGGGCGGCGCTTGGCGCCGACCCGTTGGCTTGTCAGGGCTGCGACCAGTTTCTTCCGATGAGTCAGCGCCTTCGATACATCCACCGGTCATCGGCATGGCAACCCCGATCTACTGTGCATGGGGTTGTTTTCGCAGTTTTAGTGCGAGCTGGCGTTAGCCTGCGCCGAGCGCGACGGCGACGTTGTAGGTCAGAAGGCTTGCCGCGTAAGCCAGCACCAGCATGTAGGTGAAGGTCACGGCCATCCAGGTCCAGCTTCCGGTCTCGCGCCGGATCACGGCGAGCGTGGACGCGCATTGCGGGGCGAAGATGTACCAGGCCAGCATCGACAGCGCAGTCGCCAGCGACCACTTCGTCGCCAGCACCTGGCCGATCTGCTCGGCCGCTTCTTTGCCGCCTTCGATCGCATAGACCGTGCCGAGCGCTGCGACCGCGACCTCGCGTGCCGCCATGCCCGGGATCAGCGCCACCGCAATCTGCCAGTTGAAGCCGACAGGGGCGAGCAAGGGTTCGATTGCCTTGCCGATGATCGCGGCCAGGCTGAAGTCGATCGCGGGCTCGGTGCTTCCCGCGGGCGGCTGCGGAAACGAGGCCAAAAACCAGATCAGCACCATCATCGAGAAGATCGTGGTGCCGGCGCGTTGCAGGAACATTTTTGCGCGGGTGAAGATGCCGATCGCGATCGATTTCAGCCGCGGCATTTTGTAGTCCGGCAGCTCCAGCATGAACGGCGCCGGCGCATAGTCGCGCAGCATGAAGAACTTGATCAGGAACGAGACCAGCAGCGCGCTGATGATGCCGGCGGCGTAGAGGCCGAACATCACGAGGCCCTGGAGGTTGATGAAGCCCCAGACCTCCTTGGCCGGAATGAAGGCGGAGATGATCAGCGTATAGACGGGAATGCGCGCGGAGCAGGTCATCAGCGGCGCGATCAGGATCGTGGTCAGCCGGTCGCGCTTGTTGTCGATCACGCGCGTCGCCATGATGCCGGGAATGGCGCAGGCAAAGCTCGACAGCAGCGGAATGAAGGCGCGGCCGTGCAGCCCGGCGCCGCCCATGATGCGGTCCATCAGGAACGCGGCGCGCGCCATGTAGCCGAAATCTTCCAGCAGCAGGATGAACAGGAAGATGATGATGATCTGCGGCAGGAACACGATGACGCTGCCGACGCCGGAGATCACGCCGTTCTGCAGGAAGCTCTGCAGCAGGCCGGCGGGCAGGGTGTTGTGGACTAGTTCGCCGAGCGCATCGAAGCCGGAATTGAGCAGCTCCATCAGCGGCTGCGCCCAGGCGAACACTGCCTGGAACATCACGAACAGGATCAGCGCGAGCACGATGAGGCCGCCGACGGGATGCAGCACCACGGCGTCGATCCGCGCGGTCCAGGTGTCGGGCCGGCTCGGCAGGCTGACGCAGTCGGCGATGATGCGGTCGGCCTCGCGCTGGGTGGCCCGCAGCTCGGAGACGCTGAGCGCGCGCCAGCTGCTCTCCTGGGGCTCGGCGGCGAGCTTGGCCGAGATCTCGTCGGTGAGCTTCAACAGGTCACCGGTGCCGCCCTTGCGTACCGCGATCGAGGTGACCACGGGCACGCCGAGTTCCTTGGCGAGCCGCTCCACGTCCACCGTGATGCCGCGGCGGCTGGCGATATCGAACATGTTCAGCACGAGGATCATCGGCCGGCCGGTGCGCTTGAGCTCGAGCAGCAGGCGGATGGTCAGGCGCAGATTGGTCGAATCGGCGACGCAGAGCACGAGGTCGGGCACTGTCTCGCCGGAGGCCTTGCCGAGCACGAAGTCGCGGGTGATCTCCTCGTCCGGGCTGCGGCCGCGCAGCGAATAGGTGCCGGGCAGGTCGACCACCGAGACCTGGCGGCCGAGCGGGGTGACGAAGAAGCCCTCCTTGCGCTCGACGGTGACGCCAGGGTAGTTCGCGACCTTCTGCCGGCTGCCGGTCAGCGCATTGAACAGCGACGTCTTGCCGCTGTTTGGCGTGCCCACCAGGGCGAGATGCAGCAGGGGTAATTCCATGGGATCAAAAGACCTAGGATAAGGCGTCCGGTCGCGTCAGGCGACGATGATGGCCATGGCTTCACGACGGCGCACCGCGATCGTGATGTTGTCGACACGGACGGCGATCGGGTCGCGCCCGACCAGCCCCTCGTGCAGGACCTCGACCCGGGCGCCTTCGACGAAGCCGAGCTCGATCAGCCGGCTCTCGAGCTCGATGTCCGAGAGCGCCGAGCCCGCGTCCCTGGCGGAAAGATGCTGAATGATGCCGGTGTAGCCGCGCTGGGCCAAGCCCAGCGGCATCTGCGAACGCGTATCATTGGTGTTGGTCATGCCCTGTATTTTCAACGCCGGGCATGGAGGTCAAGCGCGCCTGCTCGCCGAAGCTGCACCTTAGAGCTATTTTAAAGTGCAGTGGCCGGGGCGCGTCGGGGCGATGCCCCGGCGCTTACTGGGCCGGGACCTTTTCCGGCTGGACAGCCATGGCGCGGCTCTTGAAGTAATCGAGGACGAACAGGCGGATCGCCGAGGACAAATTGCCCTGCTGGCGGGCGCCGTCGATCTCGCCGACGAGCTCGGACAGCGTCATATTGCGCAGGCCCGAGATCTCCTTCATGCCGTTCCAGAACGCCTCTTCCAGGCTGACGCTGGTCTTGTGACCGGCGACGACGATCGAGCGCTTCACGACGGGCGACTTCATGGCTGATCCTCGCGATCGATCTGATGCTGGTCCAGATGCGCCTTCGCCTTGTCCGCGCGCGTCTCCTCCGCCGACCGTTCCGCCTTCGTGCGACCGAACTTCGTCCGGTTGGCGTCCGCCTGCTTCGCCGAGGCTTCCCGCTCGGCGCGCTTCCTGAAACGATTCAGGTTGATGACGTTCCCCATGCCGCGTCTCCATCATCCGATCCTCCTCGGGCAGGATGAAATTTCCAGAAACAGGGTGCCGCGTTGCGCCCCGCAAGACTTGATCGCCATTCGCTCGTCCTCGTCAATCGGCCTCTCGGGCCATCAAACGATGAATCTCGCCCTGTCGAGGCGAGAAGGCTGCGTAACACGCCGCCCTGCCGCAACATTGACGGTAATCAAATCCCGCCCTCAAAACCGCATATTTTTGCGAGTTGGGACTTCCGTAACATTACGGATGGGCCGTCGGAATTCGGAATCTTATCCCGGGCTGGTCATCTTCTCGGGGCGGACCAGGCGGTCAAATTCATCCGCCGAGACGAAGCCGAGCCGCAGCGCCTCCTCCTTCAGCGTCGTGCCATTGGCATGTGCCGTCTTGGCCACCTTGGCCGCATTGTCGTAGCCGATCTTGGGCGCCAGCGCGGTCACCAACATCAACGAACGCTCCATGAGCTCCTTGATGCGCTTTTCGTCGGCGCGGATGCCGCTGACGCAATGGTCGGTGAAGGAGCGCGCGGCATCGGCCATCAGGCGGATCGAGTGCAGCATGTTGTAGGCGAGCACGGGCTTGTAGACGTTCAGCTCGAAATGGCCCTGGCTGCCGGCCACCGTGATCGCGGTGTGATTGCCGAACACCTGGCAGCACACCATCGTCATTGCCTCGCACTGCGTCGGATTGACCTTGCCCGGCATGATCGAGGAGCCCGGCTCGTTCTCCGGCAGGATCAATTCGCCCAGGCCCGAGCGCGGGCCGGATCCGAGCAGGCGGATGTCATTGGCGATCTTGAACAGGCCGGTCGCGACCGAATTGATGGCGCCGTGCGCCAGCACATAGGCGTCGTTCGAAGCCAGGGCCTCGAATTTGTTGGCGGCGCTGGTGAAGGGGAGTTTGGTAATCGCGGCAACGTGCTTTGCGAACAATCTTGCAAAGCGCGGCTTCGAGTTGAGGCCGGTGCCGACGGCGGTGCCGCCCTGCGCCAGCGGATAGAGATCCTTCACGGCGACCTTCAGCCGGGCGATCCCGCTCTCGACCTGCGCAGCGTATCCGGAAAATTCCTGGCCGAGCGTCAGGGGCGTCGCATCCTGCGTGTGGGTGCGGCCGATCTTGACGATCTTGGCGAACTCCCTCTCTTTCTTGCGCAGGGCGCGGAGCAGTTCGCCGAGGGCAGGGACGAGATCGGTGGTGATGCGGCTCGCGGCCGCGATGTGCATCGCGGTCGGGAACGAGTCGTTCGACGACTGGCTCATGTTGACGTGGTCGTTGGGATGCACCGGCTTCTTGGCGCCGAGCTCGCCGCCGAGCAGTTCATTGGCCCGGTTGGCGATCACCTCGTTGAGGTTCATGTTGGTCTGCGTGCCGGAGCCGGTCTGCCACACCACCAGCGGAAAATGATCGTCCAGCTTGCCCTCGATCACCTCGCGCGCGGCGCGGATGATGGCATTGGCGCGGCGCTGGTCGAGCAGGCCGAGCTCGCGGTTGGACTGCGCCGCAGCGAGCTTGACGATGCCGAGCGCATGCACGAGCGAGATCGGCATGCGATCTGTGCCGATGCGGAAATTCTGGCGCGAGCGCTCGGTCTGCGCTCCCCAATAGCGATCGGAGGGGACCTCGATGGGACCAAAACTATCGGTCTCGATGCGGGTGGCAGGGGGCGAGGAGCGGGCAGTCTTTGAGCGGGCGGACTTTGAGGAAGCAGACTTTGAGGAAGTAGTCTTGGCCATGAGCACATCCATTCTGCCGCGCGAAACGCCGCACGGCCTTTTCACGTGCTCCTCTATATAGGCAGTTTGGCCGGGCGCGACGGTCTCGCGCCCAACCTAGATCATTTCTTGCGGAAACGATCGAGCCGTACGACTTCGGCGCCGCCCTGGTTCGGCGGGGGCGGCTCTTCCGCGGCCTCGGCCGCCTCGGCGGCAGGCGCGGGCACCGCTACGGCCGACGGCGCGGCCGGCAGAGCCTCGGGCGCGACCTCGGCAACATCGGAGGTGTCGAACTGGAGGCCGAACTTCACGGACGGATCGAGGAAGCTCTTGATGGCGCTGAACGGCACCACCAGCCGCTCCGGTATGCCGCCGAAGGACAGGCCCACCTCAAAGCGGTCCTCGAGCACGGTCAGATCCCAGAACTGGTGCTGGAGGATGATCGTCATCTCTTCCGGATATTGCGCGAGCAGGCGCGGCGACAGCTTCACGCCCTCGGCCTTCGACACGAAGGTGATGAAGAAATGATGTTCGCCCGGCAGGCCATGGGACGCGGCATCGGTCAGCACCTTCCGCAGCACGCCGCGCAGCGCGTCGCGGGCCAGCACATCGTATCGGATATGATCGGTCGCCATGGTGGTCCTGTTGCAATCCAGGAGTTGGGCCCTGCCGGCCCGACTCGCCCCAAGCGGCGATGATACCGCGCCTGACGGGTCGGCAGGAGTCCCCGCCGGGAAGGAATTAAAAGGCAAGTGGAGGCTTCTGTTGCCAGGTGCCTCCGAACCCCGCCTAGCGGAGCTTAACCCGCTAGGACTTTAAAGTGGTCTTTCAAACTGCGTTACGCAGCCTGAGCAACCGGAGCAAAGTTGTCGTTGGCAACTATTGCAGTAGCCCGATAACGGCGGAACAATACCGGGAAAAAGCACGCCCTTTACGCCCTCGTCGATCCTATTTCGCCCCCGCCAAAACTCAGCTCCTGGGGCGGGCCGGGGCCCGCTGGTCGATGAGCTTTGGTGGAGGCGCCGGGTACCGCCCCCGGGTCCGAATGGTTTATTGCGACGACCGTTTATTTCCATAGCCGGCGAACCGGCACTCCCAATATAGGGGGCAAAGGTTTCAAAAAACAGAGGTTTCGCGCGACGATCCCACGGTTCCCTTTGGATAGGTTCCGGGCGTGCTCCGATGTGATCTTGGCCGCGCGGCAGCCGGCGTTCTAAGGTCCTGACATGTCCACGGATTCAGCACCGGCCGTCCAAGAGCCAGATCAAGTGCCGGATGTCCACGCCGCCCACGCCTCTCCGCCCGGCCTGCTCGCGCTGTTCCTGGCCTTCGCCAGGATGTCGCTGGCCGGTTTCGGCGGGGTTCTGGTGTTTGCCCGGCACGCCATCGTCGACCAGCACCGCTGGATGACGGCAGAGGAGTTCAACGAGACTTTTGCGCTCTGCCATTTCCTGCCAGGGCCGAACATCGTCAATCTGTCGATGGTGTTCGGTTCGCGGCTGCGCGGGATCGCCGGTGGCGTCGCCGCGTTCACGGGGCTGTTGCTGCCGCCGACGCTGATCATGACGCTGCTTGCGATCATCTACGCCCGGTTCGGCGATGTGGAGGTGCTGCGCCGCATCCTCGCGGGCATCTCCTGTGCTGCGGTGGGCCTGCTGATCGCGGTGGTGTTCCGGATGATGACGCCGCTGCTCAAGCGGATGGATGTCGTCGTGCTCATCCAGATGCTCGGCGTGTTCGTTGCCATCGGTGTGCTCCGCCTGCCGCTCCAGGCGGTGTTGCTGGTCGCGATCCCCCTCAGCATCGGCGTCACCTTCATGGTGCGGCGGAAGGTAGCAGCATGAACAGCGAAAGCCCGATATGGGCGCTGATCTCCACCTTCGGTCTAATGTCGCTGTTCGCGGTCGGGGGCGCCGCGGCGGCGGTGCCGGAGATGCATCGTATCGCGGTCGATGTGCATCACTGGATGACCGATAAGCAGTTCGCCGACGCTTACGCGATCGCACAACTCTCGCCAGGTCCAAACGTGCTTATCGTTACGTTAATCGGCTATGCCGTCGCCGGCATTCCCGGCGCGTTGGCGGCGACGCTGGCGATGTGCCTGCCGACGGCGCTGCTTGCCTATTATGTCAGCCGGCTCCTGTACCGGCCTAGCCAATCGCGCTGGCCTGGACTGATTCAGGCTGCACTGGTTCCACTCTCGATCGGATTGATGGCAGCCAGCGCCCTGATCCTGGCACAGTCGACCGATCGCACCATTGCTGCACTGCTTCTGACCGCGCTGGTTGCAGTGATCGCATCCGTCTCGCGCATCAATCCCTTGTGGCTCCTGCTGGCCGGGGGCCTGTTGGGTTTCGCTGGCATTGTGTGATGAAAATCGCTAGGCAGTGATCCGGGCGGGGGATCCATTTCCAGCCGATTAGAACAACAGTGCTCGTGACTTGCGGGTCGCGGAGGAGACATGCATGGCCGATACGATGGGCCACTCAGCGACGGCCATCCGAAACACATCGGTGGCGCTCGGCTTTTGCCTGCTGGCGATTGCGCCGCAGATTTTCGAATTCATCTGGTCGATAGGGACGATTTTTGGCTGGGGCGCAGGCCGCGGCCCGGCCACCGTCGTGATCAGCCACGCCAGCGCTCTGATCGCGGGCGCTCCCGGCGCGCTGATCGGAGCGATCGGCGGTGACACCAAGAAGGCGTCATCCGATGTGCTGCTGGCGCTGATCTATTCCTATCCGCTGTTCGCGGTGGCGATCGTGACGCTGTTCATGACGATCAGGTCGGCGCAGGACTATGTCGGCGGCATCATTCTCATGGCGCTGGCGCTGTTCGCGCTGTGGGCGTCGAGCGATTTGCAGGGCATGCGCGGCTTCTCCTTCGGCGCCGGTACGGCGCCGCGCATGTTCGGCGGGCTTTTGGTGGCTCTGTCTGCAGGCATTGCATTGACGGGCCTTCTGGCCGAAGGGCCGGCGCTTGCGCATTACTCCTGGCGCGGACCGCTGTTCGTGATGGTCGCGATCCTGTTTTTCGCGCTGGCGATCCGGCCGCTCGGCCTAGTGGTCTCCGCCTTCGTGAGCTTCATGATCGCGGCGACAGGATCGCATGAGACGCGTTGGCTGGAGGCCGCTGTCGTCGGCGCCTGCCTGACGCTCGGTTGCGCCGTACTATTCCCCTACGTGCTCGGGCTGCCGATGCCGATGTTCCCACGTTTCCTGGTCCAGTGAGGGTGTGATGGAGCTCTTTGCCAACCTCGCTCACGGTTTTGCCGTCGCCTTCTCTCCGATCAATCTCCTGATGTGCCTGATCGGCGCCCTCGTCGGAACGCTGGTCGGCGTGCTGCCGGGCATCGGCACCATCGCGACCGTCGCGATGCTGCTGCCGATCACCTTCGGACTGCCGCCGGTCGGCGCGCTGATCATGCTCGCCGGCATCTATTACGGCGCCCAGTATGGCGGCTCGACCACCTCGATCCTGGTCAATATTCCGGGCGAAGCGACATCGGTTGTCACTGCCATCGACGGCCACCAGATGGCCAAGCAGGGCCGTGCCGGTCCGGCGCTGGCGATCGCGGCGATCGGTTCGTTCTTCGCCGGCTGCGTTGCGACCATACTCATCGCAGTGCTCGGCGCGCCGCTGACCAAGCTCGCGCTGGCGTTCGGCCCGGCCGAGTATTTCTCGCTGATGGTGCTCGGCCTGATCTTCGCGGTCGTGCTGGCCAAGGGCTCGGTGCTGAAGGCGATCGCGATGATCGTGTTCGGCCTGCTGTTGTCGATGGTCGGTTCGGACATCGAGACCGGCGCCTCGCGCATGGCGTTCAACATTCCGGAACTGGCCGACGGTCTCGGCTTTGCGACGGTGGCGATGGGTGTGTTCGGCTTTGCCGAGATCATCCGCAATCTCGACGCCGGCGCCGAGATGAATCGCGACCTCGTGCAGCAGAAGATCACCGGCCTGATGCCGACCAGAAAGGATCTGATCGACTCGACGCCGCCGATCCTGCGCGGCACCGTGCTCGGCTCCATCCTCGGCATCCTCCCGGGCGGCGGTGCGGTCATCGCGTCGTTCGCGGCCTATACGCTCGAGAAGAAGATCGCCAAGAACCCGTCGCGGTTCGGCCGCGGTGCGATCGAGGGCGTGGCAGCGCCGGAGAGCGCCAACAACGCCGCGGCGCAGACCTCCTTCATCCCGCTACTGACGCTCGGCATTCCGCCGAACGCGGTGATGGCGCTGATGGTCGGCGCGATGACCATTCATGGCATCGTGCCGGGTCCGCAGGTGATGCAGAAACAGCCCGACCTCGTCTGGGGCATGATCGCCTCGATGTGGATCGGCAACCTGATGCTGATCATCATCAACCTGCCGCTGGTAGGCATCTGGGTGCGGCTCCTGCGCGTTCCTTACCGGCTGATGTTCCCCTCGATCGTGATCTTCTGCGCGATCGGCATCTACTCGGTGAACAACGCGCCTGTCGACGTCATCCTCGCCGGCGTCTTCGGCCTCGTCGGCTACTGGCTGATCAAGCACGATTTCGAGCCTGCGCCGCTGCTGCTCGGCATGGTGCTGGGACCGCTGATGGAAGAGAACCTGCGCCGCGCGCTGCTGATCTCGCGCGGCGACTGGAGCGTGTTCCTGACGCGTCCGCTGTCGGCGGTGCTGCTCGTGATCGCGGCGGGTCTTTTGATCCTCACGGTCCTGCCCGCGCTGCGCGCCAAGCGCGACGAGGTGTTCACCGAGTCCGAGAACTGATCGCGCCGCGCCTGCGTCGGCGCGCCGCATTCGGAAGTCGAATCGACTCACGTGACGGCTTCGTGAAATGAAAATGCCGGCCGTATGGCCGGCATTTTTGTTTGTGTCCCGGGGGATCGAGATGACTTCTATTCGCGCGCTTGCCACAGGCGCATGTGCAGCAGTGCTCGCATCGCTGTGTTCCTTTGTCGCACCGGCGGAGGCGCAGACCTATCCGACGCGCAGTATCACCATGATCGTGCCGTTCGCGGCCGGCGGTCCGACCGACGTGATCTCGCGCATCGTCACCGCGCATATGGCGCAGACCCTCGGACAGAGCATCATCATCGAGAACGTGGTCGGCGCCGGCGGCACCACCGCAACCACGCGCGCCGCGCGCGCTGCCAATGACGGCTATACGCTGATTACCGGGCATATGGGCACGCACGCTGCATCGGTGCCGCTCTACCCGAAGCTCGCCTATCACCCCGAAAAGGATTTTGAGCCGATCGCGCTGCTCGCGGGCACGCCGATCCTGATCCTGGCGCGCAAGGATTTCCCGCCGAAGGACCTGAAGGAGTTCGTCGCTTACGTGAAGGCCAATGCCGAGAAGGTGAACGCGGCGCATGCCGGCGTCGGCTCGGTCTCGCATGTGTCTTGCGAGCTGTTGCACTCGATCCTCGACATCAAGCCGGTCGGTGTGCCCTTCAACGGCACGGGACCTGCGATGAACGCGCTGGTGGCAGGACAGGTCGACTACATGTGCGACCAGATCGTCAACGCCGTGCCGCAGATCAATGCCGGCACCATCAAGGCCTATGCGATCGCAACGCCGGAGCGCAACCCGTCGCTGCCGAACGTGCCGACCACGGCGGAAGCCGGCCTGCCTGCATTCCAGGCCCAGGCCTGGAATGCCATGTTCGCGCCGAAGGGAACTTCGCCGGCGATCGTGGCGAGCCTGAACGCCGCCGCGATCAAGGCGCTCGACGACGAGAACGTGCGCAAGCGTCTGCTCGAGCTCGGCAGCGTCATTCCGGGCTCTGCCGACAGGACGCCGGAGGCGCTGGCGACCCTCGTCAAGAACGAGATCGCGAAGTGGACCCCGGTGCTCAAGCCGGCAACTTAACCAGCACTTTCAAACCGATAGGCGAGGGGGGGACGAGAGTTCCGCCTCTTGTCGTTTGCGCCGGGAACACTCACTTTTCCGGGTATAATGGCTACAAACGGCGAATCGCCGCTGTCGCAGCGCGGGGGCGGCCGTTAAGTTCGCCGCCTCCCCAAAGGCTCATGGCACATGCACCAGTATCAGGACCTGCTCGAGCGGATTCTTTCAGACGGCGCCGAGAAGACCGACCGGACCGGCACCGGTACGCTGTCGGTGTTCGGCCACCAGATGCGCTTCAATCTGTCCGCCGGTTTCCCGATGCTGACCACCAAGCGGCTGCCGCTCAAGGCGATCGTGCATGAGCTGCTGTGGTTCCTGAAGGGCGACACCAACATCAAATATCTGCGCGACAACGGCGTCACCATCTGGGACGAGTGGGCGGATGCCAACGGCGATCTCGGCCCGGTCTACGGCCATCAGTGGCGCTCCTGGCCGGCGCCTGATGGACGCAGCATCGACCAGATCACCAACGTCGTCGACATGATCAAGCGCAATCCGGACTCGCGCCGCCTGATCGTATCGGCCTGGAATCCGGCCGAAGTCGACAAGATGGCACTGCCGCCGTGCCATTGCCTGTTCCAGTTCTACGTCGCAGGCGGCAAGCTGTCGTGCCAGCTCTATCAGCGCTCGGCGGACGTGTTCCTCGGCGTGCCCTTCAACATTGCTTCCTATGCGCTGCTCACCATGATGGTGGCACAGGTCACCGGCCTGAAGCCGGGTGACTTCGTGCATTCGTTCGGCGATACCCATCTCTACGCCAACCATCTGGAGCAGGCGCGGCTTCAGCTCACGCGCGCGCCGCGTGCGCTGCCGGTGATGCGGATCAACCCCGACGCGAAGGACATCTTCTCGTTCCGCTACGAGGATTTCGAGCTCGTGGGCTACGATCCACATCCACACATCAAGGCGGAAGTCGCGGTTTAGCGCAGATGTCGCTCAACATTCGCCGCGCGCGCCCGGACGAAGCCGGGCTTGTCCTTGCGTTCATTCGCGAACTCGCCGAGTACGAAAAACTCTCGCACGAGGTCGAGGCGACCGAGGCGATGATTGCCGAGGCACTATTCGGCAGCAATCCGCGGCTTTACTGCGCGATTGCCGAGTGGGACGGCGAGGCGGTCGGCTTTGCGGTGTGGTTTGCGAATTTCTCCACCTTCAGCGGCCGCTACGGCATCTATCTCGAAGATCTCTACGTGCGGCCATCGCATCGGGGCAGGGGCCTCGGCAAGGCGCTGCTGGTCTATCTCGCGAAGGAATGCGTCGACAACGGCTGGTCGCGCCTGCAATGGGCGGTGCTCGACTGGAATGCGCCGTCGATTGCGTTCTATAAATCGCTCGGCGCCGTCATGATGGACGACTGGACGCTGTGCCGCGTCACCGGTCCTGCGCTGACACGGCTGGCCGGGAGCGCGACCTGATGGAGATCGTCTTCGTCGTTGCGATTGCGGAGAACGGCGTCATCGGCGCAGGTAACGCGATCCCGTGGCGATTGAAATCCGACATGGCGCGCTTCAAGGCGCTCACGATCGGCAAGCCTGTGATCATGGGGCGCAAGACTTTCGAATCCCTGCGCCGGCCGCTCCCCAACCGCACCAATATCGTCATCACACGCGATGCGGGTTATCGCGCCGCCGGAGCCATCGTCACAACATCGGCTGCCGATGCAGGCGCGGTCGCGCGGGGCGATGCCCTGCGGCGTTCGGTCGCCGAGATCGCGGTGATCGGCGGTGCCGAGATCTATCTGCAATGGCTCGATCGCGCCGATCGCCTCGAAATCACCGAAGTCCATGCGCGCCCCGAAGGCGACACGCATTTCGAGATCGACAAGGCAGAGTGGGAGGAGGTTGAGCGCATTCGCCATCCTGCCGGCCCCGACGACAGCGCCGACTTCTCCTATGTGACATATCGTCGGCGGCCCCGCCATTAACTGCTTTCGCCAATGTTTACATTGACTTTTTCGTGCCCGAGCATAGCTCGGAAGGCGGCTAGGGCTGCGTTGTAAGGGACTTCCCTGTCCCCTATAAAGCCGGACCGGACAATGCCGGCCGGGTTAGTTCTAGTCCCGGTCTGCCGAGGAGAACGTCGAATGCCGTGGAAGAATCAGGGCGGTGGGCCATGGGGCTCGGGTCCGAAGGGACCGTGGGGCTCAGGCCCGCAACCGGTCGGGCCGAGGCCGCCGGATCTGGAAGACCTTCTGCGCCGCGGCCAGGACCGCCTCCAGCAGATCATGCCGGGCGGCTATTTCTCCGGCATCGGTATCACGCTGATCATCCTGCTCATCATCGCCTTCTGGCTGCTGTCGGGCTTCTTCCGCGTGCAGTCCGAAGAACTCGGCGTCGTGCTGCGCTTCGGCAAGCATGTCCGTACCGTGCAGCCGGGCCTGAACTATCATCTGCCCTATCCGATCGAGACCGTGCTGCTGCCCAAGGCGCTGCGCGTCAACACGATCTCCATCGGCATGACGCTGATCGATGATCCGGCGCGGCGCGGCCGCTCCATCCGTGACGTGCCGGAAGAGAGCTTGATGCTGACCGGCGACGAGAACATCGTCGACGTCGATTTCACCGTGCTCTGGCGCATCAAGCCGGACGGTGTCGGCGACTTCCTCTTCAACATCCAGAACCCTGAGGGCACCGTGAAGGCGGTCGCCGAGAGCGCGATGCGCGAGGTGATCGGCCGCTCGCAGATCCAGCCGATCCTGACCGGCGCGCGCAACGTCACCGAGCAGGGCGTGCAGGAACTGATCCAGCGGACTCTGGACAGCTATGGGGCTGGCATTCTCGTCACCCAGGTGCAGATGCAGAAGGTCGATCCGCCGGCGCAGGTGATCGACGCCTTCCGCGACGTCCAGGCGGCGCGCGCCAATCAGGAGCAGCTGCAGAACGAAGCGCAGACCTATGCCAACCAGGTCGTGCCGCAGGCGCGCGGACGTGCGGCGCAGATCCAGCAGGCCGCCGAAGGCTACAGGGAGCAGGCGATCGCCGAGGCCAAGGGCCAGAGCGCGCGCTTCCTGAAGATTTACGAGGAATACAAGAAGGCGCCCGACGTGACGCGTGAACGGATCTACCTGGAAACCATGGAGCGGGTGCTCGGTGGCGCGGACAAGCTCGTCTATGACGGCGGCGCCGCGGGCCAGGGCGTCGTGCCCTATCTGCCGCTGGGCGAATTGACGACCAAGCGGCCGCCGACCAGCGGTCAGCAGCAGTCGAGCGGAGGCAACCGATGAGGTCTCCGGTCACAGGTATCGTCGCACTTCTCGGGCTCCTGGTCGTCGTGATCGTCGGCTACATGTCGCTGTTCACGGTGCAGCAGACCGAGCAGACCATCGTTCTGCAGTTCGGCCGTCCCGTCGACGTCGTCACCGCGCCCGGCCTGCACTTCAAGGCACCGTGGAATTCGGTGATCAACATCGACAAGCGGATCCTCGATCTCGAGAACCCGTCGCAGGAAGCGATCGCATCCGACCAGAAGCGGCTCGTGGTCGACGCCTTCGCGCGCTACCGCATCAAGGACGCGTTGCGCTTCTACCAGAGCGTCGGCTCGATCCAGGCGGCCAACATCCAGCTCACCACGCTCCTGAACGCGGCGCTGCGCCGCGTGCTCGGCGAGGTCACCTTCATCACCGTCGTGCGTGACGAACGAGAGAAGCTGATGCAGCGCATCCGCGACCAGCTCGATCGCGAGGCCGACGGCTACGGCATCCAGGTCGTCGACGTCCGGATTCGCCGCGCCGACCTGCCGGAGCAGAACAGTCAGGCGGTCTATCTGCGCATGAAGACCGAGCGCGAGCGCGAAGCCGCCGAGTTCCGCGCGCAGGGCGGCCAGAGGGCGCAGGAGATCCGCTCCAGGGCCGACCGCGAGGCGACCGTGATCGTTGCGGAAGCCAATTCGCAGGCCGATCAGATCCGCGGCGCCGGCGATGCCGAGCGCAACCGTCTGTTCGCCGAGGCCTACAGCAAGGATGCCGACTTCTTCGCGTTCTACCGGTCGATGACGGCCTACGAGAACGGGCTGCGCGCGAACGACACCCGTTTCCTGCTGCGACCGGAATCGGATTTCTTCCGGTATTTCGGTAGCCCGTCCGGTAGGACGGCCACCGAGACGCCAGCCAAGCCTTAAGCTAGACAGGCTTTCAGCTGGGCTGAGGGCGGCAGTTCTGCCGCCCTTGGTCGAGACAAGAACAGCACAACGGGAGGTTCCAATCCGATGAGGTCCATTGCGTTCGCCGACTTCCTCATCGGCTTGGGCATCCTGTTCGTGCTGGAAGGCTTGATGTTCGCGGCAAGTCCGAACTGGATGCGCAAGGCCATGAAGAGCGCCATCGCCACGCCGGACAATATCTTGCGGGCGGTCGGGATCGGTTCAGCCGTGGTTGGCTTGATCCTGATCTGGGTTATGCGCCGACCGATTTAGCCGTCGCCCCAACGCCAAAGTGAAGGCGAGAGGCGGGTTTTCGCCATATTATCCGGGTCTTGAGGCCCGTTGAGCTCAGTGCTTGCGCCGTCCCCCTGTTCGAGCGCAGTCTTGAAGCCGAATTCCTTTTCTCTGGAGATAACAATGACCGCTGCCACCATTGCCCCGACCCGCTTGCGCCGTTGCGCGCGATTTGGCGTGCGACTTGGGCTGGCCGCGCTCGCCGTCGGCGCACTCGGTGCGTTCGGCACGCCGGCCTATGCGCGCGGACCAGAGGGCATTGCCGACGTCGCCGAGAAGGTGATCGACGCGGTCGTCAATATCTCGACCTCGCAGACCGTCGAAGCCAAGGGTGGCGGCAGCAATACCATGCCGCAACTGCCGCCCGGTTCGCCCTTCGAGGAGTTCTTCGACGACTTCTTCAAGAACCGTCGCGGTCCGGGCGGCGGCAGCAAGGGCGGCGAGAACAACCCGCCGCCGCGCAAGACCAACTCGCTCGGCTCCGGCTTCATCATCGACACCTCGGGCGTCGTCGTGACCAACAACCACGTCATTGCAGACGCCGACGAAATCAACGTCATCCTCAATGACGGCACCAAGATCAAGGCCGAGCTGGTCGGCGTCGACAAGAAGACCGACCTTGCCGTGCTCAAGTTCAAGCCGACGAAGCCGCTGGTCGCGGTGAAGTTCGGCGACTCCGACAAGCTGCGCCTCGGCGACTGGGTGGTCGCGATCGGCAACCCGTTCAGCCTGGGCGGCACGGTGACGGCCGGCATCGTCTCGGCCAAGAACCGCGATATCTCCTCGGGGCCCTATGACAGCTACATCCAGACCGACGCGGCCATCAATCGCGGCAATTCCGGCGGTCCGCTGTTCAACCTCGAAGGCGACGTCGTCGGTGTCAACACGTTGATCATCTCGCCGTCCGGCGGCTCGATCGGTATCGGCTTTGCCGTGCCGTCGAAGACGGTCGCGGGCGTCGTCGACCAGCTCCGCCAGTTCGGCGAGCTGCGCCGCGGCTGGCTCGGTGTGCGCATCCAGGGCGTCACCGATGAGATCGCCGAGAGCCTCAACATCAAGCCGCCGCGCGGCGCGCTGGTTGCCGGCGTCGATGACAAGGGCCCGGCCAAGCCCGCCGGCATCGAGCCCGGCGACGTCGTCGTCAAATTCGACGGCAAGGACGTCAAGGACCCGAAGGACCTCTCCCGCGTCGTCGCCGACACGGCGGTCGGCAAGGAGGTCGACGTCGTCATCATCCGCAAGGGCCAGGAGGAGACCAAGAAGGTCACGCTCGGCCGTCTCCAGGATCCTGACAAGGTGCAGGCCGCGGTGAAGACCGACGAGCCCGCGCCCGAGAAGCCGGTGACGCAGAAGGCGCTCGGACTCGATCTTGCGACGCTCAGCAAGGACCTGCGCGCGCGCTACAAGATCAAGGACAGCGTCAAGGGCGTGGTCGTCACCAATGTCGACGCTAATTCAGACGCCGCCGAGAAGCGGCTCTCCGCCGGCGACGTCATCGTCGAGGTGGCGCAGGAGGCCGTCTCCAGCGGCGCTGACATCCAGAAGCGCGTCGACCAGCTCAAGAAGGATGGCAAGAAGTCGGTGCTGCTGCTGGTCTCGAACGGCGACGGCGAGCTGCGCTTCGTGGCACTGAGCGTGCAGTAAAGACGCTCGCTCTATCTTCATGGCCGGGCTTGACCCGGCCATCCACGTGTTTGCCACGCGGATAAACCAAAACGTTCATGCCTGGGGCAAGCCCGGGCATGACGGCGGAGATGAGGCTAGGCCTCCACGAACTCCTCGCGCTTGTACCCCTGCGCATAGAGCAGCGCGGTGAGATCGCCGTGATCGATCCGCGCCGCAGCCGCTGCCGCGACCGCAGGCTTGGCATGATAGGCCACGCCCAGCCCCGCCGCCTGGATCATCGCAAGATCGTTGGCGCCGTCGCCGACCACCAGCGAGTCGATGTCGTCGAGATCGAACGACTCCATCAAATCCACCAGCGTGGCGAGCTTTGCGGCGCGGCCGAGGATCGGCTCCTTCACCTCGCCGGTGAACTTGCCGTCGCGCACGACGAGTTCGTTGGCGCGGTTCTCCTGGAAGCCGATCTTGGCGGAGACCGCCTTGGTGAACAGCGTAAACCCGCCGGAGACGAGGCAGGCATAGGCGCCGTGGGCGCGCATGGTCGCGACCAGCTCACGGCCGCCCGGCGTTACCGTGATGCGCTTGGCCAGCACTTCGTCGACCACGCTGACCGGAAGGTCCTTCAGAAGCGCGACGCGCTCGCGCAGCGCCGGCTCGAACTCGATCTCGCCGCGCATCGCGCGTTCGGTGATGGCTGCCACATGCGCCTTCACCCCAACAAAATCGGCGAGCTCATCGATACATTCCTGGCCGATCATGGTGGAATCCATGTCGGCGAGAAAAAGCTTCTTGCGCCGGAAGCCGACTGGCTGCACGACGATGTCGATGGGCAGGTCGCCGCGGAGCTCGCGCAACCGCTGTTCGATGGCGTGACGGTCGCCTTCGAGGTTACTGTTGGCGCCGAAGGGGATGTCCACCGCAACCCCGTCGAACAGCCAGTGCGCCGGTGCTGCCTGTGGCAGCACGGCGCGGGCGCCGTCGACGATCGTGCTATCGAGGGCGGGATTATCGGGATTGCAGATCAGCGTGGCGACGAGGGACATTTGAGGTTTTCGTGAACGAGGGGCAAGTCGGCAGAAGGCATGTTGGCAAGGCCGTGCTTATCGCAGGCCCGACCGCCAGCGGCAAGTCGGCGCTGGCGCTCGAGCTTGCCCTCAACGCGGGCGGCGTCGTCATCAATGCGGATTCCATGCAAGTCTATCATGACCTGCGCATCATCACGGCACGCCCCACACATGGCGATGAGGCGCGAGCGCCGCATCGCCTCTACGGCCATGTCGATGCGGCCGTGAATTTCTCGGCCGGCGCCTGGGTGGCCGAT
The DNA here is from genome assembly GCA_023435725.1 of Pseudomonadota bacterium. Taxonomy (GTDB): domain Bacteria; phylum Pseudomonadota; class Alphaproteobacteria; order Rhizobiales; family Xanthobacteraceae; genus Bradyrhizobium. Next base: position 16,864 of record JAEYRD010000230.1, on the reverse strand, counting down.
GCCGCGAAGGCACTGGAAGAGGCGAACGCCGAAGGCCGGCTGCCGATCTTCATCGGCGGTACCGGGCTCTATTTCAAGGCGTTGACGGCGGGCCTCTCCGTGGTGCCGCCGGTTCCCGCGGAGGTGCGCGAGGGCGTGCGTGCACGGCTGGAGCGGAACGGTGTCGAGGCGCTCCACGCGGAACTGGCGCGCCGCGATCCGCGCGCTGCCGAGCGATTGAACCTGCGCGACCGAACCCGCATCGCACGCGCGCTCGAAGTGGTCGAGGCGACCAGCCGTTCGCTGCTCGACTGGCACCAGGAGGGCCAGCCGCCTTTGCTGTCCAAGGATAGCTTTCGCGCGGTGTTCCTGGCGCCAGAGCGGGACGAGCTCTATGCCCGCATCGACGCCCGCTTCGATGCCATGCTCGGCGGCGGCGCGCTGCGAGAGATCGAGCGGCTCGCCGCCCGAAACCTCGATCCGCTGCTGCCGGCCATGAAGGCCCATGGCGTGCCGGCCCTGATCCGTCATCTGCGTGGTGAGCTCAGTCTGGAGGAGGCCGCCACGATCGGCCGGGCCGATACCCGCCATTACGCCAAGCGCCAGTTCACCTGGTTCCGGCACCAATTGCCGGAGTTCGAATGGGTGAAGCCGGAGGAGGCGCGGGGATGGCTGGCCGCAGTCGTCAGCGCGGCCCGGGACCCCGGATGACACGCTTTTGTGCCCCCGGCTCCCCATTTTACCTCTCGCCGAAGCCTGGGAACACCGCTACACTGCCAAAATCGCGCGCGAACGGCCGCTTCGCCTTGACATTCGGGCTTTGGCCGCTATGTTTCGCGCAACCTTTGGGAAGCCGAGCGCCCGCTATGCGTAACATTATTACCAAACTCCTTATCGCCGTCGTACCCAGGCACACCGCCGGGGATGGCTAGCTGCCATCCACAAGACAGGCGGTGTGCATGGGCCCTCTTCGGGGCCCTTTTTATTTCCCGAACCCGACACGAACGAAGCCGCTGACAACAGCGCATCCGGAGCAAGACAATGAGCGACAAAAGCCACGATCCGAACCAGATGACCGGCGCCGCGATGATCGTCCGCGCACTCATCGATCATGGCGTGACCGACATTTTCGGCTATCCCGGCGGCGCGGTGCTTCCGATCTACGACGAGATCTTCCAGCAGAGCGAGGTCCAACACATCCTCGTTCGCCACGAGCAGGGCGCGGGCCACGCCGCGGAGGGCTATGCGCGCTCGACCGGCAAGCCGGGCGTTGCGCTGGTGACCTCCGGCCCCGGCGCCACCAACATGGTGACGCCGCTGACCGACGCGCTGATGGACTCGATCCCGCTGGTCTGCATTTCCGGCCAGGTGCCGACGCATCTGATCGGCAACGACGCGTTTCAGGAATGCGACACCGTCGGCATCACGCGCCCCTGCACCAAGCACAACTGGCTGGTGCGCGACGTCAACGATCTCGCAAAAGTGCTGCACGAGGCGTTCTATGTTGCGACCACGGGCCGTCCGGGCCCGGTGCTGGTCGACGTGCCCAAGGACGTGCAGTTCGCGACCGGCACCTATCATCCGCCGCGCAAGTCCGACGTGCACCGGTCCTACGCGCCGCGCGTGAAGGGCGATGCGACGCAGATCCGCAAGGCGGTCTCGCTGCTCGCGAACGCCAAGCGCCCGGTGATCTATAGCGGCGGCGGCGTCATCAACTCCGGCCCTGAAGCCACCAAGCTGCTGCGCGAGCTGGTCGAGGTCACCGGTTTTCCGATCACCTCAACGCTGATGGGCCTGGGTGCCTATCCTGCGTCGGGCAAGAACTGGCTCGGCATGCTGGGCATGCACGGCACCTACGAGGCCAACATGACCATGCATGATTGCGACGTCATGCTGTGCGTCGGCGCGCGCTTCGACGACCGCATCACCGGACGCGTCGACGCGTTCTCGCCGGGCTCGAAGAAGATCCACATCGACATCGACCCGTCCTCGATCAACAAGAACATCCGCGTTGACGTGCCGATCATCGGCGATTGCGGCAACATCCTCGGCGACATCCTCCAGGTGTTCAAGGCCGAGGCGAAGAAGCCCGACATCAAGGCGTGGTGGCAGCAGATCGCGCAGTGGCGCGCGCGCAACTCGCTCTATTACAAGAAGAGCAATGACGTCATCCTGCCGCAGCACGCGATCCAGAGTCTGTTCGAGGCAACACGCGGCAAGGACACCTACATCACGACGGAAGTGGGCCAGCACCAGATGTGGGCGGCGCAGTTCTATGGCTTCGAGGAGCCGCACCGCTGGATGACGTCCGGCGGTCTCGGCACCATGGGCTACGGCCTGCCGGCCGCGGTCGGCGTGCAGGTGGCGCATCCCGACAGCCTCGTCATCGACATCGCGGGCGATGCCTCGGTGCAGATGACGATCCAGGAGATGTCGACGGCGGTTCAGTACGAGCTGCCGATCAAGATCTTCATCCTCAACAACCAGTACATGGGCATGGTGCGCCAGTGGCAGCAGCTGCTCCACGGCAACCGCCTGTCGCATTCTTACTCGGAGGCGCTGCCGGACTTCGTCAAGCTCGCGGAAGCATATGGCGGCGTCGGCCTCCAGGTGCACAAGCCCGCTGATCTCGATGGTGCGATCCAGGAGATGATCTCGGTCAGGCGCCCGGTGCTGTTCGACTGCCGCGTCGCTGCGCTCGAAAACTGCTTCCCGATGATCCCCTCCGGCAAGGCGCACAACGAGATGCTGTTGCCGGAGCAGGCGAACGACGAAGCCACCGCCAAGGCATTCGCCGGCGGCAAGGCGCTGGTGTGAGCGCGATGGTGTCTCGGCGACGATCGTTGCCTCTTCACCTCGCCCCGCTTGCGGGGAGAGGTCGAAATACGAGCGCAGCTCGTATTTCGGGCGAGGGGGACTCTCCGCGAGTCTCTCCCTCACCGTCCCTGTGGAGACTCCCCCTCACCCCAACCCTCTCCCCGCAAGCGGGGCGAGGGAGCAGACCGCACGCGGGGCTTTGATGTTTGATCTCACGGAGCTCGAGCGCGCACATGCGATCGTGGGGCAGGCGGTGCCGGCAACACCGGCGCGCGGCTGGCCTCTGCTCGCTGAGCGGCTCGGCACCGAGGTCGTGGTCAAGCACGAAAACCACACGCCGATCGGCGCTTTCAAGGTGCGCGGCGGACTCGTCTATCTCGAACGGCTGAAGCGCGAGCGGCCGAATACGCCCGGCATCATCTCGGCAACGCGCGGCAATCACGGCCAGAGCCTCGCGTTTGCGGCCAGTCGTCACGGCGTTCCGGCGGTGATCTATGTGCCGCGTGGCAATTCCGTCGAGAAGAATCGCGCAATGAAGGCCTTCGGCGCCGAGCTGGTCGAGCATGGCGAGGACTTTCAGGCCGCCCGCGAGGAGGCCGAGCGCCGCGCGCAGTTCGCCGGGCTCCACATGGTGCCGTCGTTCCATCCGGACCTCGTGCTGGGCGTTGCGACCTATGCGCTCGAGCTGTTCAGATCGGCGCCGGATCTCGACATTCTCTACGTGCCGATCGGGCAGGGCTCCGGCATCTGCGGCTGCATCATGGCGCGCGACCTGCTCGGCCTGAAGACTGAGATCGTCGGCGTGCAGTCGACCGAAGCGCCGTCCTACGCGCTGTCGTTTGCGGCCGGCAAGATCGTGACGACCGAGACCAGCAACACGCTCGCCGACGGCATGGCGACGCGCATTCCGGACGCGGAGGCGTTCGCGCTGATCCGCGAGGGCGCCTCGCGCATCGTCCAGGTCACCGACGACGAGGTCGCGGCTGCGATCCGCGCCTACTGGACCGATACGCACAATCTCGCCGAAGGCGCCGGCGCCGCCGCGCTCGCCGCGGCGCTTCAGGAAAAGACCAGGCTGTCAGGCAAGCGCGTCGGTCTCGTGCTGTCCGGCGGCAATATCGATTTGGATCTGTTCCGCCGTTGGGTCGGAGCGGATGCGCCGGTTGCCCAGCGGGCGACGGCGTGACGACGAAAATAGAGGGGACGATCATGAACCAGCCCGCATCCGCCTACTTCATCGAGGACCGCCACGATCCGAACGAGACGCACACGCTCGCAGTGCTCGTGCAAAACGAGCCGGGCGTGCTCGCCCGCGTCATCGGCCTGTTCTCGGGGCGCGGCTACAACATCGAGAGCCTGACGGTCTCGGAGACCGAGAGCCAGAAGCACCTTTCGCGCATCACCATCGTCACCACGGGCACGCCGATGGTGATCGAGCAGATCAAGCACCAGCTCGACCGCATGATCCCGGTCTACCGCGTCGTCGACATGACGCAGACCAGGCGCTCGATCGAGCGCGAACTGGCAATGGTGAAGGTGCGCGGGCATGGCGATCACCGCGTCGAGGCGCTCAGGCTGGCGGATGCGTTCCGCGCCCGCGTGATCGACGCCACCACCGAGAGCTTCGTGTTCGAGATCACAGGCAATACGGACAAGATCAACCAGTTTATCGACCTGATGCGCCCGCTCGGCCTCGTCGAGGTGTCGCGCACCGGCGTTGCCGCGATCGGTCGCGGGCCTGAAGGGATGTGAACGATGCTGGCGCGCGACTGGTACTATAACGAGCGGAACCGGATGGGGATCGAGCCCGCAGTGGCGTCGATCTACGACAACCATGACGATGCCGATCTGCGGGCGCGCGCCGCGCTGAAAATGCTGGGTGTCCAGCGCGGCTGGCGCATCGCCGATATCGGCTGCGGCAACGGCGTGCTGGCGACGGAAGCTGCGCTGATGGGCGCCGAGGTCGACGCCATCGACATCTCGCCTGCAATGTTGGCGCTCGCCGAAATCTATGCCCGCGACCGCAAGGCGCCCGTCCGCACGCAATCGGCTGGCTTGCTCAGTTTCGCCTACCGGCCGGAATCTTACGATCTGATCGTCAGCGAGTTCACGCTGCATCATCTGCCTGATTTCTGGAAGGCGGTGGCGTTGTCGCGGATCTATCGGGCGCTCAAGCCGGGCGGGAGCTTCTATCTGCGCGACATCGTCTACGCGTCGATGCCTGACGCCGTCGAGCGCGACGTCGAGCAATGGGCCGACTTCCAGATCAAGAACCACGATTTTTCGCGCGAGGGCGTGGTCACGCACATGCGCGACGAATATTCCACCTTTGGCTGGGTGATGGAGCGGATGCTGACCGACGTCGGCTTCACTCTGATCTCTGCCGACTATCACGCGCCGATGCACGGCACTTATCTGCTGCGGAAACCGAAAGCCGGCGAGCAAGGCTGAAGCTGTGAGAGCAAACTGCAACTACGCCGTAGCTGCGCTCCCTCCCCCGCTTGCGGGGAAGGCCGGGGGAGAGGGTGTTTTCACAATCGAGAACCCCCCAGAGGACAAGACGCTCACCCGGCGCTTCGCGCCGACCTCTCCCGCAAGCGGGAGAGGTTAAGGGCATGAAGCCGGCCGATATCCTCATCGCCATCCTGGTGGCGGTCATCTGGGGGCTTGCCTTCGTGGCCAGCCGGATCGCGCTCGACGAGTTCTCGCCGGAGCTGATGACGGCGATGCGCTTCACCATTGCGGCGCTGCCGTGCCTGTTCATTCCCAAGCCGAAGGTCGCATGGTCGCTCCTGATCGCGATCAGCTTCACCCTGTTCCTCGGCCAATTTCTGGCGCAGGCCTACGGCATCGCTCATGGCGTGCCGGTGGGACTGACCAGCGTCGTCGTGCAGAGCCAGGCGTTGTTCACCATCGGTTTTGCCGCGATCGCATTTGGCGAGCGGCCGACACCGGTGCAGACGCTCGGCATCGTCATCGCAGCGGCCGGTCTTCTGATGATCTGCGGCACCGTCGGTTATGATTTCAGCGTCAGCGCTTTCGCGGTGCTGATGATCTCGCCGATCTGCTTTGCCATCGGCAACCTCCTGCTGCGCGGCGCCCGGGGCGCGCCGATGTTCGACCTGTTCGCCTGGCTCTGCCTCACCTCGGCGGTGCCGCTGTTCGTGCTGGCGCTGGTCGTCAACGGGCCGGTGCCGACGTTACAGTCGCTGATCCACATGTCGCTCACCGGCCTCGTCTGTCTGCTGGCGATCGGCGCCATCTCGACCAGCATTGCCTATTGGCTGTGGGGCCGGTTGCTGCGCGACTATCCGGCCGCCCAGGTGGTGCCGTTCGCACTGCTAGTGCCGTTCGTCGGCTCGGCCGCTTCCAGCATCGTGTTCGGTGAAAGGTTCGGACCCCTAAGGCTCGCCGGCATGCTGACCGTGATCGGCGGTATTGCGGTGATGGTGCTGGCGAGGCGCTCGCAGCCGCTGGCGAAGGCAGCGTGAGGTAGCATGTCCCAGTCGCTGCTCTATGCCTTCATCATCTTCGCCCTCGTGATGTTCTTTACCCCGGGGCCGAACAACATCATGCTGCTGTCGTCGGGGCTGACTTACGGTTTCCGCCGCACCATCCCGCACATCGCCGGCATCACCATCGGTTTCGCCTTCATGGTCGGCGCCGTCGGCCTCGGGCTCGGTGCGGTGTTTCTGGCCTATCCGATCCTTCAAACCATTCTGAAATTTGCCGGCGCCGCCTACCTGATCTACCTGGCCGCCGCGATCGCCTTATCCGGTCCGGCCAAGCCGGGTGAAGAGGGCGGCCGCGGCCCGATGACCTTCTGGGGCGCGGCCATGTTCCAATGGATCAACGCCAAGGGCTGGGTGATCGTGATCGGGACCATCACCGCCTATGCGGCGATCGCCCAGTTCCCCCTGAATATTGCGATCCAGACCCTGATCAGCCTGCTGGTGGGTACGGCCTCGACCGTGGTCTGGGCCTTTTTCGGCACTGCACTACGACCGGTCCTGACCTCCGGGCGGTTGGTGCGCGCCTTCAACATCCTCATGGCGATGCTGCTCTTGGCATCGCTCTACCCCGTCTTCATGGATGCATGATGCCGCAGTTTTCCATGCAGAAACGGGTTTCCCAGGGGCCTGAAAATGCTCTAGACAGCCCCCGAAATCCGCAAATTTCACCGTCCGAGACCTGACCAACGGCCGATTCTGGCCCCTAACGAGGAAACGACTATGCGTGTTTATTACGATCGCGACGCCGACCTGAACCTGATCAAGGGCAAGAAGGTCGCCATCGTCGGCTATGGCAGCCAAGGCCACGCCCATGCGCTCAACCTGAAGGACTCCGGCGTCAAGGAAGTGGCGATTGCGCTGCGCAAGGGGTCGACCTCGGCCAAGAAGGCGGAGAACGCCGGCTTCAAGGTGATGGAAGTCGCCGAAGCCGCCAAATGGGCCGACCTCGTCATGATGCTGACCCCCGACGAGCTCCAGGGCGACATCTACCGCGAGCACCTGCACGACAACATGAAGAAGGGCGCAGCGCTCGTCTTCGCGCACGGTCTCAATGTCCACTTCAACCTGCTCGACCCGCGCGCCGACCTCGACGTGCTGATGATCGCGCCGAAGGGCCCTGGCCACACCGTGCGCTCGGAGTATCAGCGCGGCGGCGGCGTGCCCTGCCTGATCGCGATCGCAAAGGACGTCTCGGGCAACGCCCATGACCTCGGCCTGTCCTACGCCTCGGCGATCGGTGGCGGCCGCGCCGGCATCATCGAGACCACCTTCAAGGAAGAGTGCGAGACCGACCTGTTCGGCGAGCAAGTCGTGCTCTGCGGCGGCCTGGTCGAGCTGATCAAGGGCGGCTACGAGACCCTGGTCGAAGCTGGCTACGCACCGGAGATGGCCTATTTCGAGTGCTTGCACGAAGTGAAGCTGATCGTCGATCTGATCTATGAAGGCGGCATCGCCAACATGAACTACTCGATCTCCAACACCGCCGAATACGGCGAGTACGTCACCGGTCCGCGCATCGTGACGGCGGAGACCAAGGCCGAGATGAAGCGCGTTCTCGCCGACATCCAGGGCGGCAAGTTCGCCCGCGACTGGATGCTCGAGAACAAGGTCAACCAGACCTCGTTCAAGGCGACCCGCGCCAAGCTCGCCCAGCATCCGATCGAGGAAGTGGGCGCCAAGCTGCGCGACATGATGCCCTGGATCAAGAAGGGCGCGCTGGTCGACAAGTCGAAGAACTGACGGCTATGCCGTCATTCCGGGTTCGCGCTAATGCGCGCCCCGGAATGACGAGCGAAAACACAAGCTTCGCTCGCCAAACCCATTCTTAAACCTTCGCGACTACATTCGAGCGAGACCGCACATAGCGGTCTCGCTCTTTTCATCTCGCGCGAAGTATTGCGGCCTCATTCAAATTCTTCGCGAACTGAAGCGCAGACTGAGCGCGAAGAACTGACGCTTAAAGCACATTCTTGGTCTCGCGTCGTTTTTCAAGACTTCCCGCCAGCGTCCGGACGGCAAAACGCGAGCGTCTTCAGAGTCTAAGATTCCGCTCTTCATCCGCGGTCTCATCGAGCGACTTTCTTGCGTTGCAACGCTCGCGTGCCGCTTCATCTTAAGAGCCGGCATTTGCTGTGCGTTCTTGACCGCTAGCTATTGCGCTCCGACGACCCGCCTGGTCGGGCGCGAGGCCATCGCGATCAAGCGCAGCGCCATGACAGCGAGGAGCGGGACGAGGAAGGCGGCATAGAGCGGCATCGCCGGCACGCGCTTGCCGAACGACACCATGAACTGGAACCAGAGATAATAGCCGCCCGTGAGGTGCAGCGCGCGCCAGGCGCGCGGCCCGATCAGTGCGGCGGTGCGATCGAACGAGGTCGCGCTCATGGCGATGATGAAGGCATAGCCGATGCCGCCGAAGATGTACGAGGCGGCGGTGGTAGCCTCCGCAAAGCCGGCCGGATCCATCCTGGCGAATGCGACAATCGCCGCCGCGTGGATGGCGTGGGAAGCCGCGAAGCTCAGGCCGAGATAGCGGCGGTTGCGGCACTGCCAGCGCGTCCAGGTATTTGGCCACAACCATGCAAGCGCCCCGGCACTGAAGGCGAGGCAGAACAGCAGCAGCGAACTGCGTGCCGTGAAGCGGATCACCATGCGCACACCCTCGACCTCGAACTGCCGCATCGAGGCGATCCACAGGCTGAGCACGACCAGGCTCAGGGTGAGAGCGGCAAGCAGCCGCCAGCTTTCGAACCAGCTCTGACGTTGCGACATGGTGATGCCCTCCGCTATGTAATCATCGATTACATTTCGGTGCGGCGGGACCGTCAACGGTGTAATCACTGCTTACATTCACGTTCGGGTGATGCTAGAAAGCTCCATGCCCTCCCGCCAGACGCCCAAGCCGCGCGCCCGCCGGCAAACACCCGAAGCGCGGCCCTATCATCACGGCGACCTCCGCCGCGTCCTGATCGACGCGGCGCTGCAATTGGCAACCGAGGGCGCAGAAGTCTCCGTCCGTGAGGCCGCGCGCCGGGCCGCGGTATCGCCGGGAGCCCCGTTCCGGCACTTCCCAAACCGCGATGCCCTAATGGCGGCGGTGGCCACGGAGGCGCAACGGCGCTTTCGCTCCGAGATCGAGGTGGCGCTGGGCCAAGCAGCGGCCGACGATCCGCTCGGCCGCTTCCGGGCCTTCGGCCTTGCTTACCTGCGCTGGGCGATGCGCAATCCCGCTCATTTCGAGATCATCTCCACGGGGCGCTATTTCGCCCATGGCAGCTCACCTGAGCTGACGCGCGACAATGCCGAGTTGATCGCGCTGACGGAGCAGATCCTGACCGATGCGGCGAAGCAGGGGTTGCTGCAGCCGGCGGACCTCAAGCGCATCCAGATTGCCGGCCGCGCCCTGGTCTACGGTTTTGCCCGGATGAATCTCGACGGCCATTTTCCGCGCTGGGGTGTGGAGGAGGGCGAGATCGACCGGATGGCCGAGGGGGTGATCGACCTGTTCATCGCTGGGATTGCGAAGCCGACCCGCGGCACCTGACCTGCCCGATCAAATGGCGCGTCTGGCGGACGATGCTTCGCATCGGCGCTCGCCGATAATAGGCGAAGGTCGGATCGCAGCGTGCGTTGCCTGTTCTTGACTGTTCCATTACAGTTTTATGACACGGTGCGGATTTCCGGCTGTACCGGACGTCCTGGCCGTCGTGAGGCCGGCCAGGATGGCTAGGCATCACCGCGCCGGACCTAAAGTTGCGTGTCGTCGATGGCGTCCGCGCCCAATCCAGGTCCTTCTGCCACGACCGCCGTGCTGGCGAGTGTCGCCGCGCTCGGCATCTGGCGGCTGCTCGCGGTTGCGGCGCCGCATCTCGCAGCGCTCGCGCTGATGTACGAGACCGAGACCGATTTCGGCTCGCGGCTTTCCTTCGCGCTGGCCTGGGGCATCCTCAACTTCTTCTGGATCACGCTGCTGCGGCGGCCCGCGCTCTCGGGCGCGCTGTCGCTGACCATGGTCGTCGTGCTGGTGCTGCTGTCGCGGCTCAAGCACGACGTCGTGCAGATGACGGTCAACTTCATCGATCTGATGATGATCGACCGCGACACCGTCGCGTTCCTGTTCACGATCTTCCCGAACCTGCGCTGGTCGGTGATCCTGGCCGGCCTCGTCACGCTGCCTCTGATGTATGCGCTTTGGTGGCTCGATCCGTTCCGCATCCGCCGCCTGCCTGCGCTCGCCTGCAAGCTCGCTTGTCTTGCCGCACTCGTCGGCTATTCGCTCTATCATCCGGACGAAGCCTGGCGCGGTTATTACGACGACGGCTATCTCTCGAAGTTCTTCCGTTCCGGCGTCACCGCGGTCTCCGACTTCGTGCAGTACGGCTTCATGGAATCGGCCGCGTTGACCAATGAGCGGCTCAACATGCCACTGGTCGATGCCTGCCATCCGGCTGGCCGCCGGCCGAACATCATCATGATCCATGATGAATCGAGCTTCGACATCCGCGCCGCACAGGGCATCAAGGTGCCCCCTGGCTATGGCAGTCACTTCAAGTCCTGGGACGGCAAGGAGCGCACGTTCCTGGCTGAGAGCAATGGCGGGCCGAGCTGGTTTACCGAATACAACGTGCTCGCGGGCCTTTCCTCGCGTTCGTTCGGCCGCTTCGCCTATTTCGTGACCCGCATCGCCTCGAACCGCGTCGAGCGCGGATTGCCGCTGGCGCTGCGCCGCTGCGGCTACGACACCATGTCGCTCTATCCCGCCCATGGCGGCTTCATGGGCGCGCGCAGCTTTCAGCTGACGACCGGAATCGAACGCTTCCTCGACTCCAAGGATCTCGGCGCCAAGGATGTGGAGCCCGATAGCTTTTTCTACGACAAGGCGCTTCGATTGATGGGGCAGCAGCCGCCGAACAAGCCGCTGTTCACCTTCATCTATCTCGGCGCCAATCATTTCCCCTGGGAGACGCGCTTCCGCCCTGATCTGCTGCCGAACTGGCGCGCGCCTGGCAACGCGCCGTCCATCGACGAATATCTGCGCCGGCAGGCGATGAGTGCCGAGCAGTACAAGGCTTTTGTCGCGGGCCTGAAGAAGACATTTCCGGGCGAACCCTTCCTGATCGTGCGCTACGGCGATCACCAGCCTGAGTTCGCCCCGAGCATCCTCGAGCCTGGGCTCGACGAAGGCGGCATCGGCAAGAAGCTCGACGCTTACGATCCGCGCCTCTATGCGACCTATTATGCGATCGACGCCGTCAATTTCGAGCCGGTGAAGAGCGACGCGGTGATGGACACGGTCGACGGCCCCTATCTGCCGCTGGTCATCCAGGAGGCCGCCGGCATTCCGCTCGATCCGTCCTTCGCCGAGCAGAAGCAGATCATGCTCCGCTGCGAGGGCATCTTCTACGGCTGCAAGGACGGCGCGGAAGCGCGGCGGTTGAACCGGCTGCTGATCACTGCCGGGATGATCAGGGGGCTTTAGCCGGCCTACCGCTTGCCCACCTTCTCCCACAGCCACTTCGCCACCGCGTCCGGCGACGAATTCCCGTCATTGCCGCTGGCGCGGAGATTCGCCTCGCGCATGGTGGCGATGTCGATCTTGCCGAGCAGCGGGTTCAGCACCGTCTTGAGCCGCTCGTCACCGGCGCGCTTTGGTGCGAGCAGCAGGATCGCGTCGTAGGGCGGGATCGCGTGCCTGGGATCGTCCAGCGCGACGAGATCGTATTTCGCGATCAGCCCGTCGCTGGTGTAGCCGGCGATCACGTCGACCTCGCCGCTGGCGACCGCCGCATACATAAAGTCCGGCTGCATCTGGCGCTGCGCGCGGAACGAGAGGCCATAGGCCGTTTGCAGCGCCGCCCATTCGGGCCGCGAGAAGAACTCGTAGTCGGCGGCGATCGACATCGTCGATGCGTGCGCGGCGAGATCGGCGATGCTGCGGATGCCAAGCGCCTCGGCGCGTCTCTTCGGCATCACCAGGGCGTAGGCGTTCTCGAAGCCGAGCTCGCCGAGCAGGGTAATGTTCTCCTTCGCGAGTGTTGTCTTCAACTCCGCCAACAACTCTGCGCGCGGCTTGATGTCGGTGCGATGCAACTGGTTGGCCCAGAGCGTGCCGGAATAGTCGACATAGAGATCGATATCGCCTGCCTTCAGCGCCTCGAAAATCACGCTGGAGCCGAGGCCCGAGCGCGCCATGGCAGCGAGCCCGGCCGCCTGGAGGCGGTCCCTGAGCAGGGCCGACAGCACATATTGCTCGGCAAAAGTCTTGGCGCCGAGGACATAGCTCTGCGACGAACGCCCCATCGTCGGCACCAGCGTTGCGGCGACCAGCGCCGCGATCCCGACCGCGCCGAGCCCGGTGCGCAGGCGGCTGCGGCGGCGTAGCCCGCTTTCGATCAAGCCCAGCAGCTGATCGACGGCGAGCGCCAGCAAGGCCGAGGCAAAGCAGCCGAACAGCACGAACACCCAGTTCTGGGTCTGGAGCCCGGCAAAGATGTAGTTGCCGAGACTGGTCTGCCCGATCGGGGTCGAGAGCGTCGCGGTGCCGATCACCCATACCGCCGCGGTGCGGATGCCTGCCATCATCACTGGCAGCGCCAGCGGAAGCTCGACCATCACGAGCGACTGCTGCGGAGTCATCCCGACGCCCTTGGCGGCCTCGATCAACGCGGGATCGATGCCGTTGAGGCCGGTGATGCCGTTGCGCAGCACCGGTAGCATCGAATAGAGCGCGAGCGCCAGCATGGCCGGCAGGAAGCCGAAGGCGGAGAAGGAGACGCCGAACCAGGCCAGCGTCATCGAGGCGGCCAGCAGCAGCAGCGGATAGAACAGCGCGAGCAACGCTAGTCCCGGCACCGTCTGCACGACGCTGGCGAGTGCGAGCAGGATGGCGCGCGGCGCCGGGCGGTTGCGCGTCAGGATCGCGAGCGGCAGGCTGACGACGAGGCCGAGCGCAAGTGCGGCGAGGCTGACCCGCACATGGTTGCCGAGATAGTCCGTGAGATGCGACAGGGCTTCGCCCCAGCGCGGATCGGCGAAGAGGCTCATGCCGTACCACTCTGCGGCAGCAGTGCGTTCAGCCGCTCGACCTGGCGCCGCGGCGTTCGCAATAGCTCGAGCACATAGGCATCGCTGCTCTTCGACAGCTCCGCCGGCGTGCCCTGCGCGAGCATCTTTCCGCCGCGCATCACTGCGATGCGGTCGGCGAGCAGGATCGCCTCCGTCATGTCGTGCGTGATCATCACGGTGGTCAAGCCGAGGCTGCGATGCAGCGAGCGATAGTCTTCGCCGAGCGCATCGCGGGTGAGGGGATCGAGCGCGCCGAACGGCTCGTCCATCAGCACGATGCGGGGCTTTGCCGCGAGCGCACGCGCCACGCCGACGCGTTGGCGCTGGCCGCCCGAGAGCGCCTCCGGAAGCCGGTCACTGTGCGCAGCTCCGTCGAGTTGCACGAGATCGAGCAACTCGTCGACCCGCGCGGTGATGTCCGCGGCCGGCACGCCGAGCAGTTTTGGCGTGATCCCGATATTGTCCGCGACGCTCAGATGCGGAAACAGCCCGCCGCTCTGGAAGACGTAGCCAATCCGTCGCCGGAGCGCGACCGGATCGACGTTTCGCACGTCCTCGCCCTCGACCGTGATGCTGCCGCCGTCGGCCTCGATCAGTCGATTGGCGAGCCGCAGCAGCGTGGTCTTGCCCGATCCCGAACCTCCGACGATGGCTACAAACTCGCCCTCGGCGATGTCGAGCGACACGTCATCGACGGCCTTGAGGAGACCGAAGCGCTTGGTGACGTGGGCGTAGCCAATCATCGGCCTGGAGGGCATCGGGCGGGGCTCTTTTGCTTGCCCTCCAGGGAGGGGAAGGGGATGACGGGCCCCATGCGTACCACGCTTGGCCGGTTGATTGAACTTGGCGGCGCGAGCGGCTAAGGCATCGGTCCAGGTTCGGAGGGAACACATGTCAACGCCCACGGCAGTGGCGCTGGAAGATGCCAAGGTCGCGTTCCGGCTTGGGGACGGGCGCGTCTATACGGCGGTGGAGAAGGCGCATCTGGCGGTCGCGCAAGGCGAGTTCGTCGCCATTGTCGGCCCGACCGGCTGCGGGAAATCGACGTTGCTCAACGTCGCTGCGGGCCTGCTGAAGCCGGCCGCCGGCGGCGTCAGGATTTTCGACCGGCCGCTCGCGGGGCTGAACCGGGACGCCGGCTACCTGTTCCAGGCCGATGCGCTGTTCCCCTGGAAGACCGCGCTTGACAATGTCGCGATCGGGCTCGAGATCAAGGGCACGCCACGGACTGAGGCACTGCCGCGGGCGCAGAAATGGCTGACGTCCGTCGGCCTTGGCGCCTTCGCGGGTCGCTATCCGCACCTGCTCTCGGGTGGCCAGCGCAAGCGCGTGGCGCTGGCGCAGGTGCTGATTCGGGATCCAAAAATCCTCCTGATGGACGAGCCGTTCGGGCCGCTTGATGCGCAGACGCGCCAGGTGATGGGCAATCTGCTGCTCGATCTCTGGAGCGCCGACCGCAAGGCCGTGCTGTTTGTCACGCATGATCTCGAAGAGGCGATCGCGCTTGCCGACCGCGTCGTCATCATGTCGGCGGGGCCGTCCTCGCGCATCATCGGTGACTGGCGCGTGACGCTGCCGCGCCCGCGCGACATCTTCGAGGTGAGGCTGGACAAGGAGTTCCATGCGCTCCATCGCGAGATCTGGAGCGTGCTCAAGGACGAGGTGATGAAGGGTTACGCGCAGTCCACCCAGGCGGCGGAGGCGGTCTGATGTCGCGCATGACGTTGCTTGCGCTGCAAGTGCTGGTCGCAATTGTCTGCATCGCGATGTGGCAGGTGCTGTCGACCGTGCCGCTGTTCGGCAAGATCCTGCTGCCGCCGTTCTTCTTCTCCAACCCCGTCGATGTGTTCAGCCAGATCGTGAAGTGGTTTGCGACCGGCGTGATTTGGAAGCATCTCGCGATCACGCTTTGGGAATCCATCCTCGCCTTCGTGATCGGCTCGGTCGGCGGTGTTCTGGTCGGCTTCTGGTTTGCGCGGCAGCCGCTGGTCGCGGCGGTGTTCGATCCCTACGTGAAGATGGCCAATGCGTTGCCGCGCGTGGTGCTGGCGCCGATCTTCGCGCTGTGGCTTGGCCTCGGCATCTGGTCCAAGGTCGCGCTCGGCGTGACGCTGGTATTCTTCATCGTGTTCTTCAACGTCTATCAGGGTGTCAAGGAGGTCAGCCGCACCGTGCTCGACAATGGCCGCATGCTCGGCATGAGCGAGCGGCAGCTGATGCAGCACGTGTACTGGCCGTCGGCGCTGTCCTGGATGTTTTCTTCGCTGCACACCTCGGTCGGCTTCGCCGTGGTCGGCGCGGTCGTCGGCGAGTATCTGGGATCGGCGGCAGGGCTCGGTTATCTGATCCAGCAGGCCGAAGGCGTGTTCGACGTTGCCGGCGTATTTGCCGGCATGTTCGTGCTGTCGGCCTTCGTGATCCTGATCGACTTTGGCGTTACGCTGGTCGAGCGTCGTCTCCTGGTGTGGCGGCCGACAGCATCGGAGGGGCGCGGCTAGTGGCCAGGCGAGTCTCTATCGCGACGTTGCAAGTCGAGGAACTCGGTCCACCTCTCCCTTAGTTAGAGGCCGGATCGCATCTAGAAGATGCGATCCGGGTGAGGGTTCCGATCTCACCACGTGCCGCGGCCCCTCACCCGGCTTGCTTCGCAATCCGACCTCTCCCCGCTGGGGAGAGGTGAAGATCTAAGGCTCAATCCAGAAGCTTGACGTCGTCCGGTGCTTGCGGCGGCGTCTTGATCGCGATCGCCTTGACCTGCCCGCTGATCGGCTTGGTACCGCCATGCGGCGTGCCCTTCGGAATGATGACGAGGTCGCCCGGCTTCACCGTGACTTCCTTGTCGCCGAGCCAGATCGTTCCGGCGCCATCCAGGATGTACTGGATCTCGTTGGTGTTGGGATGCAAGTGCTTCGGCACATTGCCGACCTGGATCGACACGGTGGCGCCGTCGGCGGTCATGAACGTCTTGGAGCGGTAGCCGACCTTGTTGGCGGGTCCCAGCGCATCGCCTTCCATCTCACCGGTATGGATGATCTGCGCGGTGATGCTCTCGGCGGCCCACGCAGGTTGCAGCAGGTACGTCGCGCCGCATCCGGCGGCAAAGGCAGTGGCCAGGGCGAGTCCGGCAGTGAAGCGATTCATCGATAATCCTCCCCATCATGTTGTTGTACCGCCATGCTATTGCGCCGAAAGACCGATGACCAGTGCCCTGGGTTGTGCTTCTCAAGCCAGCCGTGCTGCTCTATGGTGCCGGCCGCCGAACGGAGGAAACAATGAAGAATACGATTGCCAGGCTCGCTGGCGCGCTGCTCGCGCTGACGCTCACGACCGGTCTCGCCTCGGCGCAAAGCAAGGTCACCATTGCGGTCGGCGGCGGGGCCTGCCTGTGCTATCTGCCGACGGTGCTGGCAAAGCAGCTCGGCGAGTACGAAAAGGCCGGCCTCAATGTCGAACTCGTGGACCTCAAGGGCGGCTCGGACGCGCTCAAGGCC
>JAEYRD010000177.1 GCA_023435725.1 Pseudomonadota bacterium | reverse complement strand
AAACGCACGATCGACGACGCCTGCGACCACATCGGGCATCTCGTCAGAAGCATTATGTCAGCAGAATGCAGCAACTACTTCGCTAATGCCGGATACGTTTCAATCAAAAAATGAAACGCTCTAGTGCACTTTCTTGTGACGGCGAGGCGGGGGCGGCGGAGGTTCGTTAAACGCATAGTAGGGATTGAGATCGCAGCTCGCGGCGCGGCCCGAAGCCGAGGCTTGGCACTGCGGCAAGGAGGTGAAGGAGCAGTCGTACCACTCGCCGCCACCACCGCGGCCCCCCCCCGAATAGACTTTCATACAGACCGGGTAGCGCGGATCCCAGGTCTGGGCGCTGGCATCTGCCGCCGCGAACAGCGTGGCAATCGCGGTGAGGGTCAGAAGAGGCAGGCGCATCGGACATTTCCTCGAATCGGTGACAGCGGCATGCGTTATGCTATTTCGATATGGCACAACAGCGCAGAAGAAGCGATCACTCCAGATCATACCTCTCCGGCTTGTGACACGCGCCGAAACAGAAGAGACATGGCGCCGAAACCATCCGAAATCGGGAAAGCGCACCGTTTTCGGCCTGCGCTGAACGCATATCTCGCTCCGGTTTCCTTCGACAAAGGTCGCAAGCACCCGGCGCAGGAATCCGTTCGCTGGCCCGGGCGAACGGGTTAGTCTTTCGATCACAACGCCGCCCCCGGACCGACGACGATCCAGGGCAATGTACAAACATATGGGCTAAAGGAAACGCACATTCGCGCTCGGGCTCTCGAGCGCGGCTCCGCCTGCGCGGAGAGAAGATGCACGGGCCCGCCTGTGGTCTCACGGCATGCAAGAGAGCTTCTCGTCTCCGTTCATCCGCTATCCGATCGGCACCTCGCTGCTGATGGCGGGCATCCTTTTCGTAGGCCTCGTGGCCTACCCTCTGCTGCCGGTTGCGCCGCTGCCCCAGGTCGACTTTCCGACCATCCAAGTCTCTGCATCGCTTCCGGGCGGCAGCCCCGAGACCATGGCCTCCTCCGTGGCACAGCCGCTCGAGCGCCAGCTCGCGCAGATCCCCGGCATCACGCAGATGACCTCAACGAGCTCACTCGGCTCGGCATCGATCACCATCCAGTTCGATCTCAACCGCCTGATCGATGCCGCCGCCAATGACGTGCAGGCTGCAATCAACGCGGCGAGCGGCCAGCTGCCGAAGAACCTGCCCTCGCCGCCGACCTATCGGAAGGTCAACCCGGCGGACTCGCCGATCATGATCCTGTCAGCAACCTCCGACACGCTGCCGCTCACCACCGTCAGCGACCTCACCGACGCCCAGCTCGCGCAGCAGATCAGCCAGCTTCCCGGCGTGGCACAGGTGTTCGTCGGCGGGCAGCAGAAGCCCTCGGTGCGCATCCAGATCGATCCGGCCAAGCTCGTCGCCAAGGGATTGTCGCTGGAGGACGTGCGCAGCCAGATCGCCCTCGCGACCACGGACAGCCCAAAGGGCAACATCGACGGCACGACGCGCGCCTACACCATCTACGCCAACGACCAGCTGCTCGAGGCCACGCACTGGAAGGACATCATTGTCGCCTATCGCAGCGGCGCGCCCTTGCGGATTCGCGACATCGGCGAGGCCGTGTCCGGGCCGGAAGACATGAAGACCGCGGCCTGGGCCGACGGCAAGCGTGGCGTGTTCCTGGTCATCTTCAAGCAGCCCGGCGCCAACGTCATCGAGACGGTCGATCGCATCAAGGAGAAACTGCCACGGCTGATCGCGGCGATCCCACCCGCGATCAAGATCAAGATCATCAGCGATCGCACCATCACCATCCGCGCCGCGGTCGACGACGTGCAGATCACGCTCATGATCACCATCGCGCTGGTGGTGATGGTGATCTTCATCTTCCTGCGCAGCTTCTGGGCGACGATCATCCCGAGCATCACCGTGCCGCTGGCGTTGCTCGGAGCCTGCTCGCTGATGTGGGTATTCGGCTACTCGCTGGACAATCTCTCGCTGATGGCGCTGACCATCGCGGTCGGATTCGTGGTCGACGATGCGATCGTGATGCTGGAGAACATCACGCGTTATGTCGAGCGGGGCGAGAGCCCGGTCACCGCCGCGTACAAGGGCGCGGCCGAGATCGGCTTCACCATCGTCTCCATCAGCGTCTCGCTGGTCGCCGTGCTGATCCCGCTGCTGCTGATGGGCGGCATCATCGGCCGGCTGTTCCGCGAGTTCGCGGTGACGCTGTCGATGGCGATCTTCGTCTCGCTCGTGGTGTCGCTGACCCTGACGCCGATGATGGCCTCACGCTTCCTGCGCTCCGACGACGAGGCCCGCCACAGCCGATTCTACCAATGGAGCGAGCGGATGTTCGAGCGCCTGCTCCGCGCCTATGGGCGCGGGCTGGACCTCGCGCTGCGGCACAGCTTCGTCACGCTTCTCATCTTCTTCGGCACCGTCGCGCTGTCGGCGCTGCTGTTCATTCTGATCCCCAAAGGCTTCTTCCCGCAGCAGGACAACGGCTTCCTCACCGCGGTGTCCGAAATGCCCCAGGACATTTCCTTCACCGAGATGAAGCAGCGGCAGGAAGAACTCAATGCCATCGTGCAGGCCGATCCTGCCGTCGATTCCATCGCGATGTTCATTGGCGGGGGTGGCACGGCGCTGAACTCGGGACGAATGTATGTCACGCTGAAGCCGATCGGAGAGCGCGATTCCAATGCACAACAGATCATCGCGCGGCTACGGCCGAAGCTCGCCAGGGTCGAGGGCGCACGCCTCTATATGCAGGCCTCGCAGGACGTCCGCCTCGGGGGCCGCGCCACCCGCACCCAGTTCGAGTTCACGCTCCAGGACGCCAATCTCGACGAACTAAACGAGTGGGCGCCAAAGATCCTGGAAGGCATGAAAGGACTACCGCAGCTCCGCGACGTCGCGACCGACCAGCAGACCGAGGGCACGACACTGCAGCTCAAGATCAACCGCGACACCGCCGCACGCTACGGCATCCAGCCGCAGCTCATCGACGACACGCTCTACGACGCCTTTGGCCAGCGCCAGGTGGCGCAATATTTCACCCAAACCAATAGCTATCACGTGGTGCTCGAGATCACGCCGTCGCTGCAAGGCAAGCTCGACACGCTCGACAAGCTCTACATCAAGTCGCCGCTGACCGGCGAAGAGGTGCCGCTCTCGGTGATCTGCAGCTGGACCGACGAGCCGGTGCGGCCGCTCGCGATCGCGCATCAGGGCCAGTTTCCGGCGGTGACGATCAGCTTCAACCTTGCCGACGGCGTGGCGCTGGGACAAGCCACCGACGCCGTGCTGCACGCGGTCGACGGGATGGGCGCGCCGCCGACGCTGTCAATGAGCTTCCAGGGCACCGCGCAGGCGTTCCAGCAATCGCTCGGCACCGTGCCGATGCTGATCCTCGCCGCACTCGTCGTGGTCTACCTGGTGCTGGGGGTGCTCTACGAGAGCTACATCCATCCTCTGACCATCCTGTCCACGCTGCCGTCGGCCGGCGTCGGCGCGATCGCAATCCTGATGATCTTCGGCTTCGATTTCAGCCTCATCGCCCTGATCGGCGTCATCCTGCTGATCGGCATCGTGAAGAAGAACGGCATCATGATGGTGGACTTCGCCATCGCCGCCGAGCGCGAACAGCATCTGACGCCGGAGCAATCGATCCGCCAGGCCGCGCTGCTGCGCTTCCGTCCGATCATGATGACGACGATGGCGGCCCTGCTCGGCGGCGTTCCCCTGATGCTGGGAACCGGCACCGGCGCCGAAATCCGCCAGCCGCTCGGCTACGCCATGGTCGGCGGCCTGCTGGTGAGCCAGGCGCTGACGCTGTTCACGACCCCCGTCGTCTATCTCTACCTCGACCGGTTCTCCAACCTGCTCTCGCGCTGGATGGAGAAGAAGCCGCAGGCGGAGGCCGCGAGCGAGGAGCGGAAGGATGCGGCGGAGTGAGCCAAGCGACGATGGTGCCCGGCCAGCTTCGCGCTAAAGCGCGATGAGATTGGGATGAATCGTCATCGCGCTTTAGGTTATTGTTTGAGCATGATCTTTTCGGAAAACCGCTTCACACTTTTCCGGATCATGCTCTAGCCCAGCCCCTGCAGCACCAGCCGGTTCAGCCGTGCCGCAAACGCAGCCGGGTCCTCCGGCAATTCGCCATCCAAAATCTGCGCCTGCTCGAGCAGCAGCAGGCTGAGATCGTCGACGACCTTGGAGCCGGCCTGGGCCTTGGTGATCGCAACCACCATCGGGTGGCGCAGGTTGATCTCGAGGACCGGCTTGGTGCGCATGCCGCGGTTCTGCTGCGACAGGATCCGCTCCAGCTCGCGGCTCGGGCCCTGGCTGTCGGCCACGAGGCAGGAGACCGAGCTGGTGAGGCGCGTCGAGGCTTTGACGTCGCTGACGCGCTCGCCGAGCGCGGCCTTGATCACCGCGATGGTCGCGGCTTCATCCGCCGCCGGCTCGTCCGTCTTCGCCTCGTCCTTGTCGTCGACGCGCGGGATCAGGTCGAGATTGAGATCGCCCTGGCTCAGCGACTTCAACGGCTTGCCCTCGAACTCCGTCGGCATCGAGGTCCAGAAGGCATCGACGGGATCAGAGAGCAGCAGCACCTCGATGCCGCGCGCGGTCGCAGCCTCGAGCCGCGGATTGGACTTCAGCCGCTCGATGCTGTCACCGACGAGATAGTAGATCTCGGTCTGGTTCGGCTTGAAATCGGCGATGACCTGCTTCAGCGACCGCTTTTCGCCCGACGTCGTAGTGAAGCGCGACAGCGCGAGCAGCTTCTCGCGGCGCTCGAAATCCTCGTAGACGCCTTCCTTCAGCACCGCGCCGAAAGCGTCCCAGATCTTGGCGAAATTCTCCGGGTCCTTGTCCGCAAGGCTTTCGAGCTCGGACACGACGCGCGTCGCCACCGCTTTCCGGATCTGCGCCAGCTGCGGATTGTTCTGGAGCATCTCGCGCGAGATGTTGAGCGGGAGATCCTCGCTGTCGACGACGCCGCGGATGAAGCGCAGATAACCCGGCAAGAGGTCGGCATCATCGGTGATGAAGACGCGCCGGACATAGAGCTTGACCCGTCCCTTGCGGTTCGGCTCGAACAGGTCGAACGGTTTGGTCGAGGGCGCGAACAGCAGCACGGCGTAAGAGTAGCGGCCTTCCGCGCGGTAATGCAGCGTCATCGCGGGATCGTCGAAGGCGGATGCGATCTGCTGATAGGCCTTCTTGTAGTCCTCCGGCGACAGCTCGGATTTGGAGCGCTGCCACAGCGCGCTCGCCGAATTGATCTGGCGCGGCTCGCCCTCTTCCGGGACGAACTCGATCGGGAACAGGATGTTGTCGGAATAGGCACCGACGATGCGCTCGATCTCGTAAGCCTCGAGATATTTCTTGGCATCGTCCTTGAGGTGCAGAACGATCTCGGTGCCGCGCGTCACACGCGCCGCATCTTCCTCGCCGGCCCGCGCGATCTCGAAGCCGGAGCCGCCCGACGACGTCCAGGTCCAGACGTCGCTCTCACCGGCGCGGCGGCTGACGACCATGATCTTATCGGCGACCATGAAGGCGGAATAGAAGCCGACGCCGAACTGGCCGATCAGGCCGAGGCCGTCCTTGGCCTCCTTCAGCTTCGACACGAACGCCTTGGTACCGGAGCGGGCGATGGTGCCGAGATGGTCGATCAGCTCCTGGCGCTCCATACCGATGCCGTTGTCGGCGATCGTCAGCGTTCCGGCTGTCTTGTTCGGGATGATGCGGATCTTGAGCGCGTCGCCCTCGCCCAGCAGCGCCGGATTGGCGATGGCCTCATAGCGCAGCTTGTCGCAGGCGTCCGAGGCGTTGGAGACGAGCTCGCGCAGGAAGATGTCGGTCTCGGAATAGACGGAGTGCACCATGAGGTGCAGCAGCTCGGAAACTTCGGCCTGGAAAGGCTGCGTATGCGCGGCCGTATCTGACGTCGTCATGCGTTTACCCGGTCAATCGGAAGTGGAGAAAACCGGGATATAACGCGATGGGATGGGGGATCAAGTGCAGGCGAAAAATAGCCCTCCCGGATCGGTGGTGGTGGCCCAAGAGGTCAGGCAGGTCAGGTCACACACCGGCCGGGCTGGAGCAGCTTCGCGACCTCGGTAAGGGAGCTGACCATCGGCTCACAGGCGATCGTCGGCTTGTTGCGGCCCTGCTTCTGGTTCTGGAGCAGCGCCGGCGGCTTGGCGTTGCCGGCCTTGATCACCGCGGGGACCCGCAGCAGGACCGACGTGTCGGCGAGGTCATTCAAGCGCATCGACACTGTGCGGGTCTGAATCTCCGCCGGCTTGACCTCGGCGAGCCGGTCGGCCTTGCCGGTACGATTGACGTTGTGGCCCGGTCTGTCGGCCGTGTCGGCAAGCGCCTGCAAGCGGTCGGCCAGATCGTGGCCGGAGGACAGTTGCATCGCGCCCGCCTGTACGGCGCCAATCGTCGCGGCAATCGCGACAGCACCCAAAAATACCTTTTGAATCGGTGACATGGCTGTCTATCCCTCGCCCCATGGCGATCGCTGGAACAACGCGAGGGGACGACCGGGAGTTCTCGGCAGTTAAGATCACTTAACCGTGTGCGAAGAAATTCGGAGGGCGCGCAAAATATTTCGCAACGGTTGGAACGACTCCCGCGCCAGCGAGTCGTTTCAACAGCCGGCTATTCCCCCCTGCCCCATAAGCCGGCGACGTAGGCCGCGACTGTGGTGATGCCAGTCGCGGCTTACATTTTTGCGCGGCTCACTTCGTCTTCCCCGCCAACCAGTCCCGCCCCTCCGCATAGAGCTTTTCGACCTCTGCGCCGGTGAGGCCGGGCATGTCGCGCTTGACCTTGTAGCCGATCAGCTCCTGCATGTAGGCGAGGTGGCGGTAGCCTTCGGGCAGCGCGGCCAGCGCCTTCTGGTCGAGGCGAAGCGTCGCGGCGGGATCGACCGGGTCGATCCGGTCCTTCTCGTAGATCGGCTGGCGGCGGACGATGCCCCATTGGCCAATACCTGATTGATCTTGCCGCTTCTCCAGGAAATCGTAGAAGCGCCCGGTGCAGACGACGTCGCAGAGCACGTCGTGCACCAGGGCCCGCTGCGAGATCGTCATCTTGGTCTGGGCGATGGCCCGCTCGCCTTCGAGATCGATGCTGGTGCCGCCGAGGAAATGCAGGATGCGCACGCCTTTGGCAAACCCCTCCTGGCTGACGCGCATGAAATCCCGCGCCGGCCCCTGAAACCAGGTGGCGGACATCCAGCCTTCTTCGTGCCAGACGGTGGCAAAGCGCTCCCAGTCACCGGCATCGCGCCAGACCGCCCAATTCTCGACGAGGTCGCGGATGGCAAGACGATCGAGGAGCTGCGGGTCCAACATGCGAAATCTCCTGGCGGCTTGAAGCGGCGATGGGTGTCATCAGCCCGACGTATCAACGGGGCAATTGGCTTGGCGTCAAGCGCCAAGCTTAACCGCATCTGCCGAGGCTGCTGAAGTAGGCGCCGGCGAACAAAAAACGGCGCGCCTTGCGACGCGCCGTCTTCTTGTCCGATAGAGGCTTCCTTACGCCGCCGGCGCCTCGTTACGCCGCAGGCGCCTTGGGCGTGCGGTTGCGCGAGTTGCGCTGGAAGAACAGCGCCTGGCTCGCCACCGCCGACACCATCGCGGGCTGGAACGGTTTTGAAATCAGGAACGCCGGCTCGGGGCGCTCGCCGGTGAGGAAGCGTTCCGGGTAGGCGGTGATGAACACCACCGGCACTTCGAAGGTGCGCAGCAGTTCGTTGACGGCGTCCAGGCCCGACGAGCCGTCGGCAAGCTGGATGTCCGCGAGGATCAGGCCCGGCCGCCTGTTCTTGGCCAGCGCCACCGCGTCGGCGTGCGTACGCGCGACCCCGACGACATTGTGACCGAGATTCTTCACCAGGCTCTCGAGGTCCATGGCGATGAAGGTCTCGTCCTCGATGATCAGAACGTCGGTGGCGATCTCGGCGGCCATCTCGCGTCCCGCGGCATCGGCAAGCCGCCGCGTCTCGGCGACATCCGTGCCGAGAATGTAGCCGACTTCCTCTTCCGAGAATCCCTCGAGCGAGAGCAGCAGGAAGGCCTGCCGCGGCAGCGGCGTGATGTTCGACAGCCGCCGCTCCGGCGGCATCGGCAAGGTCGTCACCTCTGAATCGTCGTTGACGGAGACAGAATTCCAGATCTGGGTGAACAACCGGAACAGGCCGGCGCGCGGACCATGGCTCTCGTCGAACACCGACGGATCCCCAAGCATGGCTTCCAACATGGCTGCGACATAGGCATCGCCGGAGGCCTGGCTGCCCGTCAGGGCGCGCGCATACCGGCGCAACAGCGGCAAGTGTTCAGCAACAAGCTGTGAACGGGACATCCCCACTCCATTCATCATTCAACTTCGGACCGACCTTGAAGAACCACGCAACCGAGGGGAGGCCCGGGTTCCCCTGCTTGGCTGACTACGCCTCAGGACAAGAAAAGTTCCGCCGATCCGGGAACTTTTTGTCGAACCTGGAATTGAGCCTATCCAGGGAACGGCGCCCGGTTGAGGAAATTTCTCTATTTTGCAGTCACTTAACTCGGGGAAACGTGGAACACGTCATGAAAGATCTCAAGTCTCAAGCCAGCAAGAGCACGACCCCCGGCAAGGGAGGACTCACTCCGGAGATCCAATCCCGGATCGGGCACCAGCTGCGCGCCATGTATGACGACGTGGTGCGGCAGGGGGTTCCGGATCGGTTCGCTGAACTGATCAAGAAGCTTGATACGCCGGGAGGAACTCCCCAAGATCAGGGCAATGGGGGATCTAACGACAACAATGGGAGGGACTAATGCCTCTCACGGAATCCCTGCGTAACGACATCCTCGCGGCCGTGCCAAGCCTGCGCGCGTTCGCCATCTCGCTCAGCGGCAATGCGGACCGCGCCGACGATCTTGTGCAGGAAACTCTGTTGCGCGCACTTGCCAACATCGACTCGTTCCAGCCCGGCTCCAACCTTCCGGCGTGGCTGTTCACGATCCTGCGCAACCTGTTCCGCTCCGACTATCGCAAGCGGCGACGGGAGGTCGAGGATGCCGAGGGCAACTATGCCAAGACGTTGAAGACGCAGCCGTCGCAGAACGCGCATCTCGAGTTCGAGGAGTTTCGCGGCGCGCTCGATAAGCTTCCGCAAGACCAGCGCGAGGCCTTGATCCTGGTCGGCGCCTCCGGCTTCTCCTACGAGGATGCGGCCTCGATCTGCGGCTGCGCGGTCGGCACGATCAAGAGCCGCGTCAACCGCGCGCGCTCGAAGCTCGCCGCGCTGCTCTATGTCGATGGCGCCGAAGACTTCGGGCCCGACGAGACCGTGCGCGCCGTGATCGGCGGCAGCGGCGGCTGACGGCCGGCGTCAAGCGACCCGAGACGAAACGTGAAGGCGGCCGCTCCCGCGGTCGTCTTTACGCGCGTGTGAAGACCTGATGGCGCCGAGCCTGCATCGCTCGATCACTCGTCCACGAAGGTCGCGGTATCGGCCACGCTCGCACGCGAGGTGCGGTAGCTGTTGACCTTGTGCGCGTCGTCGGCATAGCCGAACGAGATGCCGCAGACGACGCGGCGGTCGTCGGGCAAATTGAAGTGACGACGGATCAGGCCGGAATGACGCGCAAGTGCAGCCTGCGGAATGGTGCCGAGCCCGAGCGCCTGCGCGGCCAGCATGAAGTTCGAGACATAGGCGCCGCAATCGATCGCGCCGTAGATGCCGAGCGGCTCGTTGGTGTGAATGATCGCGACATGCGGCGCGCCGAAGAAATTGTAGTTCTCCAGGGCCTGCTTGGCGTAGGCCGTCTTGTCGCCGCGGGCAATGCCGAGCGTGTTGTAGAGCTGGAAGCCGCTTTCGCGCCGCCGCTCCAGATAGACGCCGACATATTCGCGCGGCGGGGTGAAGTCGTGGTCGTCCTTGGCGCCGCTCGCCGCCTCCGCATAGATTGCCTTGCGAAAGCGTTCCTTGGCCGCACCACTGGCGATCAGCACCTGCCAGGGCTGGCTGTTGCACCATGACGCCGTGCGCTGCGCGGTCTTGAGCACGTGTTCGATGGTCGCCCGGTCGACCTCTTTCGGAAGAAAGGCGCGGACGGAGTAGCGCTCGTTGAGAAGCTCTTCGAGCACGCCGATGCGATCGTCGGTGGAATGGCGGGCGTTGGGCACTTTCGCATCCATGGCAGTTTCTTTCTTCGTAGGGTGGGTTAGCCGAAGGCGTAACCCGCCACTTCTATCCAGCCTCGTCGCAAGCAATGGTGGGTTACGCTTCGCTAACCCACCCTACTTCACCGCCCCTTGGTCGGGATCTTGTTGTACGGCACGTCCTTGTCGACGCGGATGTCGCCGGGCAGGCCCAGCACGCGCTCGGCGATGATGTTGCGCAGAATCTCGTCGGTACCGCCGGCGATGCGCATCCCGGGGGAGGACAGCAGCATCTGCTGGAACTGGCCCTGCACGGTCTCCTCGTCCGCACCGGTGAGCACGCCGGCCGCACCCTGCAGGTCCATGGCATAGGCCGCGATGTCCTGGAGCATCATGCCCGAGACGAGCTTACCGATGGAGTTTTCCGGGCCCGGACGCTCGCCCTTGGACAGCGCCGAAATCGCACGGTAGCTGGTGTATTTGAGCCCGTTCGACTTCACCGCCCAGTTTGCGAGTTTCGAGCGCACAGCAGGATCGTCGATCGCAAGCCCGTCGTCCAGCATCAGGCTCGAGCAGAAATCGAACATCTCGGGTACGCCGGTCGCAAGGCGCGCGCCGATCGACATGCGCTCGTTCATCAGCGTGGTCAGCGAAACGCTCCAGCCTTCGCCGACCGCGCCGAGGCGCTGGCTGTCGGGGATCACGACGTCGGTGAAATAGACCTCGTTGAACTCCTGCATGCCGTTGGCCTGCCTGATCGGCCGCACCTCGACGCCGGGGCTCTTCATGTCCAGGAAGAACATGGTGAGGCCCTTGTGCTTGGGCACGTTGGGATCGGTGCGGGTGATCAGGAGACCGTAGTCCGAGTAGTGCGCGCCGGAGGTCCAGATCTTCTGTCCATTGATGATCCAGTTGTCACCCTGCTTTTCCGCGCGGGTACGCAGTCCGGCGACGTCGGAGCCGCCAGCGGGCTCGGAGAACAACTGGCACCAGATCTCCTCGCCGGAGGCGAGCTCCGGCAGATAGCGGCGCTTATGCTCCTCGCTGCCCCAGGCCATCACGGTCGGGCCGCACATGCCCTCGCCGATCTGGAACGGCTGGGTCAATTTGCCGTAGACGCCCTCCTCCTGCTGCCAGATCACCTTCTCGATCGGGGTTGCGCCACGTCCACCATATTCCTTCGGCCAGTGCAGGCAGGCCCAGCCGCCTTCCGCCTTCTTTTTCTGCCAGGCCTTGCCGACCTCGACCATGTCGTGCTTGGCGAGCTTGATGCGGCCGAGCGAAGACTTTGACAGCTCCTGCTCGAACTCCTTCGGCGCGTTGGCCTCGACCCATTTGCGCGCGGTCTGCCGGAACGCGGCTTCCTGCGGGGTATCGTCGAAATTCATGGCGAACCTCTCACTTCTTGCTCGGTGCGTAGGGTGGGCAAAGCGAAGCGTGCCCACCACCTTCCCTCGTTCTCGACAAAATTGGCGGGCACGGCGCTATGCGCCTTTGCCCACTCTACGATGCTAACCTCTCCCCTTCGTCGGGATCTTGTTGAACGGAACGTCCTTGTCGACACGGATGTCGCCGGGCAGGCCCAGCACACGCTCGGCGATGATGTTGCGCATGATCTCGTCGGTGCCGCCTTCGACGCGGGTGCCTGGCGCGCGCAAGAGCATTGCCTGGAAACGGCCGGCGACTTCGGCGTCTTCCGGGCCGCTGACCACGCCGCTCGCGCCCTGCAAGTCCAGCGCGTAAGTCGCGACGTCCTGAATCATCGAGCCCGCGACCAGCTTGCCGATGGAGTTTTCCGGCCCCGGCCGCTCGCCCCTCGACAGCGCGGAGATCGCGCGCATGCTGGTGTATTTCAGCCCGCTCGCCTTCACCGCCCAGTTTGCAAGCTTCGAGCGCACCGCACGATCCTCGATCGCCGGGCCGTCGTCGAGCATCAGGCCGGAACAATATTCGAACAGCTCGGGGAAGCCGGTCGAGACGGCCGCGCCGATCGCGCTGCGCTCGTTCATCAGCGTGGTCAGCGAGACGTTCCAGCCGTCACCGACCTCGCCGAGGCGCTGATGATCGGGAATGCGGACATTGGTGAAATAGACCTCGTTGAAATCGGAGGCGCCGCTCGCCTGCTTGATCGGCCGCACCTCGACGCCCGGGCTCTTCATGTCCAGGAAGAACATGGTGAGGCCCTTGTGCTTGGGCACGGTCGGATCGGTGCGGGTGAGCAGGATGCCGTAGTCGGAATAATGCGCGCCGGACGTCCAGATCTTCTGGCCGTTGATGATCCAGTCGCCACCGTCCTTCTCGGCGCGCGTGCGCAGGCCCGCGACGTCGGAACCGCCGGCGGGTTCGGAGAACAGCTGGCACCAGATCTTCTCGCCGGAGGCAAGCGGCGGCAGATAGGTTCGCTTATGCTCCTCGCGCGCGAACGCCATCATGGTCGGTCCGCACATGCCGTGGCCGATGATGAACATGCGGGACAGCTGGCCGAACGGCCCCTCTTCCTGCTGCCAGATCACGCGCTCGATCGGCGACGAGCCGCGCCCGCCATATTCCTTCGGCCAGTGCAGGCAGGCCCAGCCGGCATCAGCCTTCTTCTTCTGCCACGCCTTTGCGACCTCGAGGATGTTGGCGTTCTTGAGTACGGTGCGACCGAGCGAGGATTTGCGCAGCTCGTCCTCGTACTGTCTGGGCGCATTGGCGCCGATCCAGGCGCGGGCGGTGGCACGGAATTCAGCTTCCTGCGGGGTGTCGTCGAAGTTCATGGTCTCAGTCCTCGGCCGCGCCATTCATCTCGTAGGATGGGTAGAGCGCAGCGAAACCCATCTCGTCCAGCATTGGTGTGGTGATGGGTTTCGCTTCGCTCTACCCATCCTACGCACCTGTCATTACGCCGCGTTCTTCTTGCGCATGCGGTCGATCAGTTGGTCTTCCCAATAGGACAGGCTGCCGAGCCCGAGCGCCATGGCGTTGGCGCGGCGATAGTACATGTGGCAGTCGAACTCCCAGGTGAAGCCCATGCCGCCGTGAACCTGGATGTTGTTCTTGGCGCAGTGCTGGAACGCCTGCGTCGCGCTGATGCGCGCGGCCGCGGCTGCTTCCGGCAGTTCGGCTGCGTTGGTCGAGAGCGCCCAGGCGCCGTAATAGCTGTTGGAGCGCGCCAGCGTCGCCGAGACGTACATGTCGGCGAGCATATGCTTGACCGCCTGGAACGAGCCGATCTGGCGGCCGAAGGCGATGCGATCGAGCGCGTAGTCGCGACCCATCTCGAGCGCGCGGTCGGAGCCGCCGACCTGCTCGAAAGCACAGAGCACCGCGGCGCGGTCGAGCACCTGGCTCAGGATGCTCCAGCCGTCGCCAGCGGCACCCAGCGGCTCGGCCTTGCAATCCTTGAAGGTGATCTCGGCCTGCCCACGGGTCGGATCGAGATTGGTGAGGCTCCTCACCTCGACGCCGCCAGCTTTGAGATCGACCAGAAACAGCGAGATGTCGCCCTCTCGCCCGCTCGATCCCGTGCGCGCGGCAACCACCGCGAAGTCGGCGATCGCGCCATCGGCCACAGGCTTCTTGACGCCGTTGAGCACACCATTCGCCGCCGTCAGCTTGACGTTCTTCGGCGACGGATTGCCCTTGCCCTCGAACAGCGCCAGCGTGCCAATCGCCTCGCCAGCGGCGATCGTCGGCAGCCACTTCTTCTTCTGCGCGTCGCTGCCCGCGATCAGCAGCGCTTCGGCGGCGAGATAGACCGTCGAGGAGAACGGCACCGGCGCATTCGCCCGCCCCATCTCTTCCGCGATCACGCAGAGCTCGAGATGACCAGCGCCCGCGCCGCCGAACTCCTCGGGGATCGCGACACCGAGAAAGCCCATCTCGGCAAGCCCCTTCCAGAGGTCCTTGTCGTAGGGCGCCTTGCCGTCGAGCACGACGCGCACCGCCTTGGGCGAACATTTTTCGGCGAGGAATTTGCGCGCCTGATCGCGAAGCTGCTTCTGGTCGTCAGAGAAATCGAAGTTCATGGCGGGCTACCTTTGTTGATCCGTCATACTCATTGATGCCGTCATTCCGGGGCGCGCGGAGCGCGAGCCCGGAATCCATAACCACGAGCCGGGGTTATGGATTCCGGGCCTGGCCCTTCGGGCCATCCCGGAATGACGAGGGGAGATATTTGCGCACTCATCGCAGCACGATCACGTCCTGGTCCGGCTTGTCGGCATAGAGGCGATCCACCAGCGCGGCGCGGCGCTCGAGGCCGGCGCGCTGGTTGATGTAGCCCTTGTCGGTGAGCTCGTTGCCGTCGATCGAGGGCGGCTCGATCATCAGCATGGCGCGCGCAATGATGCGGCTGCTCGCACCTTCGCACTCCTTGTTGTGCGCTTCGAGCCCGCGCTTGAAGCAGGCGATCACCTCGGGATGCTTCACCGCATCCTCGAAACTCAGATCGGAATTGCCGACGAGCTGGCGGCAGGCATGCAGATTGGGCCAGGCGAGCAGGCCGATGAAGCCGCGATCCTGCCCCGCGACCAGCGCGTCATGCACGACAGGCGTCGCGGCGGCGATCGTATCGGTACGGAGCGAACCGACATGGACGAACGTGCCGGTGGTGAGCTTGAAGTCTTCCACCACACGGCCGGCAAAGATGATGCCCTGCACCGGATCGGAATCGTCGACGAAGATGCCGGCGTCGCCGATGCAGTAAAAGCCTTCCTCGTCGAACATCTTCTTCGTCAGGTCCGGCTGGCCGAAATAACCGGGCGTGACGTTGACGCCGCGCAGGCGCAGCTCGTATTTCGAGCCGCACGGCACCATCTTCAATTCGACGCCGGGGAACGGCAGGCCGATCAGGCCGACGCGCTCGGTGTCCCAATAGGTGCCGGTCGAGGTCGGCGCGGTCTCGGTCGAGCCCCAACCTGTGTAGAATACGATGCGTTCGCCGGTGGTCTTCACCGCCAGCGCCTGCATGCGGTCATAGAGATCGTCGGGCAGGCGGGCGCCGCCATAGGCCATGATCGAGAGGTTCTTGAAGAAGGAGCGGCAGAGCGCGTCGTCCTTCTCCATCGCCGCCGCGAGCGCAGCATAGCCCGCCGGCACGTTGGCGTAATAGGTCGGCGAAATCTCGCGCAGATTGCGCAGGGTCTCGTCGAACTGGCCCGGCATCGGCCGGCCGTCGTCGATATAGAGCGTGCCGCCATCGACAAGGATGGGATGGAACGCCGCGTTGCCGCCCATGGTGTGATTCCAGGGCATCCAGTCCAGCATGGTCGGCAGCGGCCCACCCGGCGTGCGCGGCCGCACCTGCATCATCATCGCCGCGTTGGCGCACATCATGGCTTGCGTGTTGATGACGGCCTTTGGCATGCCGGTCGAGCCCGACGTGAACAGCAGCTTGCCGACGGTGTCGGGCGTAATCTTCGCGATCGACGCTTCGACATCCGCAGTTACCGGCGTCGCGGCGAGTTCGGCGAAGCTGACGCTCTTGATGCCGTCGCAAGGACGCGCGACGTGAACCACGGTGACACCGGTGAGATCGAGCGCCTTCAGCGCCTTCTCGAAGGTTGGCCCATCCTGCACCATCACCACGGCCGGCTTGACCAGGTCGAACAGGTATTTCAGCTTGACGTGATCATGGCTCATCAAGGAGTAGGCCGGCGACACCGGTGCTGCCGGCGAGCGTGCCTGCATCGCAGCCTGCGTCATCAGCGCGTGCTCGATCGAATTGCCGGAAAGGATCGTGACCGGGCGGCCGTCGAGCTTCAGATTCAGCAGCGCCTGCGTCAGCGCATCCACGGTGCGCTTGGCTTCGCCGTAGGAGACCTTGCGCCATTCGCGGCTCGTTGCGCTGCGCTGCGCGAGCCAGATGCGTTCAGGTGCTTCCTTCGCCCATTTCGCGAGCGAGGCCGGAAGGTGCTTCTCGTAAGCTTGCAGCGGAATGCGCGACTTCAGCACGACCGTGCCGTCGCCGCGGCGTTCGACGTCGATGTCGCGCCTGAGCCACTCGACCTTGCGAAAGGCGGGCTTTGACATCACCGCCGCCGCACTTCCACTCATTTTGCGTCTCCCGGAATTATCTGTCCTTAGCGGATCTTTGTCGTTCAGCGCCTGATATAGACAGGCTTTCGCTTCTCAAGGAAGGCCCTGATGCCTTCCGAAAATTCCTCGGAGCGGCTGCACAGGACCTGGTTGCGGTCCTCCATCGCGATCGCCGCTTCCAGCGATCCCGCATCGACGCTCATGTTGAGGCATTCCTTTGACAAGCGCAGGCCCACGGGCGACGCGGTCATCATCGCATCGACGTAAGGCTCGGCTGCTTCGTCGAGCTTGTCTTCGTCGACGACTTCCGAAACGAGCCCGACCGCGAGCGCGCGCTCGGCGCCGATGAAGCGTCCCGTGAGGATCAGCTCGGAAGCGACGGACACGCCGACGAGCCGCGGCAGGAAATAGCTGGTGCCGATGTCGCAGCCGCCGAGGCCGAGCTTGATGAAGGCACAGTTCATCCGCGCCGACTTCGTCGCGATGCGGATGTCGGAAGCAAGCGCCAGCGCAAAACCGCCGCCGGCCGCCGCGCCCTGCACCAGCGAAAGGATCGGCTGCGGACAGCGCCGCATCAGCATCACGATGTCGGCGATGCGCCGCTGCGAGTCCAGCGACTCCGTCACTCCGGGCGGCTCCTGCTGGCCCGCGCGACGCTGCATCGCGGCCTTGAGATCGAGGCCCGCGCAAAAATTCTTGCCGGCGCCCTTCAACACCACCACGCGCGTGTCGCGGTTGCGCTGCAGGGCCTGAAAATAGGTGTTGAGCGCCTCGATCAGCGACGGATCGAGCGCGTTGAGACTCTCAGGACGATTGAGCGTCACCCGGTCGACGCCGTCAGCATGCTCGATCAGCAGCGGTTGGGACATGCGCTCTCTCCGCGGAGATAGGTGCCGGTAACTGCGCCCTCTCCCCTTGTGGGAGAGGGCATGGACGTCGTTAGCCAGGAATTCGCTTGGGTGAGGGGTCTGTCTCCGCGGAGAGAACCCCTCAGCCGGCGCGCTCAGGAGCGCAATTGCGCTCCAGGGCGCGCCACCTTCTCCCGCAAGGGGAGAAGGGAAGAACGCTGCGCTTGTCGCTTACCGCGGCGCCATGCGGATGGCACCGTCGAGGCGGATGGTCTCGCCGTTGAGCATCGGGTTCTCGACGATGTGGACCGCGAGCGCGCCGTATTCCTTGGCATCACCAAGGCGCGACGGATGCGGAACCTGGGCCCCTAAGCTCTTGCGGGCCTCCTCGTTCAGACCCATCAGCAGCGGCGTGAAGAACAGGCCGGGCGCGATGGTGTTGACGCGGATCTTCTGGCTGGCGAGGTCGCGCGCGGCCGGCAGCGTCAGGCCGACGACGCCGCCCTTCGAGGCGGAGTAGGCGATCTGGCCGATCTGGCCTTCGTAAGCAGCAACCGAGGCCGTGTTGATGATGACGCCCCGCTCTTCACCGACCGGCTCGATCGTGACGAGACGCTCGGCGAACAGACGCAGGCAGTTGAACGTGCCGATCAGGTTGACGTTGATGATGCGCGCGAACTTTTCGAGCGGATAGACGCCGTCGCGGCCGACGATGCGCTGCGAACCGCCGATGCCGGCGCAGTTCATCAGCACGCGGGCGACACCATGCGCAGCTTCCGCCTTGGCGATCGCGGCCTTGATCTGCTCTTCGCTGGTGACGTCGGCATGGAGCGCGACGCCCTTCACCTCGGCAGCGACCTTCTCCGCGTTTTCCTTGTTCTGGTCGATCACACCGATCTTGGCGCCCTTGGCTGCCATGGCACGGGCGGTCGCTTCGCCGAGACCCGAACCACCGCCGGTGATGAGAACGGCTACGTCTTTCAATTCCATCGCTTGTGCCTTTCCTTGGGCGTTTCTTCTCTAGACTTGAGAGTGATGGCCGGATTATCCGGCCGCGACAGCTTCCTCGGCTTGCGTGAGGATGCCGCCGCAGATCAGCGTTTCCATGTGCTTGATGTATTGCCGGCAGACTTCATCGGTGACCGGGCCGACGCCGGTCGCGCGGGACATCGCGTGCCGGCCGAAGAACAGGTGATCGCAGGCGCCAATCAGGCTGGTGTAGAACAGCACCGGATCGGTCTGGCGGAACTCGCCGCGGCTGACGCCTTCGGCGAGCAGGCGGCGATGGAAGTCCAGAAGCGGCGCCACGAAGAATTTCGAGACTTCGTCGGCGGAGCCCGCGCTGCTTTCGTGCAGCAGATAGTGGATCAGCCGGTTCATATAGGGGAACCGGTAATAGGCGCGGATGATGCCGCCGATATGCAACTTCAGCTTCGCGGTCGGCGTGATCGGCTGCACCAGCAGGTATTCGAGATTGGACATCTCGGTCGCAGCATCGCGCGCGAGCAGCGCCAGCAGGAGGCCGTCCTTGTTGCCGAAATGATATTTGACCAGGGCGGCGTTGGCGCCGGATTTCTGGGCGATGTCGGAAAGGGAGATCTCGATCGAGGAGCGTTCGATCATCAACTCGCTCGCGGCCACGAGCAATTTCTCTGCCGTGGAATTCCTTCCGCTGGGGAGCCTGTTCGGTACGCTGGTAGTCACGGAGTTCCCTGTTCTCGCCGCACGAGCGAGCCGCAGATAAGCCGAAGCAGCGCCTCATCACAAGAGTTAATTGATCGATTGACTAAACGATATCTCGCCCCTTAAATCCGCCCCCGACAACCCAACCCACCTCAGAATAATCATGGGAGAGACCGAAATGGCCGAGGCTTATATCGTCGCCGCTGCGCGTACCGCAGGCGGGCGCAAGGGGGGCCGCCTCGCCGGCTGGCATCCGGCCGATCTCGCCGCCAAGGTGCTGGACGAGCTGGTCGATCGCACCAAGGTCGATCCCGCCCTGGTCGAGGACGTGATCATGGGCTGCGTGATGCAGGTCGGCGAGCAGTCGAACAACGTCGCTCGCAACGCGATCATGGCCTCGAAGCTGCCGGAGAGCGTGCCGGGCACCTCGATCGACCGTCAGTGCGGCTCGTCGCAGCAGGCGCTGCACTTCGCGGCACAAGCCGTGATGTCCGGCACGATGGACGTCGTGATCGCCGCCGGCGTGGAATCGATGACGCGCGTGCCGATGGGCCTGTCCTCACAGTTGCCCGCCAAGAACGGCTTCGGCAATTACAAGAGCCCGGGCATCGAGGCGAGATATCCGAACATCGTGTTCAGCCAGTTCACCGGCGCGGAGATGATGGCCGAGAAGTACGGCCTGTCGAAGGACGAACTCGACGAATATTCCTACAACAGCCATCAGCGCGCGATCGCGGCGACGCAGGCCGGTCACTTCAAGAAGGAGATCGTTCCGCTCGAGATCACCCGCGCCGACGGCTCCAAGGACACCCATCACATCGACGAAGGCATCCGGTTCGACGCCACGATTGAAGGTATCAAGGGCGTCAAGCTGATCGCCGAGAACGGCAAGCTGTCCGCGGCAAGCGCCAGCCAGATCTGCGACGGCGCGTCCGGCGTCATGGTGGTCAACGAGCGCGGCCTCAAGCAGCTCGGCGTCAAGCCGCTTGCCCGCGTCCATCACATGACCATGATCGGCGGCGACCCCGTGATCATGCTGGAAGCGCCGCTGCCCGCCACCAAGCGCGCGCTGGAGAAGGCCGGCATGAAGATCGATGACATCGATCTGTTCGAGGTCAACGAGGCCTTCGCCTCGGTGCCGACCGCGTGGTTGAAGACCACCGGCGCCGATCCGGCCCGCCTCAACGTCAATGGCGGCGCCATCGCGCTCGGTCATCCCCTCGGCGGCTCCGGCACCAAGCTGATGACGACGCTGGTTCACGCCCTGCATCAGCGCGGCAAGCGCTACGGCCTCCAGACCATGTGCGAAGGCGGCGGCATGGCCAACGTGACGATCGTCGAACGACTGTAAGAAGAAAAGCGAAGAACGAATGGCGAGTGGTGAGTGACGATAGGGAGCGGTATCCGCCCCCGTCGTCATTCACCGCTCGCCTCTTTTTTGAGGAAACGCCATGACCCATCCGTCCGTCTACGCGAAGACCACACCCGACAAGATCGCCTACCAGATGGCCGGGACCGGCAAGGCGATTACCTATCGCGAGCTCGACGAACTCTCGAACCAGGGCGCGCAGCTGTTCCGCTCGCTCGGCCTCAAGGCCGGCGACCATATCGCGCTGCTGATGGAAAACCGCCTTGCGTTCATGGAGATCTGCTGGGCCGCGCAACGGAGCGGACTCTATTACACCGCGATCAGCCGTTACCTGAAGCAGGACGAGATCGAATACATCATCGGCGATTGCGCCGCCAAGGTCGTGATCACGACACCGAAATGCGCCGACCAGATCAAGGGTCTGATCAAGGGTACCGCAGGCGAACCGATCTTCTACATGGTCGACGAGCCGCTGCCCGGCTTCCGCTCCTACGACAAGGAAGCAGCAAGCCAGCCGGTGACCCCGATCGCAGACGAGGTCGCGGGTTACGACATGCTGTATTCGTCGGGCACCACCGGCCGCCCCAAGGGCATCAAGAAGGCGTTCGAGGGCAATCCCATCGACGTACCCAACGCATTCCTGCGCGTGCTCTGCGCCGACATGTGCGGCATGAACGCCGACAGCACCTATCTGTCGCCGGCGCCGCTCTATCATGCAGCTCCGCTGCGCTTCAACATGATGGCGATCGTGCTTGGCGGCACCTCCATCATCATGGAGCATTTCGACGCCGAGGATTTCCTGAAGCTGGTCGAGAAATACAAGGTCACGCAGTCCCAGCTCGTGCCGACCATGTTCGTGCGCATGCTTAAGCTGCCGAACGAGATCCGCGCGAAGTACAACGTCTCGACGCTGAAAGGCGCGATCCACGCCGCCGCACCCTGCCCGATCGACGTCAAGGCCAAGATGATCGAGTGGTGGGGGCCGATCCTGATCGAGTATTACGCGGGCTCGGAAGGCAACGGCGTCACCGTCTGCAACTCGCAGCAGTGGCTTGAGCATCGCGGCAGCGTCGGCCGCGCCGTGGTCGGCAAGATCAAGATCCTGGACGAGAACGACGAGGAGCAGCCAACGGGCGAAATCGGCACGGTTTATTTCGCCGATGCGCCTGTTTTCACCTATCACAACGATCCCGAGAAGACGAAGAAGGCCTACAACGCAAAGGGCTGGTCGACGCTCGGCGACGTCGGCTATCTCGACAAGGACGGCTTCCTCTTTCTCACCGATCGCAAGTCCTACATGATCATCTCGGGCGGGGTGAACATCTACCCGCAGGAGACCGAGGACGTGCTCATCACCCATCCCGACATCGCCGACGTCGCTGTGTTCGGCGTGCCGAACGAGGAGATGGGCGAAGAGGTGAAGGCGGTGGTGCAGCCGCATAACATGACGCGTGCGGGCAAGGAGCTCGAGGCCGAGCTGATCGCCTACTGCAAGACACGCCTCTCCGCGATCAAGTGCCCACGCTCGATCGATTTCGAGGCCGAGCTGCCGCGTACCCCCACCGGCAAGCTGGTGAAGCGCCATCTGCGCGACAAGTATTGGCCGAAGACGGCGACGAAGATTTAGCGCCTGCCAGTGTTACGTCATGCCCGGGCTTGTCCCGGGCGTCCACGTTCTTTGTGCTGCGGGAAGGCGTGGATGGCCGGGACAAGCCCGGCCATGACGCCGCGCAAGCCTCAGTTTCCGCCGCCTCAATCAAACAAGCTCGGCGTGTGGTTCACCAGCGCGCCTTCGATCTCGAGCATCTTCAGCTTCGTGACCACGCCGCCATTCGCCGAGAAGCCGCCGGGCTTGTTGCCGGCAGCGAGCACGCGATGGCAGGGCACGACGATCGGGCACGGGTTGCGGCCGAGTGCCTGGCCGACGTCGCGCGACAGCTGGACGCCGCCGAGCTGCTTGGCGATGTCGCCATAGGTGATGGTCTTGCCGGGCGGGATGGTGCGGGCGATCTCGTAGACGCCGCGATTGAAGTCGGGCACGCTGTCGAGATCGAGCGGGATGTCGGTGAGGTCATCGGGCTCGCCCGCGAGCAATTTCGTGATGCGGTCGATCGCCTGCTGCACTCCCTCGGTCGGCTCAGCCTCGGTCGCCTCGGCGTGGCGCTGGCTGATGCGGGTGCGAATCTTCTCTTCCCCGCCCATCGGCAATTGGGTGCCGTTGATGCCACGCGGGCCCCAGGCGATGGCGCAGAGGCCGATCTTAGTGTCGAACAGGGCAAAATGCTGGTCGGTCATGGCTTGGTTCCTTGCCTCTCGTCCTCGACGCATGCCCCCATTGTGATCTCCGGCCATATCTAGGCTTGGAAATAGTTGCGATCCACCCGGTTTCCGGGAATCTTGCACAGGAGTTCCTGTCCCCTCTCGCGAGTCCCGGATGCAAAGCCTTCACGTCAACGGATACGACATGCCCTATCTCGACGTGGGCAAGGCCAAAGGCGGCCCGCCATTGGTCTGCGTGCACGGCTCGCTATCCGACTTCCGCGTCTGGGGCTGCGTGCTCGGTCCGCTGACGCAGCGGCACCGGGTGATCCCTGTCAGCCTGCGGCATTTCTTCCCGGCACAATGGGATGGCGTCGGCGATACCTACTCCATCGCCCAGCATGTCGATGACGTCATCGCCTTCATCGAGAAACTCGATCTCGGCCCGGTCGACCTGATGGGCCATTCCCGGGGCGGACATATCTGTTTCCGCGTGGCGCAGCGACGGCCGGAGCTGCTCCGCCGGCTGATCCTGGCCGAGCCAGGGGGCGAGCTCGATGCGAGCCTCGATCCTGATTATGCCGGCGGCCCCTCGCCGCTGCTGGCGCGCTTCACTGCTTCGGCCGAGAAGATCGCGGCCGGTGATGTCGACGGTGGCCTCGCCGTTTTCGTGGACACGCTGGAAGGAGCCGGCACCTGGCCGCGGCTGCCGGCGATGGTGAAGCAGAATCTGCGCGACAATGCCTACACCCTGATCGGCCAGGTTCGCGACAATCGCCCGCCCTTCTCGAAGGCGGATGCGGAATCGATCAAGATGCCGACGCTGTTCATCCTGGGCGCGCGGACCAAGGGCCTGCTGCCGAAGGTCCTGCATGCGCTCGCCGCGCATGTGCCCTACTCCAAGACGGCGATCATCCCGAACGCGACGCACCCGATGTTCGAGCAGGCGCCGCAGAAATATTCCGAAGTGGTATTGGATTTCCTGGCGAGCTGACCATGCAGAGCTTTCACGTCAACGGTTACGACATGGCCTATCTCGAAGTCGGAGACGGCCCACCGCTGGTCTGCGTGCATGGCACGCTCGGCGATTTCCGCACCTGGTATTCGGTGCTCGGGCCGCTGTCGAAGTCCCATCGCGTGATCTCGGTGAGCCTGCGACATTTCTTTCCCGAGCATTGGGATGCCGTCGGCGACGACTACAAGATGGCACAGCACGTCGCTGATGTGATCGCCTTCATCGAGCAGGTCAGGCCCGCGCCGGTCGACCTGATGGGACATTCGCGCGGCGGCCACATCGCGTTTCGGGTCGCACAGGCGCGGCCTGATCTGTTGCGCAAGCTGGTGCTGGCCGAGCCCGGCGGCGATCTCGACGCCAGCCTGCCGGTGCCCGCAGGCACGCCAGCGCATCCGCCGCTCGCCGCACGCACAGCGCGCTCGGTCGAGATGATCCATGCCGGCGACATCGAGGGCGCGCTGCAGAATTTCTACGAAGGCATCGAAGGCGACGGCTCATGGCGACGTGTGCCGGCGACCGCCAAGCAGCAACTGCGCGACAACGCGCTCACCTTCCTCGGCCAGATCAACGAGCAGCGCAAACCCTACACGCTCGCGGATGCGCAGGCGATCAGGACGCCGACGCTCCTGATCGGAGGCGGAGCCACCACCGGCAGCCTGTCGGTGATGTGGCGCGTGCTGGCCGAGCACATCGCAGGCAGCAGGACGGCGGTGATCCCCAACGCGGGCCACTGGATGTTCGAGCAGGCGCCGCTGGAGTTCGGCGAGGCGGTGAACAGGTTTCTTGCGGAGTAGGGCGCGCCTTCTTTGCCTTCTCCGCGTGCGGGGTGAGGGGAAGCTTCCGCGAATCCAACTCTCACCGTCCGTGTGGAGACTCCCCCTCTCCCCGCAAGCGGGGCGAGGGAGCGCACGGCCGGTGCCCGCCTCACTCACACCTTCCAGACACCGACTGGCATCTTGATCGTCGCGTTGAGGCGGTTCCAGACATTGATGGTCGCGATCGAGAGGATCAGGGATGCGAGCTCGCGTTCGTCGAAATGCTTGGCTGCCTCGTTCCAGATCGGATCCGGCACCGGATCTTCGCGATCTGCAAGGCGCGTGACGGCCTCGGTCAGCGCCAGCGCGGCGCGCTCGGCATCGGTGAAATAGGGCGCATCGCGCCAGGCTGACACGGCGAACAGACGCTCGTCGGTCTCACCCAGCTTGCGGGCGATCTTGGGATGCATATCGACACAAACGCTGCAGCCATTGATCTGGCTTGCGCGCAGGTGCACCAGTTCCAGGAGCTTTTCCGGAAGGCCCTGCTTGGTCAGGTTGCCAAGCGACTGAAGGTGATTCATGGCCTCCGGGAGAACCATGACCGGGTGATTCATGCGTGCGTGCATCATCTTGCGTCTCCGTTTCTCGAATTTCGAAGGTTCCGGTCACATCGGCCGGATTGGCTTCGTCATGGGCATGACGGATCGCGATGAGGAAATGTGACCGATGACCCAAGAAAACTTTGAAGAGAATTTTCTCAGCCGGCAGTTCGAGGCCAACCGGGACCATCTGCGCGCAGTCGCCTACCGGATGCTGGGCTCGCGCGGCGAGGTTGACGACGCCGTGCAGGAGGCCTGGCTGCGGCTCAGCCGCACCGACACCTCTGACGTCGCGAACCTGCGGGGCTGGCTGACCACCGTGGTCGCGCGCATCTGCCTCGACATGCTGCGCGCGCGGAAGTCGCGCCGCGAGGACCCGATGGGCCCGCACGTGCCGGAGCCGGCTGACGAGACGCGGGAGCGCGAGGCGGAGATGGCCGATTCCGTCGGCGCGGCACTGCTCATCGTGCTCGAAACATTGCAGCCGGCGGAGCGGCTCGCCTTCGTGCTGCACGACATGTTCGCCGTGCCGTTCGAGGAGATCGCGCCGATCGTCGGCCGCTCGGTCGACGCCTCGCGCCAGCTTGCGAGCCGCGCTCGGCGCCGCGTGCAGGGCGCGCCGGTGCCCGAGGCGGATCTGTCGCGCCAGCGCAAGATCGTCGACGCCTTCCTCAAAGCCTCGCGCGAGGGCAATTTCGAGGGCCTGCTTGCGGTGCTCGATCCGGACGTCGTGTTCCGCGCCGATCAGGCCGCGGTGCGGCTTGGCACGCTGCCGGAGATCCGCGGCGCGGATGCCGTCGCGCAACTCTACAAGGGCCGCGCCCAGGCTGCACGGACTGCGCTGGTCGATGGCGCGATGGGCGTTGCGGTCATCCTGGGCGGGCATCTGCGCATTGCGCTGCGTATCTCCTTCAAAGGCGAGCGCATCGCCGCGATCGAGGCCACGGCCGATGCCGAGCGGATTGCGACCCTCGATGTGGAGGTGCTGGAGCGCTAGAGCGGCGTGGCATCCGGACAATCCCGATGCTACGCTTCCGTCCAATCGCGCGCAGTGCCGGCGCTCAAGACGCGAAAGGTGCCTCATGACGACCCGCTTCATTCCCCTTCTCGCCTTGTCCCTGCTCGGCCTCGCCGCCGGCGGGACGACCGCGCTTGCGGCCGCCGACGAAAAGCTGAAGGCCGCGGCCGAGCAGGAGAAGGCGCCGCTGATCGAGACGCTGCGCGACATGGTGATGATCGAGAGCGGCAGCGGCGATGCCGAAGGGCTGAAGAAGATGGCCGACTTTACGGAAGCACGGCTGAAGGCGCTGGGCGCAACCACCGAGCGGCGCAAGACCACCGCGGGCACAGGCGCCGACATGGTGATCGCCACGTTCCACGGCACGGGGTCGCGAAGACTGATGCTGATCGCGCATATGGACACGGTCTATCAGCGCGGCATCCTCGCGACCGAGCCATATCAAGTCGACGGCACAAAGATTTTTGGACCAGGCATCGCCGACGACAAGGGCGGCATCGCCGTGGTCCTGCACGCGCTCAAGATCCTGAAGGACACCGGCTGGAAGGACTACGCCAAGCTTACCGTCTCGTTCAACCCGGATGAGGAGGTCGGCTCGATCGGGTCCGGCGAGATCATTGCAGAGCTCGCCGACCAACATGATGTCGTGCTCTCCTGCGAGCCGACGGCGGCCTCGCCGCCGGCGAAGAATGACGCGCTGCTGCTGGGCGCGAGCGGCACCGCGACCGCGAAGATCGAGGTGAAGGGCCGCGCATCGCATGCAGGCGCCGCGCCCGATCTCGGCCGCAACGCGCTGATCGAACTCGCGCATCAATTGGTGCAAACGAGGGACATCGCCAGGACGATACCGGGCACGCAGCTCAACTGGACGACCGCGCAAGCGGGCACCGTGCGCAACCAGATCCCGGAAAAGGCCGAGGCCGGCGCCGACATCCGCCTCACCATTCCCGATGGCATCGCCAGACTGCAGGCAGCGCTCGACGCGAAGCTGAAAGAGAAGCTCGTTGCCGACACCGAAACCACGGTGACGATCACGGCGGGACGCCCGCCGTTCGTCGCCAGCGATAGCGGCCGCGCGCTGGCGCAGGAAGGACAGGCGATCTATGCCGAGATCGACCGCAAGCTCGACATCGTCGAGATGACCGGCGGCGCCACCGATGCCGGCTACGCCAACCGCAGCGGCAAGGCGGTCGTGGTCGAGAGCTTTGGCCTCGCCGGCTTCGGCTATCACGCGCGCGACGAATTCATCGACACCAACTCGATCGTGCCGCGGCTCTATCTGATGACCCGGATGCTGATCGAGCAGGGGAAGAAGAAGTAAGGCGTCCGGCGCGGGCCAAGCCATTCTGCCGAAAACAACCCCATGCACAGTAAATGGCCCCAGCAATATCAATAACTTAAAGAGGCTCAAACAAACCGCTTGAGCGGGCCTCGAAGCA
Source organism: Pseudomonadota bacterium (assembly GCA_023435725.1). Taxonomy (GTDB): domain Bacteria; phylum Pseudomonadota; class Alphaproteobacteria; order Rhizobiales; family Xanthobacteraceae; genus Bradyrhizobium. Next base: position 9,956 of record JAEYRD010000177.1, on the reverse strand, counting down.
TGTCTTGACGCCCTATCCCTCCCGCGATACCTTCGAATACGGAATTCCGTATTCCTTCTTCATGCTCGGAGCCGCCGACGTGATCCCTCTCGACCCGCTTCCGAACCTGATCGACCAGGTCTACGCACGGATCCTGGAGGCGATTTCCGATCGCACGTTGCAGCCCGGCCAGCGCATCCGGCAGAACGAACTCGCCGACAAGCTCGGCGTGTCACGCCAGCCGGTGTCGCATGCGCTGCATCTGTTGCACCGGCAGGGGCTCGTCGCCGAGAGCGGCCGTCGCGGCTTTGAAGTCACCCAGCTCGACCCCTCCCGCATCCGCCAGCTCTACGAGGTGCGCGGCGCCATCGACGCGCTTGCCGCCCGGCTCGCAGCGATGCGCGCCGCAAGCGACGCGGCCGGACGTGCGCGGCTCGACGCAGCGCTCGCCGCCGGACGCCTCATCGACCGCACGACGTCGCTTGCCGAGCTCATCGTGCTCGACGTCGATTTTCACCGCGCGATCTATCATCTCGCCGGCAATCCCGTGATCGAGGAGACGATCGCGCCGCAATGGCCGCACATGCGCCGCTCGATGGCGACTGTGCTGTCGGAGCTCGACTATCGCGGCAGCGCCTGGGCCGAGCATGCTGACATCGCCAAGCACATTCTCGCAGGTGACGCGAATGCAGCCGAACGTGCAGCGCTTGCGCATGCGCGGACGGCGGGACAAATGACCGAGGAGAGGTTGAGGGCGACCGAAGAGGCCGCGGCGTAGGCTATTTGCGCCGTCATTCCGGGGCGACGCGTAAGCGTCGAGCTTTGATGCGCAATTGCGCATCAGAGAATCCATCGGACGGCATACGCTGAGGATGAATGGATTCCGGGCCCACGCTACGCGTGCCCCGGAATGACAACAACAAACAAAACAACCAAGGAGGACGACCCATGAAACTGTCGCCGGAGCAATTGGAGTTCTTCCACCGCGAGGGCTGGCTGTTCCTGCCCGAATTGTTCAGCCAGGAGGAGGTCGACTTCCTCGCGCGGGAGGCGGTCGGCATTTACGACGCCAATCGGCCCGAGGTCTGGCGCGAGAAGAGCGGCGCGCCGCGCACGGCGTTTGCCGCGCATCTCTACAACGAGGCCTTCGGCATCCTCGGCGCGCATCCGCGCATGATCGAACCGGTCGAGCAGGTATTCGGCGAGCCGGTCTACATGCACCAGTTCAAGATCAACGCGAAATCGGCCTTCACCGGCGACGTCTGGCAGTGGCACCAGGATTACGGCACCTGGAAGCGCGACGATGGCATGCCGGAGCCCCGCGCAATGAACATCGCGATCTTCCTTGACGAGGTAATGCCGATCAACGGCCCTCTGATGCTGGTGCCGCGCAGCCAGAATGCCGGCGATCTCCAAGCATCGCATGACCTTGCCACCACGTCCTATCCGCTATGGACGCTGGACGAGGACACGGTGACACGCCTCGTCAAGCAGGGCGGCATCGTGGCCCCGACCGGCAAGCCCGGCGGCATGTTGATGTTCCACGGCAACCTCGTCCACGGCTCGGCCGGCAACATCACGCCCTATCCGCGCAAGATCGTGTACCTGACGCTGAATGCGGTCTCGAACTACATCCGCACTCCGACCCGGCCGGAGTACATCGCGCATCGCGACTTCGCGCCGATCAAGACGGTGGACGACGACGCGCTGGTGCGCCTTGCACGTGCGCCGCGGCAGGCGGCGGAGTAGTCTTTCTCTGTCATTCCGGGGCGACGCGACAAGCGTCGAGCCCGGAATCCATTTGGCCGCAGAGACGGTGGATGAATGGATTCCGGTCTCGCGACTTCGTCGCGCCCCGGAATGACGAATACTGATAGTTGCGCAGGACATTCCCCATGAACCTCTTCCGCCTCCTCCAAGCCCGCGCTTCGGCCGGCAAACCCGTTCGCGTCGCGCTGATCGGCGCCGGCAAATTCGGCTCGATGTTCCTCGCGCAGGTGCCGCACACGCCGGGGCTGGAAGTGCCTGTCATCGTCGACATCGACCGCGACCGCGCGCGCGAGGCGTGCCGCACCGTCGGCTGGGACGAGGCGCGCATCGCCGCGACCGTCTTCACCGATGACGGTGCCCGCGCGATTGCGGACGGCGCAATGGATGTGGTGGTGGAGGCGACCGGCAATCCGGCGGTCGGCATCCGCCACGCGCGCGCAGCGATCGCGGCCGGCAAGCACATTGTGATGGTCAATGTCGAAGCCGACGTGCTGGCGGGCCCCCTGCTCGCCGAGGAAGCGCGCAAGGCGGGGGTGGTCTATTCGCTCGCCTATGGCGACCAGCCGGCACTGACGGCCGAGATGGTGGACTGGGCGCGCGCCACAGGCTTTCGCGTGGTCGCCGCCGGCAAAGGCACGAAATATCTGCCGGCCTATCACGACGTGACGCCAGATGGCGTCTGGCAGCATTACGGCCTCACCGCGGGCGAAGCCCAGTCGGCCGGCATGAACCCGCAGATGTTCAACTCCTTCCTCGACGGCACCAAATCGGCGATCGAGATGGCCGCGATCGCCAATGCCTGTGGGCTCGACGTGCCCTCGGAGGGACTTTTGTTCCCACCCTGCGGCGTCGACGACCTCCCGCACATCATGCGGCCGCGATCGCGCGGCGGCGTGCTGGAGCGGTCAGGCGTCGTCGAAGTCGTCTCTTCGCTCGAGCGCGACGGCCGGCCGGTGTTTCGCGACCTGCGCTGGGGCGTCTATGTCGTGCTGGAGGCGCCAAACGACTATGCCGCCGACTGCTTCAGGCAATACGGCTTGAAGACAGACGGCAGCGGGCGCTTCGCAGCGATGTACAAGCCCTATCATCTGATCGGGCTCGAGCTGAACATCTCGGTGCTCTCGGCTGCGCTGCGGGGGGAGCCGACCGGACAGCCCTACGGCTTCCGCGGCGACGTGGCTTCGGTAGCCAAACGCAACTTGCGCGCCGGCGAGATGCTGGACGGCGAAGGCGGCTACACCGTGTGGGGCAAGCTGGTGCCGGCGGCCGCGAGCCTGAAGGCTGGCGCGCTGCCGATCGGTCTGGCGCATCGGCTGAAGCTGAAGCACGACGTCGCCCATGGCGAGATCGTACGCTGGAGCGACGTCGAGCTCGACGCCGACAACGAGACGATCAGGACAAGGAAGGCGATGGAGGCGGCGTTCGTGAAGGAGGGTTAGGTCACCTCGTCGCGGTTCCGGCTCGACAGACCCGCGTCTGTGCCATCATGGCGCGAAGCTCGTCGAGCGCGAGAGCGCATCCCAGGCCGCAGTTTCCGTCTTCATCTGCTCGAGCTTCTGCGCCACGAATCCGAGCGCATCCTCGCCGAGGAACAGGCGCGTCGGCGGCCTCTCGGCTTCGCGTGACCTTGCCGAGGAGGCGGGGATGAGCTTCGTGACGCCCTTCAACCTGTTCGGCAGCAAGGCCGCGATCATGCTCGCGCTATCGGCGCGATATTGCGGCGACGGTCATGCTGAGTGCGCCCGCGGTGAATCGCGCCGTCATGGCTTCGATCAGCGCGCCGAACGGCGAACCCGGCAGGGTGTCGTCGGACTCAAGCGCGTATTGGGCCGAGGCGCTGGGCGCAGCAGATGGACTCGCCCCCGCGACGCGATCTCTGGCGATGGCTGCACTTCCCGATCAGCTCGCGATAGCCTTTCGCGGCGTTCTCTCGTTCTGGACGGCGGGCGAGCTTTCGGATCAACTTTTGAGCCAACGCGCCCGCACTGCGGCGGCTGCGATTCTTCTCGGCTTTGTTGGACGCGACGGCCGTGCCGCGCTTCTGGCTCTTCTCGAGGCAGCACCAGCTCCAAAGAATTTGCCCCGGAGCTGAAGCACGACGTCGCGCCGTAGTTGGGAAGGCGGCGTGATCCGCGATCTGACATCCAATAGTGTTAGGCCCCGCTCGCAATCGCCTCGCAATCGGCGGCGATCAGGCATTGGTAAGGCTGATGTGTCTTGCTCACGTTTCCGGTGCTGATCGGACTGTTCTCCCGACGACATCAACACGCGACGCATCCAGGCGACGCACTTGTGTCCGCGAGATGATCCGTCAAACCGGACGGAGTGAATCTACAACCTTGCCGTGGCTCTCAACTCAAAATCCGCAGGTCGCATACTGCTTTCTTGCGAGCCGAAAGTGGGAGCCGACTTCGATAAAGTCCACGTCAAGGCACTGATTGCCTCGGCGATAGACGCCGAGTCCGTCGCATCGAAGATATTCGAGATTTATACGCCACCGGCGCTCGCTGGGTAAGTAGGTCGCGAAGTCGTGCTGCGCGACCGGCGCCCCCCTGCAGATCCCCGCGATGTAGTTGCGAACGTCGGGCGGCAAGCTGTCGATGTGCCCCTGATTCCAGGGAGAGTCTCCATTGGAAGTAGGGCTCTTGGAGAGAGCCGGAGATGCACTCGCCTGCAGAATGCACAGAAGTAGCAATAGATTTCGGAAACTCATTGCCTCCTCCATCGAGTAGGCGCCGATCCGACATCATACCGCAACCAGGGTATCGAATGCTTACAGGAAGCTGAACAAGGCGAGTGACAGTCTGAATATTCTGCGAATCTGCGGTCGCCCGGCCAAAATTCTGTCGAACAGGGGCAATGTTCCGCTCGTACCAGGACCCGCGGGTGTTGGTACTAGTGAGGAATCGGCCGCTTGCTCGCGGCCTGCAGAAATTCAATCAGCGGGCGTCGTTGACGCTTGCTGGCTGACGTTGTCCTTGGGAGGCCAGCAATGATCGGACCGCGAACTCGGCGTCCTTCTTCCGCCTGCGGGAAGGAGCGCGCCGCTGTTGTAGCAACTAAGGAAGCAGGCGCTCCTGCTTCGCCTGCCTGAACCACTTCCGGAACATGTCCTCGGTGTCCATCATCTCGGTGAAGCCGGCGCGGTTGATCTTCACTGTCGAGACGATCGAGGGCGGACCGGAATCGGTGTGGCCATAGCGCATGCTATAGTCGGCGTACTGGAACGACAGCCCGACGAATTCGGCCAGACCTGGCGAGACGAGGCTGTGCTTGCGCCGTAGCGCGTCCCACGGACCCACCCAGTTCGGGAACTCCCTTGCAAGCGCCAGCGGCACGGGCTTGCCCGGCTTCATCCCCAGCGCGTCGGCCACCGCGGGCCAGATGTTTTCCCAGGTGAAGACGTCGCCATTGGTGACATTGAAGGCTTCGTTCTGCGCCGCGTTGGCTTCGCCAGACCAGGCGATCGCGCGCGCCAGCAGATCGACATCGACCGCCTGCGACACGCGCGCGGCGCCGCCGGGATAATCGAGCGGCCTGCCCTGCTCGCGCAGCATCGCGGCGTAGACGCCGAGCGGCGGGATCAGATCCATGGCGCCGCCCATGGCAAGCCCCACGATCAGCACCGGCCGCAAGATGCTCCAGTGCCAGGCCTTGCCGGCCTGGATCTCGCGCAGGAAGTTTTCCTGGGCCCAGTAGAAATTGGGTTGCTCGTACATCTCGGAGCGTCCTTCGCGCGCGGGCACCGTCAATGGGCGAACGTGTACGCCGTAAGCCTTGGTGCCCTGCAGCAGGGCGACATGCCTGAGGTCCGGCGAGACCTGTTCGAGCGCGCCCATCAGGTTGCGCAGCATCAGGTCATTGGTCCTGATCTGCTGCTGGTCGCGCCAGCCATCGACGAGCTGCGGCGCCTCGTAGAGCGCGGCGTAGATCAGGTGGGTGGCGCCCTGCAGCTCGGCCGCGGCACGGCGGCAATCGGCTTCGCTGGTCAGGTCGACCGGGACGTGACGGGCACCGTGGAGGTCGCGCGGCTTGCGTCGCGACAGCGCGACAACCTCGCAAGGGTCCGATGTGCCGAAGTGTCGCAACGCGGCACTGCCGACAAGACCGGTCGCTCCGGCGACCACGACCTTCTTGCCCGTCATGCGCGAGCCTCCCTTTTGCTGTTGCCCAATCGAGTAGCAGATCGCCGAGGGGCCCGGCTTGCGTCTGGCCGGCGTTCGCGCTTGCGAGGACGGCAGGAGGCTTGATTATCGCAAGATGTCCGGTCATCCTTGTTGACGGAACCGCAATGATCGGAATTCCAACAAGAAGAGCCCTTCAGGGCCATTCGGAAACGCATCACAAGTCTCAACAAAACAACGTCGGTCCTCGACGCAGACAAGACGACACCAAGATCGTTCCCCGGTCGAAGCATCGACTTAACGGAGGGAAGTGCATGGAACGTCGTAAATTCCTGACGGCAGGCGGCTTGGGCCTGGCCGCAAGCGCTGTTGCTGCGCCGGCTGTCGCGCAATCGATGCCCGAAGTCAGATGGCGGCTAGCCGCAAGCTGGCCGAAGGCGCTCGATACGCTCTATGGCGGCTGCGAATATTTCTGCAAACGCGTCGCCGAGATCACCGACAACCGCTTCCAGATCCAGCCCTTCGCTGCCGGCGAGATCGTCCCGGGCCTTCAGGTGCTGGATGCGGTCTCGAACGGCACGGTCGAGATGGGTAACACCGCGCTCTATTATTACTGGGGCAAGAACCCTGCCTTCACGTTCGGCACGGCGCTTCCCTTCGGACTGAACACGCGTCAGCAGATCTCGTGGCTGCTGTGGGGCGGCGGGCAGGATCTCGTCAACGACCTGCTGAAGGAGCACAACGCCTACGGCATTCCGACCGGCTCCACTGGCGCCCAGATGGGCGGCTGGTTCCGGAAGGAGATCAAGTCGATCGAGGACATCAAGGGCCTGAAATTCCGCATCGGCGGATTTGCCGGCACGATCATGGCAAAGCTCGGCGCGGTGCCGCAGCAGATCGCCGGCGGCGACATCTATCCGGCGCTTGAGAAGGGCACGATCGACGCGGCCGAGTGGGTCGGCCCCTATGACGACGAGAAGCTCGGCTTCGTGAAGGTCGCGAAGTACTACTACTATCCCGGCTGGTGGGAGGGTACGAGCCAGGGCCATAACATATTTAATCTAGAGAAGTGGAATGCCCTGCCGAAGCACTATCAGGCGGCGGTCGACGCAGCCTCGCGCGACACCTACACCTGGGTCACCGGCAAATACGATGCGCTCAACGCGCCGGCGTTGAAGCGGCTGCTGGTGGCGGGCGCGATACTGAAGGCGTTCCCGCAGGAGGTGCTGGAGGCCTGCTACGGCGCCGCCAACGAGATCTATGCCGATCTCTCCAAGTCCAATCCGCATTTCGGCAAGATGTATGCGAGCCTGTCTGCCTACCGCGGCGAGGCACTGCCGTGGTTCCAGGTTGCCGAGCTGAGCTTCGATAGCTTCATGATGCGGATGCGGACCAAGACGTGAGACGCTGAACGTCACCCTCGACTAAAGACGAAGACGCCCCGGAGATGCTGCCATCTCCGGGGCTTTGCATGTTTTGGCTGTGGTTTCTGGCCTGACTTGGCCGGCCGGACTTTGCTTCGCAACTGCGAGCCCACCGACAACGCTTGATTATCACAAGGCGACCGATCATCCTGACTGCCGGAGCCGCAACGCGCGGGATCCACAAAGAGCCCTGAAGGGCCGTCGGACACGCTCACACCTTCACCACAGACAACGTCGGTTATCGGCGAAGCCAAGACGACACGAAGATCGTTCCCTTAGTCGAGAAATCGGCACAACGGAGGGATACGCATGAAACGTCGTGAATTCCTGAAAGTGACAGGCGTCGGTTTAGCGGCAAGCACAGCAGTTGCTGCGCCGGCTATTGCGCAATCGACGCCGGAAGTGAGATGGCGACTCGCCGCCAGCTGGCCCAAGGCGCTCGATACGCTCTATGGCGGCTGCGAATATTTCTGCAAGCGCGTCGCCGAGGCCACCGACAACAAATTCCAGATCCAGCCGTTCGCTGCCGGCGAAATCGTCCCGGGCCTGCAAGTGCTCGACGCCGTGTCGAATGGCACCGTCGAGATGGGCAACACGGCGCTGTACTATTATTGGGGCAAGAACCCAGCCTTCACGTTCGGCACATCGCTGCCGTTCGGATTGAACACGCGGGCACATATTTCCTGGTTGCTGTTCGGCGGCGGCACCGAGATGCTGAACGACCTCCTGAAAGAGTACAACACGCTCGGGATCCCAACCGGATCGACCGGCGCCCAGATGGGCGGCTGGTTCAGGAAAGAGATCAAGTCGATGGAGGATTTCAAGGGATTGAAATTCCGCGTCGGCGGCTTTGCCGGCACGATCATCGCCAGGGTCGGCGGCGTGCCGCAGCAGATCGCGGGTGGCGACATCTATCCGGCGCTCGAGAAGGGCACCATCGATGCGGCCGAATGGGTCGGACCGTATGACGACGAGAAGCTCGGCTTCGTGAAGGTCGCGAAGTACTACTATTATCCGGGCTGGTGGGAAGGCACGGGCCAGGGCCACAACATCGTGAATCTCGACAAGTGGAACGCGCTGCCGAAGCACTATCAGGGAGTGATCGATATGGCCTCGCGCGATACGTTCACATGGGTCACCGGCAAATACGACTACGTCAATCCGCCGGCGCTGAAACGCCTGCTGGTGGCCGGCGCAATCCTGAAGCCGTTCCCTCAGGAAGTGCTCGAGGCCTGCTACAATGCCGCGAACGAGATCTACGCGGATCTCAACAAGACCAATCCGCACTTCAACAAGCTGTACACGAGCCTGTCTGCTTTCCGGAATGAATCGCTCGCCTGGATGCAGGTCGCCGAGCTCAGCTACGACAGCTTCATGATGCGGATGCGCACGCGGACCTGAGCTGACGACGGCTGAGCTGGCCTGAAAACGACCAAAGCCCCGGCGATGTCTCCGGGGCTTTCGCGTTAACGACGGCGCGCTTTAGGCCAGAGCTCGCGCCACTCCAATGCTGTCATCGCCCGCCTTGTGCGCACTTGCGTACTGGGGCGGCCGATCCAGTATTCCAGAGGCCCATATTGAAGCGCTCGCTCTCACCAAATCCGCCGCGGCGTACTGGATGCCCCCGCCGGAGCCTGTCATCGGGCTTGCCGAAGGCGAGACCCGGTGGCGGGGCATGACAGCGGGGCTCAGTTCTGATCGTCACCCAGCGCGGCGACAAGCTTGTCGTAGTACTTGCCGACGAGATCGATGTTGCCCTTGTTTTCGACCTGGGGCGCCGGCGTCTTCAGCACTTCGTTGAGCTCGTCGAGCGCTTCTTTCTTGTCCTTGGCCGGCATCTTCTTGTCGGCCTGAACCTGCGCGATCTGCGCCTTGATCACCGATTCCGTGCCGACATATTTCTTGGTCGCGGGATCGAAGCCGCCGAGCACCAGGCTGACGTTGTCGACGACGTTGCTGTACTCGTCATAGCTGGCGAAGCCGTGCTTCTTGGCGACGGCGTCGAGCTGTGCGATCACCTTCTGATCGGGCGCGGCGTTCTCGGGAAGCTTCTCGGTGATCGCATCCATGTCCTTTTGCGCGGCGAGCACGCCGTCGAGCTGCTTGTCGGTCAGCGCGATCTGCTTGAGAGTCGGTGTCTGCGCGGGCGCGGCCTGCTGAGCCGGCGCGGCCTGCTTGGCTTGCGCGAACGCCGCGCCGGAGGAGGCAAGCGATGCTGCGGACAGAAGGCACGCGACGCCGAACGCGGTGAGGGCGGGACGAAGCAACGCAGGCATGGAAGTCTCCTCGGATATTTTGATTGCTCGGTTTCAGGGACGGAACCCGATTACCGGCGTCGACGTGAATGCCCCGTGAATTCGCGTCTGATCATCTTCAACTGAACGAGAGCGCGGCAAATCGGATGCGACCACGAGCCCGGCGGCTCGCTCGCTTCACATGCTGAACGCGTATCGTGACGGAAAGATGCAGCCAGCGCGGCAATGATGCGTGCAAACGCAAAACGCCGCCTTCCGTTTCCGGAAGGCGGCGTATTGGTTTCGAACATCGAAGAGGAGACTTCCTTGTCCTTGGCAGGCCTGGCAGCGACCTACTCTCCCAGGGCTTAAGCCATAGTACCATTGGCGCTGAAGAGTTTAACGGCCGAGTTCGGGATGGGATC
>JAEYRD010000169.1 GCA_023435725.1 Pseudomonadota bacterium | reverse complement strand
CCCCCCGGGGGGGGGTGGGGGGGGGGGGGGCGGGGGGAGTCTCCGCGATGACGGTGAGGATTGGACTCGCGGAGAGAGCCCCTCACCCCAACCCTCCCAGCGCGAGCGAAGCTCGTCGCCCCCCCGTAAGAACGGGGACAGGGAGAAGAGACGATCACTTCGCGACGAATCCGGCTTCCGTCATCAGCGACTTGTTCTGCGCATCGTCCTCCTCGAGGAATTGCACCATGTCCTTGCCGGTGAGGAAGATCGGCTTCAGCGCCTGCTTCTCCATGTAGTCCTTGTACTCGGCGGTCTGCGTCACCTTATGGAACAGGTCGACATAGAACGCCTGCTGTTCCGGCGTGACCTTGCCGGGCAGGAACATCGCGCGCAGCATCAGGTACTGGACGTCGACCCCCTCTTCCTTGCAGGTCGGGATGTCGGCCCAGGACTGCGTGTCCGTCACTTTGCTGGTGTAGGAGATGCGCTCCTTGTCGAACACGCAGAGCGGACGCACCTGGCCCGCACGCCAGACCTCGAGATTTTCGGATGGGTTGTTGACGTTGGATTCGGTGTGGTTGCCGACAAGCTGGGTCGCGGCCTCGCCGCCGGACTTGTAAGGCAGATAGGAGAACTTCGCGCCGGTCTTCTGCTCGAGGAACACGGTCAGCACGTGATCCTCGCGCTTGGAGCCGGTGCCGCCCATCTTGAAGGGCGAGCCGGCGGCCTTGGCGGCCGCGACGAACTCCTTCACCGTCTTGGGACCGGCGCTATTATCCCACAACACGAACTGGTCGAGCGCGATCACCGAAACCGGAGTCAGCTCACGCCAGTTGAACGGGATCTTCGCGGACAGCGGCAGCATGTAGATCAGCGAATAGGCGATCAGCACCTTGTTCGGATCACCTTCGCTGGACTTCATGTACATCAGCGCTTCCGCGCCCGACGCGCCGCCCTTCAGCGAGACGACCATCGGCTGCTTCATCAGATTGTTCTTCTGGATCGCGGCCTGCATCATCCGCGCCATCTGGTCGGAGGCGCCGCCCGCGCCCGCCGCCACCACGATCTCAACGGGTTTGGTCGGTTCCCAGCCGGCAAAGGCCGGCGTGCCGCAAAGCGCGGCCGCAAGCGCAATTGCGGCCTTCATTCCATGTCCCACGCGCATCTTCCCTATGTTCTTGTTCGGATTGGCAATTCGCGAAGTTAGGCGAACTGCATTGTGCGGGCGAACGCGGGCCAGTTCAAGCCGGGCGGGCGCCGCCCCGCTTATGACTTTGGAATGAGATCGATTGCAAGCACGGCCGGCCGAAATCTCCAGCCTAGAATGGAAAGCGAGCCCCAAATCAACGCTGCAGTTCGGGTCCGATCGTCCAATCTTCGGGAAACTGTCTGCTCTCTGGCGGTCGCGAGATAGCTTGTCACAGCTTTATGCCACAACGTCCGAGAGACCGTCAGACGGATAAGCCGGCATGCCGGATCGCAACCGATGTGATCAGCGGTCTCAAATTGCTTCAGTGAAGAGTGGGCTCCTCGCTTGGCCCATTTGCAGATGCCAGAGAGTCTATGCACTACTTCAATAAGGATCCCGCTCAAGGGAAACCCAAGCTAATCCAAAGCGGCTTGATATTCGCTCTTGCAGTATTCGTGCTCGTTGCCACAAGCCTCGTGATCGCGCCCGGCGCGGATGGGCTGTTGGGTGCATACCTCGCGGCCCTCATGCTCGCCATCGCCTGCAACGATGCCCGCCACTACCTCATTCCAAACGAGCTGACTGCCGCGGCTTTCGGACTTGCGTTGCTGCGCGTTGGAGTGATCGGACCCGGTGCCGGCGTATCATTCATGCTCTGGGCGGTCTTTCGCGCCTCAGCGGTGGCTTTGCCGTTGTTGCTTCTCTTGTTGTTCTACCGCCATTGGCGAGGTCGTGAGGGATTGGGCCTTGGGGACGTCAAGCTTGCCGCCGTTGCCGGCTCTTGGCTCGAACTCCCAACGGCAGCCGCGGTGATCGAGTTGGCAGCGCTCTCAGCGATTGCCACCTACGTCGTAAATGCTGCAGTGCAAAGGCAGTCTCTGCGGGCGACGGCATTCCTGCCGTTCGGACTTTTCATGGCGCCAGCGATTTGGATCGGCTGGCTGAGCGAGCGATTGCTCTTGCGCTGGGGACAGGCCTGGCCCGGTTGACCTCGAGGAGCCGCAAGGTCGGCCCCCAAGTGGTCTCATGAGCGTCGCTTCAGTGACCGGGACGCAGAGACGCAAGCCTCGCGCGCTACTTGCCCTTCCAGTTCGGCGTGCGCTTGTTGAGGAAGGCGTCCATGCCCTCGCGAAAATCTTCGCTCATATAGGCCTTGAGGATCAGGTCCTCGCCTTCCTCGCGCGACAGCGTGCGGCGGATACGGCGCACCGCCTCCTTGGTCGCTTCCAGCGTAAGCGGCGCGTGGCTCGCGACGAGCCTTGCGGTCTCGTCCGCACGGCGCTGCAGCGTCTCGACGTCGGGGACGACCTCGTTGAGCAGGCCGAGCGCCAGCGCTTCCGGCGCCTCGACCAGACGCGCCTTGAAGATCAAGTCCTTGGTGCGCGCAGGTCCGACCAGCGAGACGACGCGGCTGATGTTCGACATCGACAGGCAGTTGCCGAGCGTGCGCGCGATCGGAAAGCCGATGCGCGTCGTCTCGGTGCCGATGCGAAGGTCGCAGCAGGCTGCGATTCCGGCGCCGCCGCCGGTGCAAGCACCGGCGATCGCCGCGATCACGGGCACGCGGCACTGCTCGAGCGTGCCGAGCACGCGGTCGATGCGGGCCTCGTAGTCCAGCGCATCCTGTGCCGTCTTGAAGGCACGGAACTGCGAGATGTCAGTGCCGGAGGCGAAGGCCTTGTCGCCGTCGCCGGTGAGGATCAACGCCTTGATCGAGCGATCGGCGTTGATCTCCTGGCAGATCTCCGCCATGCGGTCATACATGGCGAAGGTCATTGCGTTGCGCGCCTGGGGGCGATTGAAGGTGATCCGCGCGATGCCGTCCTGGACGGAGTAGAGCAGGTCTTCGTTGGTCGTCGTCGGTGCGTTCATCGCGCGTCTCTTTTCTTAAGTTGGTTCAGGCCGCCCGGCCCTTTCAGGCCACCTGAGCCTTGGCCATCGGCACCGCGTCGCGTCCCTTCAGGACGTCCATGGCTGCCAACACGCCGCCGCTCCGGTGCGGGATCTTTGCAAGATCCAGGCCCATCTCGACGCCGGCGAGCGTGCCCATCAGCATCAGATCGTTGAAATGGCCGATATGACCGATGCGGAACACCTTGCCCTTGACCTTGTTCAGGCCGGTGCCGAGCGACATGTCGAAGTTTTCCAGCACCACCTTGCGGAAGGCGTCGGCGTCATGTCCTTCCGGCACGCGCACGCCAGTCAGGGCCGGCGAGTGTGCATTCGGATCGGCGCACTGCGTCTCCAGGCCCCAGACCTTGACCGCAGCGCGCGTCGCCGCGCTGTGGCGCTTGTGGCGAGTCCAGACGTTCTCGAGCCCTTCCTCTTCCAGCATCTTGACCGCTTCTCGCAGGCCGTAGAGCAGATTGGTCGCGGGCGTATAGGGGAAGGTGCCGAGCTTGTTGAAGTTGATGACTTCCTGCCAGTCCCAGTAGGAGCGCATGCCGGGGTTCGCCTTGGCGACGACGAGCGCCTTCTCCGAGACGGCGTTGAAGCCGAGGCCGGGCGGCAGCATCAGGCCCTTCTGCGAGCCGGCGACCGAGACGTCGATGCCCCAGGCGTCGTGCTCATATTCCATCGAGCCGAGGCCGGAGATGGTGTCGACCATGAGCAGCGCCGGGTGCTTCGCGCGGTCGAGGATCTTGCGCACCTCCAGCGGCGGCGTCACGCAGCCGGTCGAGGTCTCATTGTGCACGACGCAGACCGCCTTGATCGCATGCTGCTTGTCCGCGGCAAGGCGCTTCTCGATCTCGGCGAGATCGGCACCATGGCGCCAGTCGCTCGGGATGAAGTCGACGTCGAGCTTGAACTTGTCGGCGATGCCGCGCCACAACACGGCGAACTGGCCGGTCTCGCACATCAGGACCTTGTCGCCGGGCGAGAATACGTTGACCATGGCCGCTTCCCAGGCGCCGGTGCCGGACGAGGGGAAGATGATCACGGGCTGCTTGGTGCGGAACACCCGCTGCATCGAGGCCAGGACCGCGAAACCGAGCTCGGCGAACTCCGGACCACGATGGTCCAGGGTCGGCATGTCCATCGCCCGCAGCACCCGGTCGGGTACGTTGGTCGGTCCTGGAATCTGTAGGAAATGCCTTCCAGTGTGCACGGTCATGGGCGTCCTTCCCGGTCTTTGAAGCTGTCTGGCTTCTAACGTCTGTTGGCCTGAACGAGGGCTCCGGCGAGCCGCTCGCATATCACTATTCGCCGGGCTTGTCCCTCGCCCGGCGGGGGCCGTCAATGCACAAGAAGCAGGGCTCGCCTTGCCAAGGGCCGTGACGGTAGGCAAGACGGTGCCAGCGAACAGGCGAGAGCGGACCATGGCGGCGGAAGTGGCCGGAAAATCACTGGAATCGGCCCAAAAGGACAGCCTGGCGGCTCGCCTGGCCCGGGAAATCACAGGCGACGTCCTGTTCGACGCCTTCAGCCGCGGCCGCTACGCCACCGACGCCTCGTTCTACCAGATCATACCCTATGGCGTGGTGGTGCCGCGCAGCATGGACGAGGCGCTGCGGGCGCTGGCCATCGCCCGGGACGACGGGCGGAAGGTCACCCCGCGCGGCGGCGGCACATCGCAATGCGGCCAGACCGTGAATGACGGGATCGTGGTCGATTTCTCCAAGCACCTGAACCGCATCCTGTCGCTCGATATCGCGAACCGGACCTGTGTGGTCGAGCCCGGCATCGTGCTGGACGATCTCAACCGCCAGCTCAAAAAGCACGGCCTCTGGTTCCCGGTCGACGTCTCCACGGCCTCGCGCGCCACCATCGGCGGCATGGCGGGCAACAATTCCTGCGGCGGCCGTTCGCTGCGCTACGGCACCATGCGCGACAACACGCTGTCGATGGAGGCCGCGCTCGCGGACGGCACGCTGATGCGGTTCGGCGAGGTGCCGCGCGATCTGTCCGACTTTGATGCAAGCGACGTCGCACGGACCCTGTTCCGCGACATGCTCGATCTCGGGGCCCGCGAGGCCGAAGAGATCGCGACGCGCTTTCCGAAAGTGCAGCGCCGGGTCGGCGGCTACAATCTCGATGCGCTGACGCCGCGCAATGCGCGCAACAACATGGCGCATCTCCTGGTCGGCTCCGAGGGCACCCTCGCCTTCACCACCAAGGTCGAGCTGAAGCTATGGCCGGTGATCCGCAACAAGGCGCTCGGCGTCTGCCATTTCGGCAGCTTCTACGAGGCGATGGACGCGGCCCAGCATCTGGTCAAGCTGAAGCCAATCGCGGTCGAGCTGGTCGACCGCACCATGCTCGCGCTCGGCCGCGACATCGCGATGTTCGCCCCCGTCATCTCTGCCGCCATCAAGGGCGATCCGGACGCCGTTCTGGTCGTCGAATTTGCCGAAGAGGACCAGGCCGACAATCTGCAACGCCTCAAGCAGCTCGGCGAGCTGATGGGTGACCTCGGCTTCGGCTGGAATAACGACAAGCGCAAATGGGGCGGCGTGGTCGAGATCACCGAGCCCGCGCTCCAGAGCGGCATCGCCGATTTCCGCGCGGCCGGCCTCAATGTCATGATGTCGATGAAACAGGAGGGCAAGCCGGTCTCCTTCGTCGAGGACTGCGCCGTCCCGCTGCCGCACCTCGCCGACTACACCGCGCGGCTGAACGAGGTCTTCGCCAAGCACGGGACCAGCGGCACGATGTATGCACACGCCTCCGAGGGCTGCCTGCATGTGCGGCCCGTGCTGAACTTGAAGCTGGAGAAGGACGTCAAGGCGATGCGCGCCATCGCCGAAGAGGCCTTCGCGTTGGTGCGCGAATACAAGGGCTCGCACTCCGGCGAGCATGGCGACGGCCTGGTGCGCTCGGAATTCCACGAGACGATGTTCGGCGAGCGCCTCGTCGCCGATTTCAGGGAAGTGAAGCAGCGCTTCGATCCCGACGGCGTCCTCAATCCCGGCAAGATTGTCGATGCGCCCAAAATGGACGACCGCTCGTTGTTCCGCTACCGGCCGGACTACCGCGTCGGCGAGCTGAAGACCAGGCTCGACTGGTCCGCTTATTCCGGCGCCGGCGGCGGTTTCCAGGGTGCGGTCGAGATGTGCAACAACAATGGCGCCTGTCGCAAGCTCGAGGGCGGCGTGATGTGCCCGTCCTACCGCGCGACGCGCAACGAGAAGGACGTCACCCGCGGCCGCGCCAACACGCTGCGGCTCGCCATCTCCGGCCAGCTCGGCGAGGGCGCGCTCTCCTCCGACGAGATGATGGAGACACTGAAACTCTGCGTCTCCTGCAAGGCCTGCCGCCACGAATGCCCGACCGGCGTCGACATGGCCAAGATGAAGATCGAGGTGCTTGCCGCGCGCGCTGCTTCGCACGGCCTGACGCTGCGCGACCGCCTCGTCGGCTACCTCCCGCGCTATGCCGGCCTTGCGTCGCGCTTCGCGCCGCTGACGAATTTGCGCAATCGCAGCCCATTGCTGCGAAAGCTGTTCGAGCGTTTTGCCGGCATCAGCGCGCGCCGCGCCCTCCCCGCCTTCCGCAGCGACGTCTTCGTGCCACCGGCTGACAGCGTTGGTCCGGAATCCGGCCGTGAAGTCGTGCTGTTCGCCGACACGTTCAACCGCATCTTTGAGCGCGAAAACCTCGACGCCGCGCTGCGTGTGCTCAATGCGGGCGGCTATCGCGTGCACCTGCCGAAACCTGCGAGCGGCAGCCGCCCGCTCTGCTGCGGCCGCACCTTCCTCTCGGCCGGCCTCGTCGACGAAGCGAAGTCCGAGCTCGACCGGCTCGTGGCCGCCTTCGCGCCCTTTGCCGCGCGCGGCGTGCCGATCGTCGGCCTCGAGCCGAGCTGCCTCTTGACGCTGCGCGACGAGCTCGCCTCGCTGCGCAAGGACGACGACGCCAAGGCGGTCGGCGCCCATGCGCTGACCTTCGAGGAATTCCTGGTGCGCGAGGCCGAGGCCGGCCGGCTCCAATTGCCGCTGGGCACGATCGCCGACAACGCCGTTGTCCACGGCCATTGCCATCAAAAATCGTTCGGCGCCTTCAAGCCGGTCGAGCAGGTGCTGCGCCTCGTCCCCGGCCTGAAGGTCGAGACCATCGAGTCGAGCTGCTGCGGCATGGCCGGCGCCTTCGGCTATGGCACGGAGACCTATGACGCCTCGATCGAGATGGCCGAGCTGTCGCTGCTGCCAACCGTGCGACATGCCGACCAGGCGACCCTCGTTATCGCCGATGGCACCTCCTGCCGACACCAGATCCACGACGGCACGCAGCGCGAGGCGCTCCACGTCGCACGCGTGCTGGCGATGAGCCTCGATCGCGCCGACACCAAATCCACGACCAACCCCGATGCAAAGGAACCCAGCCATGGCTGAACTCACGCTCGAAATCGCCCGCAAGATCCTCGACGCCGCCTTCGCAAAGGCCACCGAACTGAAACTGAAGCCGCTGGTCGTCACCATCCTGGACGCGCGCGGCGTGCTCAAGCTCGCGGCGGCGCAGGACGGCACCAGCCTGATGCGCGCCGAGATCGCGCACGGCAAGGCCTATGGCGCGCTCGCGATGGGCATGGGTTCGCGCGCCCTGTTCCAGCGCGCGCAGGAGCAGGCCTACTTCATCGACGCCGCGAACACGATCGCCAGGGGCGCGCTGGTGCCGGTCCCCGGCGGCGTGCTGATCATGGAGGGCACGACGCTGCTCGGCGCCGTCGGCGTCTCCGGCGACACCTCGGACAATGACGAGGCCTGCGCCGTGGCCGGCATCCAGGCGGCAGGGCTGAAGGCTAACGCGGGCTGAGACCCCTCCATCACAAAATATCGAAAACAACCCCATGCAAAGTAACCGGCGCATGCCTTGAACCCCTGCTCAACCAATTGACACGTCAGACAAAACAGGGGCAAAACGTCAATATCGGAAAATCCGCAATACTTGGCACCATCACCCTGAGGAGGCCGCTGCTTCGACCGCCCTCAAAGGGCGACGGCCCCGCTCTCCCCGCGAGGACGTCGCAATGCGCAGATGCATCCGGGCCATTCATCCTTCGAGGTCCATACGGCGCATCGCGCCGTATGGGGAGCACCGTCAGGATGACGGAGCGGGTGGAGGCGGCACGGGGGGACTGAGCGGCCTCACCGCCCCGTCCAGACCGGCTTGCGCTTCTCGCTGAACGCCTTCAGCCCCTCCTTCGCGTCCTCGGTCATCGCGAGCAGCGCGATCTGGCTCTCAGTGTAGGCGATGCTCTCGTCGAACGACATCGAGGCGATCGCGCGCATCGCATATTTGCCCCGGCGGATCGCGGTCGGCGACTTGTCGACGATGCGACCGATCAGCCAGTCGACTTTGGCGTCGAGCTCGGCCGCGGACACGACGTAATTGAGAAGGCCCGCTCCTTGCGCCGCTTTCGCGTCGAACGGCTCGCCGGTGAGCGCCCATTCGTTGACGAGCCGCGGCGGTGCGATGCTCTGCAACAAGCTCAGCACTTGCATCGGGAACACGCCGACCTTCACCTCGGGCAGGCCGAAGATGACGTGATCGGCCGCGACAGCCATGTCGGTCATGCAGAGCAAGCCCATGCCGCCGGCCATGCAGACGCCGCCGACGCGCGCGATCGCGGGCTTGGTGGCGTTCTGCGACAGGCGCAACAGGTCGGCATAATCGACGTTCGGCCTGGAATGATCCATCGCGAAAGCCGCACCGGAGTTCTGCAGGTCGGCGCCGGCGCAGAACGCCTTGTCGCCCGCGCCCGTCAGCACGATCACGCGGACGTCCTTGTCGTCGTGCGCATCGCGATAGCCCTTGGTGATACCGGCGATCACGTCGCCGTTCAGCGCATTGCGTTTCTCGGGCCGGTTGATGGTGATCCAGAACGCCTGCCCGCGCTTCTCGGTGATGACGCTTGTGGTGTCGGTCATGACGTCGCTTCCTTGCTGCCGTTTTGCCGCCATTTGCGGCAGCCCGGGCGGCAGGTGCAAGGGCAATCTGCGGCGAGGCCCCGCTTTAGCGCCTCGACACAAATTGCAGGCGGTCGAGGCGACGGCGCGCGCCTCAGGCGGCGACGGCTTTCCTAATCCAGACCTTGTTGTCGTGGAACGCGGCGCCGCCAATCGGCGCAACGGCTTCGGCTCCGGTCAACATGTTGATGCCGCGGCCGCCGATATGATTCCTGTTCGGGTGAACGGA
This sequence comes from Pseudomonadota bacterium, assembly GCA_023435725.1. Lineage (GTDB taxonomy): Bacteria > Pseudomonadota > Alphaproteobacteria > Rhizobiales > Xanthobacteraceae > Bradyrhizobium. Next base: position 24,422 of record JAEYRD010000169.1, on the reverse strand, counting down.
CTCCGCGATCAGCACGCCGCGCCGCACGCCCTCGAACAGCGTTGCAACCAGCGTGGTCTCGCCGCGGGTATTGCCGAGCGTCACGGCATCGCCATCGGCGATATCGAGCGCTGCCGCATCCAGCGGGTGGATCATCACGCTCGCCTTGCCCTCGCGCGCCTGCGAGGACGGCGTCTCGTTGAAGGTGGTGTTGAGGAAGCTGCGCGAAGGGCTGGTCGCAAGCCGGAACGGATGGGCCTGGTCGGTGTGCTCGATGACCGCCCAATGGTCCGGCAGCGACGGCATCTTGTCGACATCACCCATCGTCAGGCCGAACGGCGGATGGGCCCAGTCCGCCCTGAAGTGGAATTTCCCGTCGGCATGGGCAAAGCCATCGAGATAATGCGACGCGCGGAAGTCCGGCTGCAGGTCGCGCCAGATGTCGGCTTCGAGCCCGGCAATGTCGCCGTGGTCGCTGAGCTTCAGCGTCGCGTCGATCAGCTCGCGCGGCGTCATCTCGAAGCCCTGATGTTTTGCGCCAAGTCGCGGCGCCAGCGCCTGCAAGACCTCGTGGTTGGAGCGGCATTCGCCGGGTGGGTCGATCAGCTTCGGCCCGACCGAGATGTGCTGGTGACCGCCGCCGTAATAGAGGTCGTCATGTTCCATGAACATGGTCGCCGGCAGAACGATGTCCGCCATCAGCGCCGTCTCGGTCATGAACTGCTCGTGCACCACGACGAACAGATCCTCGCGCGCGAAACCCTGGGCTACCCTCGCCTGCTCCGGCGCCACCGTCATCGGATTGGTGTTCTGGATCAGCATCGCCTTGACCGGCCCCTTGCCGTGCAAGGCCTCGGCGTCGCCGGTGAGGATGCGGCCGATCTGCGACTGATCGAGCGCACGTGTCGTCTTGTCGATCGCGTCGTGACCTTCGATGACGGATTCGTTGAAATGCCACAGCGCGTAATTGTTGAAGAAGGCGCCGCCGCCTTCATACTGCCAGGCGCCGGTCACCGCGGGAATGCAGAGCGCCGCATGCATTTGCGTCGCACCGTTGCGCGAGCGGGTGAAACCGTAACCGAGGCGCAGGAATGTCCGCTTGGTCTCGCCGACCGCTTTGGCAAAGGCCTCGATCTCCGCCACCGGTACGCCGCAGATGGCAGAGGCCCATTCGGGCGTGCGTGTCTTCAGATGCGCCTCGAGCTCGGCCGGACAGTCGGTGTATTTGTCCATGTAGGCGCGGTCGGCGTAGCCGTCGCGGAACAGGACATGCATCACGCCGCAGGCGAAGGCGCCGTCGGTGCCGGGCCGCAGGATGATCTTGATGTCAGCCTGCTTCATGGTCTCGTTGTCGTAGATGTCGACCGCCGCGATTCTAGCGCCGCGCTCCTTCCGCGCCCGCGAGGCGTGCGTCATCACGTTGACCTGGGTATTGACGGGATTGGTCCCCCAGATCACCACAAGGTCGGAGAGCGCCATCTCGCGCGGATCGACTCCGGCGATCTTGCCGGTGCCGATCGCAAACCCGATGCGCGCGACATTGGCGCAGATGGTCTGATAGAAGCGCGAATATTTCTTCACATGCGTGAGGCGGTTGAGGCCGTCGCGCATCACCAGCCCCATCGTGCCGGCGTAGTAATAGGGCCAGATCGATTCCGCGCCGAACTCGCGCTCGGCCTGGTTGAAGCGATGCCCGATCTCGTCAAGCGCCTCGTCCCAGGAGATCCGCGCGAACTGCCCGGAGCCCTTCGGCCCGATGCGACGCATCGGAAATGTCACCCTCTCGGGATGATGGATGCGCTCGGCATAACGGGCGACCTTGGCGCAGACGACGCCGGCCGTATAGGTCTGCTTTTTCGAACCACGGACGCGACCGATGCTGCGGCCGTCGACCACCTCGATATCGAGTGCGCAGGCCGACGGGCAATCATGCGGGCAGGTCGAATGGCGGATTTCGATCTTCGCGTGCTGGTTCATGGCCAAATTCGTAACACCAAAATACCTGTCAGCCGAGCGTATTTATCCGGCAATGCCATGCGATTTGCTCAAATCCCGCGCGCCGCCGGTTCCTGCCGCAGGCGCGAAAGGCGACGTGGTCACATCGAAGACCAACCGATATTCCCGGCACGATCGACTTTGTGAGGCGTCGACAGTCTGCTTCGCCTGCCGCTACAGTGCCGGCCAACAAGAAGAGATCAGGGAGGTGGGCATGACAGCCCGAAGATTCGTGCTGGCATTGGCGGGCGGACTGCTTGTTGCAAGCGCTGCTGCCCCCTCGTTTGCGCAAGATTATCCTGCCCATTCGGTCCGGATCGTGGTTCCTTTCGGGGCTGGCGGGCCGGCCGATGTCGCAGCTCGGCTGATCGGCAACGTGCTCCAGGAGAGCTTTGGCCAGCCCTTCGTGATCGAGAACCGCACCGGCGCTGGTGGTGTCATCGGCACGGCCGAAGCGGCGAAGTCGCCCGCCGACGGCTACACACTGTTGATGATGTCCAACACCCAGACCGCGAACGAATCGCTGCTGACCCCGGCGCAGCGCAAATACGAGCTGATGCGCGACCTCGCCCCGATCGCGCCGGTGAACTATTCCGATCTCGTCATCGTGGTGAACCCGCAAGTTCCGGCAAAGACGCTGCAGGAGTTCATCGCGCTCGCCAAAGCGCAGCCGGGCAAGCTGAACTACGCCTCCTCCGGCCAGGGCACGCCCTATCACATGGCCGGCGAGCTGTTCAAAGCTATGGCCGGAATCGACCTCGTCCACGTCCCCTACCGCAACAGCGGCGAGGCGCGCAGCGGCGTAATCGGCGGGCAGGTGCAGATGATGATCGACGCGGTGCCGGCGATGGCGCCGAATATCGGCGAGAACCAGGTCCGCGCGCTCGCGACCACCGGCAAGCAACGCTCCGCGGTGCTGCCGAACGTGCCGACCGCGATCGAGGCAGGCGTAGCCGGCTATGAGGCGACGATCTGGCTGGGCCTGATGGCACCGGCCGGCACGCCAAAAGCGATCATCGACAAGCTCAATGCCGCCGTGAACGCGATGGTGAAGCGGCCCGACGTCGTCAAGCTCTGGACCGAGCAAGGTGCCGTCCCCATGTCGATGACACCGGAGGAGTTCGACAAGTTCCTGCGCGGCGACATTGAAAAATGGGCCGACGTCGTCAAGAAGTTCGACAAATCCTGAGTCAGCAGACCGATCATGCCCACCATTCAATTCCAACTCAATGGCGCCGCGGCCGCCGTGGATGCCGACCCCGATCAGACACTGCTCGAGGTGCTGCGCGGCCGGCTCGGCGTCACTGGTTCGCATTTCGGCTGCGGCGCCGGTGAGTGCGGCGCCTGTCACGTCATGGTCGGCGACCGTGCGATGACCTCCTGCGACATGCCGATGTGGTCGGTCGCCGGCAAGGACGTCGTGACGGTGGAAGGCCTCGGCACGCCGGAGCAACCGCACCGGCTGCAACGTGCATTCATCTCCGAACAGGCGATGCAATGCGGCTATTGCGTCTCGGGAATCCTGATCAGCGCGGCGGCGCTGCTGAAGCGCAATCCGTCGCCGACGGAGGCCGAGGTCAGGACGGCGCTCGATCGCAATCTGTGTCGCTGCGGATCGCACAACCGCATGGTCCGCGCCGTGCTGCGTGCGGCTTCGGAGATGGCTGCACCATGACGACGCCGCCCCCTGCCCCGAGACTGCCGGTCAGCCTGACGGCCAATCCGAAGCTGTCGTCCTGGGTGCGGTTCACCGACGAAGGACGTGTAGCGATCTCCCCCGGCAAGGTCGAGATCGGCCAGGGCATCGTCACGGCGCTGGCCCAGATTGCCGCTGACGAGCTCGACGTCGAGATCGGCCGGATCGAAATGATTCGGGCCTCGACGGCGACGAGCCCGAACGAGGGCGTCACCTCGGGCAGCCTGTCGGTTCAGCAGTCCGGCCGCGCGCTCCGATACGTCTGCGCCGAGGTGCGCCAGCTATTCCTGGCCGCGGCATCGGAACGCCTTGGCGTCGATGCATCGCTGCTCGACGTCGATGACGGCACGATCTCAGGACCGGGCAACGTCAGAACCAGCTATTGGGAGCTGACCGGCGAGGTCTCTCTCGACCACGACGCCACCGTAGGCGCGACAGCGAAGATCGCCGCCAAGCGCACCGTCGCGGGACACTCGGTTCATCGCGTCGATATTCCCGACAAGGTGTTCGCGCGCCCGCGTTTCATCCACGACCGCGCAGTGCCGGACATCGTACACGGACGCGTGCTGCGGCCGGACGTCTCGGGCGCCAGATTGATCGCGCTCAATGAGGCGGCTGCGGGCGCCGTCCCCGGCCTCGTCGCGATCGTGCGCGACGGCAGCTTTGCCGGCGTGATCGCGGACAGCGAGGCGGCGGCGGAAACCGCACTGAAAGCCTTACGCAAGGGCGCGGCATGGTCGGGCGGCGAACCGCTGCCCAATGAAGATGACCTTGCGGGTTTCCTGAAGAGCCAGCCGGTCGAAACGACCATCATCGGCTCCAGGACGGCAGCGACGCCGCGCAAGCACGCCCAAACGCTCCGCGGGCAATATACGCGCCCATACATCGCGCATGCCTCGATCGCACCATCCTGCGCCATGGCGCAATGGGACGGTGATCGTGTCCATGTCTGGACGCACAGCCAGGGTGTCTATCTGCTGCGCGCCGATCTCGCGATCGTGCTCAAGCTGCCGGCCGAGAGCATTATTGTCGAGCATATGGAGGGTGCGGGCTGCTATGGACACAATGCGGCCGATGACGTCGCGCTCGATGCCGTGCTGCTGGCGAAAGCAGCCGCCGGACGTCCGGTGCGGGTGCAGTGGTCCCGCCACGACGAGATGTCCCATGCGCCGTTCGGTGCAGCCATGGCCATCGAGATCGAGGCCGATCTCGATGCGGACAATGAGATCGTCGGCTGGCGCCATGCGATCTGGAGCAATGGTCATGCAGCGCGGCCGGGACGTGCGGCGCAGCCCGCGCTGCTTGCTGCGACCGAGATGGCAAATCCGTACCCGCGCATGATTTCGTCCAATCCGCCGGCTGCCAATGGCGGCGGCGGCGACCGCAACTCCGTTCCGCTCTATGACTTTCCGGCCTGGACGATCACGAGCCACCGGCTGCTGACCATGCCGGTGCGCACGTCAGCGCTGCGGACCCTGGGTGCACAAGGCAATGTGTTCGCCATCGAATCCCTGCTCGACGAGATCGCCGCCCTGCGCGACGAAGATCCGATCGAGTTCCGTCTGCGGCATCTGCGTGACGATCGGGCGAAGGACGTCATCCGGGCCACGGCGCGACGCGCGCAGTGGAAACCACAGAAGCGATCCGGCATCGGCCACGGCGTCGGCTTCGCCCGCTACAAGAACACGGGCGCGTATTGCGCCGCGATTGCGGAGATCGAGGGTGCCGACGACATCCGCGTGAAACGGCTGACGCTTGCCGTCGACGTTGGCGAGGCAATCAATCCGGATGGCGTGGTCAACCAGATCGAGGGCGGCGCGATCCAGGCGACGAGCTGGGTGCTGAAGGAGCGTGTCCGCTTCGACCGAACGCGGATCACTTCGACCTCCTGGACGGACTATCCGATCCTCACCTTCAGCGAGGTGCCGGCGGTGGATGTCGAGATCATCCAGCGGCCGGAGATCGAGCCTGTCGGTGCCGGCGAAGCCGCTCTCGGTCCGGTGACGGCGGCGATCGCAAATGCAGTTTACGATTGCCTCGGCGTGCGCGTGCGCGACCTGCCGATCACGCGCGACAAGATCATCGCGGCCATGGAGCTTGCATCGTGACGACAGTGAACATTCTGAGCGGCGGCGCGGCGCAAGGCCTAGTGCGCGGCCTCACCGACGATTTCAAGACAAAGACCGCCTTCGGCATCGACGGCGAATTCGGCGCGGTCGGCATCATGGCCGACAAGCTGCGTGCAAGCACGTCGGCCGATCTCGTCATCCTGACGCAGGCCCTCCTAGCGAAGCTCGCCGAGGAGAAGCTCGTGATCCCCTCCTCGATCGCAGATATCGGCCGGGTCGAGACCGCGCTGGCAGTCCGCAGCCGCGATCCCAGGGTGACGGTAAAGACCGAAGCCGATCTGCGCGAAGTGCTGCACGGTGCCGACGCGATCTATGTCCCTGATGCCAAGGCCTCGACGGCGGGACAACACGTCGCCAAGGTGCTGGACCAGCTCGGGATTGCCTATGAGGTCGCCTCGCGCCTGAAGATCTTTCCGAATGGCGCAACCGCAATGCGGGAGCTTGCGGCGTCCACCGCGACAAGGCCGCTCGGGTGCACCCAGGCCACCGAGATTATCGCAACCGACGGCATCGCGCTATCAGGGTCGCTGCCGCCTGGATGCGAGCTCGTGACGATGTACACGGCCGGCGTGACCACGCGGGCCGCGCATCCGAAAGAGGCCGCCGCGCTGATCGCGCTACTGACCGGCGCAGATCACAGGGATCTGCGCCAACGCGTGGGCTTTGCCGGCTAGACGCGGATGGCCGCCCTATTTGTGCAGCTGGGTCAAGCCGGTCGGCGGACCGTCGACTGCCGTCCAGCCGCCATCGACGAACAGCGTGCTGCCGCTGACATAGCTCGCGGCATCCGAGGCGAGATAGGCCACGGCGGTTGCGACCTCGTCGGCGCTGCTCCAGCGGTTAAACACGGTGTGGCCGGCGTAGAGACCATAGATGTCGGGACGCTGCTTGAACGGGCCGGTCAGCGCGGTCTCGGCGATGCTCGGGGCGATCGCATTGACGCGCACGCCGGAGCGGCCGACCTCCGAGGCAAAGCCCTTCACGAGAAGGCCGATGGCGGCCTTGGTCGATCCATAGACGGCAAGGCCCGGCTCGATCGTGACGGCACGCACCGACGAGCAGGCGATGATGCTGCCGCCCTTCTGCTCGACCATGATGCGACCGAAGGCCTGGAAGAACCAGACCGTACCCTTGACGTTGAGCGTAACGACGCGGTCGAGATCCTCCTCGGTGTAATCGAGGATGGTCTTGCGGATGTTGAGCCCGGGTGTGGTCACGGCGATGTCGAGCCGCGGGAATTTCTGCATCACGAATTTGGCGAGCGCATTGACGTCGGCGGCGCTCGCGGCGTCGCACGCAGCCGCCTCGGCCCAGCCGCCCTTGTCACGAATGCCGGCGGCAGTCGCTTCCGCTGCGTCAAGCGCGCGATCGGCACAGACGACGCGGGCGCCAAGCGCGGCCAGCGCCTCGGCCGACGACCTGCCGATGCCCGAGGCGGCGCCGAGCACCACGGCCGTCTTGCCGGTGAGGTCGAAGAGCTTGCGATAGTCGGTCACGGACGGATTCTCCCTGTGTTGCTGCTATCCCTTGTAACCCATCAGCAGGCGGGGCAGCCACAGCGAGAACGCGGGGATGTAGGTCACGAACATCAGAGCTGCAATCAGGGCGGCGTAGAACGGCAGGATGGTGCGCATCACCGCGCCCACCGAGATTCCGCCGATGGCGCAGCCCACGAATTGCGTGGTTCCGACCGGCGGGGTGTTCAACCCGAGCGCGCAGTTGATCAGCATCAGCATGCCGAACTGCACCGGATCCATGCCCGCCTTCATCGCGATCGGCAGGAAGATCGGGGTGCAGATCAGGATGGTCGCAGCCATGTCCATGAACGTGCCGAGCACAAACAGGATGACGTTGATGAGCAGGAAGATGGCCCAGGGTTGCGTGGACACCTTGCTCATCATGTCGCCGGCGAGGTCGGCCACCTCGTAGAGTCCCATCAGATACTGGAACATGGTGGAGACACCGATCAGCAGCAGCACCACGCCCGTCGTCTTCACGGCCTTCGCAGCGGCCCGCAGGAAGTTCGTCAAGGTCATGGTACGGTAGATGAAGAACGTCAGCAGGATCGTGTAGGTGACCGCGACGGCTGCAGATTCAGTTGCAGTGAAGACACCGGACAGGATGCCCGCCAGGATGATGCCGACGATCAGAAGGCCGGGCAGCGCGGCCGCGAACGAGCGGAACACCTCGGCCCAGCCCGGAAATTTGCCGGCCGGATAGCCCCGCTTCACCGCGACCGCGTAAGCGGCAACCAGCATGCACGCCATCAGCACGAGCGCCGGCAAGATGCCGGCGGCGATCAACGCGCCGATCGACACCTTGCCGCCGGCTGCAAGTGCATAGATGATCATATTATGACTGGTCGGCATCAGCGCTCCGACCAGCGAGGCGTGGGTGGTGACGTTGACGGCGTAGTCGGTGTCGAAACCCTCCTTTTTCATCATCGGGATCATCACCGCTCCCATCGCCGACACATCGGCCACGGGCGAGCCGGAGACGCCGCCGAACAGCGTGCAAGCGACCACGTTCGACATGCCGAGCCCGCCGCGGATGTGTCCGACGAGGTTCTTGGCCAGCTGCACGATCTTGTCGGCGACGCCGCCATGCAGCATCAGCTCGCCGCTGAAGACGAAGAACGGAATGGCGAGAAAGGAGAAGATGTTCATCCCCGACATCATCTGCTGGAAGATGACGGCGACCGGCAGGCCTTCGTAGAGGATGGTGCAAATCGCCGAGAGGCCGATCGCGAAGGCGACCGGTACGCCGAGGATCAGGAAGCCGAAGAAGGAGGCGCCGAGAATGATCAATTCCATGACGGGACGACCTCTTCGCCGCGCAGCAGAGCAATGATGTGCTCGATGGAGAAGGAGACGATCAAGACGCCGGAGGCGATCAGCGGTACGTAGCGGACAACCTCAGGCAGGCCGAGATTGGGGATCTTCACGGTTCCGACCGAAGCGCCGAGTATCCAGCCGTTGTAGACCATCGCAATGCCGAACACGGCCACCAGGACGTGGATCACGAGTTCGATCTTCTCTCGCACGCGATCCGGAAGCATCACCAGCAGACTGTCCATGCCGATGTGTCCGGCATCGCGCACGCCGACGGCGGCGCCGATCAGCGTGACATACAGGATCAGAACCAGCGCGAGGTTCTCAGTCCAGGTCGGGCTGGAATTGAGCACGTAACGTCCGAACACCTGGTAGAACACGATGGTGACGATGACGAGCAGGCCGCTCACGGACAGATACATGCCCCAGCGAGCGACGACGGCATTGATCCGCGACAGCAAGCCGGTCGACGTGCGTGCGGCTTCGGCGTCCGGCTCGTGATTTGCGACGTGTGGGTCTGACATCCGGGTCTCCCTGCGAGGGCCCGGTGTCGCCGGTCGGCGACGCCGGACCCGACGCCGCTGCGTTTTACTTCGTGTCCTGGATGCGCTTGACGAGGCTCTGCAGCTTTTCGTCACCGGCGAACTTCGTGTAGACCGGCTTCATCGCATCGACGAATTCCTGCTTGTTGGCGATCGTAATCACTTGAACGCCGGCCGCCTCGACGGTCTTGCGGGAAGCCTGCTCGCGCTCGTCCCAGAGCTTGCGCATGACGGGCGCGGATTCCTTGGCCGCCTTGCGGATCATCGCCTGATCCTCCTTGCTCAGCGTGTCCCAGACCTTCTTGGACATCACGAGAACTTCGGGCGCCAGAGAGTGCTCGGTGACGTTGTAGAACTTGGCCGCCTCGAAATGGCGCGACGACTCGTAGGAGGGCCAGTTGTTCTCGGCAGCGTCCACCAGACCGGTCTTGAGCGCAGTGTAGACCTCGCCGTACGGCATCGGAGTCGGGTTGGCTCCAAGGCTCTCGATCATACCAACCCACAGGTCGGATTGCTGGACGCGAATCTTCAGGCCCTTGAGATCTGCCAGCGACTTGATCGGCGCCTTGACGGTGTAAATGGACCGGGCGCCGCTGTCGTAATAGGCAAGACCGATCAATCCTGCGGGCTCCATCGCTGCCAGGATCTCATCCCCAATCGGCCCATCGAGGACCGTGCGCATGTGCTGCGTGTCCCGGAACACGAAGGGCAGACACAACGCGATGGTCTCGGGCACGAAGTTGTTCAACGGCGATGCGTTGATCCGCATCATGTCGAGTGCGCCGATCTTGAGTTGCTCGATGGTGTCCTTCTCGGAGCCCAGGGCTCCATTGGGAAACACCTTCACGCCAAGCTTGCCGCCGCTCGCCGCCGCGAGCTGCTTGCCCATGAACTTGACGGCCTCGACAGTCGGATAATCGGCGGGATGGATGTCGGCGGAGCGGAAGTCGCGTGCGGTCGCCAGGGGCGCTGAGAACGCCAGCACAGCGGCTGCGATGATACTGGTTAGTGTCTTCATCTGGGCTTTCCTCCTGAGTTCATTATGTTGTCGTTGGGCAGGTACTGCCGGCAGCCTTGGGTCGCTCCACTTCAGGTGTGAAGTCAAGCGCTACAACCGCGCCACCTTGGTAGGATTGCACAAGGGAGTCGAGCGGATTTGGCTGTTTGATGACAGAGCACAGGTCGATGCCGTGCCCGGGCGGCAAGTGCCGGCCCTCCGTCGGCCAATGCCGGATGTGAGGCGACGATGCTCGGCGTATCCATGGGCGCTCCTCTCGTTTCATGCTCGACCGCTATTGGCTGCGGCTTGGAGGTTCGGACGAGGCGGTCGCCCGATCCTTGTGCGAACGCGCTGCATCGGCGCGATGTCACCAATCTCGTCCCTAGGGCGGGCGGCATTCTGAGTCCAAGCCAATTCCGGCATCGATCAATGCAGGAGTTGCATTGATCGATTTGCCGCTACTCACCCCCGCGGGCTGGCCGGGCGTCGCCAGCGCGTCACTTGACGCCTCCAATGGAGGCCCCTCAAGATGTCCGAAACATCGGATCTCATCGAGGGAACGCCCATGCCGCGGAAGCTGATCGACATCTCCGTGCCGTTGCGCAACGACGTGACGGCCGATCCGCCGGGCAACCACCCGACGATCCAGTACATCGATCATCAGCAAGGCCTGCCGCGCATGCTGCAATTCTTCGACGGGCTCAAGGCGCAGGACTTGCCGGATGGCCAGGGCTGGGCCGTCGAACAGGTCTCGCTGTCGACCCACAACGGCACGCATCTCGACGCGCCTTGGCATTTCCATCCGACCATGAATCGCGGCGAGCGGTCATGGACCATCGACGAGGTACCACTGGAATGGTGTTTTCAGCCCGGCGTGAAACTCGATTTCCGGCATCTGCCTGACGGCTACGTGGCCACCGCCGACGACGTCGAGAAGGAGTTGAAACGCATCGGGCATACGCTGTCGGCGCTGGAGATCGTGGTCGTCAACACCAGCGCCGGCGCCAAATTCGGCCAGGCCGACTACGTCAACTCAGGCTGCGGCATGGGCTACGAGGCCACGATGTACCTGCTCGAACGCGGCGTGCGACTGACCGGCACCGACGGCTGGAGCTGGGATGCGCCGTTCGTCTACACCGCAAAGAAATATGCTGAAACCAAAAATGCCGGACTGATCTGGGAAGGCCACAAGGCGGGACGGCACATCGGCTATTGCCACCTCGAGAAGCTGCACAATCTCGACAAGCTGCCCTCGACCGGATTTGCGGTCTCGTGCTTTCCGGTGAAGATCGAACGCGCCTCCGCGGGTTGGACCCGCGCGGTCGCCATCATCGACAATGAGGTGTGAAACCTCACTCGCCGTCGAGACCGCTCTCGGCGAGTTCGCGCAGCGCGTCTGTATCCAGCACGACGATCGCGCCATGCTCGAGGCGGACCCAGCTGCGTCCGGCCCAGGCGCGCAATTGCTTGTTGATGCTCTCGCGCGTCATTCCCACCATCTCGCTAATCTCCTGCTGCGTGATGGCGAGCATGCCGCTGCCGGAATCGAGCTTGCGCTCCTCGGTGAGACCGAGCAGCGCGCTCGCAAGCCGGCCCGGAAGGTTCTGCAGGATCACCTGCTCGACCTGCTGGCTGGTCCAGCGCAGGCGCGCGCAAAGCAGCTCGATGAATTTCATCGCCAGCGCCGGCTGGCTCTTCACGAACGGCAGGAAGTCCCGGCGATCGATGATGTAGAGCTCGCAATTGGTGTTGGCGGTCGCATCGGCCGAACGAGGCGCACCGTCGAGAACCGCGATCTCGCCAAAGATTTCTCCGGGACCGATGAGATTGAGAATGGCATTGCGGCCATCGGGCGATGAAGAGGAAATTTTCACTGTCCCCGTGATCACCGCGAACAGGTTGTTGCCGGGATCGCCCTTCGCTGCGATCGTCGCGCCGCGCTTTACCGTGGTGTGTTTGGCGTAACGGCAGAGCTGATCGAGCGCCTCCGGCTCCAGATCCGCGAAGATCGGGTGCTTGCGCAGGACCGATAGTTTGTTGCCCGCCGACTGTCGGGGATCGCCGGTCTTGTCCTGAGGCACGCCACGGGGCTCCTAAGACTGCGAGGCACTGGAGTTCCTGCGTAGTCAAGGTTAGCAGGCTTTTCAACCGGAAAGCAGGCCCACGGGTTTGGGCAAACACTACGAAAATGCCGCGGACAGGCTCGATTCCGCATCCGAAGGATGCACCGATACATTGTAGCCACTTCAGAGTTGCAGACGGAGCAAGCCGCGATTGCGTTGAAGCGCTACCGAACGGCCAAGAGCCGGTCGACGATCAACGCGTCAGATGGGCCGCGATCTCAGGAGCTTCAGCGCTTGGAATCCCGGTCGAGCCGGCCTGCGCTGGTTTGCCGGTCCGCCCAAGCCAAAGCTCCAGCAAAAGCGACAAAGACCGCTACGACGACAATGGTCACCAGCAACGCGTCAGTGGGCATGACACCCCCTCCCCGATTGTTTTGGGCATCATCGGCGGCACGCGGGCGGTGTCATTGATCGGGATCAAAAATTGCGGAGTGACGCGCGAGGCGTCAAGCAGCAGCCAGGGCCTCGACGCGCGCGGGGTCGAGCAGGCTGATGCCGCCGTGAATGATCTCGATCGCGCCGTGGCGCTCCAGCTTGGTGAAGGTGCGGCTGACGGTTTCGATGGTCAGGCCGAGATAGTCAGCAATGTCCTGGCGGCTCATCGGAAGCGGCACCGTGTCGGGCAGCCCCTTGAGCGCGAACAGCCGTTCGCGCCAGCCGAGCAGAAAGGTCGCGATCTTCTCGTCCGCCGAGCGGCGGCCGAGCAGGACCATGTGGTCGCGCGCCTGGCTCAACTCGCGAATCGCCAGCTCGTTGATCCGTCGGAGCAGATGCGGCCGGTCCTCAATGAAACGGCCGAAGGACGCCTTTGCGAACTGGCACACGGTCACCGCACCGATCGCATCAGCCGAGAAATTGTGACGGCCGGAGAGATTCATCCCCAGGAAATCGCCCGGCAGGGCAAATCCCACGATCTGCCGCCGACCGTCGGGCAGCAGCTTGTAGAGCCGCATGACGCCTTCAAGGAGATTGTAGAACGAGGTCGTAATATCCTCCTCGGAGAAGACGGTCTCGCCCGTGCCAAAATGGACCCGACGCCCCAGATGCTCGAATTCCCTGAGCTCGGCCGGGTCCAGCGACGAACACACCGCGAAGTCGCGGACCGCGCAATCACTGCAGAAATGCCCGCTCGGCTCAATTGTCACCACGGAAGGCTTCATCCACCGCTCCAAACGCCGGCTGCCTCCGCATCAGGCCGAGTCCACCGCGTCAACTGCATTTTACTGCATTGCGCTAAAGCCAATTGACTCAAATCAAATTTGGCGGGTATCCCCGCCTTATTCTGCTTCCGACGTTCAATGGGGTCACGTTCGATGCTGCAAAGCGCGCTCCGCCAAGGCCTGATTGCGCTGCTTCTGGCCACCCCTGCGCTGGCCGGACCGACCGCTGCCCAGCGGGGCAAGACCTTTGCGCGGGCCAATTGCGCACGCTGCCACGCAATTGATCGCACCTCGGTGAGCCCGCTCGAGATCGCGCCGCCCCTGCGCACCCTGCACCAGCGTTATCCGATCGAGACCCTCGGCGAGGCGCTGGCCGAAGGCATCTACACCGGCCACGCCGACATGCCAGCCTTCGAGCTCAATCCGGACCAGATCCACGATCTGCTGTCCTACTTGAAGACGCTGGAATAGCCGGCGTCACACCGCCTGCACGGTCCAGCCGATCAGCTCCTTCACGACGCGGGCAAAGGCTGCGTCGAACGCTGCGACTGCGGCGGCCGGCTCGACCTTGTCGAGCTTCTCGCTGGTCTCGACGAGGCGCGAGGCAATCACCTTGCCGGTCTTGTCGACGATCCGCGCCGATAGACCAATCTCGACCCTGGTCTCGCCTTCCGTGGCAATCCGGAAGCGTCTGATGTCGATCAGGAGCTGATAATCCGCCTGCCCGAGATCGGTCGTGCGCAACGGCGCGTGGGCGATGTCGTAGTTCTCGAAACTGTCGATCAACCGCGCCTGCACCAGTTTGGGGATGCTGTCGGCCCAGAGGAAGTCGGCAAAGCCCGGATTGTCCCCAACCGGGGAGAACAGCATTCGCTGCGTCTGGAGCATCGCGACCGCGGTCGGCTCGGGAATGGCCAGTGACGCCGTGAGCGTCTTGCCGGCCGGCCCCAGGTTCTGCGGCGTGCGCAGGTCGTAGGTGATCTTCTGCGCGGGCGCGCCGCCGCCGGTCATCTTCTCGAGGCCCGCCAGGATGCCGTCGAGCTTGCCGGTGTTGCGCGCGAGCCCGTCGGAGAACGTCTTGAAATTGGCGATTGTGTCCTTCAGCGGCCCGGAATTGTCCTCCAGCACGGTGTCGACCCGCCGCAGCGCGTCGCGCGCCGCTTGCGTCATGCTCTGGCCGGCGCCGGCCTCTGCGATCAAGGTCGGGATCTCGCCGGATTTGGCGGCGATAATGCCGCCCTCCAGCGCCACCACCGGCACGCCGGTCAGCCCCTGGAAATCGAGCCCGACCTTGGTGTCGGCGCGCACCGGCGTCGTCGCGGCAACCGAGATCGTCGCATTGACGAAACGCGGATTATCCGGCGCAAGGCCAAGCTGCGTCACCTCACCGACGCGGATGCCGTTGAACAGCACGCCGGCGCCGACCAGCAGGCCCGGCACCGGTCCCTGGAATTGCACGTGGTAGTTCGTGCGCGGCCCAATGCCGCCGGTATTGTTCAGCCAATAGACGAAGCCGAACACCGCGACAATCGCGGCCAGCACGAAGGCGCCGATCAGCACATAGGGAGCGCGGGTTTCCATGTCTCATCTCATCTGGTGTTGCAGCATCTGCGAGCGCTTGCCGTGGAAATAGGCGCGCACCCAGGGATGCTCGGATAGCAGCAGCTCGCGCATCGGGCCGATAGCCACGATCTTGCCGTCCGCGAGCGCGGCGACGCGGTCGCAGACCGTGGTGAGGCTCGCAAGGTCGTGGGTGACCATGAACACGGTCAGTCCCAAGGTCTTCTGGAGCGTCCTGATCAGCGCATCAAAATCACCGGCGGCGATCGGATCGAGGCCGGAGGTCGGCTCGTCCAGGAACAGAATCGGTGGATCGAGCGCAAGGGCACGCGCCAGCGCCACGCGCTTGGTCATGCCCCCCGACAGCTCCGCCGGATATTTGTCCGCATCCTGCGCCCGCAGCCCGACCATTTCGAGCTTGGCAATCGCGATCTCGTCCATCAATTCCTGCGACAGGACGAGATTTTCGCGCAGCGGAAACTGGACGTTCTGCCGAACCGTCAGCGAGGAGAACAGCGCACCCTGCTGGAACAGGATGCCCCACGTCGTGGCCGCATCTTGCGTGCGGCCGCCGATTGGCTGTCCCATGACTTCGATAGTCCCGCCCTGGCGCGGGATGAGACCGATGATGGTTCGCATCAGCACCGACTTGCCGCCACCGGACGCACCCACCAGCCCGAGGATCTCGCCCCGGCGGACATCCAGCGACAAGTGGTCGAGCACGGTCTGGCGGCCGAAGCCGACCACGAGGTCGCGGACGCGGATCGCGAACTCTTCCTGCGTTCCGTCCATCGTCACATTCCGATCGAGGCGAAGAAGATCGCGAACAGACCGTCGAGCACGATCACCAGGAAGATCGACTTGACCACCGACGTCGTCGTCTGCCGGCCGAGCGACTCGGCGCTGCCCTTCACGCGCAGTCCCTCGCTGCAGGCGACGATCCCGATCACCAGCGCCATGAACGGCGCCTTCAGGATGCCGACCTCGAAATGGGTGACTGAAATGGCCTCACGCAGCCGTGCAATGTAGATCGCCGGTCCCATATCACCGTAGAATTGCGCGACCAGGCCTCCGCCATAGAGTGCGGCAATCGATCCGATGAAGGCGAGGATCGGCAGCGCAATGACAAGGGCCGCAACGCGCGGCAGGATCAGGACATGGACGGGATCGAGCCCCATAGTCGAGAGCGCGTCGATCTCCTCGCGCATCTTCATCGACCCAAGCTCAGCCGTGTAGGCGCTTCCCGAACGGCCGGCGACCATGATGGCGACGATCAGCACCCCGAGCTCACGCAGCACCAGGATGCCGACCATGTCGACGGTGTAGGACTCGGCACCGAACCTGCGGAAATGGAAGAAGCCCTGCTGAGCGATGATCGCCCCGATCAGGAAGGTGATCAGCACGACGATGGGAATCGCCTGCCATCCGATGCGGTAGAGCTGGTAGACCAGCGACGTCAGTCGCAGCGATCGTGGCCGGCGCATCACGCCGATCACGGCAGTGAACAGTGCGCCGAGCATTTGAAGAAAGACCGCGATGTCTTCCCGCGCGCCGATCGTGGACTTGCCGAGATCGTTCAGCCAGAGCAGAATCGGGTTCGGCGCGGCCGCCGGCGCCGGCGTATGGCGATTGACCTGACGCACCTCGTCCATCAGCCCGCTGAAATGATCGGCGACACCGACGAGTTCGGCCGATCTGCCGGAGGATGCGGCCCTGCGCGACAGCTTTTCCAGGACCCAGGCGCCGAGCGTGTCGAGCGCACTGACGCCTGACATATCCAGCGTCACGGCCCTGGATCGATCGACATCCGCCCCGACCGATCGGGACAGCGTCTCGAGGGTCGCCACATTCGCTGCGGTCCACGGCCCTTCCGGGCGCAAGTTCAGCGCATCGCCCGACGGCGTCGCCAGCAACAGCGGTTCGGAGTTCACACTTCCACCTCTTCGGGACAATTGGCCCGTATTTAGCCGGTATGTCTAGGCCGGCATGTGGCGATTGGTTTGACCTGTCTCAAGACCAGGAGCACGCACCGCCCCTTGACGCAAGTCAAGCGTGACCGCTCCCCCAGGTCTTAGATTCATTTCGATTCAATGGAGACAACAAATCCATGTTCGATAGCGACAGGATGAGCGAAGAACTGCGGGCGCTGAAGGTCGACGTCACACGTCTGCTGAGCACCGCCGGCGAGGAGATGTTCGACAATTCGAAAGATCGTGCCGAGGCTCTGGCCGATCAGATCAGGGCAGCGCTTGCCGAGCTCGGCGAGACCGTCAGCGACGAGCGGGAGCAGCTTCAGGGCCTCATCACGGAGCGCCCCGTTGCATCGCTTGCGTCCGCCTTCGCGCTCGGCGTGGTCGTCGGCTTCATGCTAAGGAGACACTAGGTGAATACTGAAAATGTCGTCAAACATCTGCGCGCGCTGTGGCGCACGGACAGGATCATCGCGGACATCAGGCTGCGCAATCTGCTCATCGGGCTAGGCCTTCGCGCCTTCGCGATGCTGATCGCTGCATTCGGGCTCCTGATGCTGGAGCTTTCGGCCTATTTCGCACTCGTGCAGATCTGGAGCGCAATTGCCGCAGCCGCCATCCTTGGCGCCGTCAATTTTTCCATCGCGGGAATTCTCTTCGTCATTGCTGGCCGTCCCCCGTCCGGCCGCGACCTCGAGCTCGCCAATGAAATTCACGGCACATCCATCGAGGCCCTGCAGATTGAGGCGCGGGCGTTCCAGGCCCAGGTGTCCGGTGCAGTGCATCATCCGTTGAGCACCGTCGTGCCGGTGTTGCTGCCGCTGATCGCCATCATCATCAAGAGCCTGCGGAAGTCGGCCAAGGAATCCGCCGCTGCAACCTCGGCCGACGCGCGCTCCTAACCCCGCGCTCAGAGCTTCAGCCGGACGTCACAGATGTCCGGCTCGGTCGGATCCGGCTTCACCTCGAAACCGAGCTGCCGGCACATGTCGAGCATCACGGTATTCTCCTTGAGCACGTCGCCCGATACGACCTTCAACCCTTCCGACTTTGCGTAATCGATGATCAACTGCATCAGGGTCCATCCCAGGCCCCTGCCCTTGAGATCGGACCGCAGCAGGATCGCGTATTCGCCGTTCTCGTAGATCGAGTCCGAATGGAGCCGGACCACGCCGACCATCTCGTTGGTGGCCTCGTCGAATGCGATGAAAGCCA
The DNA here is from genome assembly GCA_023435725.1 of Pseudomonadota bacterium. GTDB lineage: Bacteria > Pseudomonadota > Alphaproteobacteria > Rhizobiales > Xanthobacteraceae > Bradyrhizobium. The sequence continues at coordinate 6,222 of JAEYRD010000169.1, read as the reverse complement.
TCGCGCGCGCATAGTCGAGCTGGGTCAGGCGCGCGATGAACTCGTGGGTGAACTCCTTCATCGGCGCAAAGAAGCGCAGGCGGAGGTCTTGCGGCGTGACGTGACGCAGGAATTCATGGATGGTCGGCTCGTCCTCGGGGCGCAGAGGCCGCACGAAGATGCGCCAATCGTCCTTCAGCGCCAACCGGCGTTCCCATTGCGACGGATAGGCGCGAACGGCGAAATTGGCGGGGCCGGAGCCTGCGAATTTCCGCTCCGGCGGTCCCACCGCGACGCGGGCATCGACTGCCGTCACGCCGGTTTCGTCCGCGAGCAACGGGTTGATGTCGAATTCACGGATCTCTGGGATGTCGGCCGCCATCTGCGCGAGCTTGACCAACACCAGCGCGACGGCATCCGGCTTCACGGCCGGCACGTCCCGATAGGCGCGAAGCAGCCGCGACACGCGCGTGCGGTCGATCAGGTCGCGGGCGAGCTGCAGATCGAGCGGCGGCAGCGCAAGTGCCTTGTCGTTGATGATCTCCACTGCGGTCCCGCCCCGGCCGAAGACGACGACGGTGCCGAAGGTGGGATCGTCAGCAAGACCGAGGATCAGCTCGCGCGCCTTCGCCTTGACGACCATCGCTTGCACGATGACGCCCTCAATGCGGGCTTCGGGACGCAGCTTCCTCGCCCGGGCGAGAATGTCGGTGGCAGCCGCGCGTACGGCGTCTGGCGTCGTCAGATTGAGGACGACGCCGCCAACATCAGACTTGTGGACGATGTCGCGCGACATGATCTTAAGCACGACTGTGCCGCCATTCGCAAACATCTCGTTGGCGTAGGCCACCGCCTGCTCGACGTCGGTCGCGGCATAGGTCGGAACCATCGCGATGTCGTAGGCCTCGAGCAGATGCTTGATCTCGACAGGCTCGAGCCATTTGCGGCAGTCGGCGATCGCTGTGGTGACGATCTTCCTCGCCGCCCGGGCGTCTGGCACGAACTTATCGGGCATCTCCGGCGGGACCTGACTCAGCTCCTCCACCACTTCGCGATGCCTCACGAGATGCATGAAGCCGCGCACGGCGTCATCTTCGGTCGGATAGTTCGGAATGCCGGCGTCGGAAAGCGCCTGAATGATGTTGTGGTCGGCTCCGACCCAGGCGGCCAGCACGGGCTTTGCCCATTGACGATGCTGCTCGCGGTATTTTCCGACGAGCTCCGTCACGGTCGCCGCGATGTCGGCTGCCGAAGCGATCGCTGTCTGCACATTGAGGACGAGGACGGCGTCATTATCGGAATCGCCGAGCAGCACCTCCAGCGCCGCCGCGTAGCGCGTTGCATCGGCATCGCCCACGATGTCGACGGGATTTGCGCCGGACCAGGTCGGCGGCAACACGTCATCGAGTTTCTTGCGAGCGTCCGCCGAGATGGACGCCGGAATTCCGCCAAGATCGACCAATCGATCGATGGCGAGGACGCCGATGCCACCGCCATTCGTCAGGATGGCGAGGCGTTTTCCAGTCGGAGATTCGACACGGCCAAGCGTCTCGGCGCAGTCGAACAGCTCGCGCAGATCGGAGACGCGCAGGACACCCGCGCGGCGGAACGCGGCGTCATAGACGGCGTCGGCGCCGGCCAGCGCGCCGGTATGGGTGGCAGCGGCCTTCGCCCCCTGCGCCATACGGCCGGACTTCACCACGACGACCGGCTTCACGCGTGCCGCGGCGCGCGCCGCCGACATGAACTTGCGCGCGTCCTTGATGGCCTCGACATAGAGCAGAATCGCGCGGGTCTTGTGATCCATCGCGAAATAGTCAAGCAGATCAGCAATATCGACGTCGATCTGATCGCCGATCGAGACGATGCCGGAGAAGCCGACGCCGCGCTGCGCGGCCCAATCCACCATGCCGGCGGCGATCGCACCCGATTGCGAAATCAGCGCGAGATTTCCTGCTCCCGGCATGTGCGCGGCAAAGCTGGCATTGAGGCTCACGCCGGGCATCATGATGCCGAGGCAGTTCGGCCCGATCAGCCGCATACCATATTTGCGGGCCGCAGCGATTGCGGCCTCTTGCAGGGATCCCGGTCCGTGCCCCAGCCCGGCTGAGACGATCAGCGCACCCGCCGAGCCGCGTCGACCGGCCTGGTCGATGATGGCGGGAACCTCCCGAGCCGGTGCCGTGATGATTACCAGCTCGGGCACAAACTCCAGCCTGTCCAGGCTCTTCACCGCCGCAATGCCGCCGACCTCGGCGTGACGCGGATTGACTAGGCCGAATTGCCCCTTGAATTCGGCCTTGCGAATGTTCTCCAGAACGGCGCGCCCTACGGAGACCGGACGGGCGCTCGCCCCGACGAGCGCGACTGAGCGCGGCGACAGCAGGTTCTTCAGGCGATAGGTGGACATGACAACAAATGCGCCCCGTCGGCGGGGGTTCCGAAGGTTAAGACCAGGCCGGGAAGCCGGCTAGTGCGAGATCATAACCCAGCACGGTGGCTGGCCAATGACGGTCTTTGTCACACCACCCCAAACGGTCTCGTTCAGGCGCGAATGGCGGTAGGCTCCCATCACGATCGCATCGATGGCATGGGAGTTCGCCCAGCTTCCGAGCACCTTGCCGATCGAGCTGCCGCCCCCCTTCGCCGTTTCGAACGAGGCATTGACCCCGTGTTCCCTCAGATGGTCGACGAGGGCAGTTCCGGATTGCACGATCGCATCGGTGTCGTTGTCCGCCACGGTCACCACCCGAACAGAGGCGGCCGCCTGTAGGAACGGCAGCGCATCTCCGACCGCCCGCGCCGCACGTGCGGAGTGATCCCACGCGATCATGACGTTGTCGAATTCCGGTCGTAACTCGTCCACATTCTGATCCGGGCAGAGCAGGAGCGGCCTGCCGGATTCGAACAGGAAAGCTTCGATGATGTGCTCCGTTCGACTGTCATGCGACTTGACAGCGACCAGCGTAAGATCGCTGAAACGCGCATGCTCGGCCAGGGTCGATGCAATCTGGTCGGCTGGCACCTTGCCGGAGCGGCTTTGGGCGCGAGCGCCGGTGCGGGAGGCTGCATTGACAAAGGCATTCAGGAGTTGCTGCATGTCGCCCGCCTCGTGCGCGCCCGCCGCTTCGGCGGATTGCGGATCAGCCGGAGACACCACTGTCGGGCGCACGAAAACGTCGTCTTCCAGTGCGAACGCCGTGATTCTGGCGCCGAGGCCCGCGGCCACGGCCACGCATTTCTCGATCGCAGCGAGGGCCGACCCGCGCGGCTGGCCGACAAGCGGCAGAAAGACATCCTTTATGGGCATCGGAGTTCTCCTTACCGATCATGATAGGCCCGCTTTCACCGGGCCCCTTGATTCTCCTCAAGGCGGGAATACCACTCATGCAGCCGACGGCACGCCTTGACGGAAGTCAAGAACTGGCTGCGACCCCGCTCTAAGAGTTAGCCTACCTCCCGAGCGCTTGCCGATGCATCTGGAAATGCCCGCAAAGATGACGGACGATTCTGCAGCCCAGGAACGGGTGTTCCAAGCGCTAAGCGCGCGTCCCGACGTAAAACGGATCGACACCCACGCGGCCTCGGTGTTTCTCGACGGGCCTCGCGCGTTGAAGCTCAAGCGGGCCGTCAGGTTTCCGTTCCTCGACTATTCGACGCTCGAGAGGCGCAAGGCGGCCTGCGAGGAGGAGATCCGGGTCAACCGGCCGCTGGCGCCACAGATCTATCACGGTGTCGTGGCGATCACGGAAGAGCCGGACGGATCGCTGCAGGTCAACGGTCACGGCCGGCCGGTCGAGTATGCGGTCGACATGTCTCGCTTCGACGAACGGCGGACTCTGGACCATCTGGCCAAGGCCGGCTCGCTGGATGCGAACCTTGTCTCGGCTGCCGCCGACGCGATCGTGGCCTCGCACGCGGCGGCGCCCCGTGCCGACGGCAAGGCATGGGTTGCCTCCATCCCCGGACTGATCGACGGAAACAGCAACGGCTTGCGGAAAGGCCGCCATTTTGCAGCTGAAGAGATCGAGCAACTCGGCAAAGCTTCGCATGAGGCATTCTTGCACATCCGTCCGTTGCTCGAGGAGCGCTGCCGTCAGGGCTTCGTGCGCCGCTGCCACGGTGACCTGCATCTTGCGAACATCGTGTCGATCGACGAACAGCCGGTCCTGTTTGACGCCATCGAGTTCGACGCGCAGATGGCCACTGTCGATGTGCTCTACGATCTCGCATTCACACTGATGGACCTGTTGCGCCACGATCAATCCCTCGCGGCCAACACCGTCCTGAATCGATATCTTGCTGCGACGCCGCCCGAGAACCTCGACGGGCTCTCCGCCCTACCGCTATTCATGTCCATCCGAGCGGGGATCCGCGCCCAGGTAGCGCTGGCACGGCTGAAGCCGGCGCATTCCCATGATCCCGGCATTCTTGACGACGCCAGGCGCTATCTCAACCTCGCGCGGACGTTGATCCATCCTCCTGCCCCGCGCCTGATTGCGATCGGCGGACTATCAGGTACCGGAAAGTCCGTCTTGGCACGCGCACTCGCGCCGATCGTCACGCCGCAGCCGGGAGCCGTCGTCCTGCGCAGCGACCTTGTCCGCAAGCAGATGTTCGGGGTCAATGACACGCACCGGCTGCCGCCATCCGCATACACACCGGAGGTCACGGCTCGCGTTTACGAAACACTGGCCCAGCGCGCCCGGAGGGTACTGGCGCAAGGCCATTCGGCAATCATCGACGGCGTATTCGCCCGCGAGGAGGAGCGAGACGCTGTCGCCGCATTGGCGCGTGAACACAACGTGCCGCTGAGCGGCCTATTCCTGGTTGCTGACCTCGCGACGCGGCAGGCGCGGATCGGAAGTCGCCAGGGGGACGCATCCGACGCCACGCAAGAGGTTGCCGCGCAGCAGGAGCATTATAATATCGGCCGCCTCGGTTGGGCGACCATCGATGCATCCGGGACACCAGAGCAGACGCTCCAGCGCTGCCGCGACGCGATCGCTGCGGGAAAATAAGGCAATCTGATTGGCGCGGGCAAGGATGTCGCGACCCACCACGAGTTCGACGACGACCGCGCACGCCAAGCCGGCGACGCGACGCAACACCCTGCCCGGCCGCCTCAGCCCCGGCATGGCTTGCGATACCGCGTTCCGGATCATCGCCCGCCGTCATCTCGATGCCGTCCTCGCCCAGCATGACGGTACATGCGGCGGCGACCCGGAGGCGCTGCATCAGATCCGGATCGCACTGACGCACCTGCGGGCCGCCATCCGCTTCTTCTCGCCGATGGTCGACGATGCGCTGCGTCCGAATGTCTGGGCCGAGCTGAAATGGCTGAATAGCCAGCTCGGCATGGTTCGCGACCTCGACGTGGCAATTGAGCGGGTCGTCGCGGAGAGCGGCGACGAGCTCGCCGTGATTGCCGAGCTCCAGGACTGGGACGAGAAGCGCGCCGAAAGCCACCGCCTGCTGGCACGGGCGCTGCAATCCGCGCGTTATCGCCGCCTGGTCGAGCAGACCTCGGCCTGGATCGAGAGCGGCCCTTGGTCGACCCGCCGCGGCAAGGAGGCCGTCAGGCTGCGCCGCCGCCCGCTTGCCGACCATGCGACGGCGCAGCTGACCGAATGGGAAACGACACTGCTCAAGAAGGCGCGGAAGCTTCGCAAGCTCGACGTCGAAAAGCGGCACAAGCTGCGGATTCTCAACAAGCGACTGACCTATTCGATCGAGTCGCTTCAGGATCTGTTCGCCGATAAATCGTTGACCAAGCAGAAGTCCATCCTCAAGCAATTGCGCAAGGCGCAAAAGTCCCTCGGACAATTGAACGACGACGCGCGAGGGCAAGCGCTGGCAGCATCTCTGAACAGCGCGGGTGCCGAAGCTGGCATTCGCTTCCTCAACGGCAAGCGCGAAAAGAAACTGCTGCGAACCGCCTCGGAAGCCTACCAGAAACTGGACAAGGCCAGGCCCTTCCGCTCCTCCGATCTCGCGCCGAACGCGGAGCCCGAGGATTAGAGTCATTTCCGCTCTGATCGAATCGGAGCGGGGCTCTAGGTTCTTATTTTGACGTGTTTTCTTTACGCGAGCCGGTCGCCACTTCGCGCGAAATCGCACTAGAGCGTTTCATTTTTTGATTGAAACGTATCCGGCATTAGCGAAGTAGTTGCTGCATTCTGCTGACATAATGCTTCTGACGAGATGCCCGATGTGGTCGCAGGCGTCGTCGATCGTGCGTTT